>NZ_QFYQ01000001.1:2548000-3185000 GCF_003254475.1 Phenylobacterium soli
CGACCGTGGCCCGTTCGTGGACGGTCGCATCATCGACCTCAGCCACGAGGCGGCCCGCCAGCTCGGCTACGATCGGCAGGGCCTGGCCAAGGTGCGGGTGCGCTACATCGGGCCGGCCCCGCTCTACGGCGAGGACACTCGCCGCTTCGCCCGCTACACGCCGCCGCCCAGCCCGCCAGTGGCGGCCCCCGCGCCGCCACCGCCGCCGAAGCCGTCTGCGCCGCCCGCCAGCGACCTGATCCTCACGGCCGCGCCCCCGGCCAAGGCTCCCGCCATCGAGATCGCCAGCCAGACCCTCGCGCCGCTGCCCAAGCCGGCGGCGGCCGCTCCCTTGGAGCCGGAGGCTGCGACCGCGCCAAAGCTCGAAGCCACGACCAGCGCGGCGGCGTTCCGGGTCCAGGCCGGCGCCTTCTCCACGCCCGAGAACGCCCAGAAGGCGGTCGCGCGCCTGGCGGCCGCCGGAGCCGCCGTCGTCGAGCCGGTCTCGCGCAACGGCACGACGCTCTATCGCGTGGTGCTCAACGGGCTGCCTGACCAGGACCAGGCCGAGGAGCTGCGCCAGAAGGTGGCCGACATCGGCTTCGCCGACGCCCGGGTGATCCGTCCGTTCTGATCGCGCCGCTTCCGCTGGACTTCTCCGGCGAAGCGGCCATGTTGGACCCGTGTCGCGCGGGCGGTTCATCACATTCGAAGGCGGCGAGGGCGCGGGTAAATCGACCCAGCTCAAGCGCCTTGTCGCGCGCCTGGAGGCCGAGGGCCGTCAGGTCGTCGCCACCCGGGAGCCGGGCGGCTCGCCGGGAGCCGAGAGCATCCGCGAACTGGTGCTGAACGGCGCGGCCGACCGCTGGTCGCCGGTCACCGAGACCCTGCTGATGTATGCGGCCCGGCGCGATCACATCGAGCGCGTGATCCGTCCCGCCATCGACCGTGGCGCCTGGGTGGTCTGCGATCGCTTCGCCGATTCCACCCGCGCCTATCAGGGCGCCGCCGGTGGGACCGATCCGGCGCTGATCGCCGCCCTGGAGCGCTTCATCCTCGAGGACGTGCGGCCCGACCTCACCCTGATCTTCGACTTCCCGCCGGAGACGGGGTTGGCCCGCGCCACGGCTCGCCCCGGCGCGGAGATGCGCTTCGAATCCAAGGTCATGGCCTTCCACGAGCGACTGAGAGAAGGCTTCCTGGCGATCGCCCAGGCAGAGCCGGAGCGCTGCGCCGTCATCGACGCCGACGACACCATCGAGGCCGTGGAGGCCCAGGTCTGGTCCACTGTCCAAGCCCGGCTCGCCGTCCATGGCTGAGGTCGAGGTTCCGCATCCGCGGGAGGTCTTCGAACTGGAAGGCCACGTGGCCGAGGAGGAGGCCTTCGAGGCCTCCCGCGCCAGGGGGCGGCTGCACCATGCTTGGCTGCTCACCGGGCCCGAGGGGGTGGGCAAGGCCACCTTCGCCTACCGCGCCGCCCGCCGGCTGCTCGGCGCGGCGCCGGACCCGTCACACGGCGTGCTGGGCGCCGATCCCGAGCACCCGGTGAGCCGACAGGTCGCCGCCCGTTCGCATCCCGACCTCCTGGTGCTGGAGCGTGTCGGCGAGGACGGCAAGCCGCGCAAGGTTATCCCGGTGGACGACGCGCGCAGGCTCTCGGAATTCTTCTCCAAGTCGCCCGCCAGCGCGCCGCACCGCGTGGCCATCATCGACGCCGCCGACGACCTCAATATGAATGCGGCCAACGCCCTGCTGAAGACCCTGGAGGAGCCGCCGCCGCGGGGCGTGCTGCTGATGGTCAGCCATTCGCCCGGGCGGCTGTTGGCGACGATCCGGTCACGCTGCCGCAGGCTGGCGTTCCAGCCGCTGGACCTGGAGGTGGCCGCCGAGTTCGTGCGCCGGCGCGCGGACGTCAACACTGAGGAGGCGCTGAGGCTAGCGAGCATGGGGCAGGGGGCTCCGGGCCGGGCGCTGCAACTGGCGGCCGCCGGGGCCATCGTGGTCGACGACGCGGCCCGCGCGATCCTCGCCGAGCTGCCGCGGCTGGACGAGAGCCTGGCGCTCTCGCTCGCCGATCGCTTCCGGGGCGGGGAGGGGCCGACCCAGTTCAACCTGCTGTTCGAGCGCCTCGCCGAGCGGGTGCACGCCCAGGCCTCGCGCCTGGCCGAGGAGGGGGTGGGACCGCTTGATCGCTGGGCCCAGGCGTGGGAGACGCTCCAGCGCCTGCCGCGGGAGGTCGAGGCCCTGAACCTCGACCGCACGGATGCGCTCTTTTCGGCGCTCACCGAACTGCGTCAGGCGGCCCGCGCCTAGGCGCATCCGAGACCCTCGCTCGAATGCTCATCGACAGCCACGTCAACCTGCACGCTCCCGCCTTCGACGAGGACCGCGAAGCGGTCATCGCGCGCGCGCTCGCGTCCGGCGTCCGGTTGATGGTCAACATCTGCGACAAGGTCTCGAACTACGAGAAGGTCCGACTGGTCGCCCAGCATCCGGACATCTGGTGCACCGTCGGCACGCACCCGCACGAGGCGAAGGAGGATCCGGACCTCTCGCCGAGGACCCTGGTCGACATCGCCACCGATCCCCGGGTCGTCGGCATCGGCGAGTGCGGCCTCGATTTCCATTACGACCTCAGCCCGCGAGACATTCAGGCCAAGGTGTTCCGCGCCCATGTGGCCGCCGCGCGCGAGACCGGCCTGCCGCTCGTGGTCCACACCCGCGAGGCCGATGCGGTGATGGGCGAGATCCTCGAGGAAGAGCATGCCAAGGGCGCCTTCCGGATCCTGATGCACTGCTACACCTCGGGCGCGGAGCTCGCCCGGCGGGCGGCGGCGCTCGGCGCCTGGTTCTCCGTTTCCGGCATCGCCACCTTCAAGGCGGCCGAGGACGTGCGCGAGGTGATCCGCCACATGCCGGGCGATCGCATCATCCTCGAAACGGACTGCCCCTATCTCGCGCCGACGCCCTACCGCGGGCGCCGCAACGAGCCGGCCTTCCTGCCGCAGGTCGCAGCCAAGCTGGCCGAGGTCCGCGGCTGGACGCCCGCGGAGACCGAGGCGCGCACGGCCGACGCCTTCTTCGCCCTCTTCGACCGGATCCCGCGGCCATGAGCGCCTCGGCGGGCGGAATTCTGGAGATCACCATCCTGGGCTCCGGCTCCTCGGGCGGCGTGCCGCGCGCCGACGGCGAATGGGGCGCCTGCGATCCCGGCGATCCGCGGAACCTGCGCAGCCGTTGCTCGATGCTGGTGCGGCGTAGGGGCCAGGAGCCGTTCCTGGAGACCACGGCGCTGGTCGACACCTCGCCGGACCTGCGGCTGCAGACCGCCCGCGCCGGAGTGAAGCGCATCGACGCGGTGCTGTTCACCCATGACCACGCCGACCAGGTGCACGGCATCGACGACGTGCGCGCCTTCTTCCTTCGCCAGCGCGCGAGGCTTCCGGCCTACATGGACGAAGCCACCGAAGCCTCCCTGATGCGGCGCTTCGGCTATGTGTTCGAAGGCGAGGGCGGCTATCCGGCGATCCTCGACAGGCGCCGGCTCCCGGCCCATGGCGAGCGCTGGACGGTGGAGGGGCCTTCCGGCGCCATTCCGGTCGTCACCTTCGACCAGGACCATGGCGGCGTCCGCTCGGTGGGCTACCGGTTCGGGGACGTCGCCTATTCGAGCGACGTGGTGAACCTGGACGAGGCCGCGTTCGAGGCGCTGGCGGGGGTGGACGTCTGGATCGTCGACGCTCTGCGCTGGCGACCGCACCCGACCCACGCCCACGTCGAACGGGCGCTGGAGTGGATCGCGCAGGTTCGGCCCAGGCGCGCCATCCTGACGAATCTGCATATCGACCTCGACTTCGAGGATCTGGCGAAGCAACTGCCGAGCGGCGTGGAGCCGGCGTTCGACGGGCTTCGCTTCGAACATGAGCTGGGGTCTGAATTCTTCAATGAAACCGTCGCTTAAGCTCGGTTTCCTCGCGTCTGGCGCAGGCTCGAGCGCGCAGGCGATTGTCGCTGCGATCCGGTCCGGAGAGCTGGCGGCCGAGCCGCGGCTGATGGTCAGCAACAACAAGAGCGCCGCCGCGCTCGAATTCGCCCGCAGCCAGAAGATTCCGGCGCTCTGTATCCCGACGCAGGCCGATCCTGCCGCGGCCGATGCGGCGCTGGCCGAGGCGCTGGCCAGCCATGGGGTCGAACTCGTTGTCTTGTCAGGCTATTTGCGCCAGCTCGGACCCAAGACCCTGGCGCGTTACGCCGGCCGGGTGATCAACATCCATCCGGGTCCGCTGCCGCGGTTCGGCGGTCACGGCATGTACGGCCGACGCGTCCACGAGGCGGTGCTGGCGGCCGGTGTGTCGGAGAGCGGCGTGGCTATCCACCTGGTCGACGAGGAATACGACCACGGACCGACACTGGCGGCGCGCAGCGTGCCGGTGGAGAGCGGCGACACCGTCGAGACGCTGGAAGCCCGCGTGCGGGCGGCGGAGCCGTCGTTCTTCGTCGAGACCCTGCAGAAGGTGGCGCGGGGCGAGCTCCAGCTGCCCTGATTCCCTCGTCTGATATTTCCGATAATCTATCTTAGGCGATAAACGGAGCTGCGGCTCCGCTCGTTGACATCTCGCCCCTCGCGACCCTCTCCTCGGCCTGGAGGTGGCGCATGGCCGATCGACAGCTTCTTCTCGGGATCAGCGCGGCGGCGCTGGTGGCCGTTGGTCTTGTCGCGGGCGGCGCCCTCGTCGGCCGCAGCCTCGAGCATTTCCGGACGGCCGACCGCACCGTGACCGTGCGCGGTCTTTCGGAGCGGATCGTCAAGGCGGACATGGCCGTGTTGCCGATTCCGTTCGCGGCCGCCGGCGATTCCCTCGACGCCGTGCAGTCCAAGATCGATGCGGACGTCGCCACCGTGCGCCGCTTCCTGACGGCCCAGGGTTTCAAGCCCGACGAGATCGACCTTGGAAAGCTCGAGGTCAGCGACCGCTTCGCCCAGGAATACCAGCCGAACCAGCCCCAGGCGCGCTATCGCGTGGCCCAGACGGTCATCGTCCGCAGCACCAATGTGGACCTTGTCCAGGCCGCGACCCGGCGTCTCGACGCCCTGGTGCGCGGCGGTGTGGTCCTGCAGAACTACCAGGGCCCGTCGTACCTCTTCACGCGGCTCAACGACGTGCGTCCCGCGATGATCGCCGAGGCCACCGCGAGCGCCCGCTCCGGCGCCCAGCAGTTTGCGCACGATTCCGGTTCCGCCCTCGGCCTGATCCGCGAGGCCACCCAGGGCTCCTTCGAGATCCTCGGACGCGACGAGATCGGCTACGACGCCAACGCCCAGGTATTCAAAAAAGTGCGTGTGGTGACCACGGTCAGGTACCAGCTGCGCTGAACCATCACGAACAGTTTGCGTGACGGTTCCCCGCTCCCTACCTAAGTTATTACTGAACACGAGGAGGGAGCCCCTTCCATGCGTATCATCGCCCTCGCCGCCGCCCTCGCCCTTGCCGCGGGCGCCCAGGCCCTGGCCGCGCCGCCCCAGGTTGACGTGACCATCGGCCCCGCGCTGCAGGCCAAGGCGGAAAAGACCTACGGCGTGCGCGACGTCCGCGAGCTTGCCGAGGAGCTGAAGCAGGGCGTGGAGCGCCGCCTCGCGCGGAGCGGCGCCTATCCCGACGCGCGCGTCGAGCTGACCCTGGTCGACGCCGTTCCCAACCGTCCGACGTTCAAGCAGATGACGGACAAGCCCGGCCTGTCCTTCGAGAGCTTCGGGGTCGGCGGCGCCAGGATCGAAGGCCGGATCGTCGCTGCCGACGGTAAGGTCACGCCGCTCGCCTACCAGTACTATGAGACCGACATCCGCTGGGCTCGCCACCAGTCCACCTGGGCCGACGCCGATTGGACGATCCAGCGCTTCTCCTACGGGCTGGCCGGCGCCGAGACGTTCGCCCGGCGCTGATCCCTTGAAGGGCGTTGCGTCGCTGCGCGGCGCGCGGTCTGATCGCCCCGCGCCGATCCGGCTGTTCGGCGCCCGGGAGTCCCATGACCAAGCCTGCCCCGCCCGCCGACCTTCGGCCCATCGACCGTCTGCTGGCCATCATGGCGCGTCTTCGGGATCGCCAGGACGGTTGCCCGTGGGATCTCGAGCAGACGTTCGCCACCATCGCGCCCTACACCATTGAGGAAGCCTACGAGGTAGCCGACGCCATCGAGCGAGGCGACCTCTCGGAGCTGAAGGAAGAGCTGGGCGACCTCCTCCTGCAGGTGGTCTTCCATTCCCGCATGGCCGAGGAACAGGGGCTGTTCGACTTCGAGGACGTGGCCCGCGCCATCAACGACAAGATGGTCCGTCGCCATCCGCACGTGTTCGGCTCGGAGACCTACGCTTCCCTGGCCGACCAGAAGCAGGGCTGGGAACAACTCAAGGCGGCCGAGCGCGCGGGGAAGAACGCCGGCAAGGCCGACAGCCTGCTGGATGACGTTCCGGTCGGCCTGCCCGCCCTCACCCGGGCCGTGAAGCTCTCCAGACGCGCCGCGGGCGTCGGCTTCGTCTGGCCCTCGGCCAAGGAAGTGCTGGAGAAGCTCGACGAGGAGGTCGAGGAGCTGAAGGCCGAGATCGCCGCCGGCGACCTCGACAAGGCCCGCCAGGAGATGGGCGACGTGCTCTTCGTCGTGGCCAACCTCGCCCGCACGCTGGAGGTCGACCCGGAAGATGCGCTGCGCGCCACCAACGCCAAGTTCACCCGCCGCTTCCATTATATCGAGCAGCGTCTCGCGGAACGGGGCAAGACTCCGGCCGAGTCCGACCTCGCCGAGATGGACGCCCTGTGGGACGAGATCCGCGCGGCCGACAAGAAGGCCTAGTTTCCGCGCACCTCGGCGTGCGGAAAGAGCTGCTCGAACTGACCGAGGGCCTGGGGCGTCAGGCTGACGGCCAGGCGCACCGAGCCGTCCTTGCCGTCGTTGCGCTCCAGCACCCGGCCATGGCGATAGAGCCAGGCGATCGCGGCCCCCTCGCCCGCCGGCGCATAGACGTCGATGGGCGGCGCCTCGTCGACCAGGCCGGCCACCGTCCGGAGCAGCTCGTCGCAGCCCTCCCCAGTCACGGCGGAGACGAGGATGGCCGGCGGATGGGCGCGCCGGGCGTCGCCTTCGGCCGCCGCGCGCGCGTCGGCGTCGAGCAGGTCGGCCTTGTTCCAGACCTCGAGGATTCGGCGCTCGTCCATGTCGACGCCCAGCCGGTCCAGCACCTCGCGCACGTCCGCCGCCTGGGCGTCGCTCTCCTCGCTGGCGATATCGCGGACGTGCAGGATGACGTCCGCCTCGCGGACCTCCTCGAGGGTCGCCCGGAAAGCCTCCACCAGCTCGTGCGGGAGGTCGGAAATGAAGCCCACCGTATCGGAGAGGATCGCCGGCCGCCCGTCGGGTAGCCGGAGGGTCCGGATGGTCGGATCGAGGGTGGCGAACAGCAGGTTCTCCGCCAGCACCTCGGCCTGGGTGACGCGGTTGAACAGGGTCGACTTGCCGGCGTTGGTGTAGCCGACCAGCGCCACCGTCGGATACGGCACGCGCTTGCGGGCCGAGCGCTGCAGGGTGCGCGTGCGGCGCACCTCCTGCAGTTCCTTCTTGAGCTTGGTGATCTTCTCCGAGATCAGTCGCCGGTCGGTCTCGATCTGGGTCTCGCCCGGACCGCCCATGACGCCGAAGCCGCCGCGCTGGCGCTCCAGGTGGGTCCAGGTCCTGACCAGGCGCGAGCGCTCGTACGTCAGGCGCGCGAGCTCCACCTGCAGGCGGCCCTCGCGCGTGCGGGCGCGGCGGGCGAAGATCTCGAGAATGAGCCCGGTGCGGTCGATGACCTTGCAGTCCCAGGCCTTCTCGAGGTTGCGCTGCTGCACCGGCGTCAGGGCGTCGTCGACGACCGCCACGTCGGCCTCGGCCATGCGCACGAGGTCGGCGATCTCGTCCACCTTGCCCCTGCCGAACAGTGTGGCGGGCGTGAGCTTGCGCAGGGGCGCGATGAGGGTCTCGCGCACATCCAGGTCAAGCGCCTGGGCCAGGCCCACGGCCTCCTCCAGGCGCGCCTCTGCGTCCCGGGAAGGGCCCCGCCCCTCCCGGTCCGGGTGGATCACAACGGCGCCTTGGACCGGCGCCTCACGATCGATGGATTTGGAACTCAATCGTTCTCGTCTTCGGCCGGCTCATACAGCTGCACAGGCTGAGCCGGCATGATGGTGGAGATGGCGTGCTTGTAGACGAGCTGCGATTGCCCGTCCCTGCGGAGCAGAACGCAGAAATTGTCGAACCAGCTCACGACACCCTGCAGCTTCACGCCGTTGACCAGGAAGATGGTGAGCGGCGTCTTCGACTTGCGCACGCTGTTGAGGAAGGTGTCCTGAAGGTTCTGTTTCTTATCGCTCATCGGCTTGATCGCCTCTTTTGATTATCAACGGACGGCCAAGGCGCCGCCCACACACGCAAAGTCACGCTAGACCGGGTTTTGTGACGCGCGCAATGCGCGTCAGATGGCCGTGGCCTTCGCCCGCTCGATATAGAGCCGCCGGAGCTTCATCGCCACCTGGCCGGGCTTGCCGCCGCCGATCGGCTTGCCGTCGAGGCTGACCACGGGCAGCACCAGCGACCCGGCGCCCGTGATGAAGGCTTCCTGCGCATGATGGGCGTCGTCAGGCGTGAAAGGCCTTTCGTCGACCGAAAGCCCCTCCTCCGCGATCACGTCCATCAGGGTGCGGCGGGTGATGCCGCGCAGGATGTTGGCGTTGGTGTCGCGCGTCCGCAGGCGGCCTTCGCGGTCGACGATCCAGGCGTTGGAAGAAGCGCCTTCCGTCACGAACCCGAGCTCGTCGACGAACCAGGCTTCGGCGGCGCCGGCCTCGCGCGCCTTCTGCTTGGCGAGCGCATTGGGTAGCAGGCCCACGGTCTTGATGTCGCAGCGGCCCCAGCGGTTCTCCGGCGTGGTGACGACGCCCACGCCCTTGGCCGCCTTGGCCTCGCTGACGGTCCGGTCGACCATGCTGACGGTGATCACCACGCTGGGTGCGATCGGGTTCAGTGGGAAGGCGTGTTCGCGGGGCGCGACGCCGCGGCTGACCTGCAGGTAGACCATGCCCTCGCGGACCCGGTTCCGCCGCAGTGCCTCCTTGAGCACGATCGTCAGGGCCTTGCGGCTCATCGGCATGTCGATCGAGAGCTCTGAGAGGCTGCGCTCCAAGCGTGCGAAGTGCCCCTCGGCGTCGGCCAGCTTGCCGCCGAACACCGCCCAGACCTCATAGACCGCGTCGGCCAGCTGATAGCCGCGGTCCTCGATGTGGACCACGGCCTCGCCATGGGGAACGAACCGGCCGTTGACGTAGGCGATGCGCCCCATCAGGCGACCCCCTCTTCTTCCACGGCCCGGGCCCCCGAGAGGCCCAGCGACTTCAGCTTCCGGTGCAGGGCCGAGCGCTCCATGCCGATGAAGGCGGCGGTCCGCGAGATATTGCCGGAGAAGCGCAGCATCTGGGCGTTCAGGTACTCGCGCTCGAAGACCTCGCGCGCCTCGCGGAGCGGCAGGGAGATGATCCGCTCGGCGCCCAGGCTCGTGGCCTGCTCGCTGACGGTCGCCTCGGCCGGCAGCATGTCGGCGCCGATGGCATCGCCGGCCTGGCCGGGGGCCAGGATCAGGATGCGTTCCACGTTATTGCGGAGCTGGCGAAGGTTGCCCGGCCAGGGGCGCACCTGCAGGGCGGCGATGGCGTCGTCCGCGAGCGTCCGCTTGGGAAGGCCGGAGGCTTCGCAGATCCGCTCGATGAAGTAGTCGACGAGCTCGGGGATGTCTTCGCGTCGCTCCGCCAGGCCCGGCACATTGATCGGCACGACGTTGAGGCGGTGGAACAGGTCCTCGCGGAAGCGGCCGGCGGCGATCTCCTCGCGCAGGTCACGCGAGGTGGACGAGATCACGCGCACGTCGACCTGGACGTCGGAGGTGCCGCCCACGCGGCGGAAGCGCTGCTCGACCAGGACCCGCAGGATGCGGCTCTGGGTCTCGCGCGGCATGTCGGCGACCTTGTCGAGGTAGAGCGTGCCGCCGTGGGCGCGCTCGAAGACCCCGATCTTGGCGGGGCGCCCACCCTCGCCTTCCTCACCGAACAGCTCGACGTCGATCCGCTCCGGCGTCATCCCGGCCGCCGAGAGCACGACGAACTCGTTGCGCGCGCGATGGCCGGCGGCATGGATGAGCCGCGCCACCGTCTCCTTGCCCGAGCCCGGCGGGCCGGAGATCAGCACGCGACTGTTCGCGCCCGCCAGCTTGGCGATCATGTTGCGCAGCTGCTGGGCGGCCATGGACTTGCCCACCAGTCCCTCCGGCGTCAGCGCCTGCGCCCGCAGACGGCGGTTCTCGCGACGCAGGCTGGAGGTCTCGAGCGCCCGCTCGACGACCAGCAGCAGCCGGTCCGACTTGAAGGGCTTCTCGAGGAACTCATAGGCGCCGCGCTTGATGGCGCTGACCGCCGTCTCGATGTTGCCGTGGCCGGAGATCATGATCACCGGCAGGTCCGCATCGAGCGTCTTCACCAGATCCAGCAGCTCGAGCCCGTCCATGCCGCCGCCGGCCATCCAGATGTCCAGGATGAGCAGGGCCGGCTTGCGCGCGCGGATCGCGGCGAGCGCGCTTTCCGAGTCGTTGGCGGTCCGCACCGCATAGCCTTCATCCGTGAGGATGCCGGCCACCAGCTCGCGGATGTCCGCCTCGTCATCGACCACAAGAACGTCAGACGCCATCGATCACCTTCAAGCCGTAGCGGTTTCGGTTGCGCTGTGCGGGCGCACGCGCGCGGCGGGGGGAATTCTGAGGACGGCCAGGGCGCCCTGCCCGTGGCGCGCATCGGCGAGTTCCAGCTCGCCGCCATGGTCCTCGAGGATGCGCTTGACGATCGCCAGGCCGAGGCCGGTGCCCTTCTCGCGGGTCGTCACGTAGGGTTCGGTCAGGCGGTCGCGGTCCTTGGACGGCAGGCCGACGCCATTGTCCTCGACCTCGAAGGTCACGCCCGCCTCGTCGGCCATCAGCCGCGCGTGGACGAAGCCCTTCAGTTTCGGCTCGGCCGCCATCCGGGCGCCGACCGCCTCGGCGGCGTTCTTCAGCACGTTGCCGAGCGCCTGGCTCAGCATCCGCTCGTCGGCCAGCACCTGCACGTGCGGAACCGGCTCCTCCAGCTCCACCGCGATCTCGGGACTGGCGACGCGTTGGGCGAACACCGCCGCCCGCAGCAGTTCGGCCGCGTCGTGCTCGGCGAACTTAGGCGTCGGCATGCGGGCGAAGGCGGAGAACTCGTCGACCATCCGGCCGATGTCGCCCACCTGGCGCACGATGGTGTCGGTGCAGCGGTCGAAGATCTCGACATCGTCCTCCGGCACCGCCTTGCGGTACTTCTTGCGCAGACGCTCGGCCGACAGCTGGATCGGCGTCAGCGGGTTCTTGATCTCGTGGGCGATGCGGCGGGCGACGTCGCGCCAGGCGGCGTTGCGCTGGGCGGCCACCAGACGGGTGATGTCATCGAAGGTCAGGACCAGGCCGCCTTCCGAGCGGCTGGCGTGGACCCGCAGGCGGCGGCTTTCCTTGCCGCGCACGACGTCCATCTCGGCCTCGCCGCGGCCCGTCCGGGAGGCGGTCTCCACCACCTCCTCAAATTCAGGCGCCGCATCGACGATCCGCCGGCCACGGCCATGGTCGCCTGGCAGGTCGAGCAGGCGCACCGCCTGCAGGTTGGCCGCCGAGATTCGCCCTCGCCCGTCGAGGCCGACGACGCCGGCGCTGACGCCCGCCAGCACCGTCTCGATGAACTGGCGCCGCTCCTCGGCCTCGACGCTGGCGCGCCGCAGAGCCTCCTGCTGGACCTGAAGATCGTGCGTCATGCTGTTGAACGCACGCGACAAAACCGCGATTTCCTCGGGATCCTTATCGGCGTCGACCCGGGCGGACAGGTCGCCGCCGGCCACCTTGCCCGCCGCCTGCACCAGGCGCGCGACCGGGCCGGAGATGGCGTTGGCCGACCACATGCCGAGCCACACGGCCCCCACCAGCACCAGCAGCGCCGTCTCGGCGTAGGAGAGCGCGAAAATGGTCTGGATGCGCTGCCGGTTCTGCGCCGCCTCGCGATAGGAGACGAGGCTGCCCTCGGCGTCGCGCAGGTGGGTGATGATCCCTCTTTCCAGCGGCCGGACCACATAGAGGTAGGCGTCCGGATAGCCCCGCAGCCGGTAGACCGCACGCATCAGGTCGGTGGAATCGAAGGCCGGCACCGAGATGTCGCCCTCGTCGGCCGCCTTGAAGCTCGCCTCCGGCGGCACGAGGTAGGCCGGCGCGTCGGCGGTCTCGGCGCGCGCCAGGACGCGGCCGTCGCGGTCGATGAGATAGGCCGCCGGGAAGGCATGATAGGAGGCCAGCAGACCGAGGTAGTGGCCGAAGGTGATCGGGCTCGCCTGGAGCTGGGAGGCCTCGCGGTTGAGGTCCGCGCCCATCAGGGTCACGTGGTCGCCGATGTAGCGCTTCTGGTCCTCGACATAGGACCGGGCGACGGTCGCGGAGTTCTCCACGACGGTCTGCACCCGCTGGCTGAACCAGTTCTCCACCCCACGGCTCACCAGCACGCCATAGAACAGGGCCACGACCACGGCCGGCGCCACGGCGGCGAGGGCGAACAAGGTGACGAATCGCAGGTGCAGGCGCGCGCCCGCGTCGCTCTCCCGCGCCGCCAGCAGGGCGGCGAAGCGCAGGGCCACGATGGTGGTCAGCGCCAGGATCAGGATGAGATTGAAGCCGAGGACGGTGAGGATCAGCTCGCTGGCCGGGCCGATCGGCCCCGTCTCGGGCGGCGAGGCCGCCAGCAGGATGGCAAGCCCGGTGAGTCCGGCCGCCACGCCGTAGCCGCAGCCCAGAACGACCCGCGAGCGGAGCGCCTGGCGGAACTTGCCCGCCATCGTTCCGCCGCCAGGAATGTACTGAGTGAGCGACGCCATGAGACGCCGCAGCCTACGGGACTGTGCTCCAAACTCAACAGTGTTGTTGCGCTAAAGCGTCAGCGGCGCCCGCGACTGATTTCCACGCCCAGGTCCTGGATCTTCTTGCGCAGGGTGTTGCGGTTGAGGCCGAGGATCTCCGCCGCCCGCACCTGGTTGCCGCGCGTGGCCGTCAGGGTGAGCTGGATCAGCGGACGCTCCACCTCCTCGAGCACGCGATCGTAGAGGCCCGCAGGCGGCACGCCGTCCGGCTGGTCGGCGAAATAGGAGGAGAGCTTGCGCTCGACGAGCTGCGAGAGGGTGGCCGGCTTGTCCTCCCCGTCGATCACCGGCTGCTGGTCGGCGAGCTCGCGCTCGACGATCCTCGGAGTGATGAGGTCCTCGGCGTAAAGGGCGCAGATCCGGCGAACGAGGTTCTCGAGCTCGCGGACATTGCCCGGCCACGGGTGCACCTTGAGCCGCTCGAGCGCGCCGGCGTCGATGGTCTTCGCCGGAAGCCCCTCGCGGTTGGCCCGCAGCAGGAAGGCGCGCGCCAGGTCCGGGATGTCCTCCACCCGGTCGCGCAGCGGCGGCAGGCGCAGGGGCGCGACGTTCAGACGGAAGAACAGGTCTTCGCGGAACAGGCCCTGCTGGATGAGGCCCCGCAGGTCGCGGTTGGTGGCGGCGATGATGCGGACGTTGGGCCGGCGGCCGGTCTTCGGGTTGAGCGCGGGCTCCGAGCCGTCGATCACCCGCAGCAGGCGGGTCTGGGCGTCGAGCGGCATGTCGCCGATCTCGTCCAGGAACAGGGTGCCGCCGTCCGCCTCGACCAGCTTGCCGACCGCTCCGTCCTCCTTGCCAAACAACTCGGCCTCGACGCGCTCCCGCGGCACCGCGGCCAGGTTGATGACCACGAACTTGCCGTCGCGTCGGCGCCCCATGTCGTGCAGGGCGCGGGCGACCAGCTCCTTGCCGGTGCCGCTCTCGCCGGTGATCAGCACGGTCAGGTCGGCGCCCACCAGGCGCGCGATGGTCCGGTAGACCTCCTGCATCGGCGCCGAACGGCCGATAAGCGGCAGGCGGTCGTCGCGCACGGCGCGGGCCTGGGCCTTGGCCGCCTCGGCGTCCGCGGGCCTGGCGAGCGCCCGCCGCGCGGCCGAGGTCATGTCGTCGAGGTCGAAGGGCTTGGGCACATATTCGAAGGCGCCCACCTCCGCCGCGTTGACGGCCGTGACCAGGTTGTTCTGCGCGCTCATCACGATGATCGGCAGCTTCGGCCGCTGCTTGCGGATGCGCGGCAGCACATTGAAGACGTTCTCGTCCGGCATCACCACGTCGGTGACGACGAGGTCGCCCTCCCCGTCCGAAACCCACTTCAGCAGGGTGGTGGCGTTGCCCGTGGCGCGGACCTGGTAGCCGAGGCGGGTGAACGCCTGGGACAGGACCAGCCGGATCGAGGAATCGTCGTCGGCGATCAGGATCTTCTTGGCGACCGCGTTCATGCTTGGACGTCCCCTTCGGATGCGATCGGGAGCAGCACGCGGAAGACGGTGCGCCCCGGTTCTGACTCGAAATCGATCAGACCCCCGTGGGCGGCCACAAGCTTGGCGACCAGCGCCAGGCCCAATCCGGCCCCGTTGACCTTGGAAGTGACAAATGGCTGGAAAAGGTGCTCGCGAAGATGCGCCGGCACGCCAGGGCCGTTGTCCTGGATGCGAACCTCTAGCGGCGCGCCGCGCAGATCCTGGCCTCGGGTGGAGCGCACCCTGACGCCGTGGCGATAGGCGGTGAAGATCGAGATCTCGCCGCGCCCGTCCCCTCGCCCGTGCGCCGCTTCGGCGGCGTTCTTCACGAGGTTCAGGAAGATCTGAATGAGCTGGTCCTCGTCGCCGAGCGCTGGCGGCAGGGACGGGTCGTAGCTTTCGCGCAGGATCAGGCCGTCGGCGACGCCGTTGGCGGCGAGCGCCCGCACACGATCGAGCACCTGGTGGATGTTGACCGCCGCGATGTCCGGCAGGACGTCCTCGGAGAATTCCTCCATGCGATCGACGAGGCGCGCGACGCGATCGGTCTCGTCGACGATGAGCTGGGCGAGCGGCGCGTCCTCGGCCTTGGCGCCGGACTTCAGGAGCTGAGCCGCCCCGCGGATGCCGGCGAGCGGGTTCTTGATCTCGTGGGCCAGCATGCGGCCCAGCCCCATCACCGAGCTGAGGCCAACGGCGTCCGCCCCGCCCCGTTCGACGCCGAGGCCGGACTTGAGCGTCAGCGTCAGAAGCACCGAGCCGTCGCCCAGCGGCGCGGCCGCACCGTCGGCTTCGAACGGCGGCAGGCCGAAGAGGCTAATCTCCACCCCGCGTTCGCGCACCTTCACCCCTTCGGCGCGCGCCCGCTCCAACAGGGAGGCGAGCGCGGACCCCGGCGGCAGGGCCGAAAGGAAGCGGCCGCGCGCCAGCAGGCTGAGGCCATGTCCAAACAGAGCCTCGGCCGCCTCGTTGACCGCCACTAGGGCGCCGTCGGCGTTGACCACCATGGACGGATCGGGACTGAGGTCGAAGGCGGCGGCCTTCAACGCCTCGGCGGCAGGCCCATGGGCCTGGATGAGCGTGCGTGTGGTCATGCGGCCAGTCGTCGTTCGGGGTCAGTCCAGAGCGCCGTCAGCTCGCGCTCGACGGCGCGGGGCTCCTCCAGGCGGCAGAGCTCGCTGCGCGCGGCGCGCCTAGCCTGGGCGTCGGCCGGCCACGGGGCCTGCTCGATGTAGGCGGCCAGGTGCTTGCGGAAGATCTTGAGGCCCAGGCGTTCGCCGTAGAAGTCCAGGCTGTCGCGGAAGTGCGAGAGCGCGATGGCGAGGCGGTCTTCGGCCTCCGGCGCCGCGAAGGTCCCGCCCGCCAGCTCGGCCTCGATCTGGGCCGCGATCCAGGGGCGGCCGTAGACGGCGCGCCCGACCATCACCGCGTCGGCGCCCGAGGCCGCCAGCGCCGCCTTGGCGCTCGGCCCGTCGACGATGTCGCCGTTGACGATCACCGGGATCGAGACGGCTTCCTTCACCGGCCGCACGGCGCTCCAGTCGGCCGCGCCCTTGTAGAACTGGCAACGGGTGCGGCCATGGACGGTGACCGCCTTGACGCCGCAGGCCTGCGCCCGCTGGGCGATCTCCGGCGCGTTCTTCGAGGCGTCGTCCCACCCCAGCCGCATCTTCACCGTCACCGGCACGTCGACCGCATCGACCGCGGCGGCCATCAGGCGCACCGCCAGGTCCGGCTCGCGCATCAGGGCCGAGCCGGAGAGGACGCCGGTCACTTCCTTGGCCGGGCAGCCGAAGTTGAGATCGATGATCTGGGCCCCTGCCCGGGCCGCCAGCCGCGCGCCTTCGGCGACGTGCGCCGGGTCGCGTCCGACCAGTTGCACCACCATCAACGGCAGGCCCTCTCCCACGGCGGCGCGGCGCACCACGTCGGGGCGGCCCTTCGAGAACTCGGCGCAGGCGACCATTTCGGTGGCCACGTAGGCTGCGCCCAGACGGCTGGCGGCGCGGCGGAAGGGCAGATCGGACACGCCGGTCATCGGGGCGATCCAGCATCGCCCGCCAACGTCAATTCCACCGATCTGAAGTGTTTTGCTCATTTTTCAGTCAATGGCCCCGCCGACTTTTTAGGCAATTTGTGCGGCGCCGTAAAGCTGGAAGAATGGCCGTTCGTTCCCTAAAAACAGGCCATGAGCTTTTCGGCTGTGGTGGTCGCCGCCGGATCCGGTCTTCGCGCCGGCCCCGGGGAACCCAAAGTTTGGCGCACCTTAGGGGGCAAGCCGATCGTGCGCTGGTCCGTGGAGGGCCTGCTCTCCGCCGGCGCGCGCGACGTCGTCGTGGTCGTGGCGCGCGATCGACTCGGTCAAGTGGACGAGGCCTTGGTCGGACTGGAAGGCTGGAAAGCGGTCACCGGCGGTCGTACGCGCGCGGAGTCCGTGCAGGCGGGTCTCGCCGCAATCTCTGCGAGCCGGCAGCAGCCGGTGCTGATCCACGACGCCGCCCGGCCGTTCGTCACCCGCGAGCACGTCGGCCGCCTGCTGGCGGCGCTGGACGTGGCCGACGGGGCGGTGCCCGCCCTCCCCGTCGCCGACACCCTGAAACGCGGCGAAGGCCTGATCGACGAGACGGTGCCCCGCGCGGGGCTCTGGCGCGCCCAGACGCCCCAGGCCTTCCGTTCGGGCCGGCTGAAGGCCGCCTACCGCCGCTGGCCGGCGGGCGAGGAGCCGACGGACGACGCCGCGGTGGTGGAGCGGGCCGGCGGCCACGTGGCCATGGTCCCCGGCGATCCGATGCTGATGAAGCTCACCTACCCGGAAGACTTCTTCATGGCCGAGCAGCTGGCGGGCGCCCGGCGCGTCGTGCGGACGGGGTTCGGCGTCGACGCCCACCGCTTCGGTCCAGGCGACGTGGTGTGGCTGTGCGGCATCCGCATCGAACACGACCTCGGCCTCGTCGGCCATTCGGACGCCGATTGCGGGCTGCACGCCCTGACCGACGCCGTGCTCGGCGCCATCGCCGCCGCCGACATCGGCGAGCACTTCCCCCCGTCGGATCCGCGCTGGAAGGGCGCCTCCTCCGACCAGTTCCTGGCCCATGCGGTTTCGCTGGTCGGGGCCCAGGGCGGGCGCATCCTCAATGCGGACGTGACCCTGATCTGCGAACGTCCCAAGATCCGACCGCACCGCGACGCCATGCGCGCCCGCATCGCCGAGTTGCTCGGCCTGCCGGTGGGCCGGGTGAGCGTGAAGGCCACGACAACCGAGGGCATGGGTTTCACCGGCCGGGAGGAAGGCTTGATGGCCCAGGCGGTGGTCACGGTGGAGACGCCCCTCTAGGGGCGGCGATCGAAGTGTCTTGAAGCGCGGCCGCGAGCGGTGCTCTGGTCGGCGCAGAGCCAAATCCAGGGAGTGCCAGCCGCATGTTTCCGCTCGAGATCGTCACCCTCGCCCGGCTCCTGGTGGACGAGGCCCGCGAGCGGTCCCTGCGCATCGTGACCGCCGAGAGCTGCACGGGCGGGCTCGTGGCCGGCGCCATCTGCCAGGTGGCCGGAGCGTCCGACGTCTTCGAGCGCGGCTTCGTTTCCTACTCCAACCGCGCCAAGCAGGAGCTCCTGGGCGTGCCGGGCGACCTGATCGCCGATCTGGGCGCCGTGTCCGAGCCGGTGGCGCGGATGATGGCCGAGGGCGCGCTGGAAAACTCCAACGCCCATGTGGCGGTGGCCATCACCGGCATCGCCGGCCCCGGCGGCGGCACGCCGATGAAGCCGGTTGGGACGGTCCACATCGCCACCGCCCGCGCCAACCAGGCGCTGATGCACAAGCAGGAGTTCTTCGAGTTCGAGACCCGCGAGGAGATCCAGCTCGGGGCGGTCCAGTCGGCCCTGCAGATGCTCAGGGACCGGATGGTCTAGGCCGCGCCCTTCTCGGCCTCGCCATAGAGGCTCTTCGCCCGGTCCTCGAAGCAGCTCATCAGCCGGTCGACGGCATGGCTGAAGTTGGCGGTCAGCAGGGCCTCCAGCAGCCGCGACTTGAACTGAAAGTCGATGTCGAACTCCACGCGGGTACAGCCGTGGCCCGCGTCCAGGAACCGCCAGCGGTTCTCCAGCTTCCTGAACGGCCCCGACAGCAGGCTGACGTCGATCTGGCGATTCTGCGCGTCGCGGCGCACGCGGGTGGCGAAGCGCTCCTTCAGGAAGGCGAAGCCGACGCCGGCCTCCGCGTCCACCGCCTCGACGCCTTCGCTCAGATGGCGCTGGTTCCAGGTCCGCATCGAGGTCAGCCAGGGCACGAACTCCGGATAGGCCGCCACGTCGCCGACCAGCCGGAAGAGCTGGTCCGGCGTATAGGGCAACATCCTGGAGACGTGATGGCGCACCGCCCTCAGGCCGCCGCTTCCTTGGCCCGCCGTGCTTCCTGCAGGCGCGCGAAGTCCTCGCCGGCGTGGTGCGAGGAGCGTGTCAGCGGGCTCGCCGCCACCATCAGGAAGCCCTTGGCCCGGGCGATCTCCTCATAGGCGCGGAATTCGTCGGGGTGCACGAACCGGTCGATCGCTGCGTGCTTGCGGGTCGGCTGCAGGTACTGGCCGATGGTGATGAAGTCGACGCCGGCCGAGCGCATGTCGTCCATGACCTGCATGACCTCCTCCTTCGTCTCGCCGAGACCCACCATAACGCCCGACTTGGTGAACTGGCTCGGATCGCGCTCCTTGACGCGCTCCAGCAGGCGCAGGGAGTGGTAGTAGCGCGCGCCGGGGCGGATCGAGAGATAGAGTCGCGGCACGGTCTCGAGGTTGTGGTTGAAGACGTCCGGCCTCGCGTCGATGACGCTCCCCACCGCGCTCAGCGGCTTGCGCAGGAAGTCCGGCGTGAGGATCTCGATCGTGGTTTGCGGCGAGGCCCCACGGATCGCCTCGATCACCTTGACGAACTGGACGGCGCCGCCGTCGGCCAGGTCGTCCCGGTCCACCGATGTGATGACGACGTGCTTCAGCGCCATCTTGGCCACCGCGTCCGCGACCCTTGCCGGCTCGTCGGCGTCCAGGGCCTCGGGCTTGCCGGTGGTGACGTTGCAGAATGCGCAGGCCCGGGTGCAGACCTCGCCCAGGATCATGAAGGTGGCGTGGCTCTTGTCCCAGCACTCGCCGATGTTGGGGCACGCCGCCTCCTCGCACACGGTGACGAGCTTGTGCTCCTTCACCAGGGCGCGGGTGGCGGAATACCCGGGTGAGCCCGGCGCCCGCACGCGCAGCCACTCGGGCTTGCGCAGCAGCGGGGTGTCCGGACGGTTCTGCTTCTCCGGGTGGCGCGGGCGGCGTTCGCCCAGATTGTCGATGACCACGGCCATGGGCCCTAGATCGTCGGTCGGGGCGTCCGGATCAAGCCGCGAATGCGCGCACAGGCCCTGCGAAGGCGCGCTGGCGCTCACGGACTGTAACTTATCTTTTCAACCCCCTGGCCCATCGCTAGGCTCGCCGGCCAAACGATAACAGTTCGGGAGGCAGCGGCTCTTGTCGCCTTCGTTCGATCCTCGCCAGGCGCAGACCACGATCTTCGAGGCCCTGGTGGATGCGCGCCAGAAGTACGGCGCCAAGAAGCCGATCCTGGAAGACCAGGAGCGCAATCCTCTCAGCTACACCGACCTGATCCGGGCGGCGTTCGCGCTCGGCCGCAAGATCGCCGCCTTCACCGAGGCCGGCGAGCGGGTGGGCGTCATGCTGCCGTCGAGCTCGGGCGGAGTGGTCACCTTCTTCGCCCTGCACGCGTTCGGCCGCGTGCCGACGATGCTCAACTTCACCTCGGGAATCCGCAACCTGCGGGCCGCCTGCGAGCTCGCCGGGGTGAAGCGGGTGCTGACCTCCCATCGCTTCGTCGAGCAGGGCAAGCTGCACGACCTGATCGACGCGCTCGAGACCATCACCACGGTCACCTACCTCGAGGACGTGCGCGAGACCGTCGGCCTGCCGGACAAGCTGTTCGCCGCCGCGGCGGGCGCCCTGCCCCGCCAGTTCATGGCCAAGACCCGCCCCAGCGATCCGGGCGTGATCCTTTTCACCTCCGGCAGCTTCGGCGCGCCGCGGGGCGTGCTGCTGACCCAGGCGAACCTGGTCGCCAACGTGCGCCAGATCGAGGCGCACATCGCGCTCGACCCGAACTGGGTGATGTTCAACCCGTTGCCGATCTTCCACTGCTTCGGCCTGACCGGCGGGGTGCTGCTGCCGATCCTCACCGGCATGAAGGCCTTCGAGTATCCCTCGCCCCTGCACATCAAGCAGATCCCGCCACTGGTGAAGGACGCGAAGGCCTCAATCCTTTTGGCCACCGACACCTTCGTGAACCAGTACGCCCGCTCGGCCGAGAGCGACGAGCTGGCCGGCCTGGAGTTCGTGGTCTGCGGCGCCGAGAAGGTGCGAGAGGAGACCCACAACCTGATCCGCGACCGGTTCGGCCCGGTGCCCCTGCTTGAAGGCTACGGCGCGACCGAGGCCTCGCCCGTGATCGCCGTCAACAAGCCGGACGACAATCGCCGCGGCACCGTCGGAGGCCTGCTGCCCGGGATGGAGGTGCGGCTGGAGCCCGTCGAGGGCATTCCGGGCGGCGGCCGCCTCTATGTGCGCGGGCCCAACGTCATGGCCGGCTACCTTACCGCCGACGGCGGCGTCGACGCGCCCGCGGACGGCTGGCACGACACCGGCGATGTGGTGTCGCTGAGCGACGACGACTGGATCAAGATCCTCGGCCGCGTGAAGCGCTTCGCCAAGGTCGGCGGCGAGATGGTCTCCCTGACTGCGGCCGAGGACCTCGCCTCCTCCGTCTGGCCGGACTGCCGCCATGCGGTTGTCGCCGTGCCGGATCCGAAGAAGGGCGAGCGCCTGGTGCTGGTCACCGATCGCCGGGACGCCGACGCCGCCCCGCTCGTCAGCCATGCGCAGCGGATCGGCGCGCCGGAGATCGCCGTGCCGCGCAAGATCATCCGCGTGCCGGAGATCCCCGTCCTCGGTACCGGAAAGACCGACTACGTGGCCCTGCAGCGGATCGTCGACGCCGAGCTGCGCCGGGCGGCGTGACGCCGCCCGCCTCGCCTCAGATGTGCAGCACGCGCCCGTAGGCGTCGAGCGAGGCCTCGTGCATGGCCTCGCTCATCGTCGGATGCGGGAAGACGGTGGCCTGCAGCTCGGCCTCGGTGGCCTCGAGGGTCATGGCGAGGGCGAAGCCCTGGATCATCTCGGTGACCTCGGCGCCGATCATGTGCGCGCCGACGAGCGCTCCGGTCTTGCCGTCGAACACCGTCTTCACGAAGCCCTCGGTCTCGCCCATGGCGATGGCCTTGCCGTTCACGCGGAACGGGAAGCGCCCGACCTTCGGCTCCAGCCCCTTCTCCTTGGCCTGGGCTTCCGTGAGGCCGACGCTTGCGACCTGCGGGTTCGAATAGGTGCAGCCGGGGATCGGGGCGGTGAGGTTTGAGGGCGGCAGTCCGGCGATGTGCTCGATGCAGTGCACGCCTTCGTGGCTCGCCTTGTGGGCCAGCCAGGGCGGTCCGGCCACGTCGCCGATGGCGTAGAGACCGGCAACGCCGGTACCGCCATGGCGGTCGGTGACCACGTGGGTGCGTTCGATCTTCACGCCCAGCGCCTCCAGGCCCAGGTCCTCGACATTGCCGACGATGCCGACGGCGACGATGGCGACGTCGCCCTCCAGTGTCTCGGCCTTGCCGCCCGCCTCGATCTCCACCGACACGCCGTTCTTGGACTTCGAGAGCTTCTTCACATTGGCCGGCACGCGGAACTGGATGCCCCGCTTCTCGAACGCCTTGTGGGCGGCCTTGGAGACCTCTTCGTCCTCCACCGGCAGGATCCGCGGCAGCATCTCGACCACTGTAACTTCCGAGCCTAGCGCGCGATAGAAGCTCGCGAATTCGATCCCGATGGCGCCCGAGCCGATGACGATCAGCTTCTTCGGCGCGGCCTTCGGGACCAGCGCCTCGCGATAGGTCCAGACCCGCTCGCCGTCCGGCACGAGGCCCGTCTCCGGGAAGGTGCGGGCGCGGGCGCCCGTCGCCAGGACCACGTGCTTGGCCTGTAGGGTGCGGCTGCCGCCGGCGTTCAGCGCGACCACCACCTTGGGCGCGGGGCTGCCCTTCTCGAGCCTGGCCGTGCCGGCCACGACCTCGATCTTGTGCTTCTTCATCAGGAAGCCGACGCCGGAGTTCAGCTGCGCGGCGACCTTGCGCGAACGCTCCACCACCTTGCCGAAGTCGTAGGAGCGGCCCTCGATGGCCAGGCCGTAATCGCCGAGGTGGCCGAGCTGTTCGTAGACGTCGCCTGAGCGCAGCAGCGCCTTGGTCGGGATGCAGCCCCAGTTGAGGCAGATGCCGCCGAGCTCGGCGCGCTCGACGATGGCGGTCTTGAAGCCGAGCTGCGCGGAGCGGATCGCGGTCACATAGCCGCCGGGGCCCGAGCCGATGATGATGACGTCGAAATCCATCAGAGCAGCGCCTCGATCGCGCTTTCCAGCGCCTTGGGTTCGACGGTCGGGGCGAAGCGGCCGACCACCTCGCCCTGCCGGTCCACGAGGAACTTGGTGAAGTTCCACTTGATGTTGGCCGTTCCCAGCAGGCCCTTCTTCGCCGACTTCAGATAAGCGTAGAGCGGGTGGGTCTTGGGCCCGTTGACGTCGATCTTCCGCATCATCGGAAAGTCCACGTCGTAGGTCAGGGAGCAGAAGTTGGCGATCTCGGCGGCGTCGCCCGGCTCCTGCGCGCCGAACTGGTTGCAGGGAAAGCCAAGGACGACGAGGCCCTTGTCCCGGTACTTCCGATAGAGCGCCTCGAGCCCCTCATATTGCGGGGTGAAGCCGCATTTGCTGGCCGTGTTGACGATCAGCACGACCTTGTCGCGGTAGGCCGAGAGGGGCGCCGGCTTGCCGTCGAGCGTCTCGGCCTCGAAGTCGTAGATGCCCATCGGGTCCGTCCTCAGACGATCATGGTGATCGGGTCTTCGATCAGCGCCTTGAAGGCCGCCAGCCAGCGCGCGCCGGTGGCGCCATCCACGACGCGGTGGTCGCAGGACAAGGTGACCGTCATCACCGTGGCGATGGCCAGTTGATCGCCGCGCACCACGGGCCGCTTCTCGCCGACGCCGACGCTCAGGATGGCGCCTTGCGGCTCGTTGATGATCGAGCCGAAGCTCTTGATGCCGAACATGCCGAGGTTGGAGACGGAGAAGGTGCCGCCGAGGTATTCCTCGGGCTTCAACTTCTTCGCCCGCGCCCGCTCGGCGAGGTCTTTGGCCTCGGTGGCGATCTGCGCCAGGCCCTTGGTCTCGGCCTCGAAGATGATCGGCGTGATCAGGCCGTGAGGCACCGAGACCGCCATGGCCACGTCGGCATGGTGGTGCATGGCGATGCCCTCGGGCGTGTAGGAGGCGTTGGCCTCCGGCACCCGCTTCAAGGCGATGGCCGCGGCCTTGATGACCATGTCGTTGACGCTGACCTTCACCCCCTCCTTTTCGAGGATGGCGTTGATCTTCGCCCGCGCCGCCAGGAGCCCGTCGATCTCCAGGTCCATGTTCAGCGGGAAGTGCGGCACGTCGCGGAAGCTGTCGGTCATCCGCCGGGCCACCGTCTTGCGCATGCCGTCGAGCGGGATGAGGTCGTAGCTGCCGGGCCTGATGCCCTGTTGCTCCAGGCTCAGCACCTGCCGCGGCGCTTCGGCGGCGTGGGCCGGGGCCGCTTGTGGGGTGGCTTGCGGCGCGGCAGGCCGCGCCTGGCCGGGTCGGGCGGCCTCGACGTCGGCCCTGACGATGCGGCCGTGCGGGCCCGTGCCCTTCACCGCGGAGAGGTCCACGCCCTTCTGCTCGGCGATCCGCCGCGCCAGAGGCGATGCGAAGATCCGGCCGCCAGAGCTCGCCTTGGCCGGCGCTGCCGGCGTGGGCGCGGGAGGCGGAGCGGGTTGGGCCTTCGGTTCAGCCTTCACGGGTTCGGGCTTGGGAGCCTCTGCCTTCGGGGCTTCGGCCTTCGGCGCTGGCGGCGGACTGGCCGCCGCGCCCTCGCCGCTCAGCTTTGCGATCGGCGTGTTGACCTTCACGCCCTCGGTCCCTTCGGGCACCAGGATCTCCTCGACCACGCCCTCGTCGACCGCCTCGACCTCCATGGTCGCCTTGTCGGTCTCGATCTCGGCGATGACATCGCCCGAGCGCACATTGTCGCCCTTCTTCACGTGCCACTTGGCGAGCGTGCCCTCCTCCATGGTCGGAGAGAGCGCGGGCATGAGGACGTCGATGGACATGAGTCAGATGCTCGGTTGGGCTTCGACCAGGGTGGCGGGCGTCCAGCGGGCCCTGCGGCGCGCCAGTCGTTCCCCGTCGGTTTCGTCTTCATAGTCGGCAGGTTCGGGCGTGCGCCCCTCGAAGCCGGGCAGCTGCACGCCAGCGACGTTCAGCGTCGCCAGCCGCGAGCCGTCGTCCAGCTCGATGGACGAGGCCACATAGACACCGCACTCCTCGCACAGCAGCACGTCGACGGTCCGGCGGCCGAAGCGGTAGTGGTTCACTGCCCCCGGCGCGGCTTCGATGTGCAGAAAGCTCTTCGGGTCGCTGGTGGTCGCCGCGCCGTGGCGCCGGCAGAAGCCGCACTGGCAGGCGCGGTAGGCGAGCTCGGCCACCGGCTTCCCCGGCTCCAGGATCACGCGGATCGCACCACAGTGGCAGTGCCCGACGAGCTGCGGCGTGGTCATGCCGGCTCCTTCGACAGGTGCGCCAGGCCGCCGGCGTTGGCTTCCCAGTTCTGCCCGTCGAAAGCCTCGATCCGCAGGTCGAGCCCTTCGGTGGTGTCCAGGCAGCGGGCGTTGACGCTCCAGCCGTCCGGGTTGGAGCGCGGCCGGTAGAAGCTCTTGATGCCGCACTCGGAGCAGAACAGGTGCTTCGCGACGCGGGTGTTGAAGGTGTACTCGCTCAGCCGCTCCGCGCCCCTGACGATGCGGAACCGGCTTTCCGGCACGATGATGTGCACGAAGCCGGTCTTGGCGCACATGGAACAGTTGCAGGCCTGCGCCTCGACCACCTCGCCCAGCGCCACCTCGAAGCGGATCCCGCCGCAATGGCAGCCGCCGGCCCGCCACTGGAAGGGGGCGCGGCTCATCGGTAGCTCACCGCCTTGGCAGCCTGGACGATCTTGTCGACCGAGGGCAGCGACAGGGCTTCGAGATTGGCGGCGTAGGGCAACGGCACGTCTTCCTGGCAGACCCGCGCCGGCGGGGCGTCCAGGTAGTCGAAGGCGTGCTCCACCACGCGGGCGGCGACTTCGGCGCCGACGCCCATCGGGCCCCAGCCCTCCTCCACCGTCACCAGGCGGTTGGTCTTCTTGACGCTCTCGACCACCGTCTCGTGGTCCAGCGGGCGGATCGAGCGCAGGTCGATGACCTCGGCCTCGATGCCCTCGGCCGCCAGCTTCTCGGCCGCTTCCAGGCAGAAGCCGACCATCCGCGAGTAGCTGACCAGGGTGACGCCGGTCCCTTCGCGGCGGACCTTGGCCTTGCCGATCGGCAGGACCCAGTCGATCCCTTCCGGGACGTCAAACTCCTGGCCGTACATCATCTCGTTTTCGAGGAAGACGACGGGGTTCGGATCGCGGATGGCGGCCTTGAGCAGGCCCTTGGCGTCGGCGGCGTCGTAGGGCGCGATCACCTTCAGGCCGGGGACGTGGCCGTACCAGGCCGCATAGTCCTGGCTATGCTGGGCGGCGACGCGCGCGGCCGCGCCGTTCGGACCGCGGAAAACGATCGAGGTCTTCAGCTGGCCGCCGGACATATAGAGCGTCTTTGCAGCGGAATTGATAATGTGATCAATCGCCTGCATCGCGAAGTTGAAGGTCATGAACTCGACGATGGGCTTCAGGCCGGCCATGGCCGCGCCGACGCCGACGCCGGTGAAGCCGTACTCGGTGATCGGGGTGTCGATCACGCGGCGCTCGCCGAACTCCTGCAGGAGGTCGCGGCTGACCTTGTAGGCGCCCTGGTACTGCGCCACCTCCTCGCCCATCAGGAAGACGTCGGCGTCGCGCCGCATCTCCTCGGCCATGGCGTCGCGCAGGGCGTCGCGCACGGTCTGGCGGATGAGGTTGGTCCCGGCCGGCAGCTCGGGGTCGGTCAGGGGCTGGCGCGGCGTCACCGCTGCGGCGCCCTCGCCTTCCGGCTTCGGCCGGGCCGTCTCGGGCGGTTTCTTCTCGGGATCGCCGGCGGAGGCTTCGCCCTCGCCCTTGCCGCCGCCAGCTTCGGCCGGAGCGGCCTGCGGAGCCGGAGCCGCGGCCGGCGCGTCCTCGCCGGACAGCCGGGCGATGGGCGTGTTGACCTTCACGTTTTCCGCGCCCTCGGGGACGAGGATCTCCTCGATCACGCCCTCGTCGACCGCCTCGACCTCCATGGTCGCCTTGTCAGTCTCGATTTCGGCGATGACATCGCCCGAGCGCACGTTGTCCCCCTTCTTCACGTGCCACTTGGCGAGCGTGCCCTCCTCCATGGTCGGAGAGAGCGCCGGCATCAGTACGTCGGTCACGCGCGCACCTCCGTATAGACGTCCGTGTAGAGCTCGGCGGGATCGGGCTCGGGGCTGGTGCGGGCGAATTCCGCGGCGTCGGCGACGATCTTCTTCACCTCGCCGTCGATGGCCTTGAGGCTCGCCTCGTCGGCGTAGCCCTGCTTCTCGAGCAGCTCCTCGATGTGATCGATGGGGTCGCGGGTCTTGCGCACCGCGTCCACCTCTTCGCGGGTCCGGTACTTGGCCGGATCGCTCATGGAGTGGCCGCGATAGCGGTAGGTCTTCATCTCGAGGATGTAGGGGCCGTTGCCCGAGCGGGCGTGCTCGGCGGCCTTTTCGGCGGCGGCCCTGACGGCCAGCACATCCATGCCGTCGACTTCCTCGCCCGGGATGCGGAACGAGGCGCCGCGCTTGTAGAGGTGGGTCTCCGAGGAGGCGCGCTCGATGGAGGTGCCCATGGCGTACTGGTTGTTCTCGATGATGTAGACGACCGGCAGGCTCCAGAGCTCGGCCATGTTGAAGCTCTCGTAGACCTGCCCCTGGTTGGCCGCGCCGTCGCCGAAGTAGGTGAAGGCGACCTTGCCGTTGTTCCGGTACTTGTTGGCGAGCGCCAGGCCCGTGCCGAGGGACACCTGGCCACCGACGATGCCGTGACCGCCGTAGAAGTCGGACTCGGTCGAGAACATGTGCATCGACCCGCCCTTGCCCTTGGACGAGCCGCCGGCCCGCCCAGTGAGCTCGGCCATGACTTCCTTGGGATCCATGCCCGCGGCGAGCATATGGCCGTGGTCACGGTAGCCGGTGATGATCTCGTCGCCGGGTTGCTTGACCGACTGGACGCCCACCGCGACCGCTTCCTGGCCGATGTAGAGGTGGCAGAAGCCGCCGATCAGGCCCATGCCGTAAAGCTGGCCCGCCCGCTCCTCGAAGCGGCGGATCAGCAGCATGTCCCGATAGTACCTTAGCAGCTCATCCTTGCCGGCCCCGGATTTGGGGTCGGCGCCGTTGGCTTTTCGCCGACCGGCCGCACCGGTCTGCCCGCGCGCCATACGTTACTCCATGGGTCGTCAGAGGGTCTCGATACAACCGTTGACCTTAGGGTCAAGGGGCCGTGCGGATCACATAGTCCCTTGGGTCAGCGAAGCCTAGCAGGGAGCGGGCCCTTTCCTCGAGGAGATCGGCCGAGAGGCTCGTGTCGCGCAAAAGGCGGGCGCGCTTCTCCAGATCCTCGCGCTGGGCGCGCAGGGCGGCGAGCTCCTTGGTCTTGGCCACCAGGGCCGCGTCGCGCTGGTTGGACGACAACAGCCCCTGCTCGCCGGTGAAGGCGTGAATCGCGAAATAGACGATGAGCAAGCCCAGCGCTGCGGTCGGCAGATAGGAGCGGAGGCGGGCGAGCACGGCGATTCCCTGGGAATGACCCTTCTCAATCGCCGAACATGCTTAACGGCGGTTAAACCGCCTCCGACCCGCGGCGGCGTCAGGCCCCGCGCTGGGCCCGCAGCGCGCCACGCCCGGCGTAGATCGCCTGGTCGCCGAGCTCTTCCTCGATGCGCAGGAGCTGGTTGTACTTGGCCGTGCGATCCGAGCGCGCCAGGGAGCCGGTCTTGATCTGCCCGCAGTTGGTGGCGACCGACAGGTCGGCGATGGTGGAGTCCTCGGTCTCGCCCGAGCGGTGGCTCATCACCGCCGTGTAGGCGTTACGGTGGGCGAGATCCACGGCGTCCAGCGTCTCGGACAGGGTGCCGATCTGGTTGACCTTCACCAGGATCGAGTTGGCGAGACCCTTCTCGAGCCCCATGGCCAGCCGCGCCGGATTCGTCACGAACAGGTCGTCGCCGACGAGCTGGATCTTGCCGCCGAGCTTGTCGGTGAGCA
Source organism: Phenylobacterium soli (assembly GCF_003254475.1). Taxonomy (NCBI): domain Bacteria; kingdom Pseudomonadati; phylum Pseudomonadota; class Alphaproteobacteria; order Caulobacterales; family Caulobacteraceae; genus Phenylobacterium; species Phenylobacterium soli. The sequence goes on from NZ_QFYQ01000001.1 coordinate 2,576,874, forward strand.
GCTTCCAGCCCTCGAAGTCGTCCTCCGCGCAGCCGTCCTCGATCGTCACGATCGGGAAGCCCGCCACGAGGCCGGCCAGGTAGTCGACCATGCCGGACGGATCCACCGTCTTGCCCTCGCCTTCCATGACGTACTTGCCGTCCTTGAAGAACTCGGTCGAGGCGACGTCGAGGCCGAGCAGGAAGTCCTTGCCCGCCTTGTAGCCGGCGCTTTCGCCGGCCTTCATGATGAACTCCAGCGCCGCCTCGGCGCTGGCCAGGTTCGGCGCGAATCCGCCCTCGTCGCCGACGTTGGTGTTGTGGCCCGCGGCCTTCAGCTGCGCCTTGAGGGCGTGGAAGATTTCGGCGCCCATGCGCAGGCCCTCGGCGAAGGTCTCCGCCCCGGCCGGCAGGAGCATGAACTCCTGGATGTCGATCGGATTGTCGGCGTGGGCGCCGCCGTTGATGATGTTCATCATGGGGGTCGGCAGGACGCGGGCGGAGACGCCGCCCACGTACTTGTAGAGCGGGAGGGCCGAGGAGCTGGCCGCGGCCTTGGCCGTCGCCAGGCTGACGCCGAGGATGGCGTTGGCGCCGAGGCGGCTCTTGTTGTTCGTGCCGTCGAGCTCGATCAGCAGCTTGTCGATCCGGCGCTGGTCCTCGGCGTCCGAGCCGGACAGGGCGTCGTAGATCTCGCCGTTCACCGCGTCGACCGCCTGGCGAACGCCCTTGCCGCCGTAGCGCGACTTGTCGCCGTCGCGCTTCTCCACCGCCTCGTGCGCGCCGGTCGAGGCGCCGGAGGGAACCGCGGCGCGGCCCATGGAGCCGTCTTCCAGGATCACGTCGACTTCGACCGTCGGATTGCCGCGGCTGTCCAGGATTTCACGGGCGACGATATCGACGATTTCGGTCATTTCGGTCCTCGGAAGGTGGGGAAGCAGCCCTTAACGGGCTTCCAGCCCTCCCGCAACGCCGCTTGACCTCCCTCACGGCGCCCGGTTCATGCGGTTGACCTTACGGAGGACCATCCATGCTGCTCGTCGAGAAGCCCCGCGAGGGCGTCGCCGTCGTCACCTTCAACCGCCCCGAGGCGATGAACGCGCTCTCCAAGGCGCTGCGCGCGGCGCTGAACAAGGCCTTCCGCGAACTCGACGCCGATCCGGCCGTGAAGGTGATCATCCTGACGGGCGCCGGCGAGCGCGCCTTCACCGCGGGGCTCGACCTGAAGGAGCTCGGGACCGATCCGCTCGGCATGGGGGCGGCCAACGCCACCTCTCCGGACGAGAACCCCGCCCTCGCCGTCCTCGACTGCAAGAAGCCGATCATCGGCGCGATCAACGGCGTCGCCATCACCGGCGGCTTCGAGGTGGCGCTGGCCTGCGACGTGCTGCTCTGCTCGACCAATGCCCGCTTCGCCGACACCCACGCCCGCGTCGGCATCACCCCGGGCTGGGGCCTTTCCCAGAAGCTGTCGCGGGCCATCGGCCCCTACCGCGCCAAGGAGCTGTCGCTCACCGGCAACTTCCTGTCGGCCCAGCAGGCCTATGACTGGGGCCTGGTGAACCGGGTGGTCGAGCCGGCCGAGCTGATGCCCGCCGCCCTGAAGATGGCCGAGGAGATGGCCAGCATCGAGACCGACATGCTGCTCACCTACAAGGCGATGATCGACGACGGCTACAAGGTCAGCCTCGGCGAGGGCCTCAAGCTCGAGCACGATCGTTCCGTGGTCCACAACGCCAAGGTGACGCCAGAGATGGTCGAGGCCCGCCGCGCCGGCGTCCAGGCCCGCGGCCGCACCCAGTAGCGCCGCCGGCGGCTAAGGCTAAGCTGTCTCTCGCTGCGGATTCGGGGGACATCATGGCGCAGATCGAACTGGGACCAGGCGACCTTCTGGACGCCCGCGGGCGTCTGAGCGAGCCGGGCTGGGCCCGCCGCGAGGCGCGCCGCTACAGCCGCGCTGCAATCGCCGCCTCGCCGCTGCGGATCAAGGAGTGGGACTACTACTGCGTCCTCGCCGGCGACTACGGCATCGCCACGGTCGTGGCCGACAACGGCTATATGGGCTTTCTCTCCACCACCTGGCTCGACCTCAAGGGCCGCCAGGGGATCACCGACAGCGTCATCACGCCCTTCCCGCTCGGCCGGATGAAGATGCCGGCAAGCGCCGACGTCGGCGACATCGTCCAGGAGCATCCGCGGACCAGGCTCGCCTATCGTCACACGCCGGGCGGCCGCCACCTCTCCATCGACTGTCCCGGCTTCATGAACGGCAAGGGCCTGAAGGCCGAGATCGATCTCGCCCAGCCGCCGATGGACCGGATGATGATCGCCACGCCGTGGCCGAAGGCGCCGAAGGCCTTCTACTACAACCAGAAGATCAACTGCATGGCCGCCACCGGCGAGGCGCGGCTGGGCGATGAGACCTACGCCTTCCGGCCCGACAGCGCTTTCGGCGTGCTGGACTGGGGACGCGGCGTCTGGACCTATCACAACGTCTGGTACTGGGGCTCGGCCTCGGGGCTCGTGGACGGCAAGCCGTTCGGCTTCAACATCGGTTACGGCTTCGGCGACACCTCGGCCGCCTCCGAGAACATGGTCTTCGTGGACGGCGTCGCTCACAAGCTCGACCAGGTGACCTTCCACATCCCGACAGGGACATACGACGGCGCGCCGTGGCGCTTCTCCAGCAACGACGGGCGCCTGGAGATGACCTTCGAGCCGATCCTCGATCGCGCCGACAAGACCGATCTCAAGATCATCCGCAACATCGGCCACCAGGTGTTCGGCCGCTTCTCCGGGACCGCGGTGCTCGACGACGGCCGCAAGGTGACCTTTCACGACCTGCTCGGCTTCGCCGAGGAGATCGAGAACGCGTGGTAGCCCGGACCGGCGGGGCGCGAATCAAAACGCCGGCCGCGTGGCGCGACCGGCGTCGAAATTCGGCTCCTCGAGTGGAGGAGGCTTAGTCTTCCTTGGGCGTCAGGACCTGGCGGCCCTTGTACATGCCGGTCTTCAGATCGACGTGGTGCGGCCGCTTCAGCTCGCCGGTCTCCTTGTCCTCGACGTAGGAGTTGGCGCCGAGCGCGTGGTGCGAACGCCGCATGTTGCGCCGGGACGGCGAGGTTTTTCGCTTAGGAACGGCCATCGGAGTATCTCGCGGGCGTGAAAAAGATTGCGGCGGCCTGGCCAGGGACTGGCAGGCCGCCGACGTGAGCGCGGGTGTATGCATGAAACCGCCCGCGCAATCAAGGGCGCTAGACGAGGCGGCTCCGCTCCTTGGCGGCGCCGATGAAACTGGCGAACAGCGGATGGGGCTCGAAGGGGCGGCTCTTCAGCTCCGGGTGGTACTGGACGCCGACGAACCAGGGGTGGTCCGCCCGCTCGCAGAGCTCCGGCAGCACCCCGTCCGGCGACAGGCCCGAGAAGTTCAGGCCGGTCTTCTCGATGGCGTCCTTGTAGGCGATGTTCACCTCGTAGCGGTGACGGTGGCGCTCGGAGATGGTGGTCGCGCCGTAGATCTCCGCAACCCGGCTGCCCGGCTTCAGCACCGCCTCGTAGGCGCCGCAGCGCATGGTGCCGCCCAGCTCGCCGCCCTCGGCGCGGACTTCCCGCTCGTTGCCCTTGGTCCACTCGGTCATCAGGCCGACGATGGGCTCGGAGGTGGGGCCGAACTCGGTCGACGAGGCCTTCTTGATGCCGGCCAGGTTCCGGGCCGCCTCAATCATCGCCATCTGCATACCGAAGCAGATGCCGAAGTACGGAATCTCGTGCTCGCGGGCGAACTGCACCGCTCGGATCATGCCCTCCGAGCCGCGCTCGCCGAAGGCGCCGGGCACCAGCACCCCGTGGACGCCCGCCAGCCGCTCGCGGATCAGCGCCTCGTCCTTCTCGAAGGCCTCGCCCTCGATCCAGTCGAACTTGACCCGCACCTTATTGGCGAGCCCGCCGTGGATCAGCGCCTCGACGAGCGATTTGTAGGCGTCGGTCAGGCCCGTGTACTTGCCGACGATGGCGATGGTCACTTCGCCGTCGGGATGGCTGAGGGTGTGGCTGATCTCCTGCCAGCCGGCGAGGTTGGGGGTCGGCGCGTCGTTCATGCCGAAAACGTCCAGGACTTCGGTGTCGAGGCCCTGGGCGTGATAATCGAGCGGCACCGTGTAGATGTTGGCCGAATCCATCGCCTCGATGACGGCGCTCGGCCGCACGTTGCAGAACAGCGCCAGCTTCTTACGCTCGCTCTCCGGGATCGACATCTCGCAGCGGCAGAGCAGGATGTCGGGCTGGATGCCGATCGAGCGCAGCTCCTTCACCGAGTGCTGGGTCGGCTTGGTCTTCATCTCGCCGGCCGTCTTGATGAACGGCAGCAACGTCAGGTGGATGAAGCAGGCGTGATGGCGCGGCAGCTCCTGGCCGAGCTGGCGGATCGCCTCGAAGAACGGCAGGCCCTCGATGTCGCCGACCGTGCCGCCCACCTCGACCAGGACGAAATCGACGCCCTCGCCCGGATCGGCCAGGACGAAATCCTTGATCTCGCCGGTGACGTGCGGGATCACCTGGACGGTGGCGCCGAGGTAGTCCCCGCGCCGCTCCTTCTCGATGATCTTCTTGTAGATCTGGCCGGTGGTGATGTTGTCGCCCTTGGTGGCGTTCACCCCCGTGAAGCGCTCGTAGTGCCCGAGGTCGAGATCCGTCTCAGCCCCGTCGTCGGTCACGAAGACCTCGCCGTGCTGGTAGGGGCTCATCGTCCCCGGATCGACATTCAGATAGGGATCGAGCTTGCGCAGGCGGACCTTGTAGCCGCGAGCCTGCAGAAGCGCGCCAAGAGCGGCGGACGCGAGACCTTTACCAAGGGAAGAGACCACGCCGCCGGTGATGAAAATGTACCGGGCCATGGGCGTTCAGGTTAGCAGCGATTCGCCCCGGACGAGGCTCAAAAGAGAACGCTTATCCACGGGAAGATCAGGGCTTGGCGGGAGCGGCCGGGGCGGGCTGCGTCTGCTGGCCCTCGCCCAGGAACGGATTGTGCACGGTGGGCTGCGGCGCCTGGAACGGCGCCGGCTGCGGGGCGCCGGGCTGGCCGGCCGGGGCGGGCTGCTGTTGCGGCGGCTGGTTCAGGGTCGCCGGGTTGATCGCGTCAACCTTCAGCCGGTCGACGACCGAGGCCGCGCCGCGCTCGCGGCCCGCCAGCAGGGTGAGCGTCAGGGCCAGGGCGAAGAAGACACCGCCCAGGATCCAGGTGGTGCGGGTCAGAAGGTCCCCTGCCCCGCGCGCCGTCATGAAACCCGACGGACCGCCGCCCATGCCCAGGGCTCCGCCTTCGGACCGCTGCAGCAGCACCACGACGATCAGCATCACGCTGACGATGACCTGGAGGATGAGCAGGAGATTCAGAAGCATGGAGCCCTTGGTCCGGTGCGCTCGGGCGGTCACACCGCCGCGAAATGAAGCGGGCGCTCTATCAGGAAGCCGCCGCCATGGCCATACCTAGGACGTCACACACCTTTGACAAGCCATGATTCCGTTCGCCAAGCGCCTCACCGTCCTGGAGACCGAACGCCTGAGGCTCCAGCCGCTCATCGAGGCGGATGCGGCCGACATCTTCCCGCTGATGGGCGATCCGGAAGTCATGGCCTTCCTCGACATGCCGCAGACCGACGAGCCGGACCTCGTGGCCGAGCTCGTGCGCGCCCAGGTCGCCGCCATGGGCCAGGGCAAGGCGGTCTACTGGACCATCCGCACCCTCGATGGCGCGGACTTCGTCGGCTGCTGCGAACTCGCCGACATCGACCGCTGGCACAAGCGCGCCGAGATCGGCTTCATGCTCGGCCGCGGGAGCTGGGGCTCCGGCTACGGCCACGAGGCGATGCAGGCGGTCGTGGCCTATGCCGCGGCCGGCGGCCTTCGCCGGCTCATCGCCACCATCCACCTCGGCAACCGGCGTTCCGAGACGATCCTCGAGAAGCTCGGTTTCAAGGAGGAAGGCCTCTTGCGGGGCCATGTCCTGCGCGAGGGCGAGCGTCGCGACTGCCAGGTCTTCGGTCTTCTCCTGTAGCGCGGCCGTGCCTATCTGCGGAGCTGGAGGGGTTCCGATGAACAATCCGATCAAGGTGACCGGCTTCGACCACATCGTCCTGCGGGTGCGCGACAAGCAGGCCATGCTGGACTTCTATTGCGGCGTCCTCGGGCTCAGCGTCGATCGCGACCGGCCCGAGATCGGGCTCACCCACCTGCGCGCCGGGCCGCAGATGATCGACCTCGTCACCCTCGACGGGCCGCTTGGCAAGGCGGGGGGCGCCGGGCCGGGCGTGGAGGCGCGCAATCTCGACCACTTCGCCTTGCAGGTGCGCCCGTTCGACGCCGATGCGATCCGCGGCCACCTGGCCGCCCATGCGGTGGCCATCGAGGACGAAGGCCAGCGCTACGGCGCTGACGGCGACGGCATGTCGCTCTACATCCGAGATCCGGAAGGCAACACGGTCGAGCTGAAGGGGCCTTCGGCCTAGTCGGTGAAGACGACGGTCTTGCGGCCGTTCAGAAGCACCCGGTCGTCCAGCGTCCAGCGCACGGCGCGCGCCAGCACACGGCGTTCGATGTCGCGGCCCTTGCGGATCAGGGCGGCCGGCGTGTCGCGATGGGTGATGCGCTCGACGTCCTGCTCGATGATCGGCCCCTCGTCGAGGTCCGGCGTGACGAAATGGGCCGTGGCGCCGATGACCTTCACGCCGCGGGCGTGCGCCTGATGGTACGGCCGCGCGCCCTTGAAGCCCGGCAGAAACGAGTGGTGGATGTTGATGCAGCGCCCGGCGAGCTTGGTCGCCAGCTCGTCCGACAGCACCTGCATGTAGCGGGCGAGGACCACCAGTTCGGTGCGGGTCTCCTCGATGAGCCCCCACAGCGCCCGCTCCTGCCCCGCCTTGGTCTGCGCCGTCACCGGCAGGTGATGGAAGGCGATGCCCTTGAGGTCTGTGTGCGGGAAGGTGCTCTCCGGATGGTTGGAGACCACCGCGGTGATGTCCATCGGTAGCTCGCCCTGCCGCCAGCGCCAGATGAGGTCCGACAGGCAATGGTCGGTCTGGGAGGCGAGGATCATCACCCGCCGCCGTTCGTCGGCGCCCCTGAGCCGCCACTCCATCCCGAGCTCGCCCGCCAGGCGCTCGAACTCGGCCTTCAGAGCGTCCGCGTCCCGCGCGCCCGGATCGAACACGGTGCGCATGAAGAACCGCCCCGTCTCCGGGTCGTCGTACTGCTGGGCGTCGAGGATGTTGGCCCCGCGCTCGAACAGGAAGCCCGAGACCCGCGCCACGATGCCGGTCCGGTCGGGGCACGACAGGGTGAGTATGACGGAGCGGCTCATAGCCTCTGCCCTAGAGGGCGTTGACGATGGCCAGGAAGTCGGTCGCCTTCAGGGAGGCCCCGCCGACCAGCGCCCCGCCAACCTCGGCGGCGTGCAGGATCTCCTCGGCGTTGGAAGGCTTCACCGAGCCGCCATAGAGGATCGCCACGCCCTCGCCCGCCGCGCCGAACTTCTCCTTCAGCGTCGCCCGGATGGCGCGGTGCATCTCCTCGATCTCGGCCGTGGTCGGGGTGAGGCCCGTCCCGATCGCCCACACCGGCTCGTAGGCCACCGAGAAGGGCTTGCCGGTCAGTTCGGCGGGCAGCGAGCCGCGGACCTGGTCGGTGACGACGGGCAGCGCGCGGCCGCCGTTGCGCTCTTCCAGGGTCTCGCCCACGCAGACGATGGGCTCGAGCCCCGCACGCAGGGCCGCCTGGACCTTTCGGGAGACGATCTCGTCGGTCTCGCGATAGCCGGTGCGCCGCTCGGAGTGGCCGAGGATCACCATCTGGGCCCCCGCGTCCTTCAGCATCTGGGCCGAGACGTCGCCGGTGAAGGCGCCGAAGTCGTCCCAGTGGGCGTCCTGGCCGCCGACCAGCACCCGCGAGCCGGCCAGCATTTCGCACATCTGGTGGATCAGGAGGCTCGGCGGGCAGATGGCCACGCGGCCCTTGGCCTCCTTGGCGCCCTCGGCGATGGCGACCGCCTCGCTCAGCGAGGCCCGCAGGCCGTTCATCTTCCAGTTTCCGGCGATCAGCGGCACGGGCGCGGTCATCGGGCCTCCCTGGCTCTCTCGTTGAAGTTCGTGGCGTTCAAGTTCGTCAGGCGGCGCGGTTAAGGCATGGCGAGCGCTCTGTCACGCGCTTGCGGTGGCTTGGGGGCCTCCACTATACCGGCCAGTCTGTTCGCGCCCCCCCGGAAAGGGATCCGATGCTCGCCGCCATTCGCGCCTTCGCGAAGACCTGGGTCGCCGCCGTCCTGTTCGGCATCCTGATCATCAGCTTCGCGCTATGGGGCATCCGCGACGTGTTTCGCGGCCGCATCAGCGACGCGGTCATCGTCGCCGGCTCCCGCACGATGAACTCGGCTCAGTACAAGCGCGAGTTCGACCAGCAGAAGTCGCGCCTCGAGCAGCAGTACGGCCAGCCGATTCCCACCGAGGTTGCCTCCGCCAACGGGCTGGACACCCAGGTGCTGCAAGGGCTCGCGACGCGCGAATCCTTCGCCGAGCTGCTGCGCAAGATCGGCCTGCAGCCGTCGGACAAGCTGGTGGTCGCCGAGATCGAGAAGATCCCGGCCTTCTTCGACCAGGTCTCCGGCCGTTTCGACAAGAAGTCCTATGCCCAGCGGCTGGCCGACAACGGCCTCACCGTGCCGGCGTTCGAGCAGATGATCCGCGACGACATCGCCCAGCAGCATCTGATGATGGGCGTCGCCAGCGGCCTGGCCATGCCGCGCGCCTACACCGCCATGGCCGCGGTCTACGGCCTCGAGAACCGCGACGTGGCTCTGATCCAGGTGGGTCCGTCGAGCGTCGCCCAGCCGGCCGCGCCGACGGACGAGCAGCTCACCGCCTTCATGAAGGAGAACGCGGCCCAGCTCCTGCGGCCCGAGTTCCGCGCCCTCTCGGTCGTCCGCTTCAGCCCCGACCAGGTCCAGCCCGGCCCCGTGGACGAGGCCGAGGTGATGAAACGCTACAACTTCCGCAAGGACACCCTCTCCAAGCCGGAGACCCGCACGGTCGTGCAGATCCCGGCCAAGGACGCCGCCGCCGCCGCGCAGATCACCGCTCGCCTGGCCAAGGGCGAGGCGCCCGCCGCCATCGCCAGGTCCCTCGGCGTCGACGCGATCACCTATCCGCAGAAGCCGCAGAGCGCGATCCCGGACCGCAAGGTGGCCGCTGCGGCCTTCCAGATGAAGCAGGGCCAGGTGCAGACCGTCCAGGGCGACCTCGGTCAGGCCGTGGTCCGCGTCGATCAGGTCGTGCCCGGCCACGAGGTGACGCTGGCCGAGATCCGTCCGGCCCTCGAGGCCGAAGTCCGCAAGGACGCCGCCACCGCCAAGGTGGACGCCCTCTCCCAGACCTATGACGATGCTCACGCCAAGGGCGCGACCCTGGCCGAAGCGGCCCAGAAGGCCGGCGTTCCGGTCATCTCCATCCCGCCCGTCGCCAAGCAGGGTCTCGACCAGCAGGCCAAGCCGGTGCCGGGCCTGTCGCAGAAGCTGCTGGAGACGGCCTTCTCCCTGCCCGCCGGCGGCGAGAGCGAACTCGTGGACGCCGGCAACGGCGAATATTTCGCGGTGCGCGTCGAGAAGGTGATCCCGCCGGCCGTGCCGCCGCTGGCCGAGATCAAGCCGCAGCTCACCAAGGCCTGGACGATGCGCGAGCTCGCCAAGCGCATGGAAGCCAAGGCCGGCGAACTCCTGGCGCGGGTGAAGAAAGGCGAGAGCCTGGACGCCGTCGCGGCCTCCGCCGGCCTGAAGGTCACCCACCTCACCGGCCTCAGCCGTCAGACCGCCGCCCAGAATCCGGCGGCCTCGCAGGAGGTCCTGGCAAACACCTTCTCCGGCAAGCAGGGCGACGCCTTCAGCGCACGCGACAAGGAGTTCGGCTATGTGGTCGGCAAGATCGAGAGCGTGAAGATCGCTGACGCCACCGCCCTCGCCCAGGCCGCCGAACAGGTCCGGCCGCAGATGTCGATGGCCTTCCTGCGCGAACTCGAGGAAGCGGCCCGCGACGGCGCCCGCGCCAAGATCAAGCCGCGGATCGACACCGACCGGGCCCGCGCCGCCCTGGGCCTCGAGCCCGCCGAGGCGACCAAGGGCGGGGCCAAGCCGGGACCCGCGAAGTGACGCCCGAGCCCTCGTTTACAGACTTCGAGAAGACCTATGCGCGGGGCGCTCCCCAGCTCGTCTGGACGCGCCTGATCGACGACCTCGAGACCCCGGTCTCGGCCTATCTGAAGATCGGACACGGCCGGCCCTACGCCTTCCTGTTCGAATCCGTCGAGGGCGGCGCCTGGCGCGGCCGCTATTCGATCATCACCCTCGATCCCGACCTCGTCTGGCGTTGCCGCGGCGACCAGGCCGAGGTTGCCGAGGGCGAGGACATCGCCGCCGGGCGATTCAAGCCGCAGCCGGGCGGCGCCCTGGATTCCCTCCGCGACCTCGTCGCCGCGTCGCGGATCGACCTGCCCGAAGGCGTGCCGCCGATGGCCGGCGGCGTCTTCGGCGCCATCGGCTACGACATGATCCGGCTGGTCGAGCATCTGCCGAACCCGCCGAAGGATACGCTGGGCCTGCCGGACGGCGTCATGACGCGGCCGTCGATCGTCGCGGTCTTCGATTCGATCGGACAGGAGATCCTGCTGGCCACCCCGGTGCGCCCCGGCAAGGAGAGCGCCCGCGACGCCTACGCCGCCGCCCAGGGCCGCCTGGCGGGCGTCGTCGCGGACTTGCGCCATCCGACCCCGCGCCTGCTCGGCAACGGCCAGCCGCAGCCCGATCGCTTCACCACCCCGGTGAGCCGGGAGGACTATCGCAAGGTGGTCGAAAAGGCGAAGGAGTACATCCGCGCCGGCGACATCTTCCAGGTGGTGCCGAGTCACCGCTTCCGCGCGCCCTTCGAGCCGGATCCCTTCGCGCTCTATCGATCGCTGCGGCGGACGAACCCCTCGCCGTTCCTGTTCTTCCTGAACTTCGGGGATTTCCAGCTCGCCGGCTCGTCGCCGGAGATCCTGGTCCGCCTGCGCGACGGCAAGATCACCATCCGCCCGATCGCCGGCACCCGTCCGCGCGGCGCGACGCCGGAGGAGGACGCGCGGCTGGAGCAGGAGCTGATCGCCGATCCCAAGGAGCGGGCCGAGCACCTCATGCTGCTCGATCTCGGCCGCAACGACGTGGGCCGCGTGGCCATGCTCAAGCAGGCCGGCGCCAACGAGCCGCCGCAGACCGCGCGCGGGCCCCGCGTGCGCGTCACCGACAGCTTCTTCGTCGAGCGTTACAGCCACGTGATGCACCTCGTCTCCAACGTCGAGGGCGACGCGCCCGAGGGGCTGGACCCCGTCGACGTGGTGATGGCCGCCCTCCCCGCCGGCACGCTTTCGGGCGCGCCGAAGGTGCGGGCCATGGAGATCATCGACGAGCTGGAAGTCGAGAAGCGCGGCATCGGCTACGCCGGCGGCGTCGGCTATTTCGGCTGCGATGGCTCGGTGGACACCTGCATCGTCCTGCGCACGGCGCTGTTCAAAGACGGGATGATGTACGTTCAGGCGGGCGGCGGCGTGGTGGCGGACTCCGATCCGGACGCCGAATACGACGAGACCCAGCACAAGGCCCGCGCCCTGCGCCGCGCAGCCGAGGAAAGCTGGCGGTTCGTCTGAGCCGCTGCGCCCTAGGGCGCGCTCTTCAGCACGTGCTCGCTGATCACCGGCGGAGCCATGATCATGGCGGTGGCGAAGGCCAGGGCCGAGATGGCCAGCAGGCCTGCGGCCCCGAGCACCGGCCAGATCCGCTCGCGCGGCTGCGGCTTCTCGAGAAGGGTTCGAGCCTGGTTCATGGCTTCGGGATCGAGGGCCGATTCGGTAAACGACATCTTGGCGCCAGGATCGCGGGAGTCGGGTCCAGCGCCAATCAGCGCGCTTGGCGGATCAAGCGTCAGAGCCTAGATGGTGCGCCATGATCCTGGTGATCGATAACTACGACAGCTTCACCTACAACCTGGTTCATTATCTGAACGAGCTGGGGGCGGAGACGGTCGTCCACCGCAACGACGCGCTGAGCGTCGAGGAGGCGCTTGGCCTGAAGCCGCAGGGCCTCCTGCTCTCGCCGGGGCCGTGCACGCCGAACGAGGCCGGCATCTGCCTGGGCCTCATCGAGCGGGCCCCGGCCGACCTGCCGATCCTTGGCGTCTGCCTCGGCCACCAGGCCATCGGCCAGGCGTTCGGCGGGACCGTGGTTCGCGCCGGCGCTCTGATGCACGGCAAGACGAGCCCGATCCACCATACCGGCAAGGGCGTCTTCAAGGGGCTGAAGAACCCCTTCACCGCCACCCGCTACCACAGCCTCTCGGTGCGCCGCGAAGACCTGCCGGACGTCCTGGAAGTCACCGCCTGGACCGACGACGGCGAGATCATGGGCTTCATGCACAAGAGCCGGCCCGTGCACGGCGTGCAGTTCCACCCGGAATCCATCGCCACCGAGTGCGGCCACGAGCTCTTGGCCAACTTTCTGGAGATCGCGGGCGTCAAGCCCCTGGTCCAGGCCTGAGCCTCCATGTCGGACGCCTTCAAGCCGCTGCTCTCGCGCCTGGCGGATGGCGCGACGCTCTCCGAAGAGGACGCGGGCGAGTTCTTCGACGCCTGCCTGCGTGGCGAGCCGACGCCGGCCCAGGTGGCCGCGGCGCTCACCGCCATGCGGATGCGGGGAGAGACGGTCGGCGAGCTCACGGCCTCGGCCCGCGCCATGCGCAAGGCCGCCGTCAGCCTCGAGCACCCCTATGACGTCATCGACGTCTGCGGCACCGGCGGCGACGGGCTGCACACCTACAACATCTCCACCGCGGTCGCCTTCGTGGCGGCCGGCGGGGGCCTGAAGGTCGCCAAGCACGGCAACCGCGCCCTCTCGTCGAAGTCCGGCGGGGCCGACGTGCTCACCGAGCTCGGCGTCAACATCGCCGCGAGCCAGGCCCAGCAGCTCCAGGCCCTGGCCGAGGCCGGCATCTGCTTCATGTTCGCCCCTTCGCACCACGGGGCCATGCGCCACGTGACGCCGATCCGCGCCGAACTGGGGTTCCGGACGATCTTCAACCTGCTCGGCCCCCTGGCCAATCCGGCCAAGGCGCGCCGCCAGCTCCTCGGCGTCTTCGACACCCGCTGGGTGGAGCCCCTCGCCCGCGTGCTCGGCGCCCTGGGCGCGGAGAAGGCCTGGACGGTGCACGGCCAGGGCATGGACGAGGTGACGACCACCGGCGAGACCCAGGTCGCCGAGTGGCGGAACGGTCAGGTGCGGCTGTTCCGTATCACGCCGGAGGCCGTCGGCCTGCCCCGCGCCTCCCTCGCCGACCTGACCGGCGGCCCGCCGGCCGAGAACGCCCAGGCGCTGCGCGAGCTGCTGGCCGGCGCCAAGGGCCCCTACCGCGACATCGTGCTGCTCAACGCCGCCGCCGCCTTCCTGGTGGGCGACAAGGTGGAGACCCTGCGCGAGGGCGTCGAGCTGGCGGGCCAAGCGATCGACGACGGCCGCGCCGCCGCCGCCCTCCAGCGCCTCGTCGAGATCACCGGCGAGGTCCAGCCCGCATGAGCGACATCCTCGCCAAGATCGCCGCCTACAAGCGCCAGGAAGTGGCCGAGCGGAGGGCCATCCGCGATCAGGCCGCGGTCGAGGCCGCCGCATCCCACGCCTCCGCGCCCCGCGGTTTCCGCGCCGCGCTGGAGCGCGCCCACGCGCCCGGCCGTCTGGCCCTCATCGCCGAGATCAAGAAGGCTTCGCCCTCGAAGGGTCTGATCCGCGAGGACTTCGATCCGCCCGCGCTGGCCCGCGCCTACGAGGCGGGCGGCGCGGCCTGCCTCTCGGTGCTCACCGACGGCCCGAGCTTCCAGGGCGCCGACGCCTATCTGGGCGCCGCCCGCGCCGCGGTCGCCCTGCCCTGCCTGCGCAAGGAGTTCCTGGTCGATCCGTGGCAGGTGGCCGAGAGCCGCGCGCTCGGCGCCGACGCCATCCTGGTGATCCTGGCCATGGTCGACGACGGCGTCGCCGCCGCCCTGATGTCCGAGGCCCGCCGCCTGGGGATGGATGCCCTGGTCGAGGTGCACGACGAGGCCGAGATGGACCGGGCCGGAGCCCTGGGCGCCGACCTTGTGGGGGTCAACAACCGCGACCTGCGCACCTTCGTCACCGACCTCGCGATCACCGAGCGGCTCGCCGCGCGGGCGCCCAAGGCCGCCCTCCTCGTCACGGAGAGCGGGATCTTCACCGCCGCCGACGCCGCGCGCCTGGAACACGCCGGGGCCAAGGCCATGCTGGTCGGCGAGAGCCTGATGCGCCAGGCCGACGTCACCGCCGCTACGCGCGAGCTTTTGGCCGCCTGACTGAGTCGCTGCGGCGCCGCTCGCGGCCTTGTGAAAACCGAGTGTTTTCAAAGGCTGTAGCGGTAACTTGACATTAACGCGGAACACCTAGAGAACATTCTCGACGTTTGCGCTTTGTTCTCGAAGCGCCCCCTGAAGTTCCAAAGGTGTCGCCGCCATGCTGACGCGCAAGCAACACGAGCTGCTCATGTTCATCCATGAGCGCATCAAGGAGACCGGCGTCTCGCCCTCTTTCGACGAGATGAAGGAGGCGCTGGGCCTGGCGTCGAAGTCCGGCATCCACCGGCTGATCACGGCGCTCGAGGAGCGCGGCTTCCTGCGCCGCCTGCCCCACCGGGCCCGGGCGCTGGAGGTGACCAAGCTGCCCACCCAGGCGACGACGGCCGCGCCACCCAAGGGGCGAGCCCCCTTCAAGCCGCAGCTTGTGGAGGCCGGGCCCGACGCTCCGGGCGCCGCGAACGACACCCGCGACCTGCCGATCCTCGGACGCATCGCCGCTGGCACGCCGATCGAGGCGATCCAGCAAGAGCGCGACCGGATTCCGGTGCCGGAGACCCTTCTGGGCGCCGGCGAGCACTTCGTCCTCGAGATCCAGGGCGACTCCATGGTCGGCGCCGGAATCCTCGACGGCGACTTCGTGGTCATCCGCCGGACCAATTCGGCCCAATCGGGCGAGATCGTCGTGGCCCTCGTCGATGGCGAAGAGGCCACCCTCAAGCGCCTGCGCAAGAAGGGCGCCTCGATCGCCCTGGAAGCGGCGAACCCCGCCTACGAGACCCGCATCTTCGGCCCCGACCGCGTGGCCGTTCAGGGCAAGCTCGTCGGCCTGATCCGCCGCTACCACTAGCAGCCCTCACGCGCGGTAGATGAAGTCGATCAGATAGACGTTCTCGCCCGTTCCATGGCGAGCGACGCTCAGGAGATCCGCCAGGTGCTCGAAGCCCGAGCGCCTGGCGATTTCGTCTGTGACGTCGGCGAAGTCGATGTGCTGGATGCGCGTGACCTCCACCTGGCCGGAGCCCAGCGGGTAGCGGCCGCCGACCTTCACCCTCACGCTTCGCCAGATGCGCACGGTGCAGGTGATGTCGCCGCGCATGATCGGCTCGCGCAGGCGCTTGGTGAAGGCGAGGCTCATCGGAGGTCTGGGCCCCAGGTCCATGGCCGCCGTCCGCGGAGGCTCTGGGCCCAGACGGCGCGCCATGAGCCGTCCGCCCGGCGATAGAGTTCGGCAGAGCCGCCCGCCGCGAAGGCCGCGCCGGTCAGCACCAGCTTGCCTGGACAGATCCCTGCCGGAAAGTCGTCGCGCAGCACGATCACCTCGGCGCTGCCGCAGAGCGCCTCGATCCGGCCATCCTTCAACGGGCGTCTGAGGTTCCAGGCGGCCGCGAGGCGCACGGGCGCTCCGGCCCTGGGCGCGCAGCTCCAGTGATCGCAGTCGTAGCCGATGTCGCGCAGGGCCTCGCCGCCGGAAGGATCGAGGCCCCGCCGGCGGGCCCAGAGCTCGGCCCCGAACAGCTTCACGTCCGGCCGGAACAGCACCGCCTGCCCTGCACTGCGCACCGCCACCGCCGAGCCGTCCGCGGCGATCCAGGCGTCGGGCGTGGCGGGCTTCGGCACGAGCGACACCGCCATGGCGAACGGCAGCCCGAGCCAGCGCAGCGGCCCCTTCCACAGGCAGAGCCAGAGGAGTCCGAGGAACGCGGCCGCCAGGGTCCATTCCGGCCCGCTGGCCACCGTCAACTGGGCGTAGGGCCAGCCGGCGATGGCCGTGGCGATCCGGTTCATGAGGGCGATGGCGAAACCCGCCATGTCGAGCGGCGCCTGGCCAAGACCGAAGGGCGACAGGGCCGCGCCCAACGCCAGGCCGGGCATCATGACGAGGCTGGAGATCGGCTCGCTGGCGAGGTTCGCCACCAGGCCCCAGGTGGAGATGCGGTTGAAGTGCTGCATGGCGAAGGGCGCGGTGGCGAGACCGGCCACGAGGCTTACGGCGACCGCCGCCACGGTCCAGGTCCGGACCGCCTGGAGGCCACGGATCCACCAGGGGGCGGAGATCTCCCGCACAGGCTGCGGCCAGGCTTCAGCCAGGGCGACCAGCGCCGCGGTCGCCGCGAAGGACATCTGGAACCCCGGCTGGGTCACCGCTTCGGGCTGCAGCAGCAGCACCGCCATGGCCGCCAGCGCCAGGGCGTGCAGGCTGATCGCCTGCCGCCCGACCAGGATGGCGCCGAACGCCACCGCCGCGGTGATCGCCGAACGCTCCGCCGGCGGTGGAGAGCCCGAGAGCACGAGATAGCCCAGCACGGCGGCGAGGCCGAGGAAGGCGGCGGTTTTCTTCCCGTCGATCCGCAGGGCCAGCCACGGCCAGGCGGCGATGATCAGGCGAACGCCGGCGAAGACGAAGCCGCCGACGATGGCCATGTGCAGGCCCGAGATCGAGATGATGTGGGCCAGCCCCGCGGCCCGCAGATCGTTCACCTGGGCCGGCGGGATGAAGGCGTCGTGGCCCGTCGTCATGGCCGCGGCGAGGCCGCCCTCCTCCACGCCCATGGCCTCTACGATCCGCCGGGTCAGGGTCCAGCGGATGGCGTTGACGCGCATGGTCAGGCGCAGTCGCCAGGGCGGCGGCGCGTCCGGCTCCCAACTCTGCGGGGTCCCGAGCGCGAAGCCCACCCCGCCGATGCTCTGGAAATAGGCGTCGCGGGCGAAGTCGTAGGCCCCGGGGCTCGCGGGTTGCGGCGGGGCGTTGACGACCGCCAGAAGGCTGATCGGCTCGCCCGGCGCGGGTGTGTAGCCGCCCTTCAGCGTCACTCGCACCCGGATCGGGGTGGCGTTCTGTGGCCACTCGCCGATCCGGGCCGGCGCGATCAGCAGCCGGCGACCGCCCTGCCCCGGGCTCGAGATGTCGAGCACCCAGCCCTCGATCCGAACCGGCGGCCCCTTGGTCGGCGCGAGCGGAGCCTTCACGTGTTCGGTGCGCAGCTTGGCCGCCGAGAATCCGCCGATCGCGCAGGCCGCCAGGACCAGCGCGGCGGTGACGCCCCGGTTGGGCCGCCAACGGCTGGCGAGCAGAAGCAGCGCGCCGACCATCGCCGCGCCGAGCCAGGCGAGCCAGACCTGCGGCTCGCGCGGCAGGGTGAAATAGAGCCCCGAGCCCAGGCCCAGGGAGACCGGCGTCCACAGGCTCCAGCGCTCCGCCTGGCGCGTGAGCTGCCGCGCGAGCCAGGTGGCGATCTCCCGAGCGCTAGGAAGGGTCCGAATCCGCGTGCTAAGAGGCGCGGCCCAGGCGCGATCGTGCGCCGCGGCCTCCCCAGACCCCGCACAATCGATGTCCGCTAATTCCGACTCTCGGCCCGTCGTCACCCGGATCGCCCCCTCGCCCACCGGCATGATGCACATTGGCACGGCCAGGACCGCCCTTTTCAACTGGCTTTACGCGCGCCACACCGGCGGCAAGTTCCTGCTGCGCATCGAGGACACCGATCGCGAGCGCTCCACGGCCGAAGCCGTGCAGGTGATCTTCGACGGCCTGAAGTGGCTGGGGCTCGAGGCGGACGAGGAGCCGGTGTTCCAGTTCGCCCGCGCCGACCGTCACCGCGCTGCGGTCGACGCGCTGCTCGCCCGCGACGCGGCCTACAAGGATTTCATGACGCCTGAGGAGCTCGAGGCCGAGCGCGAGGCGGCGCGCGCCGAGGGGCGCGTCGTCCGCTCGCCCTGGCGAGACCGCTCGCCCAACGACGCACCCGACCGCCCGTTCGTCGTGCGGCTCAAGGCGCCGCAGGAGGGTGAGACGATCGTCGACGACCAGGTGAAGGGTCAGGTCCGCTTCGAGAACCGGAACCTTGACGATCTGATCCTGCTGCGCACCGACGGGACGCCGACCTACAACCTCGCCGTGGTGGTCGACGACCACGAGATGGGGGTCACCCACGTGATCCGCGGCGACGACCACCTGAACAACGCCGCCCGCCAGACCCTGATCTACCAGGGCCTCGGCTGGGACGTGCCGGTCTGGGCCCACCTGCCGCTGATCCATGGCCCCGACGGGACCAAGCTCTCCAAGCGCCACGGGGCCCAGGCGGTCTCCGAGTTCGCCGACATGGGCTATCTGCCCGAGGCGATGCGCAACTACCTGGCCAAGCTCGGCTGGGGTCACGGCGACGACGAGATCTTCGCCGACGCCCAGGCGATCTCCTGGTTCGACATCAAGGACGTGGTCAGCGCCCCCGCTCGCCTCGACTGGGACAAGCTGAACCACCTCAACAACCACTATATCCGCGAGGCCGAGCCCGGGCGGCTGACCGGGCTCGTGTCGCACATCCTGCAAAGCCGCGAGTGGAAACTGCGCAGCACCGACCCGGATCTGCTGCAGCGCACCATCCCTCTCGTGCGCGATGGGGCCAAGACGCTGCTCGAACTCGCCGACGCCCTCGTCTTCGTCCTGAAGCAGCGGCCGCTGGAGATCCCCGAGAAGGGCCTCGCGATGCTGACGGACGAGGTGCGCGCGCGCCTGGCGCGCCTTCGGGAGGACCTCGCCGGGGCCACCGAATGGGAGGTTTCCGCCCTCGAGTCCCGCATCCGCGGGTTCGCGGAACGCGAAGGGGTGGGGATCGGGAAATTCGGCCCGGCGTTGCGCATGGTGATGGCCGGCGGCTCGCCTGCCCCCGATCTGGCGAGCACCTTGGTTTCGCTCGGGAAGGACGAAAGTTTAGGTCGGCTCGACGATGCCCTTTCGCTGGTGCGGTAAAGTGCTATAGGGCCCGACGAACAGGCGTTTCACTCACTCAAGAACAAGAAGGGGATCGGCATGGGCGACACGGCGAAGATCGACATCGGCGGCAAGGCGGTCGACGTGCCGGTGCTGAAGGGCACCATGGGCCCCGACGTGCTGGACATCCGCAAGGTGTACGCCGAAGCCGACGTCTTCACCTACGATCCCGGCTTCACCTCGACCGCCAGCTGCGAGAGCAAGATCACCTTCATCGACGGTGACAAGGGCGTGCTGCTGCACCGCGGCTATCCCATCGACCAACTGGCCGAACAGTCGAGCTTCCTCGAGGTCTGCTATCTGCTGCTGCACGGCGAACTGCCGAACGCGGCCCAGTTCACCGAGTTCGAGCACAACATCACCTACCACACGATGTTGCACGACCAGTTCGACCGGTTCTTCCAGGGCTTCCGCCGCGACGCCCACCCGATGGCGATCATGGTCGGCGCTGTCGGCGCTCTTTCGGCCTTCTACCACGACAGCACCAACGTCGATGATCCCGAGCAGCGGATGATCTCCGCCCATCGGATGATCGCCAAGATGCCGACCATCGCGGCCCGCGCCTTCAAGTACTTCCGCGGCCAACCCTTCGTGCATCCGCGCAACGAGCTCTCCTACGCCGAGAACTTCCTGCGCATGTGCTTCTCGGTCCCGGCCGAGGATTGGAAGGGCAACCCCGTGCTGACGCGGGCCATGGATCGGATCATGATCCTGCACGCCGACCACGAGCAGAACGCCTCGACCTCGACCGTCCGCAATGCCGGCTCCTCGGGCGCCAACCCGTTCGCCTGCGTCGCCGCCGGCATCGCCTGCCTCTGGGGCCCCGCGCACGGCGGCGCCAACGAGGAAGCGCTCAACATGCTGACCGAGATTGGCACCGTCGACCGCATCCCCGAATACGTCCAGGGCGTGAAGGACCGCCGCTATCGCCTGATGGGCTTCGGCCACCGGGTCTACAAGAACTACGACCCGCGCGCGAAGGTCATGCAGAAGACCTGCTACGAGGTCCTCAACGAGGTCGGCCACAAGGACGATCCGCTGCTGAAGGTGGCCCTCGAGCTCGAGAAGATCGCCCTGAACGACGACTACTTCGTGCAGCGCAAGCTCTACCCGAACGTCGACTTCTACTCCGGCATCACCCTGCGCGCGCTGGGCTTCCCGCCCGAGATGTTCACGGTGCTGTTCGCGGTCGCCCGCACCGTGGGCTGGATCGCCCAGTGGAAGGAGATGATCGAGGATCCGGCGCAGAAGATCAGCCGTCCGCGCCAGCTCTACACCGGCGCGCCGCAACGGGATTACGTGGCGGTCGACAAGCGCTGAGACCGACGGGGCGCTCAGGCGCCCCGCTTCTCCTCCAGGACTTTCAAGACTGCAGTGGCGGCGGCCTCCGAGGGATCGGGGCCGCCGCGTCCCATTTTGTCCAGCGCCGCATATTGTGCGGCGGTCTGGCGGGCGCGCAGTTCCGGATCGTCCAGGCGACGCGCGATCTCGCGGGCGAGCGCGGGCCCATTGCACTCGTCCTGGATCAGCTCCGGCGCCACGAAGTCCTGAGCGGCGATGTTGAACAGGGTGACGTACCGGGTGCGGATCAGCCGCTTGACGATGGCATAGGTGACCGGCCCCAGGCGGTAGCCGATGACCATCGGCGCACCCGCCAGGGCGAGCTCGGTCGTCACCGTTCCTGAGCACGCCAGCGCCACGGTCGCCGCCTTCATGGCGTCGAGCTTGGTCTCCTCGCCCTCCAGCACGTGCGCCCTGTGCGCCCAGCCCGCCACCCTGCCCTTCACCGCCTCGGCGACGGTTGGGGCGGCCGGCACCACCACCTGCAGCTCCGGGCGGCCGGCCTTGAGGATGTTCACCGCCTCTTCGAAGGCCGGCATGACACGGGCGATCTCGCTCGGCCGGCTGCCCGGCAGCACGAGCAGGATCGGGTCCTCAGCCCCGGCGCCGATCTGGGCGCGCAGCCGCGCCGGATCGGCCTTGGAGAAGTCGATGCTCAGGGCGGCGTTGCCGACGAAGGTCACCGGCAGGCCCTCGGCCTCGAAATAGGGCGCGTCGAAGGCGTGGATCGACAGGAGGTGGTCGACCGCCTGGGCCAGGGTCTTGGCCCGGCCGGGCCGCGTGGCCCAGACCTGTGGCCCCACATACTTGATGAGCGGCAGCCTGGGATCGAGCTTCCTCAGGCGCTGGGCGGCCCGCAGCGTGAAGCCCCAGGAATCGATCAGTACCGCCACGTCGGGCTTCTCGGCCGCCGCGATCGCCGCCGTCTCGTCGGCCCGCTTCACCACCCGCGGATAGGCCAGAAGGCCCTCGAGAAGGCCGAGGATCGACAGCTCGGAGATGTCGAAGGGGCTCTTCACCCCCTCGGCGGCCATCCGCTCGCCGCCGACGCCGACGAAGCGCACGCCCTCGCCCAGCTTCGCCTTCAGCGCCCGCGCGAGGCCCGCGCCCCGGTCATCGCCCGAGGCCTCGGCGGCCACGAGCATGACGGTGAGCGGCCGGGTCACGGCGCCGGCTCCACGCCGAGGATGAAGAGCCCGAGCTCGTCGGCGGCCTCGATGACCGCCTCACGGTCGAGGACCAGAAGCCGTCCCGCCTCGCCGACGATGCCGGCCAGGCCCGCCGCGGCCGCCGACTGCACGGTGGCCAGGCCGATGGTGGGCATGTCGACACGCGTCTCCTGGATCGGCTTGGGAGCTTTCGCGAGCACGCCCTGCGGCGCACCTGGGGCGCCGCGGATCGCCTCCGGCAGGCCCGCCACGCGCTCCAGCATGGCCGCCGTGCCCTCCTGCGCCTCGAGCGCCAGCACCAGGCCGCGGCAGACCACGGCCGCCTGGCCGATGTCGAGCCGCCCGATCGCGCGCGCCACCTCCAGCGCCCGCTCGGCGTCCGAGCGCGCGGCCTCTCCGGGGCGGTGCCGGCCGAGCGGGCCGGCGGGCAGGCTGAGGTCTTCCATCACCTCATGCGCGCCCTCCACCGCGAAGCCCTCCTTCTCGAACTCGCCGACCAGGAAACGCAGCAGGGCGTCGTCCCCCTTGCCCGCCGCCAGGATGGCGCCTGGCAGGGCCTTCAGGCCCCGCAGGTCCGGCATCAGGGTGGCGAAGTCTGGACGGGCCACGTTGCCGGCCAGGCAGACTGCTTCGCAGCCGGCGCGCTTGAGGAGCTTGAAGCATTTGCCGAGTTCGGCCAGCCCGACCTCGGCGCCGGCGAAGGGCCCGAGCTCGGTCCCTGCGAAGCCCTTCAGGCGGATCACGAACAGCGGCCGCCCCGAGCGTTCGCAGTGCTCGGCGATCTCGACCGGCAGACCGCCGCCGCCGGCGATCAGGCCAAGCTTCTTCATCAGACTTCGCGTTCGGGCAGGCAGAGCGGCCGGCTGGCGTCGGCGCGGATGAACTCGAGGATCTCCATGACCTCGGGACTGTCCCCGAAGGTCTCGGCCGTGTCGTCGAGCCGCTCCTGGAAGGTGCCCTCGTCCGCGAACAGCAGGCGGTAGGCGGCGCGCAGGGTGTTGATCGTCTCGCGATCGAAGCCCCGCCGCTTCAGCCCCACGAGGTTCAGCCCCTCGAGGTGGGCGTGGTTGCCCCAGACCGAGCCGTAGGGGATCACGTCCTTCACCACGGCTGCGAGGCCACCCACGAAGGCGTAGCGCCCGACCCGGCAGAACTGGTGGATGGCGGCCAAGCCGCCGACGATCACATAGTCGCCGATCAGGCAGTGGCCGCCGAGCGTCGCCTGCTTGGTCATGACCACGTGGTCGCCGACGATGCAGTCGTGGCCGACGTGGCTCTCGATCATGTAGAGGCCGTTGGAGCCGATGCGGGTGACCCCGCCGCCGTGCACCGTGCCGATGTTCATCGTCGCATGCTCACGGATCAGGTTGTTGTCCCCGATCACCAGGCGCGTGTCCTCGCCCTTGTAGGCCAGATGCTGTGGCGGGCCGCCAAGCATGGCGAAGGGAAACACCTGGTTGTTGCGGCCGAGCTCGGTCGAGCCCTGGATCACCACGTGCGAGTGGATGATCGTCCCCTCGCCCACGCGCACCTTAGGCCCGATCACCGAATAGGGCCCGACGCTGACGCCGGCGGCGAGCTCGGCGCCCTTCTCGACGATCGCCGTGGGATGGATCTGCACGCTCAACTCAGGTCTCCACCACCATGGCCGCGAACTCGCACTCGGCGGCCACCTTGTCGTCCACCACGGCCTTGCCGCGGAACTTGAAGACGTCGCCCCGAGCGCGGAGCACCTCGACGTTCAGCCGGATCACGTCGCCGGGGCGGACCGGCGCCCGAAAACGGCAGTTGTCGACCGACATGAAGAAGATCGCCTTGCCGCCGACGTCCACTTCCAGGGACTTGGACATCAACACCGCGCCGGTCTGGGCCAGGGCCTCCACGATCAGCACGCCGGGCATCACCGGATAGCCGGGGAAATGGCCCTGGAAGAACGGCTCGTTGACGGTCACGCACTTGATGCCGACGATCGACTGCGAGGGCTTGTACTCCTCGCAGCGGTCGACCAGCAGGAACGGATACCGATGCGGGATCCGGGCGAGGATCTCGGTGATGTCGATCGAGGTCTCGCCCTCGATCACCGGCGCCTTACGGCTCATTCCCCCGCTCCATTCCTGCGGCTCGCTTTTTGGTTGAGCCAGGCCGTTTCCCGCAGCCAGACGCGCATGGGACGCGCCGGAAAGCCGCCCCACGTCTCGCCGGCGGGAACGTCCTTCATCACCCCGGACGCGGCGCCCAGCCGCGCGCCGGCCCCGACGTTGATGTGATCCGCGATGCCGACCCGGCCGCCCAGCTGGGCCCCGTCGCCGATCGTCACGCTGCCTGAGATACCGGTGTGGGCCGCCATCACGCAATTGCGTCCGACCCGGACGTTGTGGGCGATCTGCACCATGTTGTCGATCTTGGTGTTCTCGCCGACCACGGTGTCGTCGAAAGCGCCCCGGTCGACGCAGCTGTTGGCCCCGATGGTCACCCCATCCTGCAGGATGGCCCGCCCGAGCTGGGGAATGTCGATCAGGCCCTTGGGGCCGACGGTGGCGCCGAAACCCGCCTCGCCGATCGCCGCGCCGGCGAGGATCTTCACCCGGTCGCCGATCAGGGCGCACTGGATCGATACGTTGGCCGAGATCAGGCAGTCGCGGCCGATGGCGACGCCGGGGCCGATGGTGGTGTTGGCCCCGATGCGCGTGCCCCGGCCGATCCGCGCCCCGGCGCCAATCACGACGCCAGGCGCCAGCTCGACGCCATCCTCCAGCTCCGCCTCCGGCGAGATGAGCGGACCGGCCGCGATGGCGCGGGCGCGGTGCAGGCGCTTGGCCGCCAGGGCATAGGCGCCCTGCGGATTGCCGGTGACCAGGGCCGGGCAGCCCTCCGGCAGCAGGTCCGCATCCTTGGCCTGGACGAAACACCCGGCCGCCTTGAGGCCGTCCAGCCCCTCGGCGTGCTTGCGGTCGGAAAGGAAGGTGACGGTGTGGTCCTGCGCCTGGCTCAGAATGGCCACGGCGCGCACCGACCGACGCCCGGCGTCGGCCTGTGCGAGCTCGGCCCCGGCGAGCCCAGCGAGCTCGCCCAGGGTGATCGGACCCAAGTCTTCGAAGAAGCGCGGATCGGGCATGGAATCCTCCCTACCCTAATTCGCCGCGCTGACGTCCGCTCGGTCGAACTATTTCTTCGGCGCGGGCTTCGGCGCCGGCGCAGGCGTGGTCGGACGCGGCGCAGCCGGAGCGGCTGCAGCCTGGTCCAGACGCTCGCGGTCGAAGGCGAACTGGGTGATCTTGGCGTTGAGCGCAGTCACCACGGTCGGGGTGATGTCCATGGCCGGGTTGGCCAGGACAACAGAGGTGCGCTGCAGGAGCACCGAGCAGTTCTTCTGCTGGTAGGCCTGGCGGATCAACGGCTCCATCTCGTCGCCGATCCGGGCCAGGGCCTTCTGCTCGGTGGCTTGGACCTCGCGGTCGCGGAGCTGGGCCTTGCGCTGCAGGGCGTTGGCGCGAACCTGCAGGGCGGCGCCGCGCTGCTCGAAGGAGTTCTGGTCGAGCGAGGCGCGCTGGCCTTCGAGGGTCTTCGCCTCGGCGTCGATCCCATTGCGCTCGGCGCCGAGCTCGGCCTGAACCTGGCCGACGATCTGCTGCAGGCGGGTGTCGACGTACTTGCCGACCGTCGAATTGGCGATCACGCCCTCGACCGAGATGATGCACAGGCCGGGAACGGCGGCGCCGTGGGTCACCTGCGGCGCGGCCGCGGCTTGCGCGTAGGCGCTGGAGCCGGCAGCGAGGGTGCTGGCCGCAGCGAGAGCGGCCGCGACGAAGGGCTTGAAGGTCATGTGTCTTAGAACCTGGTTGAGGTGGAGAACCGGAAGGTTTCGGTCTTGTCGTAGGCCTCTTTGGCCAAAACTTGGCTGAAGTCGAAGCGCAGCGGACCCATGGGCGATTTCCAGAAGATACTCAACCCGGCCGACGCCCGCAGCGACAGATCGTCCTTGATGTCGGCGCTGCGCACCAGGATCAGATTGCCCGAGGCGTCTTTCTGGAAGCCCTTGGTCAGGTCGCTCGGATCGACCGGCACCGGGGCCCGCTTGTCCACCGGGTCGAGCAGGCCGACCGTGCCGAAGTCGCTGAACAGGGCCGCCTTGATGCCGTACTGCTCGGGCAGATAGGTCGGGATGGTCAGCTCCACCGAGCCGATCGCATAGGCCTTGCCGCCCAGGGAGTCCGTCCGGCCGAAGCTCAGGTCGCGCGGACCGATGCCGGCAGTCTCGAAGCCGCGGAAGCTGTTGCCGCCCTTGTAGAAGCGGTCGTTGATCCGGATGTGGTCGCCGCCCCAGCCGCCGATGAAGCCGGCCGAGCCGGTCACCGTCAGGATGAAGTTCTTCGAGAAGCCGTGGTACCAGCCGGCGTCCGCCTCGGTCTTCACGTACTTCACGTCGCCGCCGAGGCCCGCGAAATCCTGGGTGATGCCCATGGTGAAGCCGCGGGTCGGGTTGATCGGATCGTTGCGCCGGTCGATCCGCGCGCCGTAGCCGACCAGCGAGGTCAGGAACGCGCCGCGCTGCGAGCAGACCGAGTAGGACAGCAGCTGCAGCGAGGGATCGCAGAGCGAGTCGTCGATCTGCACGTCGTCGCTGCGCAGGGTGTAGAGCAGCGAGCCGCGGGCGTTGAGGCTCAGCGGGAAGCTCAGGCGCAGGTTGCCGCCGCCCGAGGTCGTCTTGTACGCCGAGTACTGGGTCAGGTCGTACTTGTAATAGAAGAGGTCGGTGCCCAGCGCGAGGTCGCGGCCGCTGAAGCGCGGCTCGGTGAACGAGAAGTCCACCTGCTGGCGCAGTGAGCCCATGGAGACCCGCGCCCGCACGTCCTGGCCGCGGCCGCGGAAGTTGTGCTCGGCGAAGCCCAGGTCGATGACCAGCTGGTCCACCGACGAATAGCCGGCGCTGAACGACAGCTCGCCCGTCGGCTGCTCCTCGACCTTCACCTGCAGGCTGGTGCGGTCCGGGGCCGTGCCGGGCGTCTCGGTGATGTCGACGTTCTTGAAGAAGCCCAGCGCCTTGATCTGGTTCTTCGACCGGTCGACCAGGGCGCGGTTGTAGGCGTCGCCCTCCGAGACGTTCATCTCGCGACGGATCACGTAGTCGAGGGTCTGGGTGTTGCCGACGATGTCGATGCGGTCGATGTAGACCCGCGGGCCTTCCTTCACGTCGAACACGACGTCGACGGTGCCGTTCTCGGGATGCCGCGTGAAGCGCGGCCGCACGTCCACGAAGGCGAAGCCCGCCGCGCCGGCGGCGAAGGTCAGGGCGTCCGTGGACTGCTCGAGGCGCTGGTCCTCGTAGAGCTCGCCCGAGCGGATCGGCACGAGTGAGGCGAGCACGTTCTTGTCGAGCTTCTGCAGCTCGGTCTCGACGCTGATCTTGCCGAACTTGTACTCCGGCCCTTCGTCCAGCGTGTAGGAGATGGCGAAGCCGTTCTTGTCAGGCGCCAGTTCGGCCACCGACGAGATCACGCGGAAGTCGTAATAGCCGCGGTTACGGTAGAACTTCCGCAGCTGCTCCTTGTCGTACTCGATCCGGTCCGGATCGTAGTTCGCGTTCGAGGAGAAGAATTTGTACCACTTGGACTCCTCGGTCACGACCACGCCGCGCAGGTCGTTGTCCGAGAAGGCCTTGTTGCCGAGGAAGTTGACCCGCAACACGCCGCTCTTGGGGCCCTCGTCGATCTTGAAGATCAGGTCCACGCGCTTCTGCGGCAGCTCGACGATCTGCGGCGTGACCGTCGCCGAAATGCGGCCCGATCGGCGGTAGAGTTCGAGGATCCGCGCCACGTCGGCCTGAGCCTTGGCGCGGGTGAAGATGCCGCGCGGCCGGACGCTCACCTCGTCCTTCAGCTTGTCGTCCTTCAGGCTCGAATTGCCCTCGAACAGCACGCGGTTGATGATCGGGTTCTCGACCACGGTGACGATCAGGTCGCCGTTCTGGAAGTCGATCTTCACGTCGGCGAACAGGTCGGTGCGGAACAGCGCCTTCAGCGCCAGGTCCGCCTTGGCCGAGTCCACCGTGTCGCCGGCCTGGATCGGCAGGTAGGAGATGACCGTCTGGGGTTCGATCCGCTCGTTGCCCTTGACGATGATCCGCTGGACGACGCCGCCCTGTTGGACCTGGGCCACGGCCAAGGTCGGCGCGACGAGCGCCGTGGAGCCCAAAAGAAGGGCAAGACCGGAGGCGAGCGCAGCGCTGCGAGCGCGGTGTCTGTGCATAGAATCAGCCGTTACGAAGGGAAGGCGAACCTTACGAGAATAGGCCGCCGAGGAAAGTGAGCACACGTAGGCGCTGCAGATCGTTCCAGGTCGCGAACAACATCAATCCGAGCACCAGAGCAAGCCCAACGCGGTAACCTGCCGCCTGAACCTTGGCAGCAACAGGGCGTCGCGCCACCGCTTCGTAGCCATAGAAGAGCAGGTGGCCGCCGTCGAGGACCGGAATCGGCATCAGGTTCAGGAAGCCGATGCCCACGGAGATGTTGCCGACCAGCTCCAGCATGGTGATCGCCGCATTGGCGAGCAGCGTCGGCAGGTTCGGCGACTCCTCGGCGGTCTGCTTGGCGATTTCGCCCGAGAGCTGCGCCATGCCGAGCGGGCCCGAGAGCTGCTCGGCGGTCTCGCGCCCGGTGATCATGCGGCCGAGGTAGCGCAGGGTGGTGTCCACCACCTCGACCGTCTTGGTCACGCCGCGTCCGACCGCCTCGACCGGCCCATAGCGCTTGAACTGGATATCGCCCGGCTGCGGCTTGTACTGCAGGCCGAGTTGGCCCAGGTGCTGCTCGTGGCCGAACCGGTCGACGATGACGCCGCGCCGCGGCGTCGCGGTGATCGCCACCTGGCGGCCGCCACGCTGGACCAGGAACTGGATCGGCGTGTCGGACTGCAGGAAGACGAGCCGCTGCAGGCTGGAGAAACTCTCGATCCGGCGGCCGTTGGCCTGCAGGACCACGTCGCCCTTCTGGAAGCCGGCCGCCTGGGCGGCGCTGCCAGGCTGAACCGCGTCGACGCGCGGCGGGGCGATGGTCTCGCCCACCGTCATCAGCAGGATGGCGAAGGCCGCGATAGCCAGCAGGAAGTTGGCGCCCGGGCCTGCGGCCACGATGATCGCCCGCTGCCAGAGCGGCTTGAAGTGGAAGTAGCGCTTCAGCGCCCCCTCGCCTTCCCGGCCGACGATCTCGCGGCGCAGATCGGTCAGGTCCTCGTTGTCGGGGACGCTGGCGGCGTTCTCGTCGCCGGCAAACCGCACATAGCCGCCCAGCGGAAGCCAGCCGATCCGCCAGTGGACGCCGGACTTGTCCTGCCACTGCAGCAGCGGCCGGCCGAAGCCGATGGCGAACCGGTCGATGGCGGTGCCCAGCCACTTGGCCGCGAGGAAGTGGCCGCCCTCGTGCACGGTCACGACGACGCCCAGGATGATGAGGAAAGGGATCACATAAAGGAGGGCGTTGTGCAGGAAGCCGATCATCGAGAGTCTGCTCCTTTGAGCCTCAGGCCTGGGCCATAAGGGCGCTCACGACCTCGCCCGCCACGCGGCGCGCCGTCGCATCGGTCATTCGCGCCCATTCCAGCACGTCTCCGGGCTCGGGGCGGGTCGACGATCCCCGATCCATGCACTCGAGCGTCTCCGACACCACGCTGGCAATATCGAGAAAGCCGATTCTGCGGTCAAGGAAGGCGGCGACCGCCACCTCGTCCGCAGCGTTCAGGGCGGTTGGCGCCGCGCCGCCGGCAACCAGGGCCGCCTTGGCGAGCCTCAGGGCGGGGAAGCGCTCGAGGTCCGGATCCTCGAAGGTCAGCGGTCCGCACTTGGCGAGGTTGAGTTTCTCGGCCGGCCACGGCAGGCGGTCGGGCCAGGCGAAGGCGCAGGCGATCGGCGTCTTCATGTCCGGCGGGCCGAGCTGGGCCAGGGTCGAGCCGTCGGCATACTCCACCAGGCTATGGACGATCGATTGCGGGTGGATCACGACGTCGACGCGCTCCGGGTCCATGGCGAACAGATAGGCAGCCTCGATCACCTCCAGGCCCTTGTTCATCATGGTCGCGGAATCGATCGAAATCTTGGCCCCCATGTTCCAGTTGGGGTGCGCCAGCGCCTGTTCGGGCGTTGCACGGGCCATCTGGTCGCGGCTCCAGGCCCTGAACGGTCCCCCCGAGGCGGTGAGGATCAGGCGACTGATCTGATCGTGGTTTTCCGGCGAGAACACCTGGAAGATCGCGGAATGCTCCGAATCCACCGGGATGACGGCCCCGCCCGCGAGCTTGGCCGTGCGCAGCAGCGAGGGTCCGGCGCAGATCAGGCTCTCCTTGTTGGCAAGCGCCACGACCGCCCCGGCCTTGGCCGCCGCCAGGGTGGGCGCGAGGCCGGCGAAGCCGACGATGGCCGACATCACCCACTGGGCGTCCGCCGCCGCGGCCTCCAGCACCGCGCCCTGCCCCGCCGCCGCCTTGACGCCAGAGCCTTTCAACGCCTCGCGCAATTCGGGCAGCTTGCTCTCGTCCTCAATGACCGCCAGCTCGGGCCGCCAGCGCAGCGCCTGTTCGGCGAGCTTGTTCACGTTGCGACCGGCCA
The DNA here is from genome assembly GCF_003254475.1 of Phenylobacterium soli. Lineage (NCBI taxonomy): Bacteria > Pseudomonadati > Pseudomonadota > Alphaproteobacteria > Caulobacterales > Caulobacteraceae > Phenylobacterium > Phenylobacterium soli. Next base: position 2,607,150 of record NZ_QFYQ01000001.1, read on the forward strand.
CGAGGGCGGCGATCTCGACCTCGACCCTTGCCTTCTCGAACAGCTCCAGGGTCGAGACGCCCACCGAGCCGGTCGAGCCGAGGACCGTGACTTTCCGCGGCAGGTTCAATGGCCCCATCCCAGGTGGTTGGCGAGCCGCGCGGCGGCCATGACGACGACGGCGAACATCAGGCCGTCGACGCGGTCGAGGAGACCGCCGTGGCCCGGGATGATGTCGCCCGAATCCTTGACCCCGAAGCGGCGCTTCAGGGCGGACTCCCAGAGGTCACCGGCCATGGTGGCGAGCCCGACCGCGAGGCCCACGAGGGCTGCGGCGCGGAGGTCCAGGCGGAACACCGAAAGCCCCGCCATCAGCGCTCCGGTGGCCATCGCCGCCAGCAGTCCGCCGACGAACCCCGACCAGGTCTTGTTGGGCGAGAACCGCGGCCAGAGCTTCGGCCCCTTGAGCGTGCTGCCGACCGCGAAGGCGCCGATGTCGGCGGCCCAGGTGCAGGCGAACAGCATCAGAGTCCACCAATGGCCCTGGTTGGTGGAGCGCAGCCAGACGAGGCTGACCGCCGCCGGAGCGATGTAGAGCACGCCATAGCCCGCATCGACCGCCCGCTCGGCGACGCCGCGGGCGATCAGGGCGGCGGCGAGCGCGCAGATCGGGATCGCCAGCCAGGCGGTCTTGAAGTAGCCGAGGTGGGCCAGGAACACCGCCACCAGGATCGCCGCGGTCAGCGCCGCGGCCACCCGGACGGGCGCCTTGGGGGCGCTCATCCCGCCCCATTCAATGGCCAGCAGCGCCATCCCGACCGAGATCAGCACCAGGAAGACCCAGCCGCCATGCCAGGCGGTCCACAGGGCCGCGGGCACCAGCACGACCGCCGAAGCGACGCGCAGCGCCAGGTTCGACCAGTCGAAGCGCCTAGCCTGCGGCAAGGGCGTCATCGGGCACGACGGTTCCGTAGCGGCGGTTGCGGGTCTGGAACTCGGCGATGGCGGCCTTGAGGTCCGCCGCCGAATAGTCCGGCCACAGCACGTCCTGGAAAATCAGCTCGGCGTAGGCCGCTTCCCACAGCATGAAGTTCGACAGCCGCTGCTCGCCAGAAGGGCGCACGATGAAGTCTGGCGGCGGCGACTCTCCGGTCGCCAGCAAACCTGCGAAACGGGTCTCGTCCAGGTCCGCCGGGGTGGCGCGGCCGGCGGCCACCTCCTCGGCGAAGCGGCGCGCGGCGGCCACGATGTCGGCCTTACCGCCATAGTTGAAGGCGATGTTGAGGTAGAACCGCTCGTTGGCGGCGGTGCGCGTTTCGGCCTCGCCGCAGATCTTCACCAGGTCGCGGGACAGGCCTTCGCGCGAGCCAATCACCCGCACGCGCACGCCCTCGCGCTCCAGCCGGGCGAGGTCGCTCTCGAAGTAGCGCTTGGGCAGGGCCATCAGCTCGGCCACCTCGGCCGCCGGCCGGCTCCAGTTCTCGGTCGAGAAACCGAACACCGTCAGCCAGCGGATGTTCATCCCCGGCGCGGCCTCGACGATACGCTTCAGGGCCTCGACGCCGGCCCGGTGACCGAGCGTGCGCGGCAGGCCACGGCGCTTCGCCCAGCGGCCGTTGCCGTCCATGACGATCGCCACGTGCAGCGGCGGCGCCTCACGGGCCGGCTCACCCTTGGGCGGCGTATTGTCTGGGACGGCCATGGAGCTTTGGGGGTCCTGGGATGGGCGACCGCGCACGCCTCAGACGTGCATGATCTCTTGTTCCTTGGTTTTCAAGGCTTCGTCGATGCGCTTGATGGCCTCGTCGGTGATCTTCTGCACCTCGCCTTCCAGGCGCTTGTGCTCGTCCTGATTGATGACGCCGTCCTTCTCCGCCTTCTTCAGGTCGTCGTTGGCGTCGCGACGCACGTTGCGCACGGCGATGCGCTGCTGCTCGGCGTACTTGCCGGCCACCTTCACCAGCTCCTTGCGGCGCTCCTCGGTGAGCGGCGGGATGGGAATGCGCAGGTTCTGGCCGTCGACCACGGGGTTGAGGCCAAGGCCCGCATTGCGGATCGCCTTCTCGACCGAGACGACCAGGCCGCGGTCCCAGACGCTGACCATCAGCATGCGCGCCTCAGGCACGCTCACCGCGCCGCACTGGTTCAGCGGCATGGAGGAGCCGTAGGCCTCCACGTGCACCTGGTCGAGCAGGGTCGCCGAGGCGCGGCCGGTGCGCAGCGACCCGAACTCCTCCTTCAGTGCGGAGACCGCCTTGTCCATGCGGTCGCGGTACTTGGAGATCACCGGCTTTTCGGCGGTGGCCATTTGTCTTGCTCCCTTTCCTCCGGCGTCCGGCGGGTCAGGCGATGGTCGTGAAGACCCCTTCGCCTTCCAGCACCTTCAGCAGGTTGCCCCTCTCGCGAATGGAGAACACCACGATCGGAATATGGTTGTCGCGCATCAGGCTGACGGCCGATGCGTCCATGACCCTCAGGTCCTTGGCCAGGACGTCCTTGTAGCTGAGCGTCTCGTAGCGCTCGGCCTTGGGGTCCTTCTTCGGGTCGGCGGTGTAGACTCCGTCGACGCTGGTGCCCTTGAAGAGGGCGTCGCAGCCCATCTCGGCGGCCCGCAGCGCCGCGGCGGAGTCGGTCGTGAAATAGGGCGCGCCGAGGCCGGCGGCGAAGATCACCACCCTGCCCTTCTCCAGGTGCCGAAGCGCCCGGCGGCGGATGTAGGGCTCGCAAACCGCCTCCATCGGGATGGCCGACTGGACGCGGGTGTAGATGCCCTTCTTCTCGAGCGAGGCCTGCACCGCCAGGGCGTTCATCACCGTGGCCAGCATGCCCATGTAGTCGGCGCTGGAGCGCTCCATGCCCGTGGCGGCGAGGGTCGCGCCGCGGAAGATGTTGCCGCCGCCGACGACCAGGCACACCTGCACGCCGGCCCGCACCACCTGGGCGATTTCCTCGGTCGTGATGTCGAGGGTCTCGGGATCGATGCCGAAGGTGTCGCCGCCGACGCCAGCCTCTCCCGAAAGCTTCAGGAGGATACGCTTGTAGCGGGGCTTGGCGTCGGGCATGGGCTCAATCCCTATCGCAAACTGAACATAAGCCAAGGGCGCGGCGCGCGATCAACGCGCCGCGCCCTTGCGACTCGTCTTGAAAGCTTAGCTCTGGCCAGAGAGCTGAGCCACTTCCGCAGCGAAGTCGTCGGTCTTCTTCTCCACGCCCTCGCCGAGGGCGTAGCGGACGAAGCCTTTCACGGTGACCGTGCCGCCGACCTGCTTGCCGGTCTCGGCGACCAGCTGCTCGATGGTCTGGTCAGGGTTCATGACGAAGGGCTGCTTCAGGAGCACCACTTCTTCCTGCCACTTGCGGATCCGGCCCTCGACCATCTTCTCGGCGATCTCGCGGGGCTTGCCCGACTCCATCGCGGTCTGGGTCTGGATCTCGCGCTCCTTGGCCACGACCTCGGGGTCGAGCTCGTCGGAGGCGAGCGCCAGCGGCGGGGTCGGCGTGCCGGCCACGTGCATGGCGATCTTGCGGCCCACGTCCTTCAGCACAGCCTGGTCGCCCGGGCCTTCCAGAGCCACGAGCACGCCCAGGCGCGCGACGCCGTCGCCCTGCACATTGTGCAGGTAGAGCGCGACCGCTCCCTGGCTCACGGCGAGCTTGGTCGCACGGCGCAGGCGCATGTTCTCGCCGATCGTCGCGATCAGGTTGGTGACGTGGTCGTTGACGCTCTCGCCCGACGGCAGCTTGGCCGCCGAGATGGCGTCCACGTCACCGTCCACGCCCAGCGCCACCCTCGCGATGTCGCGGGCGGCGGCCTGGAACCGGTCGTTCTTGGCCACGAAGTCCGTCTCGGCGTTCAGCTCGATGAGCACGCCGCTCTTGCCGTCGTCGGCGACGAGGCCGGCCACCAGGCCTTCAGCCGCGGCGCGGTCCGACTTCTTGGCCGCCTTGGAGAGGCCCTTGGTGCGCAGCCAGTCCATGGCCGCTTCCAGGTCGCCGTTGTTCTCCTGCAGGGCCTTCTTGCAGTCCATCATGCCCGCGCCGGACTTTTCGCGCAGGTCTTTGACCAGCCCAGCGGTGATTTCCGCCATGGTCAGCTCCTTCAAGTTTTGCAAATCGACGGACCGGAACATGCCGGTCCGTCGTGACAGCTTCGCGAGGTTCGGAGGCTTGGAAGCCCCCTTAGCCCGCCTGTTCTTCGTTCGTGGCCTCGGCAGCCGGCGCGTCCGCGGCCGGGGCTTCGGAGCCGGTCATTTCGGCTTCGAGAGCCGCAGCTTCGGGCGCGGTGACCTCGGGCTCGGCGGCGGGAGCCGCCGCGGTCTTGGCCAGCGCCGGCTCCATCGGAGCTTCCGAAGCGCCCAGGTCCACGCCCGCCGCCGCCTGACCGGCCGCCAGGCCGTCCAGGATCGCATCGGCCATCAGATCGCAGTAAAGCTGGATGGCGCGCGCGGCGTCGTCATTGCCCGGGATCGGATAGGTGATGCCGTCCGGGTTGCAGTTGGTGTCGAGGATGGCGATCACCGGGATGTTCAGCTTGCGGGCTTCCTGGATCGCGATCGCTTCCTTGTTGGTGTCGATCACGAACATCAGGTCCGGAATGCCGCCCATGTCCTTGATGCCGCCGAGGGAGAGCTCGAGCTTGTCGCGCTCGCGGGTCAGCTGCAGCAGCTCCTTCTTGGAGCGGCCGCTGTCGCCTTCCAGCACGCCTTCCAGCTCGCGCAGGCGGGCGATCGAGCCCGACACGGTGCGCCAGTTGGTGAGCGTGCCGCCCAGCCAGCGGTGATTGACGTAGTACTGGGCGCAGCGCTTGGCGGCCGTGGCGATCGGCTCGGAGGCCTGACGCTTGGTGCCGACGAACAGGATGCGGCCGCCGCCGGCGGCGATCTCGCGCACCTTCACCAGCGCCTGGTGGAGCAGCGGGATCGACTGCGACAGGTCGATGATGTGGATGTTGGAGCGGCTACCGAAGATGTAGCGCTCCATCTTCGGGTTCCAGCGGTGCGTCTGGTGACCGAAGTGCGCGCCGGCTTCCAGGAGCTGGCGCATGGAAAAATCGGGAAGAGCCATCGGCTTCTACAAGTCCTTCTTCCGGTTGACCTCCGCAGACAACTCCCTCCGTTCGGAAGGACCGGAATGGCGACGGCGGGATGTCTCCCCGACCGCAGCCAAACGCCTGCGTGTGGAATGAGGCGGGCAGATAGGGGCTAAGGGCCCAAAATGCAAGAGCTTAACGGCGCCGGCCGCTTCGCTGGGCCGTCGCGGGATCAGTCCCCGTAGGTCGAGAACCCGCCCTTCGGCTTCTTCGCGGCCGGATAGGGATCGAGCCCGCCGCGGGGCGAGTCGACGTGCTGGCCCTTGAACGGCTTGAAGCGCGGCTCGGTGTGGAACTCCGGCGGCTTGGGCGGTTTCGGCGGCTCGGGGAACCTTGGATAGGCGTCCTGCGAGTGAGGGGCCGAATAGCCATGATACCCATGATAGCCATGGTAGCCGGAATAGCCTGCGGCGCTGGCGACGCCGGCCACCGAGGCGGCCGAGATCATCATGGCGAAGGCGAAGGTCGATGCGCGCATGGAGGTCTCTCTACTTTAGGGCGAGATGACCTGCTCATCTCCCGGCGGTCAAGCCTGCGGAACGTCGTTCGATGAGCGGCCGGGGGCCTACAGGTCCTCGACGAACACCACCCCGGGCGCAGTCTTCAGGGCGCCGCGCACCGCCGGGTCCAGGCTGAACCGGCCGGGCAGCTTGAGCTCCACCTCGCGGCCGCCGCCGATGCCGGCGACCAGGACGATCTCGCCGCCGCGGGCGTTGCCGACATTCTCCAGGCGCCGCTTCAGCGCCTCGATCTCGGCCGAGCGCGGCGCCACGTGGACCCGAAGACCGGCGACGACGTTCTCCACCGCCTTCTCCACGGGCTCGGCGCTGTCGCCGAAGAAGCGCACCTCCCCGTCCTTGGCGCTGGCGCGCACCGTGATCGCCACCGCCTTGCCGGGCTCGAGCAACTCGCGGCAGCGGCGCAGGGCCTCGGGCGGGAACAGCACCTCATATTCGCCGGTCGGGTCGGACAGGGTCACGAAGGCGAACTTCTCGCCGGTGCGCTGGCTCGCCCGCTCCTGCTTGCGGCGCACGACACCGGCCATGCGCAGGGCCTCGGCGCCGGCCTCGGCCTTGACCACGGCGTCGGCGTAGAGCTCGGTCCGCCGCCGCCGCAGGGCCTCGACCATGTCGTCGAGCGGATGCCCGGAGAGGTAGAAGCCCACCGCGGCGAGCTCCTCGTCGAGCCGCTGCACCGGGGTCCAGGCGTCGACCTTGCCGATCCGCGGCCGCGCCGCCTCGGCCTGATCGCCGCCGAACAGGCTGGCCTGGGACGAGGCGCGGTCGGCCGCCACGCTCTGGGCGTAGCCGATCAGGGCGTCCGCCGCTTCGACCAGCTGGGCGCGGTTGGGATGAATGGAGTCGAAGGTGCCCGCCCGGGCCAGGGTCTCGAAGGTGCGTTTGTTGACGTGCTTGGGATCCACCCGCTCGACGAAGTCGAAGATGTCGCGGAAAGGCCCGCCCTCGCGCCGCATCTCCACCACGTGCTGCATGGCCTGGAGGCCGACGTTGCGGATCGCGCCCAGGGCATAGAGCACCTCGCCGTTCTCGACGGCGAAATCGGCTTCCGAGCGGTTGATGTCGGGCGCCCGGATCGTCACCCCGAACCGCTTGGCGTCCTGATAGAACACCGACAGCTTGTCGGTGTTGGCGATGTCGAGGCTCATCGAGGCGGCGAAGAACTCGACGGGCGCGTTCGCCTTGAGCCAGGCGGTCTGATAGCTGACGAAGGCGTAGGCGGCGGCGTGGGACTTGTTGAAGCCGTAGCCGGCGAACTTGTCCACGAGATCGAAGATCGAGCCCGCCTGGGCGGCCGATACCCCCTTCTCCGCGGCGCCCGAGATGAAGCGGGCGCGCTGCTGCTCCATCTCCTCTTTCTTCTTCTTGCCCATGGCGCGGCGCAGAAGGTCCGCCTCGCCGAGGCTGTAGCCGGCCAGGATCTGGGCGATCTGCATCACCTGCTCCTGGTAGACGATGATGCCGTAAGTTTCCTTCAGCACCGGCTCCAGCGTCGGGTGCAGGTAGTCGATCGGCTTCCGGCCGAACTTGCAGTCGACGAAGGTCGGGATGTTGTCCATCGGGCCCGGGCGGTAGAGGGCGCCGATGGCGGTCACGTCCTCGATGGAGCTCGGCCGCAGCTGGCGCAGGGCGTCGCGCATGCCCTGGCCTTCGAACTGGAACACCCCGATCGTCTGGCCATTGCCCATCAGCTCGTAGGACGGCTCGTCGTCGAGCGGCAGGGAGGAGATGTCCACCGCCGCCCCGCGCTGGGCCATGTACTTCAGCGCCCGGTCGATGACGGTGAGCGTCTTCAGGCCCAGGAAGTCGAACTTCACCAGGCCGGCGCTCTCGACCCACTTCATGTTGAACTGGGTGGCCGGCAGCTCCGAGCGGGGATCCTGGTAGAGCGGGGTGAGCAGGGTCAGCGGCCGATCACCGATCACCACGCCGGCGGCGTGGGTCGAGGCGTTCCGGTAGAGGCCCTCAAGCTGGAGCGCGATGTCCAGCAGGCGCGCCACCGCCTCGTCCTCGTCGCGCGCCTGCTGCAGGCGTGGCTCGATCTCGATCGCCTTGGCGAGCGTCACCGGGTTGGCCGGGTTGGCCGGCACCATCTTGGCCAGGCGGTCCACCTGGCCGAGCGGCAGCTGCAGCACGCGGCCGACGTCGCGCAGCACGGCCCGCGCCTGCAGGGTGCCGAAGGTGATGATCTGCGCCACCCGGTCGAGGCCGTAGCGGTGCTGGACGTAGGAGATCACCTCCTCGCGCCGCTCCTGGCAGAAGTCGATGTCGAAATCCGGCATCGACACCCGCTCAGGGTTCAGGAAGCGTTCGAACAGCAGGTTGTAACGCAGCGGGTCGAGGTTGGTGATGGTCAGGGCGTAGGCGACCAGTGAGCCGGCGCCGGAGCCGCGGCCCGGCCCCACCGGGATGTCCTTGGCCTTCGCCCATTTGATGAAGTCCGACACGATCAGGAAGTAGCCGGGGAACCCCATCTGGGTGATCACCCCGATCTCCCGTTCGAGCCTGGCCTCGTAGTCCTCCACCGGGGCGGCGTTGGCCTGGCCCTTGGCGATGCGCATCTTCAGGCCTTCGCGCGCCTGGTGCGCCAGTTCGTCGGCTTCCGACCGGCCCCCTTCAGTCGGGAAGCTTGGCAGCAGCGGGTCGCGCTTGTGCACCATGAAGGCGCAGCGTCGGGCGATGTCGAGGGTGTTGTCGCAGGCCTCCGGCAGGTCGGCGAACAGGGCGCGCATGTCCTGCGCCGGCTTGAACCAGTGCTCGGCCGTCACCCGCCGCCGCTCGTCCTGACCAATGAAGGCGCCATCGGAGATGCACAGCAGGGCGTCGTGCGCCTCGTACATCGAAGCCGACTTGAAGTAGACGTCGTTGGTGGCGACCAGCGGCGCGTCCTCGTCGTAGGCGAAGCGCACCAGCTCGCCCTCCGCCGCCGCCTCGTTGGGCAGGCCGTGCCGCTGCAGCTCCACATAGAAGCGGTCGCCGAAGGCGCGGCGCATCTCGGCGAGCGCGGCGCGGCCCTCCTTGATCTTCCCGGCCGCGAACAGGTGGTCCACCGGCCCGTCCGGACCGCCGGAGAGCAGGATCAGTCCCTCGGACTTCTCGGCCACTCGCTCCCAGGTCACGTGCGGCTCGTCGACCGCCTCGATCTCGAGATAGGCCGCCGAGGAGAGCTCGCAGAGATTGAGGTAGCCCTGCTCGCTCTGGGCCAGGAGCACGACGCAGGGCGCCTTGGCCCAGCGCTCGGGCGGCGTCTCGCCGATTCCGGAGACCGGCAGGGCGCAGCCGATGATCGGCTGGACGCCTGCGCCCTTCGTGGCGACAGAGAACTCCAGAGCGCCGAACAGGTTGGCGCGGTCGGTGAGCGCCACGGCGGGCATGTGCGCCGCCTTGGCCATGTCGCCCAGCTTGTCGGCCTTGATCGCGCCTTCCAGCAGCGAATAGGCGGAGCGGCATCTCAGATGGACGAAGCCTTCGCTCGGCTCGCTCAAGATGGCCTGCTCCCCCATTCGCATGGCGGTCAGCTCACGTGAGCCGCCACGGCGCACATCATCCAGACAAAGCTGGCGACCGAAGCAAATGCCAGCGATTCCCGCGCGATCCGAACCATGTGCGTCGTCCTTGCTGTGGATGGCCCTGTGGGCGATCTGGTGAGCGTTCGTTGATTGTTCTTATTTCCCCTTTTGTTCTTATCGTCAAGCTGGTATTCGCTGGTTGCCGTGGGTTGTCCGGAAACCCTTTCGCAACCCAGCGGCGACCATTCAAGCTGAGGACGGGGGACATCGGACATGATCGGCAAGTGGGCCGCGGGGGCGGCGCTCATCCTGGCGCTTTGCGCAGCCAGCCAGGCTCAGGCAGCGGACTGCGCGCCGCGCCTGTCCGGCGACGGCCGGCTGGTGACCTTCGCCGACCACCTTTCGGATCCGCAGTGGCTCAGCCTGACCGCCCTCATCCACGACAGCCTGCACGCATCCTCTCCGGACGCGCGGCCCGAGAAGACCCTGGCTCTCGCCCCGGCCTGCGTCATCGACAGCTTCCGCGCCATGGACAAGGTCTGGGTCATGTCCGGCGGCGCGGCGCCGGCCCCGATGCGCTGGGCGAAGGCCGCCGACGGTACGACCTTCTATCTCGTCGCGGGCGTGGCTGGCGCGGACAGCCGCGCCCTGGGCATGCGCTCGGTCCCGTACCTGCTGGTGCTCGACTCGGCCAACGGGCAGTTGATCGCCGGGCTCTATGACGGCGCGCCTTCTGACATCGCCCTGGCGGCCGACATCCGGCACGACCTCGAAGATCCCAAGTTCTACCCCATGGCGTCCTTCGACCCGGAGGGCGAGGCCGTGACGAGCTTCGTCGATTCGGACGAGCTTCACACCGCGCGCCTGTTCGAGCCGCTGCCGGACGGCGAACGGGCCGCCACGATCCTGCTGCCCGACGGCAAGTACTTCAGCCACCGCGAGGACGCCGCCGCCGTCATGGCCGGGTCGGCGATCACCTGCCCGGCGACGGCCGGCGATCTGAACCGCGAACGTCTGCTGGTGATGGACGTCGCGCCGAAGTCCCTGATGCTCGCCTGTGACTACTTCGGCGATGACGGCGCCCTGTCCGTAGTGGTCAGGGCGGCGCCGGAGTTCGACCTGCGGGAGGCCTTCCCTGGTGTTCTCGCCTCCGCGAAGGAAGACTTTGTCGAGCCCAAGGAGGCGCCCTCGCCGATCGGCGTCGGAGCGCGCAGCCACTTCGGATACGGCGCTGCCTGGAGCAGCAGGGACGGCACGGTCGGGGGCGTTTGGCTCGGCCGTCGGGGCCCGTACGTCATCGAGATCTACGGCATCTGGCCCCAGGCGGCTGATCGTGAGGTGCGCGCCGCCGTGCGCGCCCTCGATCGCGGGCTGTTCGCCGAAGGCTCCTAGGCCCTCGCCTGCTCCTCGAGGTGGCCGTCCCGAAGGGCGACCACGCGGTCCATGTGCTGGGCGAGTTCGAGGTTGTGGGTGGCCACCAGCGCCGCCACGCCGGTCTTGCGCGCGAGCTGGTAGAGGTTCTCGAACACCGCCTGCGAGGTGGTCGGATCGAGGTTGCCCGTCGGCTCGTCGGCCAGCAGCAGCCGCGGTTCGTTGGACAGCGCCCGGGCGATGGCGACCCGCTGCTGCTCACCGCCGGAGAGCTGGGCCGGCTGGTGGTCCCAGCGCGCCTTCAGGCCGAGCTCGGTCAGGAGCTGCATCGCGCGTCCCTGGGCGGCCTTCTTGGACTTGCCGGCGATCATCTGCGGCAGGGCCACGTTATCGAGGGCCGTGAACTCCGGAAGCAGGTGGTGGAACTGGTAGACGAAGCCGATCGCCCCCAGCCGAACCCGCGTGCGCTCGCGGTCGGCAAGGTCCGAGCAGTCCCGGCCGAGGATCGAGATGCGGCCGGCGTCCGGATGCTCCAGCAGGCCCGCCGCGTGCAGCAGGCTCGACTTGCCCGAGCCGGAGGGCCCGATCAGGCCGACGATCTCGCCGGGATAGATGTCGAGATCAGCGCCCTTCAGCACCGTCAGCGAGCCGGCGAGGGTCACATAGGTGCGCACCAGCCCGCGGATGGAGAGGACCGGCTCACTCATAGCGGAGCGCCTCCACCGGATCGAGGCGCGAGGCCCGCCAGGCCGGCGGCAGGGTGGCCACGAAGCTCATCGCCAGGGCCCAGAAGGTGATCAGCCCGACCTCGGCCCAGTCCACCTTCGCCGGGATGTGGGACAGGTAATAGACGTCCGAGGCGAACACCTGCTGGCCCGTCGCCCACTCCACGAAGCCCTGGATGGGGCCAATGTAGAGGCAGAACAGGACCCCGATCAGCAGGCCGGCGATGGTGCCGAGCACGCCCACCGAGGCGCCGGCCATGAAGAAGATCCGCAGGATCGCCCCCTGCCCCGCGCCCATGGTCCGCAGGATGGCGATGTCGCGGCCCTTGTTCTTCACCAGCATGACGAGGCCCGAGATGATGTTCATGGCCGCGATGGCCACCAGCAGCATCAGGATCAGCCGCATCACGTTGCGCTCGACCTTCAGCGCGCCCCAGAAGGAGGTGTCGCGCTGGGTCCAGTCGGTCACCAGGGCCAGCGGCCCGGCCGCCTTGGCGATGGCCGGCTTCAAGGCGGCCGCCTGGTCGGGGTTGGCCAGTTTGATCTCGATCTCGTCCACCGAGCCTTCGCGGCCGAAGAACAGCTGGGCCTGCTGCAGCGGCATGTAGATATAGGCCTGGTCGTACTGGCTCATGCCGACGGTGAAGGTCGCCCCCACCGTGAAGCTCTTCTGCACCGGCGCGCCGCCGAACGCGGTGGCTCCGCCCGAGGGCGAGATCAGCGTGAGCTGGTCACCCGCCTTGACGCCCAGGCTCTCGGCCAGGCGGTCGCCGAGCAGAATGACGTCGCCGCCGTATTCGCCCTGGCCATAGGCCTTCAGCGAGCCGTGGGTGATGTTTTTCGAGACGAGGGTCGTGGCCGCCACGTCCTTGGCCGAGACGCCGCGGACGATGGCCCCGGTCACCTGGTTCGGCCCCATGGCCAGCACCTGACCCTGGACGACCGGCGTCGCCTGGGTGACGCCCGGCACCTTCAGGATGCGCTGGACAGCGGGATCGAGCGCCGGTCCGTCCAGGACGCCGCCGGCCACGAAGACGTGCCCCTGGAAGCCGAGGATCCTACCGAGCAGCTCGGCGCGGAAGCCGTTCATCACCGACATGACGATGATCAGCACCGCCACGGCCAGCAGAATGCCGATGAACGAGATCAGCGAGATCAGCGCCACTCCGCCCTGACTGCGCTTGGCCCGCAGGTAGCGGCCGGCCAGCATGCGCTCCCAGAGGCCGAAGGGCGGCGCGCGGCCGCCATTGACGGCGGCGGCGCTCGTCACGCGCAGATCACCTTCAGCGCCGCGTCCAGCGGCAGGGTCTGGCGCTCGCCCGTGGCGCGGCGCTTGATCTCCACCACGCCCTCGGCGACGCCCTTGGGCCCGACGATCAGCTGCCAGGGCACGCCCACGAGGTCGAGAGAGGCGAACTTGGCGCCCGGCCGCTCGTCGCGGTCGTCGAGCAGCGGTTCCTTGCCGGCTTCGGTCAGCGCCCGGTAGGCCTGCTCGGCCACTTCGTCCACGGCGGCCTCGCCGACCCGAAGGTTGACCACGGCGGCGCCGAACGGGGCCACGCTGTCCGGCCAGATGATCCCGGCCTCGTCATGGCTGGCCTCGATGATCGCGCCCACCAGGCGCGAGACGCCGACGCCGTAGGAGCCCATCTGCACATAGCGGTCGGCGCCGTCGGGCCCGGCCACCTTGGCGTTCATCGGCTTCGAGTACTTCTCGCCGAAATAGAAGATATGGCCGACCTCGATGCCGCGAGCGGTCATCCGCTTGTCGGCGGGCGCCTCGGACTCGAAGCGGGCCTGGTCATGCATCTCGTCGGAGGCGGCGTACAGGCGTGTGCGCTGGTCGACCAGCGGCTGCAGGTCGCCGTCCCAGTCGATGTCCGGACCTGGCGCGCCCATCTCCACCAGGTCCTTGTGCGCGAAGACCTCGCTCTCGCCGGTCTCGGCCAGGATGATGAACTCGTGGGACAGGTCGCCGCCGATCGGGCCGGTGTCGGCCCGCACCGGGATCGCCTTCAGTCCCAGCCGCGCATAGGTGTTGAGATAGGCGAGGAACATCCGGTTGTAGGAGCGCCGGGCGGCGGCCTCGTCGATGTCGAACGAATAGGCGTCCTTCATCAGGAACTCGCGCCCGCGCATCACCCCGAAGCGGGGCCGGCGCTCGTCGCGGAACTTCCATTGAATGTTGTAAAGATTCTTCGGCAAGTCTTTGTATGACTTGATGTAAGCCCGGAAGATATCGGTGATGACCTCCTCCGCCGTGGGGCCGTACAGCAGGTCCCGCTCGTGGCGGTCCTTGATGCGCAGCATCTCCTGGCCGTAGTCGTCGTAGCGGCCGCTCTCGCGCCACAGGTCGGCAAGCTGCAGCGTCGGCATCAGGACCTCGACCGCGCCGGCGCGGTTCATCTCCTCGCGCACGACCTGCTCGATCTTCTTCAGCACCTTCAGGCCGATCGGCAGCCAGGCGTAGATGCCGGCCGCCTCCTGGCGGATCAGGCCGGCGCGCAGCATCAGCTGGTGCGAGACGATCTGGGCGTCGGACGGCGCCTCGCGCAACGTCGGCATGAAGTAACGCGAAAGACGCATGGGACTCCCTTTGGTCAGCGAGCGGCTCTGATAGCCTTCCGCGACCGAGCTTGGCAACGCGCCGGCGGCGCGGCCCTCGCTCTACTTGGGTCCGAAGACGTTGGGCAGCGGCACCAGATGGTACTGCACCACAACCCACAACACCGCGAAAACGATCGCCGAGATCCAGGTCGTGGTGAAGAACTTCCGCTTCAGGTTCGGATTGACCGGCGCGCCGGGATCCCCGCCGTCACCCTTGTCGATGCCGGCCTCGGCATGGCTGACCACGCCTAGCGGCAGGATGGCGAACAGCAAGGTCCACCAGATGGTCAGGTAGATCGCGATCCCCGTGAAGAGGCCCATCGGTGAGCTCCCCCAAGGACGCCCGGCCGGGCGTCCGTTGGCCTAAGGTTGGCCTCGCATCCTACGGGTGCGAGGTGGGAGTCTCCATCAGCTCGACGAGGACTCCGCCCATGTCCTTCGGGTGGACGAAGATCACCGGCACGCCGTGCGCCCCGATCCGCGGCTTGCCGCCGTTGAGGACCGCAGCGCCCTTCGCGACCAGGTCGTCGCGGGCGGCCTCGATGTTCTCCACCTCGAAGCAGACATGGTGTTGCCCGCCCTTTGGGTTTTTTTCAAGGAAGGCCCGCACCGGCGAGGTCTCGCCATAGGGCTCGATCAGCTCGATCTGGCTGTTGGGCAGGTTGACGAAGCACACCCACACGCCCTGCTCTTCCATGACGAACTTCTCGCCGATGGAGGTGGCGCCCAGGATGTCGCGGTAGAGCTTCACCGACTCCTCGATCGAAGGAGTGGCGACGCCGACGTGATTGAGCTTTCCGATCATGGCGTCCCTATACGCTCCCGGCCGCGCCGAGGCGAGATTCACCCAAGGGCAGGGCTGCGTTGGCCGCTGGGGCGCAGGGCCGCGGCGAAGCGTCGCCCGACCGTCAGGACGAGCCCGGCCGCAGTCGCCAGCCAGACGGCGAGCGCCACCCAGACCATCGTTTCCGCCACCAGTCGCAGTGGCGCGAACTCCGCCGCCAGCCCCAGCCGCAGGCTCGCCAGGGCGTACATGCCGAGCGGGAACACCAGGCTCCACATCATCGGCGTGTAGGTGATCGGGACCCGCCGCACGCCGTGCTTCCAAATCCCGAACAGCACCAGCAGGGGGATCCACCAGGTCGCCCATATCCACATGATCAGGGTCACCCCGTCGATGAATGGGCGCATCGACTGCAGGAACGGCACGCCGCTCCGGGTGAGGAGGAGCATGGACCCGGCATTGGTGCTGATCGCCGCCGCGCCCATCACCACCCAAAGCAGCGGAGTCGCGTCCTCCGGCCTGATTTCGAAGAAGAAGATCCGGTAGCAGAACAGGGTGATGAAGATGCCGTAGAGCGCCAGGCCGACGCCCCACAGCATGTGGATGAGGACGAACAGGGCCGGCGCCAGGTCCCCCTGGGCCGGGATGATCCGCGCGCCGAGGATGGCCAGGGACTGGGTCCCGACGATTGCGATCAGCCAGCCGCCGTGCACGACGTTGGCGTCGTGGGCGGTGTTCAGGAAGGTGAGCACAGCAAAGCTCAGGTAGATCAGGACGACCCACGCCGCGAGCGCCAGGGCCCACAGGGCGGTGGCCGCAGCGCCGTATCCGCGCAGGTCGAGCCCGACGCCGAGGACGTCGGAGCCCGCCACAAGCGTGAAGAAGGCGAACACCAGGCGCGGATTGGTCAGGTCGGCCCACAGCCGCTGGCGATGGCGCAGCACCCGCCAGAGGCTGAGCGCGGCAAGCGCCGGATAGGCCGTGGCCGCGACCGCGAACAGCGCGCCGGACAGCCGCCGATGATCCTCGAGCCACAGGGTGTTGGAGATAATCCCGGTCGCCATCACCAGGGCGAAGCACCCCGGGAACAGCGCCGCAGCCTCGCCGTTGAGCCACTCGGCCAGGCGGCGGGCCAGCGGGGGCGCGGCGATGTGCTCGGCGTTCGGACTCATCGGCCGAAGTCTAGGCGATCAGGCCGCGTCCGGATTGTTGTTTGTCAATCGCCGCCCAGGCGTCAGATCCGCAACACCGTGGTCTCGACGACCGGACGGCGACCCCAGATACGCTGGCTCGCTTTCTTCACCGCCCGCGACATGGCCGTCTCAATCTCGCTGTCGAGTTCGCGCTGCTCGCCCTTGAGACGGCCCAGGGCCTGCTCGGCCTCCTCCGCCAGATCGTCCAGCACGTCGTCGAGCGGATAGTCCTCGTCCGTCGGCAGGCCGAGCGCCCTCACCTGGGGCCCCGAGACGATGCGACCACGACCGTCCAGGGCCACCGAGACCGCGACGACCCCGTTGAACGCCGCGTGCCGGCGCTCGCGCAGTGCTTCGCCGTTCTCCGGCGTCAGCACGCCCGCGTCGACATAGAGCCGGCCCGACGGGACCTCGTCGACGATGTCGGCCCGGCCGGGCGCCAGGCGCACCATGTCGCCATTGCGCGGCGCGAGCTGCTGGGGGATCTGCAGGTCGGCGGCGAAGGCGCAGTGCTCGAGCAGGTGGCGTCGCTCGCCGTGGGTCGGCACCGCGATGGTCGGCCGCGCCCAGCGGTACATGTCCGCCAGCTCGTCGCGGCACGGGTGGCCGGAGACGTGGATGCCCGGATGGTCGCGCTCGGTGTAGAGGCGCACCCCCCGGTCCGCGAGCTTGTTCTGAAGGTTGCGGATCGGGATCTCGTTGCCGGGGATCACCCGGCTGGAGAACAGGCAGCTGTCCCCTGCCCCCAGGCTCACATGCGGATGGGTGCCGTCGGCGATGCGGGCGAGCGCGGCGCGCGGCTCCCCCTGGCTGCCGGTGCAAAGGTACAGCACCTTGTCCGGCGGGAACTTGTTGGCCTCGCTCTCCTCGAGGAAGGGCTGCAGGTCCTCCATCAGGCCGACGGACTTCGCGGCAGCCGCCATGCGGCGCATCGAGCGACCGACGAGGCAGACGCGACGTCCCGCCGCCTCGGCCGACCGGGCGACGCTGTCCATCCGCGCGACGTTGGAGGCGAAGCAGGCCACCGCCACCTTGCCCTTCAGCCCGGCGATGAGCGGCATCAGGGTCTCGCGCACCTCTGCCTCCGAGCCGGCGCGGCCATCGACGAAGACGTTGGTGCTGTCGCAGACCATGGCCAGCACGCCCTCGTCGCCGAGGCGGGTGATGGTCTCCACGTCCGTCGGCCCGCCGAGCAGCGGGTCCGGGTCGATCTTCCAGTCGCCGGTGTGCAGCACCGTGCCGAGCGGCGTCTTGATCGCCAGGCCGTTGGGCTCGGGGATCGAGTGGGTGAGCGTGATCAGCTCCAGAGCGAAGGGGCCGAGCTCGAAGCGCCCGCCGAGCGGCACCTCGGTGATCGACACCTCGTCCAGGATGTCGGCCTCGCGCAGCTTCTCGCGCAGGATGAAGGCGGTGAACGGCGTAGCGTAGATCGGCGCTTTCAGCCGGGGCCACAGCCACGCGACGGCGCCGATATGGTCCTCATGGGCGTGGGTCAGGACGATGCCGAGGATGCGGTCGGCGTACTCCTCGATGAAGGCGGGATCCGGCAGGATGACCTCCACGCCGGGCGTGGTCTGGTCGCCGAAGGTCACGCCCAGGTCCACCACGATCCAGCGGCGGTCGTAGGCCGGGCCGAAACCGTAGAGGTTGAAGTTCATGCCGATTTCGTTCGAGCCGCCGAGCGGCAGGAAGACGAGCTCGTCCTCGGATCCGGTCTTCGCCATCAGCCGTGGACCTTGTCCTTGTTGCGCCGCCAGATTTCCAGCATGCCGCGAATGGTGAGATCGGGATCGAAGTGGTCCACCGCCGTGGTGGCCCCGTGGAACAGCGAGGCGATGCCGCCGGTGGCGACGACCGTCAGGGGTTTGCCCCACTCGCCTTTGATGCGCGTCACCAGCCCCTCGATCATCCCGATGTAGCCCCAGAACACGCCCGACTGCATGGCGCCCACGGTGTCGGTCCCCACCACCCTCTGCGGCTTCTGGATGGCGACCCGGGGCAGTTTGGCCGCCGCGGTGTGCAACGCCTCCATCGACAGGTTGATCCCGGGCGCGATGACCCCGCCCTGGAAACCGCCGTCAGCGGCGATGACGTCGAAGGTCGTGGCCGTGCCGCTGTCGATGACGATCAGGTCGCCCGAATAGACCACGTGCGCCCCGATGGCGTTGACTAGGCGGTCGGCGCCGGCTTCCGACGGCTTGTCGATGCGAATGGGAATGCCGAGGTCGGCGTTCTCGCCGATCACCAGCGGCTCCACGTGCAGGTAGCGGCGGGCCAGGTTGCGCAGATTGAAGATCGACTGCGGCACCACGCTCGAGATGATGCAGCCGTCGAACACGCCCATCTGTAGCCCGGCCATGTTGAGCAGCTGCGACAGCCAGACGGCGTATTCGTCGGCCGTGCGCGTCGACTCCGTGGCCGCGCGCCATTGCGCCGTCCAGTTCTCCCCGTCGTGCACGGCGAAGAGGGTGTTGGTGTTGCCTTGCTCGATCGCCAGCAGCATGGGCGCTCTCTACGCTCCCCCGAAGAACACGTCGCCCGCCGTTATCCGCTCCAGGGCCCCGTCGTCCAGCCGGAGCCGCAGGGCGCCGTCCGTGTCGAGCCCCTCGGCGACGCCCTTGAGGGTGCGGTTGGGCAGCCGCGCCTCGCAGGGCTCGCCGATCCCCATGGCCCGCAGGCTCCAGGCCCGGGCGATCGGAGAAAAGCCGTGGGTGGCCCAGGTCGCGCGCCAGGCCTCGAACCGCGTGGCCAGCACCTCCAGGGCGTCGAGAGGCTGCGGCGGCGGCACGGCCATGTGCTCGGCGAAGGCGGCGGCCGGCCGTTCCACGTCCTGCGGCGCATGGGCGAGGTTCACGCCGATCCCGACGGCCAGCCACAGCCGCCCGTCGGCCCGGGCGCCGGACTCGACCAGGATGCCGACGCATTTGCGGCCGTGGATCAGGACGTCGTTGGGCCATTTCAGCCGGGCAACGTCCGGGCCGAGGCAGGCGTCGGCGAGGTCGGCGGCGGCCAGGGCCGCGACGAAGGAGATCTGCGCCGCCTCGACCGGCGGAGCGTCCGTGGTCATCAGCAGGGTGGCGGCCAGGTTGCCCTTGTTGGTCGACCAGGCGCGGCCCCGGCGGCCTCGACCGGCCGTCTGCACGGCGGCGGTGATCCAGACGGGACCGCCCTCGCCGGTTTCAGCCCGGCGGCGCGCCTCGGCATTGGTGGAATCGAGCGCCTCATAGGCCTCGACCGGCGGGTGCACCTAGGCCAGGCCGAAGGCGCGGGCGGCTTCGGCCGCCAGCGGATCGATCCAGTGCAGGGCCACCATCACGACCGGGAAGGAGAACAGGGCCAGCGCCACGGCGATGATCCGCGCCTCCGGGGCGGGCCGGTCGGTCGCGCCGAGCGCCGCGTCGAACCACATCACCTTGATCAGGCGCAGGTAATAGAACGCCGCCACGACCGAGCCCACCAGGCCGGCCACGGCCGCCGGGCCGAGGCCCGCATGGATCGCGGCCTTGAAGACGAAGTACTTTCCCCAGAAGCCGGAGAACGGCGGCAGGCCGAGGGCCGACAGCGAGAAGGCGGTCATGGCGAGCGCGATGCCCGGCTGTTCCTTGATGAGGCCCGCCATGTCCTCGATCGTCTCCATCGCCCGGCCCTGGCGCGACAGCGCCGCGAGGCAGGCGAAGAATCCCGTCACGTCGATCATATAGAGGACCATGAACACGAGCATGGCCTGCACGCCCTGGGCGTCGCCCGAGGAGAGGCCAATGATCGCGTAACCGACGTTGGCGATCGAGGAATAGGCCCACAGGCGCTTGAGGTTCTTCTGCGCGAGGCCCGCGAAGGCGCCGACCGCCACCGAGATCAGGCCGATGGCGACCAGGACTTCCTGCCACTGGTGCGCCGCGCCGGCGAAACCCTGGCCGAGCGCGCGGGCGAACAGCACCATGGCGGCGAGCTTCGGGGCGGCGGCGAAGAAGGCCACGACCGGCGTCGGCGCGCCCTCGTAGACGTCCGGCGTCCACATGTGGAACGGCGCGGCCGAGACCTTGAAGGCCAGGCCGCAGATCAGGAAGATCAGGCCGAACAACACGCCCGTCCCTGCCCCGCCCTGCACCGCCACGGCGATGTCGGTGAACACGGTCGAGCCGGCGAAGCCGTAGATCAGGCTGGCGCCGTAAAGCAGCAGGCCCGAGGACAGCGCGCCCAGCACGAAATACTTCAGCCCGGCCTCGGAGGCCTTGGCGTCGTCGCGGTGCATGGCCGCCAGGACGTAGAGCGCCAGGGAATGCAGCTCGACCCCGACGTAGAGCGAGATGAGGTCGCCGGAGGACGCCATCATGCCCATGCCGAGGGCGGCGATCAGGATCAGGATCGGGAACTCGAAGTTGGTCACGCCGCGGCGGGCGAACCAGCGCTGGCCGAGGGGCACGCAGACCGCGCTCGCCACATAGATCGCCACCTTGGCGAAGGCCGCGCCGGCGTCGAACACCAGGCCCCCCGCGAACGCGACGCCGAGCGGCTGGGTGGCGGCCATGGCGGCCGCCGCCGCCAGGACCAGGACCGAGGCCCAGCCGATGGCGGTCGACATCTTCGGCGCGAAGGCGCCCCACACCAGGAGCGCCAGGGCGCCTACCCCAAGGATCAGTTCCGGATAGGCGACCGCGAGGTCGGCGGAGAAGTTCATGTGCGACTTAGCCCCCGATGGCCGCGCGGTAGGCCGCCGTCAGGTGGTCGACCGAGGCCTGGGTCAGGTTGAAGACGATGCCCGGCTGGACGCCGAGATAGAGGGTGGCGAGGATCAGCGGCGCGAAGATGAGCACCTCGCGCGGCTCCAGATCCGTGATCGCCGCGAGCTTCGGATTGGTCAGCTCGCCGAACACCACGCGGCGATAGAGCGTCAGCATGTAGACCGCCGACAGGATCACGCCCGTGGTCGCCAGGATCGCCGTCCAGGTGGAGGCGCCGTAGGCGCCGGCCATGGACAGGATTTCGCCGACGAAGCCGGAGGTGCCCGGCAGGCCGACATTGCCCATGGTGAACAGCAGGAACACCGCCGCGTACCACGGCATCCGGTTCACCAGCCCGCCGTAGAAGGCGATCTCGCGGGTGTGCATGCGGTCGTAGACGACGCCGACGCAGAGGAAGAGCGCGCCCGAGATCACCCCGTGTGAGATCATCTGGAAGATCGCGCCCTGCTCGCCCTGCACGTTGCCGGAGAAGATGCCCATGGTGACGAGGCCCATGTGGGCCACCGACGAGTAGGCGATCAGCTTCTTGATATCGACCTGCCGGAAGGCGACCAGCGAGGTGTAGATCACCGCGATGACGCTGAGGGCGAAGACCAGCGGCGTGAACAGCTGCGAGGCCTGCGGGAACATCGGCAGGCTGAAACGCATGAAGCCGTAGCCGCCCATCTTCAGCAGGATCCCGGCCAGGATCACCGAGCCCGCGGTCGGCGCCTCGACGTGGGCGTCGGGCAGCCAGGTGTGCACCGGCCACATCGGCATCTTCACCGCGAAGGAGGCGAAGAAGGCCAGCCACAGCCAGGTCTGGAGCGCCGGATCGAAGTGATAGGTCATCAGCTCGGGGATCGAGCTCGTGCCGGCGATGCCGATCATGGCCAGGATCGCCGCCAGCATCAGCACCGAGCCCAGCAGGGTGTAGAGGAAGAACTTGTAGGCCGCGTAGACCCGCCGCTGGCCGCCCCAGATGCCGATGATCAGGAACATCGGCACCAGGCCGAATTCGAAGAAGACGTAGAACAGCACCAGGTCGAGGGCGCAGAACACGCCGATCACCAGGGTCTCGAGGACCAGGAAGGCGATCATGTACTCGAGGACGCGCTTCTCGATCGTCTTCCACGAGGCCAGCAGGCAGAGCGGCATCAGGAAGGCGGTCAGCGGCACGAACAGCACCGAGATCCCGTCCACGCCCATGCGGTAGTGCAGCCCGGCGAACCAGGGGGTGTCCTCGACGAACTGGAAGCCCGTCTGGTTCGGATCGAACCGCAGGACCAGCAGCACCGACAGGGCGAAGGTCGCCAGCGTCGTGACGAGCGCGATCCACTTGGCCGCATTGGCGGTCCTGGCGTCCTCGGGCTTACCGAGGAGCCTCAAGATCAGGATGCCCGCCACGCCCACGAGAGGCGCGAAGGTGGTGAGCGACAGAATGCCGTTCATGGCGCCAGCTTCCCCTTAGTGGTGCCACGCCCAGAGGGCGTAGGTCAGCAGGCCCGCGACGCCGAGCAGCATCACGAAGGCGTAGTGATAGACATAGCCGGTCTGCAGCAGGCCGGTGCGGCGGCCGACGGCGTAGCTGACGGCGGAGACGCCATCCGGACCCAGGCCGTCGATGACCTTCTGGTCCCCGCCCTTCCAGAACAGGTCGCCGAGGAACTTGGCCGCACGCACGAAGGTCGCGTTGTAGAGCTCGTCGAAGAACCACTTGTTGTAGAAGAACAGGTAGAGCGGGCCCTGGCGGGCAGCGAGCTTCGCGCCCAGGCCTTCCCTCATCAGGTAGACGTAGGCCGCCACGATCAAGCCGAGCACCGAGGCGATCAGCGGCGAGAGCACGATCAGCTCCGGCGCCTCGAACGGTCCCAGCACATGGTTGTTCGTGGCCGTGAAGATCGCCCCGCGCCAGAACTCGTGCTGCTCGGCGCCGACGAACTTCTCCTCGAACAGGAAGCCGGCGGCGATCGCCCCGATGGAGAGCAGGATCAGCGGCAGGCGCATGGTCCAGGGGCTCTCGTGCGGCAGCGCCGGACCGTGGCCGTGATGGCCGTGGCCATGAGCCTCGGCTTCGGCCTCGAGCGGCTCGTCGTGGGTCTCGATCTGGGCGTGGCTGGCGTGGTCGTCGTGGCCGTGGTCGTGATCACGGTTGTGCCAGTGGTGCTCCAGGTCCTCCGAGGTCCAGCGGGCGTGGCCGTTGAAGGTGAAGAAGGCCAGGCGCCAGGAATAGAAGGCGGTCAGGCCGGCCACGAACACGCCGATCACGAAGGCGAAGTAGCCCATCTTGTCGCCCGCGACGCCGGCTGCGTAGGAGGCGTGGATGATCGAGTCCTTGGAATAGAAGCCGGCGAAGCCCAGCTCCAGGCCCGGGATGCCGAGGCCGGTGATCGCGATGGTGCCGATGGCCATCACCGAGAAGGTGACCGGCAGGTATTTCGCCAGGCCGCCGTAGCGACGCATGTCCTGCTCGTGGGCCATGGCGTGGATCACCGAACCGGCGCCGAGGAACAGCAGCGCCTTGAAGAAGGCGTGGGTGAACAGGTGGAACATGCCCGCCTGATAGGCCCCAACGCCGGCGGCCATGAACATGTAGCCGAGCTGCGAGCAGGTCGAATAGGCGATCACCCGCTTGATGTCGTTCTGCGTCAGCCCGACCGTCGCGGCGAACAGGGCCGTGATCGCGCCGATGAAGGTGACGATGTTCTTGGCCACGGGAGCGTACTCGAACATCGGCGACAGCAGACAGACCATGTAGACGCCGGCCGTCACCATGGTGGCGGCGTGGATCAGCGCCGACACCGGCGTCGGGCCCTCCATGGCGTCCGGCAGCCAGGTGTGCAGGAAGAACTGGGCCGACTTGCCCATGGCGCCGACGAACAGCAGGGCGCAGGCGAGGTCGATCAGGTTCCAGCTCCGGCCCGCGAACTCCCAGCCGTCCTTCGCGTGGGCGGCGATCTGCGGGAAGAGGTCCGCAAACTGGATGGTCCCGAAGGCCCAGAACACGGTCATGATCCCGAGAGCGAAGCCGAAGTCGCCGACCCGGTTGACCACGAAGGCCTTGATCGAGGCGGCGTTGGCGGTCGGCTTCTTGAACCAGAAGCCGATCAGCAGGTAGCTCGCCAGGCCCACGCCTTCCCAGCCGAAGAACAGCTGCATGAAGTCGGCGGCGCTGATCAGCGCCAGCATGGCGAAGGTGAAGAGCGACAGGTAGGCGAAGAAGCGCGGCTTGGAGTCGTCCTCGGCCATGTACCCCCAGGAATAGAGGTGCACGAGCGAGGAGACGCTGGTCACCACCACCAGCATCACCGCCGACAGGCCGTCGAGCCGGAACGACCAGTGGGAGATGAACTTACCCACCTCGATGAACGGGGCGTAGGTGACGGTGAACGGCTCGAGCCCGCCCCAGGTCCACTTGGTGAAGACCACCCAGGACAGCGCGCAGGACAGGAACAGCAGGCCGGTCGTGATCGCCTGAGAAGCGACATCGCCGATCCGGCGGCCGAACAGGCCGGCGATGGCCGCGCCGAGCAGCGGGCCGAAGAGGATGATGGTGACGAGCGTCTGCGGGGACATGGGTTCTTGTCTCAGCCCTTCATCATCGAGGCGTCGTCGACGGAGATGTCGCCGCGGTTGCGGAAGAAGGTCACCAGGATCGCCAGGCCGACGGCGGCCTCGGCGGCCGCGACCGTCAGCACGAACATGGCGAAGACCTGGCCCACCACGTTGCCGAGATAGACCGAGAAGGCGACGAGGTTGATGTTCACGGCGAGCAGGATCAGCTCGATCGACATCAGGATGACGATGATGTTCTTCCGGTTCACGAAGATCCCGAAGACCCCGATCGTGAACAGGATGGCGGCGACCGCCAGATAGTGCGGAAGGCCGATGGTCATTCGCTGATCCCCTCGCCCGGCTTCAGGGACACCACGCGCATGCCCGTGCGGGGCGTCCGGGCCACCTGGTCGGCGATGACTTGGCGGCGCACGCCCGGCTTGTGGCGCAGCGTGAGCACGATGGCCCCGATCATCGCCACCAGCAGCACCATGCCGGCCGCCTGGAAGAAGTAGATGTACTGGGTGTAGAGCACCCGGCCGATCGCCTCGGCGTTGGTGACGTTCGCCGCCGCTGCGCCCGAGGCCATGGGGTTCTCGTTCAGCCGCGCCGCGCCCTGGGTGGCGACGGTCGTGGAGACCACCACCATCTCGATGGCCAGGGCGCCGGCGATCAGCCCGCCCAGCGGCATGTAGCGGGCGAAGCCCTGCCGCAGCGCGGCGAAGTCGACGTCCAGCATCATCACCACGAAGAGGAAGAGCACGGCGACCGCGCCCACGTAGACGACGACCAGCAGCATCGCCAGGAACTCCGCGCCCATCAGGACGAAGAGGCCGGCGGCCGAGAAGAAGGCCGCGATCAGGAAGAGCACAGAGTGCACGGGGTTTCGCGCCGAAACGACGGCGAAACCGGAGGCCAGCGTCACCGCCGCCATCAGGTAAAAAGCGATCGCCTGCAGGGCCATCGGCCGGATCGAGCTCCCCTCAAAATCCCTGAGTTCTGCGCCTTATCGGAGGCGCCCGCGGAATCGCGCGGACGTCTTATCGGTACGGCGCATCCAGTTCCAGATTCTTCGCGATCTCCCGCTCCCAGCGGTCGCCGTTATCCAGCAGGCGCTCCTTGTCGTAGTAGAGCTCCTCGCGGGTCTCGACGGCGAACTCCAGGTTCGGGCCTTCGACGATCGCGTCCACTGGGCAGGCCTCCTGGCACAGGCCGCAGTAGATGCACTTCACCATGTCGATGTCGTAGCGGGTGGTGCGGCGCGAGCCGTCGGCGCGCGGCTCGGCCTCGATGGTGATCGCCTGGGCCGGGCAGACCGCCTCGCAGAGCTTGCAGGCGATGCAGCGCTCTTCGCCGTTCGGATAGCGGCGAAGGGCGTGCTCGCCACGGAAGCGCGGGCTCTGCGGGTTGCGCTCGTGCGGGTACTGGACGGTCTTCTTCGGCGCGACCAGGTATTTCATGGCCAGCCCGAAGGCGCCGGCGAAGTCGAGCAGCGCCGCGCCCTTCACCGCCTGTCCGATACGCTGGAACATCCCCTACTTCCTCTCGCAGGCGTAGTCGCCGATGTACTCGGGATCGCCGTTCCTCTGGAGCACCAAGGTCCCGCCCTTGGCCGCGCAGTCCGCATGCGCCTTCTTCAGCGCGTCATAGTTCGCCACCCCGCCCACGGGCGAGGCCGAGGCGCAGGCGGCAAGCCCGAGCGCCAGGACCAGGGTGGCGGGAAGCGCCTTCACGCAGCGCCCCCGAACACTCGCCACGCCGACACCGCCACCACGGCGACCAGCGAGGTCGGCAGGAACACCTTCCAGCCGAGCCGCATCAGCTGGTCGTAGCGGTAGCGCGGCACGATCGCCTTCACCATGGCGAACAGGAAGAAGAAGAAGATCACCTTCAGGAAGAACCACATGAAGCCGAAGAAGCTGGCCGCCGTGGGATTCCAGTGGGCGGTGAAGTCGGTCGGGAACGGCGCCTGCCAGCCCCCGAAGAACAGCACCGAGATCATCGCGCACATCAGGACGATGTTCGAATATTCGCCGATCATGAACAGCAGGTACGGGGTGGACGAGTACTCCACCTGGTAGCCGGCCACGAGCTCGGACTCCGCCTCGGGCAGGTCGAACGGCGGGCGGTTGGTCTCGGCGAGCGCCGAGATGAAGAAGATCACCGCCATCGGGATCATGACGATCACCATCGGCAGCTTGGCGAGCCCGCCCGGGCCGCCGAAGGCGTACCAGTTCCAGAAGCCGCCGGCCTGGCTGGCGACGATCTCCTGCAGGTTCATGGTGCCGGCGAGGATGATCACCGTGACGATGATGAAGCCGATCGATACCTCGTAGGAGACCATCTGCGCCGCGGAGCGCAGGCCGCCCAGGAACGGGTACTTCGAGTTCGAAGCCCAGCCCCCCATGATGATGCCGTAGACGCCCAGCGAGGAGATCGCGAGCAGGTAGAGGATGCCGACGTTGACGTTGGACACCACCCAGCCCGGGGCCAGCGGCACCACGGCCCAGGCGCCGAACGCCAGGATGAAGCTGATCAAGGGGGCCAGCAGGAAGACCGCCTTGTCGGCGCCCGCCGGGATGACGATCTCCTTCAGCAGGAACTTGCCGAAGTCGGCGAAGGACTGCAGCAGGCCGAAGGGGCCCACCACGTTGGGGCCTTTGCGCATCTGAACGCCGGCCCAGATCTTGCGGTCGGCCAGTAGCAGGAAGGCCAGCGACAGCAGGATCCAGATCATCACCGCCAGGATCTGCAGGACCGTCAGAAGGGTCCAGCCGCCCGGGGTGGACCAGAAGCTTTGCGCGCCCATCGTTCCCCTACTCCGCCGCGATCTTGGCGGCGCCCGAAGCCAGGGCCGCGCACTCGGCCATCGTCACGCTGGCGCGGGCGATGGGGTTGGTCATGTAGAAGTCCTTCACGCCCGATTGGAACGGGGCGTCGGACAGGTCGCCGGCCTTGCCGAGCGCGCCGAGGTCGAGGGAGGCCGCGGCCTCCTTGCCGTCGACGTGGTCGATGCGGCCGAAGGTCGGATGCTCGGCGAACAGCTTGCGGCGCAGGTCGTCCAGGCTGTCGTAGGGCAGCTTGGTCCCGACCCGCTCGGACAGCGCCCGCAGGATCGCCCAGTCCTCCCGCGCCTCGCCCTTCGGGAACACCGCGCGGACGCCGAGCTGAACCCGGCCCTCGGTGTTGACGTAGACGCCGTTCTTCTCGGTGTAGGCCGCGCCCGGCAGGATCACGTCGGCATGGTGCGCGCCGCGGTCGCCATGGGTGCCCAGATAGACCTTGAAGGCCTTCGAGGCGCCGAGCTCGATCTCGTCGGCGCCCAGGAGGAAGAGCAGGTCCGCGCCATCCTTCTTGACCAGTTCGCCGGCGGTCTTGCCGCCCTCGCCCGGCACGAAGCCGAGGTCGAGGCCGCCGACCCGGCCGGCCGCGGTGTGCAGCACGTTCCAGGTGGCGCCGAACGCCTTGGCGAGCTCGGCCGCGGCCTTCAGCACCGCCGCCCCGTCGGCCCGCGCCAGGGCGCCGGCGCCGACGATGATCGCCGGGTTCTTGGCGCCCTTGAGGGCGGAGACGAAATCGTTCTTCTGCTTGGCGAGGCCCGACAGCGTCTGCGGGCCCGCACCGAGGTAGTCGTAGTCGAAGGTCAGGTCGGCCTGCTCGCCGATCACGCCCACGCGCAGCGCGCCGGCCAGCCAGCGCTTGCGCAGCCGGGCGTTGAACACCGGCGCCTCGAGGCGCGGGTTCGTGCCGACCAGCAGCACGACGTCGGCTTCCTCGATCCCGGCCAGGGTCGAGTTGAACAGCCAGCTCGCCCGCGGGCCGTCGCCCAGGGCCATGCCGTCCTGGCGGCAGTCCAGGCTCTTCACGCCCAGGGCGTCGAACAGGTCCTTGGCCGCCTTGAGGCTCTCGGCGTCCTGCAGGTCGCCGGCGATGACGCCGACCCGGTCCGGAGCCGTCGCCTTCAGCTTGGCCGCCACGAGGTCCAGGGCCTCGCCCCAGCTCGCCGCGCGCAGCTTGCCGTCCTCGCGGACGTACGGCCGGTCGAGCCGCTGGCGGGACAGGCCGTCAACCGCATAGCGCGACTTGTCCGAGAGCCACTCCTCGTTGATCTCCTCGTTGATGCGCGGCAGCACCCGCAGCACCGCCGGGCCCCGCGCATCGACGCGGATCGCCGAGCCCAGGCCGTCGTGGACGTCGATGGTCTCGGTCTTCTTCAGCTCCCAAGGGCGGTAGTTGAACGCCCAGGGCTTGTGGGTCAGGGCGCCGACCGGGCACAGGTCGACCACGTTGCCGGACAGGTTCGAGCTCACGGCCTTGTCGAGATAGGTCGTGATTTCAACATCTTCGCCGCGAGAGATGAGACCGATCTCCGGCACGCCGGCGACCTCGGTGACGAAGCGGACGCAGCGCGTGCACTGGATGCAGCGGGTCATCACCGTCTTGATCAGCGGACCCATGAACTTCTCTTCGACGGCCCGCTTGTTCTCGGCGTAGCGGGAATCGTCGCGGCCATAGCCCATCGCCTGGTCCTGCAGGTCGCACTCGCCGCCCTGGTCGCAGATCGGGCAGTCCAGAGGGTGGTTGATGAGCAGGAACTCCATCACCCCGTGACGCGCCTTCTTCACCATCGGCGTGTCGGTGAAGATCTCCATGTTCTCGGCGGCCGGCAGGGCGCACGAGGCCTGCGGCTTCGGCGGGCCGGGCTTCACCTCGACGAGGCACATGCGGCAGTTGCCGGCGATGGACAGGCGCTCGTGGTAGCAGAAGCGCGGGATCTCCTTGCCGGCGATCTCGCACACCTGGAGGACGTTCATCCCCGGCTCGAACTCGACCTCGACCCCGTCGACCTTGGCGATAGGCATCCGTGATTACTCCGCCGCGATGGAGGCGCCGGGATAGACTCCCTTGCGCGCGCGGTAGTTGGTGATCCGCTCTTCGACCTCGTGGCGGAAGTGACGGAAGAGGCCCTGGATCGGCCAGGCGGCCGCGTCGCCGAGGCCGCAGATGGTGTGACCTTCGACCTGGCTGGCGACGTCGAGCAGGAGGTCGATCTCCTCCATCTCGGCCTCGCCGGTGACCATCCGCTCCATGACGCGCCACATCCAGCCGGTGCCTTCGCGGCACGGCGTGCACTGGCCGCAGCTCTCGTGCTTGTAGAAGTAGCTCGCCCGGGCGATCGCCTTCACGAGGTCGGCGTCCTTGTCCATGACGATCATGGTGCCGGTGCCGAGGCCGGAGCCGCGGGCCTGCAGGTCCTCGTAAGTCATGATCGCCTCTTCGCATTCGGCCGCGGGGATCATCCGCACCGAGATGCCGCCGGGGATCACAGCCTTCAGGTTCGACCAGCCGCCGCGCACGCCGCCGAAGTGGTCCTCGATCAGCTGCTTCACGCTGATGCCGACCGCCTCCTCGACCACGCAGGGCTTGTTCACGTGGCCCGAGGCCGCGAACAGTTTGGTGCCGGTCGACTTCTCGGTGCCGAAGCCGGCGAACCAGGCCGCGCCACGGCGCAGGATGGTGCCGACGACCGAGATGGTCTCGACGTTGTTGATCGTCGTCGGGCAGCCCCAGACTCCTGCCCCCGCTGGGAACGGCGGCTTCAGGCGCGGTTGGCCCTTCTTGCCTTCCAGGCTCTCCATCAACGCGGTCTCGTCGCCGCAGATGTAGGCGCCGCCACCATGGTGAACGCGGATGTCGCAGTCCCAGCCGTGGATGTTGCCCGGCCCGATCAGCTTGGCGTCGTAGGCCTGCTTGATCGCCGCCGTCAGGCGCTCGCGCTCGAAGACGTACTCGCCGCGCAGATAAATGTAGGCCGTGTGCGCCCGCATGGCGCGGCAGGCGATCAGCGCGCCCTCGATCAGGAGGTGCGGGTCGTTGCGCAGGATCTCGCGGTCCTTGCAGGCGCCCGGCTCCGACTCGTCGGCGTTGATGACCAGGAAGTGCGGCCGCTCGCTCTCCTGCTTGGGCATGAAGGTCCACTTCAGCCCGGTGGCGAAGCCGGCCCCGCCGCGGCCGCGCAGGCCCGACGCCTTGATCTGGTCGCAGATCCACTCGGGGGCCTGCTTGAGGATGTCCTTGGTGCCGTTCCAGGCCCCGCGTTGCATCGCACCCTCGAGGCCCCAGTCGTGGAGGCCATAGAGGTTGGTGAAGATGCGGTCCTTGTCTTGGAGGATGCCGACCACGGGGTCTTACGCTCCCTGCTTCACGGACGCGCGGCCCGCGAGTTTGGACTGGATGCTCACGCCTTCTCCTTCGAGGAGCTGGCCGAAGGCAGGTTCGGGATCTTGATCTTCTTGGCGCGGCTGCCGTCGTAGAGGCTGGGGTCGGTCAGGGTGATCGGCCCGCCCTCCGGCGCGGCGCCCTGGCGGCCGATGGCCGAGCCGGGCTTCGGCTTCTTGCCGGCGGCGAAGTCGTCGAGGAGCTTCTCGAAGGTCTCCGGCGTCAGATCCTCGTAGTAGTAGTCGTTGATGGCGGCCATGGGCGCGTTCGAGCAGGCGCCCATGCACTCCACTTCCTGCCAGTAGAACTTGCCGTCCGCCGACAGGTGATCCTTCGGGCCGAGCTTCTTCTTGCAGACCTCGATCAGCCCCTCGGCCCCGCGCAGCTGGCAGGGCGTGGTGCCGCAGACCTGCACCAGCGCATGGGTGCCGACCGGCTCCAGCATGAACATGGTGTAGAAGGTGGCGATCTCCAGCACGCGGATCACCGGCATGCTGAGAAGCTCGGCGACGGCGCGGATGGCGGGCTCGGACACCCAGCCTTCCTGCTTCTGCACCAGCCACAGGAGCGGAATGACCGCCGACTGCTGGCGGCCGGCCGGATAGTTCTCCATCCAGCGCTTGGCTTCCTTCAGCGTCGCCGGCTTGAAGGCGAAGCTCTCGGGCTGGTTCTCGGCGAGACGACGGACGCTCAAAGGCCCCTCACTTCACGAAGTCGACGCGGGCGATCTTGCCGTCCGCGATGGTGTAGATCGGCGCCACCTCGAAGCTCTCGCCGCCGGGGGCGCGCGAGACCTTCTCGTGGTCGATGACGTTGGAGCCGACAACGATGCGGTTCACCAGCTCGGCGCGGTTCTGCGGGAAATCGGCGAACAGCTTGGCGTGACGCTCGCGGATCGAGGCGATGCCGCGGTTGGTGATCTCGCCGTTGTAGCCGGCCAGCACCGCGTCGTCGGCGTAGCAGGCGCAGAAGGCGTCGAGGTCCTGGGCGTTATAGGCGGCGAGCTGGGCCGCGACGATGTCGGCGGGGCCGCTCAACGGTCGATCTCCCCGAACACGATGTCCAGTGAGCCGAGGATGGCGGACACGTCGGCCAGCATGTGGCCGCGGTTCATCCAGTCCATCGCCTGCAGGTGCGGATAGCCCGGCGCCCGGATCTTGGCCTTGTACGGCTTGTTGGTGCCGTCGGAGACCAGGTAGATGCCGAACTCGCCCTTGGGCGCCTCCACCGCGGCGTAGACTTCGCCGGGCGGCGGGCGGTAGCCCTCGGTGAACAGCTTGAAGTGGTGGATCAGGGCTTCCATCGACCGCTTCATCTCGCCCCGGCGCGGGGCGGCGATCTTGTGGTCGTCGGACAGCACCAGGCCTGGCGTCTTCATCAGCCGCTCGCAGGCCTGCTTCATGATCTTCGTCGACTGCCGCATCTCTTCCATCCGGCAGAGGTAGCGGTCGTAGCAGTCGCCGTGGACGCCGAGCGGAATGTCGAATTCCATCTCGTCGTAGCAGGCGTAAGGCTGTGAACGGCGCAGGTCCCAGGCGATGCCCGAGCCGCGCACCATCACGCCCGAGAACCCCCAGGCGATCGCCTCGTCCTTGGTCACCTTCCCGATGTCGACGTTGCGCTGCTTGAAGATCCGGTTGTCGGTGATCAGGCCCTCGATGTCGTCGAGCACCTTCGGGAAATGGTCGCACCAGTCGGAGATGTCCTGGACCAGCTCCGTCGGCAGGTCCTGGCGCACGCCGCCGACGCGATAATAGTTGGCGTGCATCCGCGCGCCCGAGGCGCGCTCGTAGAACACCATCAGCTTCTCGCGCTCTTCGAAGCCCCACAGCGGCGGGGTGAGCGCGCCGACGTCCATCGCCTGAGTGGTGACGTTCAGCAGGTGGTTCAGGATGCGGCCGATCTCGTCGTAGAGCACGCGGATGAGCTGGCCGCGGATCGGAACCTCGACGCCGATCAGCTTCTCGATCGCCGCGACGTAGGCGTGCTCCTGGTTCATGGGCGCCACGTAGTCGAGGCGGTCCATGTACGGGATCGTCTGCTGATAGGGCCGGGCCTCCATCAGCTTCTCGGTGCCACGGTGCAGCAGGCCGACGTGCGGATCCACGCGCTCGACGACCTCGCCGTCCAGCTCCAGCACCAGGCGCAGCACGCCGTGGGCCGCTGGGTGCTGCGGGCCGAAGTTGATGTTGAAGCGGCGGACCTTGGTCTCGCCCTCGGCGAGGTCCATCGGGGCGGCGGGCGCGGCTTCGCCGGTCATGACTTGCCTCCGCTCTTGTCTTCGAGGACGCCCTTCTCGTCGCCCGGAATGGGCGCGAAGCCCTTCTCCATGCCCTCCCAGGGCGACAGGAAGTCCCAGTTGCGCCATTCCACCGAGCGCACCGGCTCGTAGACCACCCGCTTAAGCTCGTCGTCGTAGCGGAGCTCGACGTAGCCGGTCATCGGGAAGTCCTTGCGCAGCGGGTGGCCGTGGAAGCCGTAGTCGGTGAGGATGCGGCGCAGGTCCGGGTGGCCCGAGAAGAACACCCCGTACATGTCGAAGGCCTCGCGCTCATACCAGTCGGCGCAGGGGTAGACCCCCGTCACGGACGGCACCGCGGTCTCCTCGTCGGCCTCGATCTTCACCCGCACGCGCTGGTTCTTGGTCAGCGACAGCAGGTGGTAGACCACGTCGAAGCGGCGCGTGCGCTCGGGATAGTCCACCGCCGTCAGGTCGATCAGCTGCTGGAACGCGTGGCTGTCGCGCAGATAGGTGAGGGCCTCGACGATGCGCGGCTCCTGGGCGGTCAGGTTCAGTTCGCCGAAGGCCACGCTGGCGCTGGTCAGGGCGCCGGCGCTGTTGGCCACGAGCGTCTGGCCGAGCGCCTCCAGCTCGGCGGAGGTTAGCGGCCAGCTCATCGAACGATGGTCCCCGTGCGGCGGATCTTCTTCTGCAGCTGCAGCACGCCGTAGACCAGCGCCTCGGCGGTGGGCGGGCAGCCCGGCACGTAGACATCCACCGGCACGATCCGATCGCAGCCGCGGACCACGGAATAGCTGAAGTAGTAGTAGCCGCCGCCATTGGCGCAGCTGCCCATGGAGATGACGTACCGCGGGTCCGGCATCTGGTCGTAGACCTTGCGCAGGGCTGGAGCCATCTTGTTGCAGAGCGTGCCGGCGACGATCATCACATCGGACTGGCGCGGGCTGGCGCGCGGGGCGAAGCCGTAGCGCTCGAGGTCGTAGCGCGGCATGGACGCCTGCATCATCTCGACCGCGCAGCAGGCCAGGCCGAAGGTCATCCACATCAGCGAGCCGGTGCGCGCCCAGGTGATCAGGTCGTCGACGCCGGCGGTCACGAAGCCCTTGTCGGCGAGCTGCTGCGAGACGCCGTCGAAGAAGGGGTCGTGCTTCTTGGGATCATAGCCCTCGACGGAGGACCGGGCGCCAGCGCCCGCGGGAACGATCACTCCCATTCCAGGGCTCCCTTCTTCCATTCGTAGATGAAGCCGACCGTGAGCACGCCCAGGAAGGCCATCATCGACCAGAAGGCGAAGTGGCTGACGTCCGGCGGCAGCTTCATCAGCGCCACGGCCCAGGGGAACAGGAAGGCCACTTCCAGGTCGAAGATGATGAACAGGATCGACACCAGATAGAACCGGACGTCGAACTTCATGCGGGCGTCGTCGAACGCGTTGAAGCCGCACTCGTACGACGACAGCTTTTCAGGATCGGGAGCCTTCGGCGCCAGCACGGCGGCGCCGAGGATGAAGACGAGACCAAGCGCCGCCGCGATCCCTAGAAAGATCACGATGGGGAGGTACTGAAGGAGGAACGCGGTCATGAGGTCCTCGAGGGGAGTCGGGCGCCCTTCTAGACCACCCCATTCTCGGATTCAAACGGGGGTTCGCGTACCGATGAAAGCTCACGGATTTCGCCGCCAATTCTCACGAACCGCTGCGCAAGCTGCGGCGCATGTGAATGGATCGAAGCTTTCCGTTGACACGATTCCGGCCGGGCCCTATGGGAGCCGCCTTCGCACGGGCCAACGGCCTTACGCGGGTGTAGCTCAGTTGGTTAGAGCGCCGGCCTGTCACGCCGGAGGTCGCGGGTTCAAGTCCCGTCACTCGCGCCACTTCCTTCCTACAAAGTGGCCTCCTCAGAGCGTGTCGGCGCGGTCCGCCAGCGCCTCGACATCCTCTACGTCCTGATACAGCCCAAAGCCGATCCGCAGCACCTCGCCGCGGACGTCGGTCACCACGCCCCTGTCCAGCAGCGCCTCGGCCCAGGCCGCCGCCTTGCGATGCCGCAGCGCCAGGAATCGCGCCTCCCCGGCCCCTGCCCCTGGCGGATTGAGCAGCTCCGCCTCGGCGAACGGCGTTTGGCCGACCCGCTCGAGGAAGCGGGTCTTCAGTCCCGCCACGTGGGCGTTCACCGCCGCTGTGCCGAGCCCCTCGGCCGCCAGCATCCGCCGCACGGCGAGGAATCGGTAGAGGCCCGATGGATCAAAGGTGGCGCCGAGGAAGCGCCGGGCGTCGGCGGGGAAGCCGATCTGCCCCGGCGTCCGCTCCAGCTCGGCGAACTCGGCGTACCAGCCGCTGAGCTCCGGCCGCGGACCGAAACCTGGCGGCGCGTGCAGGAAGGCGGCCCCCTCCCCGGCCATGGCGTACTTGTAGCCCCCCGCCAGATAGAAGATGCGGCCCGCGAGCGCCGAGAGCTTCGTCTCCACCGCCATGAAGGCGTGATAGCCGTCGATGGCCACCCAGGGCCCCTCCGGTTGCGCCAGGGCCGCCAGCTCCGCCAGGGGCTCGAACACCAGGCCCGAACCGAACATCACCTGGCTGACGAAGATCAGGTCGAAGTCTCCGGCCTTGGCGCGCTCCAGGAAGCGTCCGGCGAAGTCCGGGCCCTCGGTGGAGACCGTCTCCACTTCGAACCGCCCCGATTCGGCGAACCGCGCCGCCTGGCGGCGGAAGCTGTGGAACTCGCCGTCGCTGGTCAGCACCCTCAGCCGCCCCGGTCGGGCCGCCGAGACGAGGCGAACGATCAGTTCGTGGGTGTTCGGCGCAAATACCACGCTGCCGGGATCAGGCAGGCCGAGCTCGGCCGCCACCTCCGCCTGCGCGGCGGGCCAGATCTCGCCCATCACCCGCTCCCACTTGCGGTCGGCGAGGCGCGCAGCGTCCTCCCAGGCCTCGACCTGCCCTGCAAGGCTCGCATCGGGCCAGAGGTGATGGCTGTGGGCGGCGAAGTGCAGCCGCCCGGGCGCGGCCTCCAGCGCCCGCGAGAACAGGCGCTTGTAGCTGGTCACAGCCGGGTCCTCAGGGACCACAGCTCCGGGAAGCAGCGCTTGGCGAGCGTCGACTGCAGATAGCTCGCCCCGGCCGTGCCGCCGGTGCCGCGCTTGCCGCCGATCACCCGCTCTACCGTCAGCACGTGCTTGTGCCGCCAGGTGGCCAGGGCGTCGTCGATATCGACCAGCTTCTCGGCCAGCTGATAGAGCGCCCACCAGCGCCCGGTGTCGCGATAGACCTCCAGCCAGGCGTCCTCGACCGCGGGATCGGGGCGGTAGGGCTCGCGCCAATCCCGCTCCAGCACGTTCGCCGGCAGGATGAAGCCTGCCGCGGCCAGGGCCGCGTTGGCGTCGTCCCACAGGCTGGGCGCATCCAGGGCCTCGGTCAGCGCCGCCATCGCCTGCGGCCGGGCCTCGTGCGCCGCCAGGTGCGCCGCGTCCTTCAGGCCCAGCATGAACTCCACGGTCCGGAACTGGTCCGACTGGAAGCCGGAGCTTGGCCCCAGGACTTCCCGGAAGCGCGTGTAGTCAGAGGGCGTCATGGTCGCCAGCACGTCCCAGGACAGCGTCATCACCGCCTGGATGCGGGAGACCCGCGCGAGACCCTTGTAGGCGGGGGTCAGCTCGCCGGCGCGGACGAGGCCCTTGGCCACCTTCAGCTCGGCGATGGTCTGTTTGAGCCACAGCTCCTTGGTCTGGTGGGTGATGACGAACAGCAGCTCGTCGTGCACGTCGGAAAGCGGCCGCTGGGCGTCCAGCAGCTCATCGAGCGCGAGGTACCGCGCATAGGTCTGGGTCATCGAGGCTCATCGCGCGGCCTTTCGTGAGGGCCGCGACTCCAAAGGGATCATTGCTCCCTGGAGTGCACCAGAGCCGGGGCGAGCGCCACCCCTGCGGGTAGTGCGCCCCGTCGCCCGTCTCAGTAGGGCGCGGTGGCCGACTTGGTCACGGAACAATACTGGTCGGGGACATAGGGATTGCTCGCCGTCGGATGGGCTCCGTTCGGCGCCCAGTGGTGCTGATAGAGCAGCGTGCAGGTGGCGTATTCGGTCGTCAGCAGCTGGCGATAGTCGTGGTCCAGCTTCTGCTTGCCGTCGTCGACGGACGCCTTCGCCGCGGCGAGCTGGCTGCTCACGCCGGTGAGCTGCGCCGAGAGGTCCTGAACCTGCTGGCTCAGCGCCTGGATCTGCATCTGCAGGTCGATCATCGAGGGCTGGTGCAGGCTGGGCGTCGCCTGAACCGGTGCGACGGGGCCGGCCTTGGGGCGGAAGATCTGCGCGGCCGCCGGGCCGGCGGCGACGAGGGCGAGTACGGCCGTGGCGGCCAGCAGGGATCGCGAATGGGACTGGGCTCCTTCGCCGTCGACCCTCGCCTGGACCTCCAGCTTCGCCATGACACCGATCAAACCCGCGTCGGGACTGGCGCACAGCTCAAGCTTGTGGACGATCCCGGCTCCCCGCCTTGCGGGCGTCCGCGACGCGCCTCACATCAGGCTCCAGCGTTATTCGGCGCGCCAGATGGCCGCCCGTCAGCTCAGGATCCCCATGCACCGACGGTCCCTGCTCACGGCCGGCGCCAGCGCCGCCGCCTTCGCCATCCTTCCGCGGCTCGCGGACGCCGCGACCGCTCGGCCGCCCCGGCCAAAGAGCGCCTTCGCCCGCCTGCGCGACCGCTACTTCCTCGGCGCGATGCGCTTCAATCCGGTGACGGCCACCTACCTGGGGGGCGACGGCTACTCGCCCGCCCTCGCCGACATCAACGGCAAGCTGCGTGACTACGACCCGGCCGCGCTGGCGCGCGAGGTCGCCTTCTACCGCGGGATCCAGGCCGCAAACCACGCCATCGCGCCCAAGGCCCTGGCGCCGCAGGAGCGCATCGACCATGCGGTGCTGGAGGCTCAGGTCGGCTTCATCCTCCACCAGCTCGTCGAGCTCCGCTATCACCAACGCTCCATCGACACCTACATGGCCGAGCCGTTCCGGGGTGTCGACTGGCAGATCCAGCAGATGACCGACGAAGGCGCGGGCCGACTCGGGACCGAGCGCGAATGGCGTCTCGTCCTCCAGCGTGTCCGCGCCATTCCCCGCTATCTCGAGCAGGCGAAGCATCACCTCGCGGCTGGCGTCGCCTCGGGCAATCGCCCCGACTGGCGCATGGTCGAGCGCGACGGCCTCGACGGCGCCCGCAACAACGCCGACTACTTCCGCAAGACCCTGGCCGAGCAGGCCGGCGCCCATCTCGCCCGGCGCCCGTTCAAGGGGGCTCTGTTGGCCGATCTCGGCCCCGCGGCCCAAGCGGCTGCCCAGGCCTTTGACTCCTTCGGCCGGTTCCTGCGCGACACCTATCCCGCCGCGGACCGCCAGGACCGCTTCGTCATTGGCGAGCGCGAGTACGAATGGCGCGTCCGCCACAATCTGCATGAGCCCCGCTCGGCGGCGCAGCTCTTCGCCTATGGCCAGCAGCAAACCGCCTTCTATCAGGCCAAGGTCTACGCCGTGGCCGAGGAGGTCGCGAAGGACGCGGGCCTCGCCCTGCCCTTCGGCACGCCGGAGGAGAAGAACGCCTCGGTGCGCAAGGTGATGGAGCACCTCAACGACGACTCCCCAAAATCCGACGCCGAGCTCCTCGCCTGGTACGTCGACGCCGGCAAACGCGCGGTCGAGTACGGCCGGGCCCAGAAGCTGTTCGACGTGCCGGCGGACTACCGCCTCGATGTCACCTGGACCCCGCCGGTCCTGCGCGCCGCCATCGATGCCGCCTACTACGCGGCGCCGCCGTTCAAGATATCCGGGGTCGGCCGCTTCTACCTGACCCCGACGGGAGAGGATCCGGCGGCCCTGCGCGAAAACAACCGCGCCTCCATCGCCGACACCGCCGTGCACGAGGGCTTCCCCGGTCACGATTGGAACTACAAGTACATGAGCGCGCACGCGGCCGAGATCAGCAACATCCGCTGGTTCACGCCGGGCGCGGTCGAGGACTCGGCCTCCATGTGGGAGGATTCCATGGCCGCCGAGGGCTGGGGCCTCTACGCCGAGGAGCTGATGAGCGAGCCGGCGCCGGGCCGCCCGCACGGCTTCTACACCGCCGCAGAGCACCTCTACGAACTGCAGGGCCAGTTGTTGCGCGCGGTGCGCATCGTCGTCGACGTGGGCATCCACACCGGCCGGATGAGTTACGATCAGGCGGTAGACTACTTCAACGCCAACGTCGATTTCGTGCCCGGAGCCCGGGCCCGGGCGGCGAGCGATCCTGCCGCCAAGGCCGTGTTCGAGCGGGCGGAGAAGGCCATCTATCGCTATTCGAAGTGGCCCACCCAGGCGATCACCTACAATCTCGGCAAGGCCGGTATCGTCGAGCTGCGCGAGGCCTACCGCAAGGTCCGCGGGCCGAAGTTCCAGGCCAAGGACTTCCACGAGGACTTCATGCGCATGGGCACGGTTCCCGCGCCCCTGATCCGCGACCAGCTCCTGGCCGAGGCGCGCTCTAAGGGGTGAGCTCGAGCCTCTCGATGCGCCAGCGGCGCTGCTCGGCCGTGGAGCCCGGCACGTCGTTGACGCGTCGCAGGATCGCCTTGCCGGACCGGTGCGCCTCGCCGCCGTCCTTGAGCCGTCCGTAGATGACCACGGGGACCTCGACGTAGAGCGAGCCGGCGGCGCCTTCGATCCTGCCCGGCGCGCCCACCTGCGCATGGTAGGTGGCGTGGGCCGACAGGTCCTCGGACCGTCCGTGGGTGGTCAGCTTGGCCGCCTCCGCCGCCTTGCCGCCCTCCAGGAGGGCGAAATAGGTCTGGACGACATTGGCCGCACCCTGGGCGCTGGTCGCGCTGAACCGAGCTTCGGAAACGGGCGTCCGGTCGTCCGGAAGGCCGCCCGGCGTCCCGGGCGCCGGCGGCTCGGCGTCCCTGGCCGTGCAGGCGACCGACGGCGTG
This sequence comes from Phenylobacterium soli, assembly GCF_003254475.1. Lineage (NCBI taxonomy): Bacteria > Pseudomonadati > Pseudomonadota > Alphaproteobacteria > Caulobacterales > Caulobacteraceae > Phenylobacterium > Phenylobacterium soli. The sequence continues at coordinate 2,646,623 of NZ_QFYQ01000001.1, forward strand.
CTGGCGTAGTCCTCGCCGGCCTTGAGCGGCGCGAGCTGGGCGTCGGTCATCCCCTTGGTCCACCACTGCCAGCCCATGCCGACATAGCGCGCCCCACTGCCCGAGCGCGCGACCTTCAGGGTGTAGGCGTGGCCGCCGAGGGTCACGACCGCGGTCTGGGTGTCGGGATACCCCGCCTCCACCTTACGTCCGTCGGCGCAGCGATAGGTGACCACGTGCGGATCCGGGTTCACCGCCTCCGCGGCCGGCGTGACCGCGGCTACGCCCTGCGACGGCCCCGCAGGCTTCGGCGCGCGGTCGCAGGCGGCCAGGGCGATACAGGTGAGGATCAGGGGCGTGGCGCGCATCTCGAAACCTTGTACCTAGGGGCGGCGCCGGCGCAGGGCCGGCGATCCGGATTCGGGGACCACATGAAGTTCTGGGGCAGGACGCAATCCGGCGGCGGTCTCGACTTCGACCGCCTGGACCCCGCCTTCCGCGGCTTCATCGACGCCCAGCTTGCCCTCTACGGCTTCGACCGCAAGGCCTTCTGCCGGCCGATCGCGCCGGCCGACGAGATGTTCTTCAAGGCGATCCTGCCGAACTACGAGCACGACACGAACATCGCCGCCTTCAAGTACGTGGAGTCCACCGTCCGCACCTTCGACGCCTACGATCAGGTCGTGCGCCAGGTGTTCGGCGGCTTCGGCCGGCTGGAGAGCGTCCTCGACTTCGCGTCCGGCTACGGCCGCCTCACCCGCGCGCTCCTTCAGAAAGTGCCCAAGGAGCGGATCTGGGTCTCGGACATCTACGCCGAAGCGGTCGCCTGGCAGGCCAGGACCTTCGGCGTCCACGCCTTCCCCTCAGCGGCCGCGCCGGACCTCGTGCAACACGCTCGCACCCATGACGTGGTCTGGGTCGGTTCGATGTTCTCCCACCTGCCGGCCGACCTCTTCCATGCCTGGCTCGGCAAGCTCTGGAGCTTCGTCGGTCCGCGCGGGGTCCTCGCCTTCAGCGTCCACGACGAGACCCTGCTCCCGGAGCGCGAGAGCATCGACCCCAGCGGCCTCAGCTACTTCCGCTTCAGCGAGAGCGGCAGCCTAGACCACGACATTTATGGCATGAGCTATGTGACGCAAGGCTTTGTCGGCGAAGCGATTTCACGCCTTCCGGGGACGCCTCGCCACAAGCGCTTCTTCAAGGGCCTCTACGAGAACCAGGATCTCTATGTCGTGGCCGGGCCGGAAGCCGACATCTCGGCCCTGCGGGTCGCCTCCACGCCGATGGGCGGGATCGAGCGCGCCGCCCATCTCACCAATGGCGACGTGGAGTTCTCCGGCTGGGCCATCGAGCGCACGCCGGGCGAACAGATCACCGGCGTCCGCGTCCACGTCGACGGCGCCGCCGTCGGCGTCGCCACCCCTGAAGGCGAGCGGCCTGACGTGCTGCAGCATTTCCCAAGATCGGCAAACCCGGCGACGGGCTGGCGTTTCCGCCTCTCCCATGCGCTCGCCCCGGCCGGCGCCCAACTGCGCCTGGAGCTCGACAGCACCTCCGGCCTGAAGGGCCAGATTTTCGCGCGGATGCCCGATGCGGCCGCCCTCACCTATTCGGGCTGGTCGCGCCGGGCGCTGAAGGACCAGGCCACCGGGCTCTCCTAGCCGCCGACCCGCCTCGGCAGCAGGGCCGCGAGGCTCATCAGGATGGCCAGGACGCAGAACAGGTTGGACGGAAAGATGTAGCGGGCGTCCGCCGCGGGCCCGGCCAGGAACAGCAGTCCGGCATAGACATAGGCGCCCGCGACCAGCGCGGCGAGCAGGGGCGCCTGGGCGCGGTTTCGCCAGCCGGCGACGAGCGCCAGCGGCAGGGCCAGGAGATAGAGCCAGTAGGCCCGCCGCCAGGTCGGCAGCGCCCCGCTGATGATCTTGCCGTTCAGCCAGGCCGCGGCCCTGGGGTGCGCCAGCGCCAGGCCATAGGGGTTGGGGTCGATCGCCCCATGCGTCGGATAGTAGAGGTGGTCGGGCTTCAGACCCATCTGCTCTTCGAACACCGCCTCGCGGTGGCGGAGATAGCAGGCGGGATGGCTGGCCGCCGCGCCGCGCCAGGCGGCCCCGACGAGGCCGGCGTTGGCGTCGCTTGGCGCCAGCTTGGCCAGATGCGCCTGGCGGAGGCTGAGATTGAGGTGCCGCGGATCGTAGCCGGCGCGGATCTGCGCCGCCGGGACCGGGCGTCCGCCTGTCATCTGCGCCGGCAGCAGGTTCTGCCCCGCGCAGGCCGAGATACCGATGAGGTCGAACTGCTCGGTGACCATGGCGTTGTGGCCGGCCGGCAGGCGCCTGAGGTCCGGCAATCGCCATTGCGTCGAGCCCCAGGCCAGCAGCAGGCCCACCCCGATCGCCGCGACGGCGAAGCCCCGCGCCGCGCCGCCCTGCCCGCGGTCGGTCAGGAACGGCTTCCAGGCCATCAAGGCGAGGACGAAGGCGATCAGCGGCAGGCTGTTGTAGCGCAGCGCCGCCGCGGCCCCGAAGGCCAGCGCCGCCAGCACGACCACGGCTAGGCTCCGCATCCGCGCGCCGGTCAGCCACAGCCCGAGACCCAGCACCGCGAAGCTCGCCGTGGTCACGTCGCGCCATTGGGTCTGCAGGATCCCGAGCTGGGGGGTGATCCACAGGAAGCTCAGCATGAACAGCAGCATCAGGGCCACCGCCCCGCCGGTCCTGCGGCTGACGAGGCTCAAGGCGAGGTTCGCCCCGAGGAACAGGAGGAAGGTCTGAGCCAGGAAGAGGCCCCAGGTCCCGGCGTGCGCGCTGCGGCTGAGGGCGAACAGATAGGCGTGCAACGGCGGCCAGACGGCGGTCTTCACCCCGTCGATCGACTGGCTCCAGGCGAGCAGGCTGTCGTACGACATGTAGCCGGGCCACGCGGGCCAGCAGGCGAGCGCCGTGGCGAGCGCCGCGAGGCCCGCGGACAACGGCCAGCGCGGCGCATTGAGAGCCGATGTCGCCTTGGACTTCTTCAGGGGACCGCTCCTCGCCCCTCCGGGCGCGAATATGGACCCCGCTCTCTTCGGGCAGTTCGGGCGCTTCGTCTACGGCTCAGCCGCGCAGCGGCTTCAGCGCCCCGGCCCACTTGGCGAGTTCGTCCAGCATCGCCTTCATCGACGGCTCGAGGAACTCCGGCGCCTTGAACACACCGTCCTCGCCGATGTGGGTCGCCACGCTGGGGACGCTGACGCCCTCGGGGATGGTCATCACCTTCATGCTGGTGAGCATGAGCTTTTCCATCTGCGCCACGCGGGCGCCGGCCAGGGCGCCGCCGTAAGAGACGATGCCGGCGACCTTGTAGGCCCACTCGTGGAAGAGGTAGTCGACCGCGTTCACGAAGCTGGGCGGCGCGAAATAGTTGTACTCCGGCGTCACGAAGACGAAGGCGTCCGCCGCCGCCACGCTCGCGCTCCAGGCCTTGGTGTGATCGTGGGCGTAGTCCTTCAGCCGCGGGTGCTTGGGCTCGTCGAAGACCGGCAGGTTGAACCCGGCGATGTCCACCGCGGTCACCTCGAAGGCGCCGTGGGCCTTGGCCTTCTCGGTCGCCCAGGCGGCGACCGAGGGGCCTACCCTTCCCGGCCGGGTCGAGACGGTGATGACGTTCAGTTTCAGGGCCATGGCGCTCTCCCGATCCTCGCAGGCCTCAACGCAGAAGGGCCGCCGGTCGCCCGGCGGCCCTTCCATATTGGCATCCGGCTTCGGCTCTAAGCCACCGGCTCCGGCTGGCGTTCCAGGACGAAGTCGTCCGGGTTCGGCGCCAGCGTCGCGCGCCAGTAGTCGATCAGCCCGAACGGCCAGTTCTGGCTCACCCGGCCGAACTGGTTCTTGTACCAGCTCGACACGTGCGGCGAGCCCCAGGCCCAGCCCTTGTTGGCCTCGTCCACCTTGGCGTTGAAGGCGTCGTGGACGGCCTTCTTGACGTCCATCGCAGCCACGCCCTTTTCGGCCATCAGCTTCAGGCAGCCGATGATGTAACGGACCGCGCACTCCGAGAAGAAGATGATCGACCCATTGACCACGATGTTAGTGTTGGGCCCGTAGATCATGAAGAAGTTCGGGAAGCCCGGCACGGTCATGCCGAGGTAGGCGCGCGCGTCGCCGCCCCACACGTCGTGCAGTTCGCGCCCGCCCTTGCCCGTCACCTTGTAGAACGACAGGAAGTTGGAGGCCTGGAAGCCGGTGCCGTAGATCAGCACGTCGGCCTCGTGCTCCTTGCCGTCGGCGGTGACGACGCCCTTGGGCGTGATCTTCACCACCTTGTCGGTGACCAGGTCGACGTTCGGCCGCTTCAGCGCCGCCAGCCAGACGCCGTTGTCGAGCACCGCCCGCTTACCGCCGATCGGATAGTCCGGAACCACTTTGCCGACCAGGTCCGGCCGGTCGGCCACCTGGGCCGCCAGATAGGCGCCGACCATTTCGCGCAGCTCGGCGTTGGCCTGGCTCACCGCGCCGGGCGAGCCGTTCCACGTCGGGTCCGACTTGACCATGGGCAGGAAGCCCTCGGTCGTCGTCCAGAACAGGTAGAAGCGGTACCACTTGTCATAGAAGGGCACGTTGTCGAGGAGCCACTTGAAGCCCTCCTCGACGTTCTCGTGATAGTGCGCGACCGGCAGGCCCCACGGCGGATTGCGCTGGAAGACGGTCATGTGGCCGACTTTCGGAGCGATCTCCGGGATGAACTGGAAGGCCGAGGCGCCGGTGCCGATCACCGCCACCTTCTTGCCCGTCAGGTCGACATCGTGGCGCCACTCGGCCGAATGGAACGCCGGGCCGGCGAAGGTGTCGCGGCCCTCGATGTCGGGGAACCGCGGCCGGTTGAGCTGGCCGACGGCCGAGACCACGGCGTTGGTCTCCACCGTCTCCGTCTTGCCATCCTTGCCCTTGAGCGTCACGCGCCAGACGTCCTTGGCCTCGTCCCAGACGCAGGCCTCGACCAGGGTCTCGAAGCGGATGTGCTTGCGCAGCCCGTACTTGTCGGCGATGCCCTGGAAGTACTTCAAGAGCTCCGGCTGCGGCGAGAAGTGCTGCGGCCACTTGTGGTTCGGCTCGAACGAGTAGCTGTACATGTGGTTCGAGTTGTCCACTCGGCAGCCCGGATAGGTGTTCTCGTACCAGGTGCCGCCCACGTCGGGGTTCTTGTCGACGATCTCGAAGGTCACGCCGGCCTGGCTGAGGCGGATGCCCGTCAGGAGGCCCGACATGCCGGCGCCGATCACCAGCACCTTCAGCTTGCGCGCCGCCTCCTTGAGCCTGGGCTGTTCGAACTGCGGGTCCTTGGTGCTCGCCCCGGCGATGGACAGCTCGTCCATGGCGAAGTCGGCATAGGCCTCGGGGATCGGCTCGCCGGCGACGAAGTCCATCATCCGGCGGACGGTGGCCTGGTCGGGCCCGGGCGGCAGCTTCCGGTCGCCTTCCAGGTACTTGATGATGGCGGCGCGCAGGGCGGCGCGGATCTCGGCGTCCACCTCCGGCGAGAGGCCGGTCTCGCCCCGGCTCAGCTGCACATATTGCGGTCGCCATTCATCCTTCAGCCACGAGCGGTCGCCGGTCACATGGACCATGGCGGCGACCAGCGCCGGCAGGTGGCCCACGGTCAGGGCTTCATCCAGCATGGCGGTGTCGACGGGCATCGATCGTTTCCTCGTCTTCGTTATCGTTGTTCAGGCGAGCATGACTCGCGATGGGCCCCGGCGAAAGGGTTTCCCCACGTCAGGGTTGGCGCCCCTGGGCGCGACCAATCCGCTCGGTGACTTCGGATGGGAGCGTCATGCCGGAGGCTGCGACGTCCTCCTCCAGGTGCGCAACTCGGGTTGTGCCGATCACGGCGGCGGAGACGTTGGGATCGCCGAGGACATAGGCCAGCGCCGCCTGGTTGCCGCTCATGCCGGGCAGCCGGTGCAAGAAGGCAAAGCGAAGGCCCCTGCTCACCTCGTCGCGGTGCCGGACGAGGCCGCGGGCGGCGTACCACAGGTCCTGCGGGCCTCGGATTTGCGCCACCTTGAACCCCGTGTGGCCCATGGCCAGCGGCATGCCCGCGAGCACGCCCTTGCCGGCGGCCGCGGCCCTGGCGACGAGCGCGGCGCGTTCCGGACGCAGGACGTTGTAGTCGACCATCACCGCGTCGAAGGCCGGCATGTCGATCGCGTGGGCGATCACAGACGGGTCGAAGCTGTTGATCCCGAGCGCCCGCACCAGTCCCTGCGCCTTCAGGCCCTCCAACACGGCGATGAGTTCGTCGCTCAGCTCCGAGATGGCCGGGCCATGGAGCTGCAGCAGCGGGAGGACCTCGAGGCCCAGCCGCCTGAGGCTGTGCTCGGCGCTCGCCCGGATCGCCGCCGGGCTGAAGTCGCGCCCTATCCGCCCGCCACCGGTGTGGAAGGTGCCGGCTTTGGTCGCCACCACCAGGCCCGAGACGTCACGTCCCTTCAGCGCCCGACCGAGCCGAGGCTCGGCCTCCCCGGCCGAATAGCTTGCGCCGGTGTCGAACAGGGTGACGCCCAGCTCGATGGCCCGGTGCACGAGGCGCAGGGCCGCCGTCTCGTCGAAAGCCGGCTTGCCCCAATAGCTGGCGCAGCCGAAGCCGATCTCGGAAACCGTCAGGCCCGTCCGGCCGAGCGGGCGGTAGAGCATGGTGGGATCAGGGCGCCTTCACCGCGTCGGCCACGGCGACATCCTCCTCGTCGGGCACGTCGTCCTCGCCGGTCAGCAGCTTCCCGAACAGCGCCTTGAAGACGATGAAGGCGACGCCAGCGCCACCGGCCAGCCCGGCATGGATCAGCCAGAACTGGGCCGCCGGCATCTTCTCCAGGAAGCCGCCGAGCCACCCGACAAAGAAGTTCGCCGCAAAGAAGTGCAGGTAGTAGAGGCCGATGACCGAGCCCGCGATGGCGCGGGGCGCCGATCGGGCATAGAGCGCCAGCCCCACGGGAAGGACGTTGGCGAACCCGATGTCATTGAACAGGTGGAACAGCAGCAGCCAGCCGAACGCCACCTTTCCGCCCGCCGGGGTGACGGCCGACCCGACGGCGAGACTGGCCATGCCGGCCGCGCAGAAGGCGCAGCCGATGATGATCTTGCCGAGCTCGTCCGGCTCGGGGAACCGCGCCTTCCAGGCGCGCCAGAACACCACCATCCCCGCCAGGCAGCTGACGGAGACGATGGAGTCCACCGAGATCATCCAGGAGGTCAGGATCGGGATGCCGAACAGGTGCAGGTCCGCGCTGCGCTCGGCCCAGATGAGATAGGCGTTGAAGATCTGCTGGTTCGGAACCAGCGAGGCCGCCAGCACGGGGAGCATGGCGATGAGCACGGCCAGCACCCGCCAGTCACGCCCGGTCATCGGGACCTTCGGCTGGGCCTCTGCGACGGCCTTTCGCGCCGGCTCCTTAGGCAGGTGGCGGCGGCCGGCCAGGTAGATCACCAGCGCGATCAGCATGCCGACGCCGGCGACGCCGAAACCGTAGTGCCAGGCGACCTTCTCGCCCAGGGTGCCGGCCACGAACGGGGCCGCGATCACCCCGGCGTTGATGCCAAGATAGTAGATCTGGAAGGCGTCGGCCCGCCGCGGATCCTCCTCCGAATAGAGATGCCCCACCTGGGCGGCGATGTTGCCCTTGAAGCAGCCGGAGCCGAGCATCAGGCAACCGAGGGCCGCCAGGAACGAGACGTCGAAGGCCATCAGGAAGTGGCCGAGCGCCATCAGGCTGCCGCCGAGGATGATGGTCCGCGTCCGCCCCAGCACACGGTCGGCCAGCAGGCCGCCGAAGAACGGGGTGAAATAGACCATCGCCGTGTAGAGGCCGAACACCGCGGAGGCGAGCGCCTGACCGGCGAGCTCGCGATGGTTCAGCGCCTCCAGGAATTTCTGGAACTGCGGGAAGCCCGCGACGTGCTCGATGTGCCCCGGCAGGAGGAGCTGATGCACCATGTAGAGCACCAGCAGCGTCTGCATGCCGTAGTAGGAAAAGCGCTCCCAGGCCTCGGTGAACGCCAGAAAGCCCAGGCCCTTCGGGTGGCCCAGGAACGCACGGTCGTTCCGGTCCGCCACGGTCTTCGCGGTCATAGAATCCTCCACTCCCCGGGCGCACTTAGAACGAATTCAGCGACTTGGGGAAGTGTACGGGCCAATATCTGCCTTTGGCGACGGTCCAGGCGGCAAGCGCTAGGCGCAGCCCGGCGACTTGCTCTAGAAGCGCGGGGACAAGGGCGGCTAGCTCAGCTGGTTAGAGCATCTCGTTTACACCGAGAGGGTCGGGGGTTCGAATCCCTCGCCGCCCACCATTCCCTCCGGCATCAGATCCTGAACCGGGCCGTGGCCGCCCGCATGTGCTCCCGCAGCCAGATGTGCGCCGGGTTCCGGTCGTGGCGGCTGTGCCAGTACATGCTGATTTCCGGGCGGCCGAGCGTCAGCGGCGCCTCGTAGACCGCGAGCCCTTCCTCCGCCGCCACGGCGTCGGCGTACTCCCGGGGGATGGCCGCGATCAGCTCGCTCTGGGCCACCGCCTTGGCCACGGCGGCGAACTGGGGAAGCGTCAGCACCACGCGCCGTTGCCGACCCACCGAGGCCAGGGCCTCGTCGGTCCAGCCCGACATCGAGCCATCGATCGAGCGGATCGCGTGCGGCAGTGCGCAGAAGAGGTCCAGCGGGATGGTGCCGCCCGGCGCCACGCCGGCCGCGGCGATGCCGGCATGATCCCTCGCTGCGACGATGCTGAAGGAGGAGGTGAAGACCAGCTCGCGTGAGACCCACTCGGCGACCGTCAGCGGCCGCTCGACCGCCATGTCCACGGCGTCGTCCTGCAGCAGGCGCTCCACGTCGCCGAGCGCGGAGTCGACCATCCGCAGCCGCACGCCCGGCGCCTCCGCCGACATTCGCGCGAACACCTCCGGCAGCACCAGCATGGAGAAGAAGTCGGACGACAGGATCGTGTAGGTCCGCTGCGCCTGGCCCGGATCGAACGCCTTGTCCCCCAGCAGCGCCGTCTCGACGAGCGCCAGGGCGTTGCGGATCGAGGGCGCCAGGGTCTCGGCCTTCGGCGTCGGGGCCATCTCCGGCCCGCGCCGGACGAAGAGCTGATCGTCCAGCAGAGCGCGCAGCCGGTTCAGCGCCTGGCTCACCGCCGGCTGCGAGAGACCGATCTGCTCGCCGGCGCGCGTCACGCTGCGCTCGCGCATCAGGGCGTCGAACACGCGCAAGAGGTTCAGGTCGAAGGCGGCTAAATTCATGCCGCTTATGGCCCCCATACGATCATCCCATTTCCGCACCGCAAGGCCGTGTGACAGATGGGACGCACCTTCAAACCACAGGTGCGAACATGCTGAAAGATCAAGCGAAGAACGACGATACGATCTGGTTCCTGAACGGCCGCCTCACCTTCCGCCGCGGCGCCGCCGATGGCCCGGACAAGGTCTGCGTCACCGAACAGCTGATGGCCCAGGGCGACTCCCCGCCCCTGCACCGCCACCGACGCGAGGACGAGGTGTTCCACATCCTGGACGGCGTCATGCGCTTCAAGGTCGGCGACACCGAGGTCGTGGCCCAGGCGGGCGAGACCCTGCTGGCCCCCAAGGGCGTGCCGCACACCTTCCGGATCGAGAGCCCCCGCGCCCATTTCCTGACCATCACCGTCGGCGGCGACTTCGAGGGCATGGTCCGCGAGATGTCCCGGCCGGCCGGCGAGGACCTGCCGCCGGTGACCGCGCCCAGCGAGGAGCTGAAGCTGCTCCTCACCGAGGCCTGCGCCCGCAACCACATCGACATCGTGGGCCCGCCGCTGGCGGCCTGACCGGCTAGAGGATCTTGAAGGCGGCCAGGATCACCCAGACCCCGATCAGGGCGAAGATCACGGCCGCCGCGATCCGCACATAGCGGAGCGGCACGATCTTGGTCGCCGCCTCGCCGAGGAAGACGGCCGGCGCGTCGGCGATCATCATGCCGAGCGTCGTGCCGGCGGCCACCATGGCGATCTGATGGTAGCGGGCCGCGAGCAGCGACGTGGCGATCTGCGTCTTGTCGCCGATCTCCACCAGGAAGAACGAGATGAGGGTGGTGAGGAACACCCCGCCCCGGGTCGCCGCGGCCGCGTCGTCGTCGGCCTTGTCTGGGATCAGCGCCCAGCCGGCCATGGCGATGAAGGCCGCGCCCACCGCCAGGCGGAAGCCCATGCCGCTCAGGAAGTCGGCGATCAGGTAACCCAGGGTCGCGGCCAGGGTGTGATTGAGGATGGTCGCCGCCAGGATGCCGAGGATGATCGGCACCGGCTTGCGGAAGCGCGCGGCCAGAACCACGGCGAGGAGCTGGGTCTTGTCGCCGATCTCGCCGACGGCGACCACGGCGGTCGATGTGAAGAAGGGTTCGAGGCTCACGTTACTTCCTTGGGGCCGGCGATCGAACACGACGACGCGGCAACCCCCGCCGGCCACGTGCCGGAGGTCCGCATCGTCGGTCTCGCCAATCGGGCCGGTGTCTGGCCCGCCGTCCGCGCCATGCCCCGGCTCGTCGCCTCGGCAAGTCTGTTGACGCGGACTTCGCTGGAGGTGCGAACGGCTACTCCCCGAAGACCGGCGGCTTCTATCCGAACGCGGCGGCCCCGCCAATGAAAAAGGCGGCCGCTGGGGCCGCCCTTCCCGTGTTTCCTTGCCCCCGCCCTAGCGGTTGAGCGCGCTCTTCAGAGCATCGCCCGCGCGGAACCGGCAGGTGGCCATCGCCGGCCGCTTGACGGTCTCGCCGGTGCGTGGATTGCGCGCCGTGCCTGCCGGTCGCTTCACCGGCACGAAGGAGCCGAAGCCCACCAGCCGCACTTCCTGGCCCTGCTTGAGGGAACTGGAGACGGAGGTGATGAAGGCGTCCAGCGCCTGCTTGGCTTGCGCCTTGTTCAAGCCCGCCTTGTCGGCGATCGCCGAGACCAGTTCGGCCTTGGTCATGCGTTTTCTCCCAGCCCATTTTTATTGTGTGGGTGCCAGGAGATCGCCAGCCGCGGTCCCCTCGCCCGCCGGCGATTAAGGCCCGAGGAAGCGGAGCCGTCAAACGAGAGCGGCGCGGGAATTCTCCCGCGCCGCTCCGCTGACACAACATTTGATCGAAGCGCCGGTACGGGACCGGCGCTCCGGGGCTCAGAGGCCCTTAGTGGGTGACCAGGCCGCCGACGTCGGCCTCTTCGACCGGCGCGACGGGGGGATGGTCGGCCTCGTTCCACTCGATCGGCGTCGGCTGACGCACGAGCGCGTGCTTGAGCACCTCGTCCATTGTCGAGACCGGGACGATCTCCAGGCCCGACTTCACGTTCTCCGGGACGTCGGCCAGGTCCTTCTCGTTCTCTTCCGGGATCAGCACCGTCTTCACGCCCGAACGGAGCGCGGAGAGCAGCTTCTCCTTGAGGCCGCCGATGGCGGTCACCCGGCCCCGCAGCGTGACCTCGCCGGTCATGGCGATGTCGGCCCGGATCGGGATGCCCGTCAGCACCGAGACGATGGCGGTGGCCATGGCCGCGCCGGCGGACGGACCGTCCTTGGGCGTGGCGCCGTCCGGCACGTGGATGTGCACGTCGGTGCGCTCGAAGATCGGCGGCTCGATGCCGAACTTGGTGGCGCGGCTGCGGACGTAGGAGTTCGCCGCGGCGATGGACTCCTTCATGACGTCCTTCAGGTTGCCCGTGATGGACATCCGGCCCTTGCCCGGCATCTTGACCGCCTCGATGGTCAGGATGTCGCCGCCGAACTCGGTGTAGGCCAGACCGGTGATGATGCCGACCTGGTCTTCCTTGTCCGTCTCGCCGTAGCGGTACTTCTTGACGCCCGCATACTTGTCGAGCCGCTCGTCATCGATGGTGATCGACAGCACCTTCTCGCGGGCCAGGTCACGCACGGTCTTGCGCGCCAGGTTGCCCAGTTCCCGCTCAAGCGAGCGGACGCCGGCTTCCCGCGTATAGTAGCGGATCAGGTCGCGGATCGCCTTGTCCGGAACGATGAACTCCTCCGGCTTGAGCCCGTGGTCCTTGGTCAGCTTCGGCAGGACGTGGCGCTTGGCGATCTCCACCTTCTCGTCCTCGGTGTAGCCGGGGATGCGGATGATCTCCATGCGGTCCAGCAGCGGCTGGGGCATGTTCAGGCTGTTGGCCGTGGTGACGAACATCACCGGCGACAGGTCGTAGTCGACTTCCAGGTAGTGGTCGCCGAAGGTCGAGTTCTGCGCCGGGTCCAGCACCTCGAGCAGGGCCGACGACGGATCGCCCCGCCAGTCGCTGCCCATCTTGTCGATCTCGTCGAGCAGGAAGAAGGCGTTGGTCGACTTGGCCTTCTTCATCGACTGGATGATCTTGCCCGGCATGGAGCCGATGTAGGTCCGGCGGTGGCCGCGGATCTCAGCCTCGTCGCGCACCCCGCCCAGGGACACCCGCACGAACTCGCGGCCGGTGGCCTTGGCGATCGACTTGCCGAGCGAGGTCTTGCCGACGCCGGGCGGGCCGACGAGGCACAGGATCGGCCCCTTCAGCGTGCCCACGCGGCTCTGCACCGCCAGGTACTCGAGGATCCGCTCCTTCACCTTCTCCAGGCCGTAGTGGTCCTCGTTGAGGATGTCCTCGGCCTTCTGCAGGTCGATCGGCTTGGTCTTGGCCTTGCCCCACGGGATCGAGAGCAGCCAGTCCAGGTAGTTCCGGACGACCGTCGATTCCGCCGACATCGGGCTCATGTTCCGCAGCTTCTTCAGCTCGGATTCGGCCTTGGCGCGGGCTTCCTTGGAGAGCTTGGTCTTCTTGATCCGCTTCTCGAGCTCGATGAGCTCGTCGCGATGATCGTCCTGCTCGCCCAGCTCGCGCTGGATCGCCTTCATCTGCTCGTTCAGATAGTACTCGCGCTGGGTCTTCTCCATCTGCCGCTTCACGCGGTTCCGGATCTTCTTCTCGGTCTGCATGACCGAGATCTCGCCCTCCATCAGGGCGTAGACCTTCTCGAGGCGCTTCACGACGTGCGGGATCTCGAGCAGTTGCTGCTTCTCGGCGATCTTCACCGACAGGTGCGAGGCCACGCGGTCGGCCAGTTCGCCCGGGTTCTCGATCTGCGGGATCGCAGCGAGCGCCTCCGGCGGCACCTTTTTGTTCAGCTTCACATAGTTTTCGAACTGCTCGACTACCGCGCGCGACAGCGCCTCGGCCTCGGAGGTTCCAGCGCCTTCCTCCGCGACGGGCTCGACGCTCGCCTCGTAATAGTCCGGCTGGGCGGTGAACTCGGCGATGCGGGCGCGCTCCTTGCCCTCGACCAGCACCTTGACGGTGCCGTCGGGCAGCTTGAGCAGCTGCAGGACGGTGGCGACCACGCCGACGTCATAGATCGCGGCGGGCGCGGGATCGTCGTCGTCCTTGTCCTTCTGGGTGGCGAGCAGGATCTGCTTGCCCTCGTTGCGCATCGCCTCTTCGAGCGCGCGCACGGACTTCTCCCGGCCGACGAACAGCGGGACGGGCTGGTGCGGGAAGACCACGATGTCCCGCAGCGGCAGAATGGGGAGGATCTTCGTCTCGGACATGATGCTTCAACTCCTGGCCCGCCCGATTGGTCTCGGACAGGGCCGCCGGATCGTGGTCACTCAAACGATGCGCTTGAGTCGGACGATCCGTCCGCCGGGCTACGACGGCGTACTTGGTGATTTATGTGGACGGTTCGGTTCTCGCGTTCAAGCGAAGCAAGGACCGTGCGCGACACTGCGCCTCATCGGGAACACGCGGTCAGCTTCACCACAGGTTCCGACGCGTTCGGCGCAAGGTTGTGCCCCATACCACGACCAGTCAGGTAGGAATTAGAACCTCCGTCTACAAGCGTCGCCCTCAATCTCCGCGAAATCGGCGGCGCCGCCTTGCGCTGGCGCAATCCGCTCCGGTTCAGCCGGCGAGGATCCAGCCCGTGGCCAGCGTCGAGGCCGTCACGCCGGCAAGCGTCAGCGTCGCCCCGTCGGAGAGGGTCACGACGGTGTCCGCGCCCGCCTGCGCCACGCTCCAGCTCAGCCCGCCGTCGACGACGACCCGGTCGCCCTCGGAAAGGTGGAAGTCGGTCACCAGGTCGGCTCCGCCGCCGGCGCCGATGTGGAACTGGTCTGCGCCCGCGCCGCCGGTCAGGGTGTCGCTTCCCTTGTCGCCCCACAGGCGGTCGTCGCCCGCTCCGCCGAGCAGGAGGTCGTTGTCCTGGCCGCCGCGCAGGGCGTCGTTGCTGTCGCCGCCATCCAGGGTGTCGGCCCCGGCTCCGCCTTGCAGGGTGTCTGCTCCCAGGTCACCGAACAGCCGGTCGGCGCCATAGCCGCCAAGGAGCAGGTCCTCGTCCTTGCCGCCGCGCAGGATGTCGTCGCCCGCGCCGCCATCGAGCGTGTCCGCGCCGGCGTTGCCCTGCAGGGTGTCGGTTCCGTCGCCGCCATAGACGAGGTCGGCGCCGCCGAGGGCGGAATAGGTGTTCGCGCCATTGTCCAGGAACACCGTATCGGCGCCCTCGCCGCCCGTGGTCGGCGGCGTGACCGGCGTCACCACCGGGGCGGCGGTCACCGTCAGCACGGCGTCGTTGCCGTCGCCGCCGACGTAGCTGATCGTGAAGCTGAAGCCCGCCGCGCTCAGGCTCGCGCCCTCGGCCAGGCCGCTGAACGTGCCGGTGATGGCGTCCGCGCCGTCGTTGTCGATGATCGTCAGGTGGGCTCCGACGGCCGCCGAGAAGCCGCTGAGGATCGACGAGGTCAGGGTCGCGCCCCCGAGGTTCACCGTGCCGGTCACATGCAACTGGTCGTACTGGCCGCCCCAGCCGAATTCCTGTTGCAGGGTCGACCCGGAGGCCAGCGTCACCGCGCCCGTGTTCAGCGTTCCCGGGCTGTCACCGGCCGAGACGATGCCGCCCGACTGAACGGTCAACGCGCCGATGGTCCCGACCCCGTGCAGGGTTCCGCCGCTCTGGACGGTCGTGGCGGCGCTGGCGAGGGTCGCGTCCACCTGCAGCACACCGCCACTGACCGTCAGGGTGTTGAAGTCGCTCGCCGCGCTCAGCACCAGAGTGCCTGCGCCCGTCTTGGTCAGCTGGATGTTGGCGTCGCCCTCGAAGCCGGAGCCCAGGGTCGCTGTATGGCCGGAGGTGACGCTGTAGCTCAGCGTCCCGCCGCCCATCAGGAACAGGCCCGCGCCCTCGGCCGAGCCGTTCTGAGCGTTGCCACCCGTGCCGCCGGTGACGCTGTTGCTGGAGAAGCTCGTGTCGATAATCGTGATGCTTCCGCCCTGGCGCACGAAGACCGCGCCGCCGAAGCCCGCTCCGCCGCCGCCCAGGCCGCCCGCGGCCGTGTTCGGAGAGCCCGCGCCGCCGCCATAGCCGCCTGCGCCGCCAAGGTCCGTCCCGTAGGCGCCGCCGCCACCACCACCACCGCCGCCGCCGCCGAAGCCGCCAGCGCCACCGGTTCCGCCCGGATCGCCGAAGCCGCCGCCGCCGCCGCCACCACCGAAGCCGCCGGCGCCGCCGCTGCCGGCCAGGCCGAGGCCAAAGGCCCCGCCGCCGCCGCCGCCGCTGAAGTCCCCGCCCGCCCCGCCGGAGTTGGTGCCGCCGGCCGTCCCGCCGAGGCCCGGGTTGGGACCGCCGCCGTCGCCGCCGCCGGCGCCGCTGAAGGCCTGGCCGTCCGCGTCCATGCCGCCGCCGCCCGCGCCCTGCGCCTGGCCGCTCGGCGACTGGCCACCGGCGCCGCCATGGGCCGCGTTGTTCGCGAAGCCGACGCCGCTCAGGGTCAGGCTGGCGCTGGAGTCGACGAAGATCGCCCCGCCCATGCCCGCGCCGCCGCCGCTCTCGCCGCCGCCGGCCGCCACGGTCCCATTGCCGCCCTGCGCGAGCCCGTGGGCGATGCTGAGGTTGGCGATGGTGATGGCGCCGCTCTCGGCCCAGAACACCCGGTAGAGGCTCGCGCCGTCCACCGTGAGGCCCGCAGCCGCCGCCCCGTCGATGGTCAGGGCGTGGGCGATCTGCGGCAGGTCGCTGGCCAGGGTGATCGTCGAGTTGGTCGGCAGGCTGAAGACGATCGTGTCGCCTGAGCCTGACGTGGTGATCGCGTTGCGGAGCGAGCCCGCGCCGGAATCGTTGGTGTTCGTGACGGTGAGCGTGGGCAAGGCGTCGTCCTCGGGCTGCGTCGACTGGTCGACACTTTGGGTTCGCCGCGAGGGGCCCGCCTTGCGCTAGCGCAAAACGAAGAAGGCCCCGCAGTCGCCTGCGGGGCCCTGCTATTTCCGATCGGGTATCGGCTTCCGATCGGGTATCGGCGCCTGAGTTAGGCCGCCCCGCCCTTGTCGCGGCGCTCGGCGTAGATCAGCAGCGGCTGGGAGCGGCCCTCGACCACCTCGGCGTTGACGACCACTTCCTCGACGCCGTCGTAGGTCGGCAGTTCGTACATGGTATCCAGGAGGATGCCCTCGAGGATCGAGCGCAGGCCGCGCGCGCCGGTCTTGCGCTGGATGGCCTTGCGGGCCACCGACATGAGCGCGTCGTCGGTGAAGGTCAGGCCGACGTTCTCCATGTCGAACAGGCGCACGTACTGCTTGACGAAGGCGTTCTTCGGCTCGGTGAGGATCTTCACCAGGGCGGCCTCGTCGAGGTCGTCCAGGGTGGCGATCACCGGCAGACGGCCGATGAACTCCGGGATCAGGCCGAAGCGCAGCAGGTCGTCCGGCTCCACCTGGCGGAAGATCTCGCCCGTGCGCCGCTCGTCGGGATCCGAAACCTTGGCGCCGAAACCGATCGAGGTGCCCTGGCCGCGCGCCGAGATGATCTTCTCAAGGCCGGCGAAGGCGCCGCCGCAGATGAACAGGATGTTGGTGGTGTCGACCTGCAGGAACTCCTGCTGCGGATGCTTGCGCCCGCCCTGCGGCGGCACGGAGGCGACGGTGCCTTCCATGATCTTCAGCAGCGCCTGCTGGACGCCCTCTCCCGACACGTCGCGGGTGATCGAGGGGTTGTCCGACTTGCGGCTGATCTTGTCGACCTCGTCGATGTAGACGATGCCGCGCTGCGCCCGCTCGACGTTGTAGTCGGCCGCCTGCAGCAGCTTGAGGATGATGTTCTCGACGTCCTCGCCGACATAACCGGCTTCGGTGAGCGTCGTGGCGTCGGCGACGGTGAACGGCACGTCGATGATTCGCGCCAGCGTCTGGGCGAGCAGCGTCTTGCCGGTGCCGGTCGGGCCGATCAGCAGGATGTTGGCCTTGCCCAGCTCCACGTCGTTGTTCTTCGTGGCGTGGTTCAGGCGCTTGTAGTGGTTGTGCACCGCGACCGAGAGCACCTTCTTGGCGTGGTCCTGCCCGATCACGTAATCGTCCAGCACCTCGCGGATCTCGCGCGGCGTCGGAACCCCGTCCTTCGACTTCACGAAGGAAATCTTGTGCTCTTCGCGGATGATATCCATGCACAGCTCGACGCATTCATCACAGATGAACACGGTCGGGCCCGCGATCAGCTTGCGGACCTCATGCTGGCTCTTGCCGCAGAAAGAGCAGTACAGGGTGCTCTTCGAATCTCCGCTCGCGGCCTTGGTCATGGTCGTTTCTCACTCTGTAGGCGACCCGTGGGCCGGCAAGCGCCCTGCATCACCTTTCGGGGCGCCTTCACCCCATCAATGCAGAATACACGCCGCGGGTTGTCTAAGTCTTGACATTCCCCGATCCGCCTAAGGATCACAAGCCTTCGCTCGAAGGAGCGACAATTGGCGGCGCGGCGCCCCATCCTTGGACGCTTCGTATTCCTAGATGGGAAACGGCTCGAAATGACACAAGATCGTCGTCCGCTTCGCACAAAAGCGCCCCAGCCTCCGCTGGTGGCGTTCGATTTCGACGGCACGATCACGACCAGGGACAGTTTCACGGCCTTCCTGCGCTGGCGCGCCGATCCGGCGCGCTACGCCCTGGGCCTCGCAAGATTGGCGCCGGCGGGCGTCCGCTACCTGTTTGACAAAGACCGTGGCCGGATCAAGGCGGCCGCCGCCACCGAGTTCCTCAGGGGACTCACCGCCCCGGAGCTGGAGGCCGACGCCGAATCCTTCGCCGTCGAGACCGCGCCGATGCTGTTCCGCCCGGACGCGCTGGCCACTTGGCGCCGCTGGCGGGCGGAGGGCGCGCGGCTCGTGATCGTGTCGGCCTCGCCGAGCTTCGTCGTCGCCCCCTTCGCCGAGCGCCTCGGCGCCGACCGCCTGATCGCCACCGAACTCGCCTATGACTCCGATGGCCGGGCCACCGGCCGCTTCGCCACGCCCAACTGCCGCGGCCCGGAGAAGGTGGCGCGCCTGCGTGAGGCGTTCGGTGAGGACGTCACCCTGCGCGCCGCCTATGGCGACACCGCGGGCGATCGCGAGATGCTGCAGATCGCGGAGATCCAGGGCTTCAAAATCTTCCAGGGCCGGCCGGAGTTCGGATGAGCGAGCCGCTCGACAGGGCGCGGGACTGGTTCGTCGACGGCCAGATGGCCTCGGCGCGCGGCCGGCTGGCGCAGACCCAGGGCCGCGCCGTTCTCGCCCTCCTCGAAGAACAGCGCCGCCAAGGCCTCGCCGGCGCGCTTGCCGAGATCGGCGTCTTCGTCGGCCGGGGGCTCATCGGCCTGGCCCGGGCCGCGGCGCCGGGCGAGCGGGTGTTCGGTCTGCAGACCGAAGTCGCCGGCCCCGATCTGACGCCCGAGCTCGTCCGCAACCTCCAGCTCCGTCTCAGTGAGGCCGAGCTTGGCCGCATCGCCCTCCGGAGAGCGAGCTCCAGCGAGCTCGACGCGAGCGCCTGGGCCGGCCACCTGCAGGGTTCCGCAAGGTTTGTGCGGCTCTCGGGCCAGGCCGACCGTCCCTCCCTTCGCCACGACCTGACGCTCGCCGCCGCGGCCCTCGCTCCCGGCGGCGTCATCGTCATCGACGACGTGCTCAGCGAGCTTGCCCCAGATCTCACGGTCGGGCTGCTCGAGGCGCTCTCCGCCCAGCCCGGTCTCGAGGCTGTGGCGCTAATCCCGCGAACGGGCCCGGCGGCCGAGGGCGGGGCCCAGCTCGTCTGCACGTCCCGCGGCGCGTCCGCCGCCTACCGGCGGGCGCTGGACGGCGCCCTCTGCCCGCCCCTGCGTCCCGCGCTCCAGCGCTTCCTCAGCGGCGAAGTTCGGGTCTACGCCGAGCGGCCTGCTGCGCCGACGGCCCATGCCCCTGCCGCGGCTGCCCGCCAGGGCGAGGCGCTGCCCGTGGTCTTCGCCCTCGAGGACCGCAGCGGATCCTACTGGCTTAACACCGCCGTCGCCCTGACCTCCCTGGCCCAGCACGCGCGCCGTCAGATCCACGTCCACCTCCTGCACGCCCCGGATCTGCACGAGACCGCCAGGCGGCGTCTGGCCGAGATCGCCGACTCGATGGGCGTTCCCCTGACGCTCACGCCCGTTGCGCTGCCCGCGGGACTCGACCCGAAGGCCCTGCGCAGCTTCGGACCGGCGGCGATCTACCGCCTGATCATCCCGAGGTTGTTCGCGGACCATCCGCTGGTCGTCTATCTGGACTCCGACATCGTCGTGAACGGCCTCGACATCGGCCAGCTTGCCGAGGCGGCCCCGATCGACCAGCCCCTCGCCGCCGTGCACGACCGTCACCAGGGCCGCGCCGAGCGCCACCTCGAGCTGCTCGCCCAGATGGCCCTCGATCCGACGACCTATGTGAACTCCGGGGTGCTCGCGATCCGCCCCGCCCTCATCAGCGAGGATCTGGTGGAGGCCTTTCTCGCCTTCACCCGCGCCTATCCGCAGGCCGCGCACCCGGACCAGGACTTCCTGAACCGCCACTTCAAGGGCCGCATCGCGCTGGTCGACACGCGCTTCAACCTGCAGCTCGTGGGCTTCGACAAGGAGCTGCTGCGTCCGCTCACCGCCTACCGCGGCGCCATCCTGCACTATTCCGGCAAGATCAAGCCGCTGGACGGCGTCATGAGCCCGGCCCTCGTCCCCTTCTGGGCCCATGCCCACCGCACGCCGGAGATCCTGGACGGCCAGCTCTACGACGTCAGCCGCTACATCCTCGCCGGGAAGGATCCGGACACGGTCCTGCGCCGCCGGATCGCGCTCGAGGCCGAGGACTGAACGCCCGCGCCCCAAACGAAAAGAGCGCCCGCCGTGCCCGGCGAGCGCCCTGGAACTCCACCCCTGGAGGGCGCGTCCTCAGCCTTCGCTTTCGCGATGCTCCCAGACGTGGTCGACGAGGCCCCAGTCCTTGGCCTCCTCGGCGGTCATGAAGTAGTCGCGGTCGAGGGTCTCCTCGACCACCTCGATCGGCTGGCCGGTGTGCTTGGCGTAGAGCTCGTTCAGCCGGCGCTTGGTCTTGATGATGTCCTCAGCGTGGCGCTGGATGTCCGTCGCCTTGCCGGAGAAGCCGCCGGACGGCTGGTGCACCATGATGCGCGCGCTCGGCAGCGCGATGCGCTGGCCCTTCTCGCCGGCCATCAGCAGGAACGAGCCCATCGAGGCCGCCATGCCCATGCACAGGGTGATCACCGGGCTCTTGATGTACTGCATGGTGTCGTAGATCGCGAGGCCGCTGGTCACGATGCCGCCGGGCGAGTTGATGTACATCTGGATCTCTTTCTTCGGGTTCTCCGCCTCGAGATGGAGAAGCTGGGCGCAGATCAGGCTGGCCATGCCATCCTCGATCGGCCCCGCCACGAAGACGATCCGGTCCTTCAGGAGACGGGAGAAGATGTCGTAGGCGCGCTCGCCACGGCTGGTCTGCTCCACCACCATCGGCACCAGGCCCAGAGCAGTCGTCACCGGATCACGCATGTCGGGAAAACCCTTCTAGATATCGCGGGCGGCCCGCATGTCGCGTCCGCACTGTCCCTATGGATATCGCGTGCCTTTGACGGCTGCGCAAGGCGGCCGAAGCGGAACGCGACACGGCGCCTTGATCCTGGCGCGCGGACAGCCATGGTGAAGGCCTGTTCGGACCGGAGAGTTCCATGCGCAATCTGACCTTCGCCGTCGCCGGTGTGGCGGCCCTGCTCGTGACCGGCGCGGCCGAGGCCGCCCCAGCCAAGGCCGCTGCCGCCAAGCCGAGGGACGCGAAGGTGTGGGCCGCCGCCCAAGCCGCCCGCGAGGGCCAGCTGAAGCTCCTCGAAAGCGTTGTCAACATCGATTCCGGCACCGGTGACGCCGCCGGCGGAAACAAGGTGGCCGCGGTGCTGATCCCGCGCCTCAAGGCGCTCGGCATGAGCGTCGAGATCCTGCCGCCCGAAGAGGCCGGCCTGGCCGACAACGTCGTCGCCCGCCTCTCCGGGACCGGCAAGGGCCGCATCCTGATGATCGGCCACCTCGACACCGTCTTCGGGCCGGGCACGGTGGCCAAGCGGGCCTTCCGCATGGACGCCGAGCGCGCCTATGGCCCCGGAGTCGACGACGAGAAGGGCGGCGTGGTCGAGGGCGTTACCGCCCTGGAGATCCTCAAATCCCTCGGCTTCAAGGACTTCAAGGAGATCGTCTTCCTGATCGAGAGCTCCGAGGAGCGCGGCTCGCCGGGTACGCGCAGGCTCATCGATCGCCTGCTGAAGGACGCCGACGTCGAGCTCAACCTGGAGCCCGGCGATCCGCCGGACGCCGTCACGGTCTGGCGCAAAGGCTCGACGACCTTCCACATTGACGTGAAGGGCCGCGCCGCCCACGCCGGCGTCGCGCCGCAGGACGGCCGCAACGCCGCGCTCGAGCTGATCCACCAGATCCGGGCCGACGACGTCTTCCCGAAGTCGGGCGAGGGGCTCACGGCCAACCTGACCGTCATCACGGCCGGCACGCGCAACAACATCATTCCGGAAGACGCCCAGGCCCTGATCAACGTCCGCACGCGCACGCCGGGCCAGGTCGAGGAGGTCCAGTCGGTCCTGGAGAAGAACGCTCAGACCACGGCGATCCCCGACACCAAGGTCACGGTCAGCCGCGAACCGGCCTTCCCGCCCCTGCCCAACAATCCCGCCACAGAGGCGCTGGCCGCCCGGGCCGAGGCGATCTACGCGGGTCTCGGCCTGCAGCTTGCGCGCGGCGGCAACGGCGGCGCCTCCGAATCCGCCCTCGCCGCCGACGCCGGCGTCGCGGCGCTCGACGGCCTCGGGCCGGTCGGCGGCGGCTTCCATTCCGACAAGGAATACCTCGAGCTGAAGACGCTCACCCCGCGGCTCTATCTGCTGACCAAGCTCCTCATGGACCTCGGCCACACGCCGCCGCCGCGCATGAAGTAGGATCGCGACGCCTCACGCGGCGATGCGCGCAATCCAGTCCTTGAGCACCGCCACCACCTGATCCGGCGGCGCATAGCCGCGCGTGACCACGCCATAGACGCCCTCCTCGTTGGGCCCGGCCACGAGGGTTGGGAATCCCGTCGCTCCGGCGCGCTGGGAGATGGCGTAGTCGCGCCAGGTCTCCTGCTTGGCCTCCTCGCTCGACCAGTCGGCGAGGAACGCCTCGCGGTCGAGCCCGAACTCGGCGGCCAGGTCGGCCAGCACCTCGCCGTTCGTGACATCGCGGCCCTCGGCGTAGAACGCCCGCTGGACGCGGCCGAGATAGCTCGCCGCAAGCTCTTCGCCCTGGCGGCGGACCACAACCACGGCCCGCGCGGCGGGATCGGTGTCATAACGAAAGCCCTCGTGATCGAGGGCATGTTCGTGGAACGGCAGCCCCGTCGCCTCGTGGACGTGCGTCCAATGGCCGGCGACCTCGCGCTTGGCCGCCTCGGTCATCTCCTGCTCGGTGCCAGGACGAAGGCCGCCCATGATCACTCGCACCGGCAAGCCGCGGCCGAACGCCTTGCGGATCTCCTCGATGGCTGGCGAGAACCCGTAGCACCAGGAGCACATCGGGTCGGCGAAGTAGATGAGGTGCGGCTCTTCCATGATGGGCCTCCTGGCGCGAAGCATCGCCCCGATCCGCCCATCCGTCACGCAAAACCCCGACAAAAACAGGGCCGCCGCGCCCGGGTTCGACCCCCCGGCGCGGTGGCTCCGTTCGTCTCAAGTCCTGAGATCGCTCAGGCGGCGGCCTTCCAGTTCGGCTGCAGCACCTCATGCGGCGGGCACGGCGCGGTCTCGGTCACCGGCAGGCCGGCGATCTCGTTGGCGAAGCCGTGGTTCACGTCCCGATGGTGGGCCTCGTCGGCGCGCACCACCAGCACCACGTCGCGCAGCGTGGCGTCGGCCGAGAGGGCCCAGTAGCGCTTGGCGATCTCAGGGGCCGGCACGTTGGCCGAACGGCCCTCGTCGATCTCGGCGAGGTAGTGGGTGTAGCTGATCACCGCCTCTTCCTCGAAGTAGCCGACGACCCGGTGCGCGGTCTTCGACGAGACCAGGTAGAGGCCGAAGAAGAACAGGTAGAAGACCCATTGCACGGCCACCACGACGAAGCGCTCGAACAGGGTCGGCTTGCACACCTCGATGAAGGTCATCAGGTGCATGCGCTCGTTCTCGGCCTCGTCCATGAGCGTCTTGATCCAGCCCCGGTCGTCTTCCATCCGGCGCAGGCACTTCAGGTGGTTCAGGGTCGCGCCCACCATGCCGGGCACGGCCGCTACGGTCTCGAGCACGACGGCGCGGTGGCCATAGCGCTTTGCGAAGAAGGTGTCGGCGCAGAAGCGCAGGGCCTTCACGAAGCCATAGGCGACGCGGTCGGACAGGCCCTTGGGCCGGTGGTGCACGGTCAGGTCGACAGCCGGAGCGGTCATTTCAAACTCTCTCTTACTCGCCGGTGGGGGCCGGCCGCGCCCCTGCGCGACCGATGACGAGGAGATATTCCGGCGAGGTCCGTGCCGGTATTCGGGATCAACCCTTACGTGAAACCCCTCATGTCCAGCTTGCATCCCAAGTCGAGGTCGACCGGCGCTCTGGGGGTGCATGTCATTTGAGGGACCGGCTGGCTCTCGCCGCCCCAGCGGTGAGTGGTGATTCGCGCGCGCCAAGTCGCGCCACAGCAACGCGGCCAGTCGAGTCGTCCACAGGCACGGTTTCACCTGCGGGAACCTTCGGCGGGGTCGTACGCTGAAGCTTATCGCGAAGGATGGAGCGAATGGTCCAATACGCGGTGACGCTCAAGGACGGCGACTGGACCGTCTTCAAGGACGGCGAGGCCATCGAGCGCGGGCTCACACGCTCGGCCGCCATCCAGATGGCCAAGGACCTGGCGTTCGAGGACGAAGAGCGCGGCGTGACCGTCGAGCTCCTGATCCAGGGCTATTATGGCGACATGTCCCGCCGGCTGAGCGGCGGGACAGAGGAGTAGGCTCAGCCGCGACGGGACGCGGACTTGGCCTCGCGGCGGGCGCGCGCTTCGGCCTTGGCGGCCGCCTTGCGATCCTTGCGTTCCTGACGCTTCAGCTCCAGTTGCAGCTGCTCGTCATTGGCCATCGCCTCCTGGCGCTCGGCCTCGGCCTGCTCGGCGCGGATGCGCGCCTCTTCCTTCTCGGCGGCCCGCCTGGCGCGGATTTCCTCGAGTTCCCGGGCCTTCTTCTGGGCGCTGGTCTCGAACTCGGCCGGCCGGACGGTGGGCTTCGGCTTGAACTTCTCTAGCAGGGCTTTCCGCGCTTCGGCCTGGCTATTCAGGCGTTCGGAGAAGCCCCCGATCTTGGGCTCACGCATGCTCAATGTGGGTTGGTCTCAAGGTTCCGCGCCAAAACCCCCCGGGCGCAGGTCGGGTTGCCGGCGGACCGCAAAGAACGGCCCGCCGCGCGTGTTCGGTTAGCCGACGATCTCGGCGTCGGTGAAGAACTGGGCGATCTCGAGCTTGGCGTTGTCGAGGCTGTCGGAGCCGTGCACCGAGTTCTCGCCGACGTTGTTTGCGTAAAGCTTGCGGATGGTGCCCGGGGCGGCCTGCTCGGGGTTAGTGGCGCCCATCACTTCACGGTAGCGCGCCACGGCGTTGTCGCCTTCCAGCACCTGCACGACCACGGGGCCCGAGGTCATGAACTCCACGAGCTCGCCGTAGAACGGGCGCTCGCTGTGGACTTCGTAGAACTTCTTGGCCTGGGCGTCGGACATGCGGATGCGCTTCTGGGCGACGATGCGCAGGCCGGCGTCCTCGATCACCGCATTGATCTTGCCCGTCAGGTTCCGCTTCGTGGCGTCGGGCTTGATGATCGAGAAGGTGCGTTCGGTCATGGTCTAATTGGACTTCCAAGGATGGGAGGAGCAGCGCGGGCGTCGGCCCGCGAGGTGGCGGGCTCTATAACCGCAAGGCCTCCGCTCGCCAAGGCGCCCCGACGACACGGCCATTATCCACATCCCTGTGACGGCTGCGCGACTTCTGCTATGGACCGCCTCGGGTCAGGCCGGCGGCGCGGCTTCACACATTCCTGGCCCATCCGCCCTTCCCGCATTTCCTGCGTGAGCGCGCGAGTGCGCGCGCCCGCCCGATCCCTGTCTCCCGTTCAGATGCTTCAGATCCACGACCTCGTCTTCGACGCCTGGGGGCGTCGCTTCTTCGACCACGCCACCGTCACCCTGCCCAAGGACGCCAAGGTGGGGCTTGTCGGGCGCAACGGCGTCGGCAAGTCCACCCTGTTCAAGCTGATCCTCGGCCAGCTGACCCAGGGCGACGGCGACATCGGCGTGCCGCGCCTGGCCCGCATCGGCTCGGTGGACCAGGAGCATCCGGCGACGCCCGTGCCGCTGCTGGAGACGGTGCTCGCCGCCGACGTCGAGCGGGCCAGCCTGCTCACCGAGCTGGAGACCGCCGCGCCCGAGCGGATGGGCGAGATCTACGCCCGCCTGATCGACATCGACGCCGACCGGGCCCCCGCCCGCGCCGCCGAGATCCTCGCGGGCCTCGGCTTCTCGCAGGCCGATCTCCTGCGTCCCATGGCCGAATTTTCCGGCGGCTGGCGGATGCGTGTGGCCCTCGCCGCCTCGCTGTTCGCCGAGCCGGACCTGCTCCTGCTCGACGAGCCGACCAACTACCTCGACCTCGAGGGCGCGCTCTGGCTGGAGGCGCGCCTACGGAAATATCCGCACACCGCCATCGTCATCAGCCACGACCGCGAGCTGCTGAACAACTCCGTCGACCACATCCTGCACCTGCGCGACGGCAGGCTCGACCTCTATCCCGGCGGCTACGACAGCTTCGAGCATCAGCTCAGCGAGAAGCTGCGCCTGCAGGAAGCGGCGCGCGTGAAGATCGAGGCCAAGCGCGCCCACATGCAGTCGTTCGTCGACCGCTTCCGGGCCAAGGCCACCAAGGCCCGCCAGGCCCAGTCGCGGCTCAAGGCGATCGCCAAGCTGCCGGCGGTCGCCGCGGTCATCGAGGAAGGCGTCGCTCCGTTCACCCTGCCCTCGCCGGAACGGCCCCTGCCGCCGCCCCTGCTGCGGCTCGAGAACGCAGCCGTCGGCTACGGGGGGCCGCCGATCCTGAAGAAGCTCGACCTGCGCCTGGACATCGACGACCGCATCGGCCTGCTCGGCGTCAACGGCGCGGGCAAGTCGACCTTCGCCAAGCTCGTCGCCGGCGCCCTGCAGCTCGAAAGCGGCCAGATGCACCGCTCCGGAAAAATGCGGGTGGGCTGGTTCCACCAACACCAGATCGAGGCGATGGACCCGACGGACACGCCGATGGAGATCATCCGGCGCGCCCTGCCCGAGGCCACCGAACCTCAGCGCCGCTCGAAGCTCGCCCAGTTCGGCCTCGGGTTCGAGAAGCAGTCGACGACCGTCTCCAACCTCTCGGGCGGCGAGCGCGCGCGTCTGCTCCTCAATCTCGTGGCCATGGAGGCGCCGCACCTCCTGATCCTCGACGAGCCGACCAACCACCTCGACATCGACAGCCGCCGGGCCCTGCTCGACGCGCTGAACGACTACGAGGGGGCCGTGATCCTCATCACCCACGACCGCTCGCTGATGGAGCTGGTGGCCGACCGGCTGTGGTTGGCGGCCGACGCGACCATCGCGCCGTTCGACGGCGACATGGAGGATTACGCCCGCTACGTCCTCGAGCGGGCCCGCGCCGCGATCCGCGCTCCGACCCAGCTCACGGCAGAGCCGGAGGCGCCGGCCCCGCCTCCCCCGCCGACGCCGTCCCGCAAGGCGCCGACCGGCAACCTCCGCCGTCGGGCCGAGGCCGCCGAGGCGGCGCTCGCCCGCGCCACCCAGGCGCTGGAGGCGATCGACGCCGAGCTCCTTTCGCCGGCGACCTTCTCGGGCGATCCGGCCAAGGCCGCAGAGCTCGGGCGCAAGCGGGCGGCGGCTCATGCCGCGCTCGAGGCCGCAGAGCTCGAATGGCTGGAAGCCCAGGAGGCCTACGACGCGGTGAAGTAGCGGACTTTCTTCAGGAACCGGGCGCCGCGCTCGGGCATTGCCCGCCCGTTTCCACCGCCAAAGGAATCGACATGCCCCGCTCCGTGTCCAAGCTGGTGTGGCAGGCCGCTCCGATCGCCATGCTCGCCGGAGCCGGCGTGCTCGCGCTGCGGGGGCCGGAGCCAGGACGCGGCAAGGCGAGGTCGGGCGGGGCCGGCCGGGGCCGCCGGGCGTCCTCGCCGCTGCAGATCCCGCTGAAGGGCTGGAAAGACATCCTGATCCGCACGCGCAAGGAGTTCGCCGACGATCAGGTGCCGATGATCGCAGCCGGCGTGAGCTTCTACACCCTGCTGGCGCTGTTCCCGGGCCTCGCCGCCTTCGTCGCCCTCTACGGCCTGTTCGCCGACGTCGCCGAGGCCCAGCACCACCTGCAGGTCCTGTCACACATCCTGCCCGGCGGGGCGCTCAAGTTCATCGGCGACCAGATGATCCGCATGGCCGCGGCCCAAAAGGGCGGGCTTTCCCTGACCTTCGTCGTCGGCCTCCTGACCTCGATCTGGAGCGCCAATGGCGCGGTCAAGGCGCTGATGACCGGGCTCAACATCGCCTATGAAGAGGAAGAAGGCCGAAGTTTTGTCCGCAAGACCCTGATCTCGCTGGCCTTCACCCTGGGTCTTCTGGTGTTCGGCACGGCCGCCATCACCGTGCTCGGCGCCGGGCCGGCCGTGGAGAGCTACGTCGGCCATCACGCCGCCCTGGTGCTCAACCTGATCAGCTGGCCCGTGCTGCTGGTGGCGATGGCGGCGGGCATCGCCCTGCTCTATCGTTTCGGCCCCAGTCGGGACCCGGTGCGCTTCCAGTGGATCTCCTGGGGCAGCGGTGTGGCCGTGATCGCCTGGCTGGGAGTGTCGGCCCTGTTCTCGCTCTACGTCGGCAACTTCGCGCACTACGACAAGACCTACGGGTCCCTCGGCGCGGTCGTCGGCTTCATGATGTGGAACTGGCTGTCCAACCTGATCATCCTGGCGGGCGCCGAACTCAACTCCGAGGTCGAGCACCAGACGACGGTGGACACCACGGTCGGCGCGCCCAAGCCCATGGGCCTGCGACGCGCCAAGATGGCCGACACCCTGGGCGCGGCCCAAAAGGCCTGACCAGGGCGCCTGACAGGGCCAAGCCTCAGGTGATGTGCTTGGGGCTGATCGGGTCGGAGCCGGGGAAGGTCTCTTCGATCGCTTCGTCGAGCAGCGCTTCCTGGCGGTCCTCGGCGGTGGCCTCCTTATCAGCCAGCTGGTCGTGCTTCTGGTCGTTCTCCAGCGGTTGGGCGGGCCGGGCGTGCGGGACCTCGATGTGACGGTCCTCCGGCTTCACCTGTCCCTCGACCGCCATGTCGGCGGTCGAGCCGCTAGAGCCATGGCTGAAGGCGCGCTTGGCCTCTTCTTCAGTCTGCTTGTTGGGCATGGGTTGCTCCTGTTGAACTATTTCTTATCGAGCAGCAGCTGGCCTTCCTTCTGCAGGCGGCCCTTCAGCTTGCCCGCCATCATGGCGAGGAGGTTGGGCAGGATGACCTCCAGCCGCACGGAATGGTCCGCGATCTCGATGACCCCGGAGATCGCCTGTCCCATGGTGGCGAAGCCGAAGTTCAGCCGATCGCCGTCCCAGCTCTTGGTCACCGACCCGAGGCCGCCCAGGTGCTTGGACAGATCGCCGAAGCCGGCTTCCACCCGCCGGCGGGCCTCGGCCCGTCCGAGCTCGTGGGGAATGGTGACGGTGACGGCCTTGCTCATGCCTACCTAACGGCCGGCCCCGCGGGAGGGGTTCCGCAACACGGCGAAGCCCCTTACCGTCCGCGGTCGATGGACAACGGCGAAGACCGCACCCTCTTCGGAGAAGGCCGCTATCCCGACACCGGGCCACTGGCGGTCCTCGCCCGCCTGGCCTTCCTCGGCGCCATCGTGGCGATCGTCGTGGCGGTGTTCCTGCCGCGCTGGATGGTGCCGCAGTTCGTCCGCTCCCATTACCTGGAGCACTTCGCGGCCTTCTACGTGGCGGCGCTGTTCGGCCTGGCCGCCATGCCGCGCACCCAGCTTCGGCGCATCGGCACGGGCTATGTCCTCTTCGCCGTGCTGCTCGAGTCGACGCACCTCTTCGCCCGCGCGCCGCTCGGGCCGCTGGTTGACAACTGGGTGGCGGACATGGGCGGGCTCGCGGCCGCCTTCGCACCCGTGGTCGTGGATCGTTTCCGGCGGCGCTTCCCGCCCCGGCCGGCTTCCGAGGCCTAGAGGACGAAGGCTAGAGGAAGGTCCAGCGGCCGCGGTCGCGGACCCTCAGGTTGTTCTGCACATGGCGGACGCCGTCGATGTCGGCGATGTCCTCGATACGCCGCTTGTCCTCCTTGCGGCGCACGTGGCCGTTCAGCGTCACCTCCGCGTCCTCGACGACCACCTCGACGTCGCGAAGGTCGATGCCGCGGGCGTCCTCCAGCCGCTCGACGATCACGGCCCAGAGCACGCGGTCCGAGGGGCCGCGCCGGCGGCGCACCTGGCGATCATCGTCGCGCCCGGTCAGCGCCGCCCCGGCCCGGTCCAGCCACGACCGCGGCTCCCCCTCGCGGTCATGGCGATCGCGGTCATGGCGCTCGTCCCGATAGCGCTCGTCGCGATAACGCTCGTCGGCATAGCGCTCCTCCTCGGAGCGCCGATAGGGACGGCCACGCTCGGCGTCGTATCGCCAGTCGCCGGAATAGTCGGCCTGGCCGTAGTCGTCGTCACGCGTCCGCAGCCGCTCCTCCATGCGATAGCCGGTGCGGCTGTCCGGGTCGTAGCCATAGTCGGTGGAGTAGTCGACCTGGCCGAAGTCCTCGCGGTCACGCGGATCCTCGCGCCATTCCCGCCGATCCTCGTCGCGGCCGCGCCAGTCAAACCGAGGCATG
Organism: Phenylobacterium soli; assembly: GCF_003254475.1. Classification (NCBI taxonomy): domain Bacteria; kingdom Pseudomonadati; phylum Pseudomonadota; class Alphaproteobacteria; order Caulobacterales; family Caulobacteraceae; genus Phenylobacterium; species Phenylobacterium soli. The sequence goes on from NZ_QFYQ01000001.1 coordinate 2,676,826, forward strand.
AGACGTCTCCCTGAGCCATTGCCGTTTTGCGCGGACAACCGGCGCCGTGCGCTTCGGTTCCCACGCCGCGCCGAAGCGTCGGCTTGACGCGGATGACCGACATCTGCGACTCGCCGGAAACTCGAGGTCGTGGTGCCGATAACCAATCCCCCGCCAGACAAGCCAGTCGAGGGCAAGCCCGTCGAAGGCAAGCCCGTGGAACCCGTCGAGGTCGAACTGGCCGAGGCCCTGCCGACGCCGCAGGCGAAGCCGCTTGCCCGCGTCACCAAGCTCGCGCTGCGGATCGTGCCCCTGGTTCTTCTCGTCGCGGCGGTCTTCGTCCTGCGACGTGAGTTCAAGGGACTGAGCTGGGACGCCGTCGGCAAGGCCATGGACGGCTGGGGCCACCTGGCGATCATCGCCGCCCTCGTCCTGGCGGTGCTCAGCTTCCTCCTGATGGGCGTGGTCGAGTGGCTGGGTCTGCGCTGGGCCGGCGCGAAGTTGCCCTGGGGCGTGGCGGTGGCCGGATCGTTCCTGGCCGGCGCCATCGGCCATGCCATCGGCGCCAACCTGCTCGTCGCCGGCGCGGTCCGGGCGCGACTCTATGACCGCTACGGGGTGACCCTGACCCAGGTTGCCGTGACGACGCTGTTCAACGGCATGTCCTTCGCCGTGGGCCTGGGCGCCCTGGGCGGGGGCGGACTGCTGCTGGCGAGCCAGGCGGAGCTCGCCGCGACCGCCATTCCCGTGTCGCTCGCCCGCAGCGCCGGCGCGGTCCTGCTCGCGGGCTCCCTCGGCTGGGTTCTGCTGTGCATGGTCCGTCGCCGGCCGCTCAGCGCCTTTGGCCGCAGCCTGACCCTGCCCGCGGGTCGGGACGCGGTGCTGCAACTGATCATCGGCGTCGCCGACAATGGCATCGCCGCCGGCATCGTCTGGGTGCTCCTGCCGCACGGGACGACAAGCTATGCGAGCTTCGTCGGCGCCTATGCGGTGGCCTGCGTGGCGGGTCTGATCTCCAGCGTCCCGGGCGGGGCGGGGGTGTTCGAGAGCGCGATCTCGACCCTCCTGCCCAAGGCCGAGGCGGCGCCGCTGGCCGCCGCCTTCCTCGGCTATCGCCTCGCCTATTACCTGCTGCCCCTCATCATCGCCTCGGCCGCCCTGTTCGGCGACACGCTCCTGGAGCGCCTCCGCAAGCGGTGAGCCGGCGGGTCAGGTCCGGGCCTCGCCGTAAAAGTGGGGCCGCCGAGTGAAGTGGTAGGCCGCGCTTTCCAGCCCCTCGATGGCGATCGCCAGGGCGTAGTAGTCGCGTCCGAACGGCTTGCAGCGCGCCTGCAGCTCCCTCAGTCGTCGGGCGTAAGGCTGCAGGTCTTCGAACACGCGGACGGGATCGCCGATCCCGGAATAGGTCTGCCGAACCATGGAAACTCGCAACGGGTGCGCTCGAACAAAAGCAGAACACACAAACGCCGGCTACGAACCCTGGGTTGCGAGTCTTTCGGCCAGACCCTGCAGGGCGAGAGCCACCGCGTCCGGATGGCTGATCGGCGCGAGGTGCGACAGCGGCAGGCGGACGAGCGGCCAGCCCTGGCGGTTCGCCAGGCGCGCCTCGTCCTCATAGGAATCGCTCAGCTTGAGGTAGGCGGCGGGGATGGCCAGCGCGTCGTCGGGCGCGGGCTCTTCGAAGTAGGCCGTCGGGATCGGACCGAGTTCGTCGACGAGCGCCGCGCGCAGCGCGTCGTCCGGGAGCAGCCGCTCCAGCGCGCCCGGCGGCCACCAGTCGTGCCAGGCGGGCAGCAGGCCGGCCTGCGCCCCGGCCCTCAGGTTCTGGCGCATCTCGGCCGGCGCCGTGTCGAACCAGCTTCGGCCCGGATGCGGCAGGATCGCATCGACGAAGATCGCCCCGGCGACGTTGTCGCCGAGGCGTTCCGAAACAGCGGGAACCAGCGCCCCCGCCCCGCTGTGCGCGACCAGGATCGCATCTTCCGCGACTCCAGCCGCGCCCTTGGCGGCGGCGTCGGCCAGCGTGGCGTAGTAGTCGCCGTCGAGATCGACGAGACGCGGCAGCTCGGGCGTGGCGGTCTCATGTCCGGCGGCGCCGAGCAGCTCGGCGACGCCTCGCCAGCTCAGCGGCCCGAGCAGCGGGCTGTGCAGCAGGACGAAGCGCGCCAGGACCTCAGCCCTCGTACTTGTCGGCTACCATGCGGTTCAGAAGCCGCACGCCATAGCCGGTCGCACCCTCGGGGAGGGTCGGCACGGTGGAGCCCTTCTTCCAGGCCGTGGAGGCGATATCCAGGTGCGCCCAGGGCAGGCCGTTGACGAATTTCTGGATGAACAGGGCCGCGGTGATCGAGCCGCCGGGGCGCCCGCCCGTGTTCTTCATGTCCGCGATCTGGGAGTCGATCTGCTTGTTGTACTGGTCGGGCAGCGGCATGCGCCACAGCGGCTCGCCCTCGGCTGTCGAAGCGGCGAGCAGATTGCCCGCCAGCTCGTCGTTGTTCGAGAACAGGCCGGCATAGTCGTTGCCCAGCGAGATGATGATCGCGCCCGTCAGGGTGGCCAGATCGACCATGAACTTCGGCTTGAAACGGTCCTGGCAGTACCAGATGGCGTCGGCCAGCACGAGGCGGCCCTCGGCGTCGGTGTTGATCACCTCGATCGTCTGACCGGACATGGAGGTGACCACGTCGCCCGGACGCTGGGCGTTGCCGTCGGGCATGTTCTCGACGAGCCCGAGGATCCCGACCGCGTTCACCTTGGCCTGACGGCCGGCAAGGACGTGCATGAGGCCGGCGACGGCGCCCGCCCCGCCCATGTCCCACTTCATGTCCTCCATGCCGTCGGCCGGCTTGATGGAGATTCCGCCGGTGTCGAAGCAGACACCCTTGCCGATGAAGGCGACCGGCTGGGCGTTCTTGTCCTCGGCGCCGTTCCAGCGGATGACCACCAGCTGGCTCTCGCGCACGCTCCCTTGGCCGACTCCCAGCAGCGAGCCCATGCCCAGGGCCTTCATGGCGTCTTCGCCCAGGATCTCGATCTCGAGGCCGAGGCTCTCGAGCTCCTTCACCCGTCGCGCGAACTCGACCGGATAGAGAATATTGGCCGGCTCGGAGACGAGATCGCGGCTGAAGCTGACCGCATCCGCCAGGGCGGCCAGCGGCGGGAAGGCGGCGAGCGCGGCGTCCGGATCGCCGGCCACCACCTGGGTCGTCGCGATCGACGGCTTCTTCTCCGCCGGCTCCTTGGTCCGGTACTTGTCGAAACGGTAGCTGGCGAGGCGCACGCCCAGGGCGGCCCGGGCGGCCAGCTCGGCGCTGGCGGTCGGCAGCTCGACGCGCAGCGTCTCGAGCCCCGAAGACTTCACGGCATTATAGGCCGTGGCGGCGGCGTGCTCGGCCCCGAGCGCATCGAAAGCCTCGGCCTTGCCGGCGCCCACTAGCACCAGGCGGGCGGCGTCGCCTTCGGGCGCCAGGATGTCGAGCGTCTGACCCTTGGCGCCGGTGAACCGGCTGCCCGTGGCGGCCTTGGCGAGCTGACCTTCGAGGCCCGCGCCCTCGAACACAATGCGCGCCACAGCGGTCTTCGGGGGCGCAGCGGCGGTCGCCGCAACGAACTCGATCTCCATCGGTACTCTCTTCAAGGTCCAGGTGCAGGAGCGGCGGGCCAGCAAAAAGCCCGACATGGGCCGGTTGTGTAGGCCGGCGACGCATGATTTAGAACAGCTTCGCGGCCGGGGCGCGCCAAATCCTCCGGGTGAGCCGTATTTGTCTGCGCATGCGCCTGATCGACCGATATCTGCTGCGGCAATTGTTAGGCCCGACGCTCCTGGCGACGGCGGCCCTCACCGGCGTGGCCCTGCTCAGCCAGAGCCTTTCGGCGCTCGACCTGATGGTCAACCAGCGCCAGAGCGCGCTCGTCTTCCTGGAAGTCACGCTGCTGGCCATGCCGCAGCTGATCAACATGGTCCTGCCGATCGCCATCTTCGTGGCGGCGCTGGTGGCGCTTAACCGGCTGCAGACCGAGCAGGAGATCGTCGTCTGCTTCGCCGGCGGGATGAGTCGCTGGCGGGTGATCTCGCCGGCGATCCGCCTCGCCTCGACCATCGCCTTCATCGTCCTGGTGTCGAACCTCTGGTTGCAGCCGGCCGCCTCGCGGGCCATGCGCGAGGAGCTGTTCAAGGTGCGGACGGACCTGGCCTCCACCCTGGTCCGCGAAGGCGAGTTCACCGAACCGGCGCCGGGGCTCACCGTCTACGCCCAGTCGGTCGACTCGCACGGCGAGTTCCGGAACCTGTTCATCCATCAGACCAAGTCGGACGGCTCATCGACGACCTACATGGCCGACCGCGGCCATATCGCGAAGCGGCTGGGCCGGCCGGTGCTGATCCTGCGCGCCGGCTCGACCCAGGAGTTCTCGTCCAAGGGCGTGCTGAATTACCTGACGTTCGACGAATACGCCTTTGATCTGATGCCGCTTTCCAGGTCCGACGAGCTGGTCCACTACAAGCCGTCCGACCGCTATCCGCACGAGCTGTTCTTCCCCGACCTCAAGCAGGCCTGGGAACAGCGCAATCGACTGAGCCTCCTCGCGGAGGGCCATTCTCGGATCGCCACTCCGCTCTACAACATCGCCTTCATGGCCATGGCGCTGTCGGCGATCATCGGCGGCGGCTTCTCGCGGCTGGGCTACGGCCGCCGAATCGCGGTCATGGCCGGGCTCGCCGCCCTCACCCGCATCCTCGGCTTCGTGGTCCAGGCTGCCTGCGAGGACAACGCCTGGCTCAACGTGATGCAGTACGGCGTGCCGCTGATCGCCACGGCCTTCGCCCTGCGCAGCATCTTCCGCCAGCGCGCCGGCCGCTTCATCTCCCAGCGCCGCCGATCCGTGCGCACCGTCGCTGCGGGGGCGTGATGAGGGTCGGGCGGATCGAACGCTATGTGATGGGCCGCGTGCTCGGCAGCGTCGGCGCGGCGCTCGCCGTGATCTCGGCGGTGATCCTGCTCGTCGAGTTCGTGGACCTGTCGCGCACCGTCGGCGTGCGGGTGGACGTGGGCGTCGGGCAGGTCTTCTGGCTGACCCTCCTGCGGTCTCCCTCTCTGATCCAGATCCTGCTGCCGTTCGTCTTTCTGTTCGGCGGCATCGGCGCCTTCGTCGGCCTGAACCGGCGGAGCGAGCTGGTCGCCATGCGCGCGGCCGGCGTTTCGGCCTGGCGCTTCATCCTGCCGTCGGCCGGCGCGGCCTTCGCCATCGGCGTTCTGGCCATCGTCGCGCTGAACCCGCTCGCGGCGGCGCTCAATGGGCGGTTCGAGGCCGAGCGCGGCCAGCTGATGCAGAACTACCTTGGCGACATCCCGCAGGACATCTGGCTGAGGCAAGGCGACGAGCGGACCCAGATCGTCATCCACGCCAAGACCCGCGACACGGTGCAGGGCTATGTGCGGCTGCGCGGGGTTTCGCTGTTCATTTACACCAAAAGCCCGACCGGGGCGCCGATCTTCCGGCAGCGGATCGAGGCGTCCGAGGCGCGGCTGATGCCGGGGTTCTGGCAGCTGAAGGACGTGCGCGAGGCGACCGCGGGCGAGAGCTCGGTGCACTCCGACACCCTTTCGATCCGCTCCACCCTCGACGCCGAGTCGGCGATGGAGCGGTTCAGTTCGCCCGAAGCCATCTCCTTCTGGCGCCTGCCTGACGCGATCCGCCTGACCGAGCAGGCCGGCTTCTCGGCGGCCGGTTATCGTCTTCGTCTTTTCCAGCTTCTGGCGACGCCCCTGCTCTACGCGGCCATGTCGATCCTGGCGGCCGCTTTCTCGCTTCGCCTGGCGCGTCTGGGGGGGCTGGCTGGGCTCGCGGGGGCCGGCGTCGCCCTGGGCTTCGTCCTGTTCTTCTTCAACCAGTTCGCCGGCGCCCTGGCCAAGGCGGGCATCATTCCGCTGTTCGCCGCCGCCTGGGCGCCTGCGGTCGTGGCGCTACTGTCGGGCCTGAGCCTGCTCTTCTTCACCGAAGACGGTTGAATCCTTGGGCTACCCCGCTATGCATCGGGCAGGCCGTGCTTCGCCGCAGGGTCGCGCCGGGAGAGGGAATCCGAACCAGATGAGATCGCGCCGGCGCCCGACATCTGCCGCCGCCAAGTGCGCGCTGCTCGCCGGTGCGGCGATGGCGGTGCTCTGCGCCGAACCGGCTCTGGCCCAGACGCGGATCGCGCGGCCGCTGCGCCCCACGACGAGCCCGGTGCCGGCGCCCGTGCCCGATGGCCTGCAGCCTGGCGAAATGTACATGGAGGCCGATCAGGTCATCCGTGACGACAAGAACAAGATCACCACGGCCGAGGGCTCCGTCGAGGTGCGCTACCAGGGCCGCACCCTTCGCGCCGACAAGGTGGTCTACGAAGAAGGCGAATCGGACGGCCAGGGCGTGATCCGCGCGCTCGGCCACGTGACCATCGTCAACGCCGACGGCACGGTCGAATACGCGGACGAGTTCGTGCTCGACGACAAGATGCGGGCGGGCGTCGCCCAGGGCTTCTCCGCCCGCCTGCAGGAGAACATCAAGCTCGCCGGCGCGACCGCCGTGCGCCGCTCCGAGTCGATCCAGGAGCTGAACCGGGCGATCTACACCCCCTGCCCGATCTGCGCCAACGACCACCCCAAGACCCCCACCTGGTCGATCAGCGCCGAGCGGGTGGTCCAGGACAAGGTCCACCGGGTCGTCTACTACCGCCACGCCCGCGTGCACGTGCTCGGCGTGCCGATCCTCTATCTGCCGGTGTTCTGGCACGCCGACCCGTCGGCGCCGCGCGCCTCGGGCCTTCTGGCGCCGAAGATCCAGGCCTCCGACCGTCGCGGCTTCTCCTACGAGCAGCCCTACCTTTTCGTGCTCTCGCCCTACGCGGACCTGATCCTCAGCCCGCAGCTCAACACCAAGGTGAACCCGTTCCTGAACGGGCAATTCCGCAAGCGCTTCTACTCGGGCGATGTCGACGTCCGGTTCGGCTACACCCACGACAAGGATTTCGACGGCAAGGGTCAGAAGTTCGGAACCGACACCAACCGCAGCTACATCCTGGCGCGCGGCGGTTTCCAGCTGACCGACGCCTGGCGCGCCGGGTTCACGGCGGAGCACACCTCCGACCCGCTGCTGTTCGACAAGTACCAGATCGGCGACGTCTACCAGACGCGCGGTCCCTACATCCCCGACGATCGCCGGCTGATCAGCCAGGTCTATGCGGCCCGCCAGGATCAGCGGTCCTACTTCTCCGCGGCCGCGATGACTTTCCAGGGCCTGCGCGCCGGCGACAACAACCGCACCTTCCCGCTCGTCGCCCCCCTGATCGAGGGCCACTACGACGCGCCGGAGAAGATCGCGGGCGGGCGCCTGCGGGTGAACGTCTCGGCCGTGGCCCTGACGCGCGACCAGTCGCCCCTGGACCAGGCGAGCCGCCTGCCGGGCCTCGACAGCCGGCGCGTGACCGGCGACCTCGACTGGCGCGCCTCCTACACCTCGGCGGCGGGCCTGCGGGTCGAGCCCTTCGTCCAGGCCCGCGCGGACGCCTACAGCGTCGGCGACATGCTGACCGGGGTCGGCAAGCAGACGACCTCGAAGACGACCGGGCGCGCGCTCGGCGTGGCCGGCGTCGACGTGACCTACCCGTTCTTCAAACGCTGGCACGACGCGACCATCATCCTGGAGCCGGTGGCTCAGCTCGCCATCTCGCCCAAGGCCAAGCAGATCGTGGTCGGCCGCGACACCACGGGCGCGCCGGTCTACCTCAACGAGGACAGCGTCGCCTTCGACTTCGACGAGACCACCCTCTTCCGGGCCAACAAGTTCCCTGGCTACGACCTCTACGAGGACGGCTCGCGCCTCAACGTCGGCGGTCGGGTGGCGGTCCTCTGGGACGACGGACGACGCGCCAACCTGCTGATCGGGCGCAGCTATCGAGCGGACCGGAACACCGTCTTCTCGGCCAGCAGCGGCCTGCGGCCGCGCGCCTCGGACTGGATCGTCGCGGCCGACGCCCAGCCGATCCGCGGGTTGACCATCTTCGGACGCGCCCGCCTGGACGCCGACGACCTGACTGTCCACCGCGCGGAGGCCGGCGCGAACCTCGCCAGCAAGTGGGGCTCGGGATTCGTCCGCTATCTGCGCGACGACTCCAGCACCCTGGGTCCGACGCTCGTCGGCTCGACCGTGATCCCGGCGGGGCAGCGGGTCGAGAACTTCGAAATGGGCGGCGACGTGCCGGTCACCAAGAACTGGGGCGTCACCGCCTACGGCAACCGCGACCTCGTCCAGAAGGCGTGGGTGATCCGCGACCTCGGCGTCTACTACCGCGACGATTGCGCGCGGGTGGACGTCATCTATAGACGGGAAGACACCATCATCGGACGTCTGGGGCCGAGGGATTCGATTGCCTTGCGCCTAACCCTCGCCACATTGGGCTCTCCATTTACAGTGCGATAGGAATGCGGGCCCATGAGGCCGCTCGAAGGAATGATCTCAACCATGAAGCGCGCGCGTAACGTCTCCCCCTCGGCGGCGCGAGGCGCAGCTTTGTCGATCCTCGCCTTCGCGGCCCTGCCGCTGGCGGCGCATGCGCAGGAACTGCGCGGCGCGCTCGGAGCCGCCGCAGCGCCGGCCCAGCCCGCCGCCCCGGCGACCGCGCCCCTGCCCAAGGGCGTGTCCGAATCCGTGGCCGCCGTGGTCAACGACGACATCATCTCCACCTACGACCTGTCGCAGCGCGTGCGCCTGCTGATCGCCACCTCCGGCGTTCAGCCGAATGAGCAGACCCTGCCGCAGTTCGAGCGGGAGGCCCTGATCTCGCTGATCGACGAACGTCTTCAGCTGCAGGAGCTGAAGCGCGTCGAGAAGGAGCAGAAGTTCAGCATCATCGCGACCGACGACGAGGTGAACGAAGAACTCGAGGGCATGGCCAAGCAGAACAACATGACCGGCGAGCAATTCCTCGCGGCCATGCGTTCGCAAGGCATCGGTCCGGAGACGCTGAAGCAGCAGCTCCGCGCCCAGGTGAGCTGGCAGCGCTGGATCCGCGGCCGCTACGGCAGCCGCCTCCGCATCGGCGAGGACCAGATCAAGGCGGCGCTCGACCGGATGGCCGCCGCGGCCAGCAAGCCGCAGTACGAGATCAGCGAGGTCTTCATCGACGCCAACCGCGTCGGCGGCATGCGCACCGCCATGCAGGGCGCCCAGCAGCTGGTCGCCCAGATGCAACAGGGCGCGCCCTTCGCCGCGGTGGCGCGCCAGTTCTCCGCCTCCGCCACCGCCGCCAACGGCGGCGACGCCGGCTGGATCAGCCAGGGTGAGATGCCCCCCGAGGTGGACAGCGCCATCGAACAGCTCCGCCCGGGCCAGCTGTCGCAGCCGATCCAGGTGAAGGACGGCGTCTACATCATCTATCTGCGCGACAAGCGCTCGGGCGCCGGGCAGACCCTGGTCAGCCTGAAGCAGGCGGCCATCGCCCTGCCCGCCAACGCCTCGCAAGGCGACGTCGAAGCGGCCCGCGTCAAGCTGGCGGCCCTGCGGGTCCAGGTGAAGGGCTGCGGCGATATCGAGAAGGCGGCCGCCAGCGTGCCCGGCGTCGTCGCCGGCGACCTCGGCGAAGCGGAGATGAACGACCTCGCGCCGCAGTTCAAGGAAGTCGCCCAGACGCTCTCCGTCGGCCAGGTCTCCGAGCCGATCCGCACCAATGTTGGCCTGCACCTGGTGGCGGTCTGCGGCAAGCGCGCCTCGGGTGGGCCGGCCGTGGATCATGACGCCATCGAGAACCGCCTCTACGGGCAGCAGCTCAGCATGATCTCCCGGCGGTACATGCGCGACCTGCGCACGTCGGCGACCATCGAGACCCGGTGACGCCGGGGCCGCTCGCCCTTTCTCTCGGCGACCCGGCCGGAATCGGTCCGGAGATCGTCGCCAAGGCCTGGTCGGCCCTGCGCGAGAGCGGCCCTGCGTTCTTCGTCATCGGCGACGCCGAAGTCCTGGCGGCGCGCGGCGCCTCGACCATCGAAACCCTGTCCGATCCCGGTCAGGCGAAAGCCGCCTTCCCGCGCGTCCTGCCGGTGCTGCACTCGCCCGTCGGCGCCGAGGTCACGCCGGGGCGCCCGTCGGCGGCCGCCGCTCCGGCGATCATCCGGTGGATCGAGGCGGGGGTCGAACTCTGTCTCAGCGGCGCGGCCGCGGGCCTGGTGACGGCTCCCATCGCCAAGGCGCCACTCTACGAGGCGGGTTTCAAATTCCCCGGCCACACCGAGTTCCTCGGCGAGCTGACGGCCGCGGCCCCGTTCGAAGGCGCCCGCGGTCCGATCATGATGCTGACGGCGCAGGACCTGCGGGTCACGCTGGTCACCGTCCACGCGCCGCTTGCGAAGGTTCCATCCCTCCTGTCGGTCGACCGGATCGTCGAGACCGGTCTCGTCACTGCCCAGGCGCTCAGACGGGATTTCGGGATCGCTGCGCCCCGCCTGGCGGTCGCCGGATTCAATCCGCACGCCGGCGAGAGCGGCTCGATCGGCCGCGAGGAGGTCGAGATCGTGGTTCCGGCGGTGGCCGCCCTGCGCCAGGCTGGCGTCGACGCCGCGGGCCCCTACCCCGCCGACACCCTGTTCCCGGCCGAGATGCGCACCCGCTACGACGCGGCCCTCTGCATCTACCACGACCAGGCGCTGATCCCGGTGAAGATGCTCGACTTCTGGGGCGGGGTGAACGTCACCCTCGGCCTGCCGATCGTCCGCACCTCGCCCGATCATGGAACGGGTTTCGACATCGCCGGGCGCGGCGTGGCCCGTCCTGACAGCCTGATCGCCGCGATCCGCCTCGCCGACCAGATCGCCCGGACCCGCGCGGCGTGAGCGCTGTCCAGGATCTGCCGCCCCTGCGCGAGGCGCTGGCCGCGCACGGGCTGATGGCCAAGAAGTCGTTCGGCCAGCATTTCCTCCTCGACCTCAACATCACCCGCAAGATCGCGCGCCTGGCCGAGGTGGGCCCAGGCGATGTGGTGATCGAGGTCGGCCCCGGCCCCGGCGGCTTGACGCGGGCGCTGCTCGAGACCGGCGCCAAGGTCGTGGCGGTCGAAAAGGACGAGCGGTTCAGGGCCCTGCTCGAGGAACTCGTCGAGGCCAGCGGCGGGACCATGCGCTTGGTGTTGGGCGACGCGCTCGAGGCCAACGAGGCGGAACTGGCGGGAGGGGGCCCGGCCCACATCGTCTCCAACCTGCCCTACAACGTCGGCACCCCCCTGCTCATTAAGTGGCTGACGGGCCCGTGGACGCCCGCGTCCCTGACCCTGATGTTTCAGAAGGAAGTCGCGGACCGCATCGCGGCGGCGCCCGGGACGTCCGCCTACGGCCGCCTCGCGGTGATCGCGCAGGCGACGTGCGAGGCTCGCGTGGTCATGGATGTGCCGGCGCGCGCCTTCACCCCGCCGCCCAAGATCGACTCGGCCGTCGTGCGCCTCTTGCCGCGCGCGGATCGCCCTGCGCCGAAGCGGCTCGACGCCCTGCAGGCCGTCACCGCGGCGGCCTTCGGCCAACGCCGCAAGATGTTGCGGGCCAGCCTCAAGGCGCTCGGCGGGGAGCCGCTGGCCGTGGCGGCGGGCCTCGATCCCCAGGCGCGCGCCGAGACCGTCGACGTCGCGGGGTTCCTGCGCCTGGCGGACGCCTGGACGACGTTGCGTCAGGGGCGCGGTTGAGGCTCCATACGGCCTCGAGGCTTGGGGATCCGGAATGCTGAGCTTGTTGGGCGTGGCCGTGGTGGTCGCCGGCTTCGCCGCCGGGTTCAACCCGTTGCTCGTCGTCGTGGCGGCGGCGCTCGTGACCGGGGTGACGGCCGGGCTCGCGCCGCTGCAGGTGGTCGCGGCTCTCGGCAAGGCGTTCAACGACAATCGGTTGGTGACCGTGGCGCTGCTGGTCTACCCGGTCGTGGGCGTCGCCGAGCGCGCGGGCCTGCAGGAGCGGGCGCGGATCCTCATCGCGCGCTTCAAAGGGGTGTCCCTCGCCCCTCTGCTGATCGGCTATCAGGCGTTCCGCCAGATCACTGCGGCGCTCGGCCTCGTGTCCATCGCAGGCCAGGCCCAGACCATCCGACCGCTGGTCGCGCCCATGGCGGAAGGCGCCGTCGAGGGCCGGGAAGGCGCGCTCAGCGACGAAGCGCGGCAGACGATCCGCGCCCAGGCAGCCGCCACAGACAACATCGGCCTCTTCTTCGGCGAAGACATCTTCCTGGCCATCGGCTCGATCCTGCTCATGGTCGGCGTGCTGGCGCAGAGCGGGATCAACCTCGACCCCCTGCAGCTCTCGGTCTGGGCCATACCCTCCGCTATCGCCGCCTTCCTGATCCACGGAGTTCGGCTCGTCCTCTTCGAGCGGCGGCTTCGCCGCAAGCGGTCCGAGGCCGGCGCGTGATCAAGCTCGGCGCCGTCTATGTGCTCGTCGGCCTGATGTTCGCGGTCTTCGCCGTGCTGAGCGCGACGGACCGCAACAACCCCAAGCGCCTGGGCAACGCCGCCTTCTGGGGTCTGGTCGCCACGAGCTTCCTGGCGGGGGACCGGCTGGGTGACCTCGGCAACGGGTTCCTGGTGGTCGGCCTGGCCTTGATCGCAGGCCTGGGCCTGCTCGGACGCGGACAGCCGAGCACGACCTCGCCGGAAGAGCGCCGCGCCCTCGCCGAGCGCTTGGGCGACCGGCTGTTCGTCCCTGCCCTCACCTTGCCCGTGATCCTGCTGATCGGCGTCTTCGTGCTGAAGCCGCTGCACCTCGCTGGCCAGCCGCTGTTCGATCCGAAGCAGGCGACGCTGGTCTCACTGGCGCTGGCGGCCATCGTCGCCGTGAGCCTCGGCGTGAAGCTGCTCCGCCAGCCACTCATCAGCCCCTTCCAGGAAGGCCGGCGGCTGATGGACATCGTCGGCTGGGCCGCCCTCCTGCCCCAGTGCCTGGCGGCGCTCGGCGCGGTGTTCGCCCTCGCCGGCGTCGGCAGGGTGATCGGCGACCTCGTCACTACCTGGCTGCCGGTCGATACCCGCGCCGCGGCGGTCGCCGTCTACTGCCTTGGCATGGCGGGCTTCACCATGATCATGGGCAACGCCTTCGCCGCCTTTCCCGTGCTGACCGCGGGGGTCGGGCTGCCCATCCTGATCAAGCGCTTCGGCGGCGACCCGGCGGCCGTCGCCTCGATCGGCATGCTGTCGGGCTTTTGCGGGACGCTGATGACCCCGCTGGCGGCCAACTTCAACCTGGTGCCTCCGGCGCTTCTGGAGCTCTCCGACCGTTACGCGGTGATCAAGGCGCAGATCCCCACCGCCCTGATCCTGCTGCTCGCCAATATGGTGCTGATGTATGTCGCCGCCTTCCACTGATCGGCTGACGCCGAAGATCGCTTCCCAGTTCGCCCGCATCGCGCTCGGCCACGTGACGCGGGAATATCCGAACAAGCTGGACCATGTGCTGGACGGCGACGCCGACGCGCTCGGGCCGAAGGCGCTGCACCCGATCTTCTACGGCAGCTTCGACTGGCACTCCTGCGTCCACGGTTACTGGCTGCTGGCCAGCCTGTTGCGCCGCCACCCCGAGCTCCCGGAGGCGGCCGCGATCCGCAGGCTCTTCGACCATCACCTCACGCCGCAGATGGTCGCCGGCGAGCTGCACTACCTGCAGCGGCCCTCCGCCCGCGGGTTCGAGCGGCCCTACGGCTGGGGCTGGTTGCTCGCGCTGCAGGCCGAGCTGTTGCTGCACGACAACCATCGCTGGGCGGCGGCCCTGAGGCCGCTGGCGGAGGCGTTCGCCGACCGGTTTCGCGCCTTCCTTCCGAACGCCGTCTATCCGATCCGCACCGGCGTGCATTCCAGCACCGCCTTCGCCCTGACAATCAGCCACGACTACGCCGTCCGCGCCGGCGACACGACCCTGCTGGAGCAGTTCCGCGGCAAGGTGCGGGACTGGTACCTGGCGGACAGGGATGCGCCGGCCTGGGAGCCGTCGCTCGACGACTTCCTCTCGCCGACGCTGGTGGAGGCCGAATGCGTCCGCCGCTACCTGCCGGCCGACGAGTTCCGCGCCTGGCTTGCGGATTTCCTGCCGCGGGCGGCCGAGGAGCAGCCCGCCGCCCTCTTCTCGCCGGCCGTGGTCAGCGACCGTACCGACGGCAAGATCGCCCACCTGGACGGCCTGAACCTCTCGCGCGCCTGGTGCTGGCGCGGTATCGCCGCCGCCCTGCCCGATGCGGAGCCCATGGCGATCGCAGCCGAAGGGGCTGCACAGCGTCATCTCGCGGCGAGCCTGCCGCACGTGGCCGGGGACTACATGGGCGAGCACTGGCTCGCGAGCTTCGCGCTCCTGGCGCTCACCGCGGGCGATTGATCAGGCCTGCGCGAGCCCCTCGGCCAGAAGCACCTGGGCGGCGCGCGTCAGCTCCCACTTCGACAGGCATTCCTCGCCGTCGGCCGGTGCGCCCTCCCAGCCGGCGAAGCTCAGCCAGCCCCGCTCGCCGAGCGCAAAGCAGCGACGTTCGCGTTCGAACCCGGTCTCGACCCGCGATCCGCCCCGATAGAGCACATTGACGAGCCGGCCGTCCGGCAGCGCCTGGCGCAGCAGGTCCCGGCTGAGGGGCGAGAGGCGTTCGATGTCCATCGACGGCTCCTGGAGGTGTGGCGTGAGGACACGGTGCGACCGAATCGCGCGAAAGGGCAAAGGGGTTGGCCGCCTCGACTGTGGACAGAGCGGCCGCCGCCTGGGGACGAAGGGTTAACGCTCCTCGTAGAGCCGGCGGAGCACCGTCGGCGCCAGGCCCGGCAGGTCTTCAGAGATCAGCCCGGGGCCGTGCAGCTCGGCGCATTCGGCGTGGATCCAGGCGCCGGCGCAGGCCGCCTCGAAGCTCTCCATCCCCTGGGCCACGAGCCCGCCGATGAAGCCCGCGAGCACGTCCCCGGATCCGGCGGTGGCGAGCCAGGGCGAGCCGTTGATGTTCACGGCGGCCCGGCCGTCGGGAGCGGCGATGACCGTGTCCGAGCCTTTCAGAAGAACCACCGCCCCGGCGCGCTCGGCCGCGCGCCTGGCGGCGGTGATCCGTTCGGGAGCGCCGTTGAGCAGGCCGGGAAACAGCCGCTCGAACTCTCCGGGGTGAGGCGTGAGGACATCGTCGCGATCGAGCACGGAGAACAGCTCCTCCGGGTCGTCGCGGAAGACCGTGATGGCGTCGGCGTCGAGCACCAGGGCGGCGCCGGTGCGCGCCAGGGCCAAGACGTTGAGCAGCGTGGTCTCCGAGACGCCGGCGGCCGGCCCGATGACGGCGGCGTCGACGTGGGCCGCGCCCTGCTCGAGTTCGAGGTCGGTCTCGAAGGGACGCAGCATGACCGCCTCCAGGTGGGCGGCGTTGGCGGCAACGGCGTCCGGCGGGGAGAAGACCGTGACGAGGCCCGCGCCGATCCGGAGCGCGCCACGGGCGGAGAGCCTGGCGGCGCCGGTGCTCCACGCCTCGCCGGAAACCACGATAAGGCGTCCGCGGGCGTGCTTGTGGCTGGACGCGTCGGGCCAGGGGAAGCGGGGCAGCCAGAGATCGGGGCCGTTCTCGAACAGCCGCGCGGAGGTCGCGCCGAGGCCGATGTCGGCGACGATCACTTCGCCGCAGCGGCCATGGCCCGGCTCCAGTACGTGGGCCGGCTTGCGGGCGTGGAAGGTGACCGTCAGGCCAGCGGAGACACAGGGGCCCACGGGCTTGCCCGTGTCGCCGGGCAGGCCGCTCGGGATGTCGACGGCGACGACCCTTTCGGAGGCGACGGACATCTTCTGCGCGGCCGCGGCGGAGAGGCCGTCGAGTGGTCTCGCAAGGCCTGCGCCAAACAGCGCGTCGACGACCAGTGCGCCGGCGAAATCGCCTTCGAGCGGCGCGACCTGGCCGTCCCATTGGGTGGCCGCGGCCCTGGCGTCCTCGGTCGCCGGCGGAGCGAGCGCCCTCACCTCGACCGGCCAGCCCCGGTTCTTCAGGAGCCGGGCGACAACATAGCCGTCGCCGCCGTTGTTGCCCGGCCCGCAGGCGACGATCGCGCGCTGCGGGCGGAAGCGCGCACAGATCGCGTCGGCGACGGCGGTCCCCGCCCGCTCCATGAGCACGGTTCCGGGCGTCCCGGCGGCGATGGCCGCCTTGTCGGCCTGGGCCGTCTCGGCGACGGTGAGGATCTGGCGCGGCGCCAAGGCGATCTCCCCTCTAGAGGACACCGGTGACGGCTTCGCGTCCTTTGGCCACCAGGGTCAAGCCCTGGCCATCGGTCTCCAGTACGGTGATCGAGGCGTGGTCGGGACGGAAGTGCAGCACCCGGTCGTCGTCGAGCAGATGGGAAACCACGGCGTTGATGGCCACGTAATGCGAGAAGACCGCGGTGTCGCCGCGGGCCCGCAGGGAGCCGACGATCTCGCGCCGCCACTGGTCATAGTCGAGATCTCCCTGGATCTCGCGCCAGGTGCCCTCGAACACCTTGCGCAGCCAGGAGGCGCGTTCGGTGGGATGCAGCGCCTCGGGGGTCGGGATCTCGCCGACGATAGGATCGATCTCCACTGCCACGCCGAGCGCGCGGGCGGTCGGTTCGGCGGTTTCGCGGCAGCGGCGCAGGGGCGAGCTGACCACACGCTGCGGCCGCTCTGCCTCAGGCAGGGACAAAAGCCAGTCGCGCGCCGCCTCGGCCTGGGCCTGGCCGGTCTCGTCGAGGCCCGGGTCGGCGTCCGCGTCGCCCCAGGTGGAGGCGGGCTTGCCGTGACGGATGAGGTAGAGGCGAGGCATGGGTCGATCCCTATTCGGCGGCGCGTCCGATCCGCCACAAACTTCAGCAGGCGCGCGCGCCCACCCGACTTCGGCCAAATGACCTGTTGAAGCGAACTGAGGCAAGCCGATGACGTGGCGATGACGCGCCGGCCATTTTGGAGCGCTTCCGGCGCGGCCGCGCGCCGATCCGCGGGCGAGGAGAACGGTTCTCAAGCGCAAACCCGCCCTGCGCGCTTTTTGGGCTCACGGCGCCTATTTTCTGGGCGCCCGCTGATTTCGCAGGCGCGAACGCGATGAACGGCGAGCCCCGCGCTTGCGCGCCCTGCCCGCAAGGTGCTGGGTCCGCCGCGAACCGGGGGCGAGACCAGTCGGGCCATGAAAAAGATCGAAGCCGTCATCAAGCCGTTCAAGCTGGACGAAGTGAAGGAAGCCCTGCAGGAGCTGGGTGTCCAGGGCATGACGGTGATCGAGGCGAAGGGCTACGGGCGCCAGAAAGGGCAGACCGAGCTCTACCGCGGCGCCGAGTACGTCGTGGACTTCCTGCCGAAGATCAAGATCGAGGTGGTCGTGCCCGATGACCAGCTAGAGCGCGCGCTGGAGGCGATCGCCACCGCCGCGCGCACCGGGCGCATCGGCGACGGCAAGATCTTCGTCTCCGACATCCTGGACGTCATGCGGATCCGAACCGGCGAAACCGGACCCGCCGCCGTCTAGCCGACCTTCCAACCCATCGAGACAACACCAAAAGGGGACTGCCAATGCCGAGCGCCAAGGACATCCAGGCGATGATCAAGGAGAAGGACGTCAAGTACGTCGACGTCCGCTTCACCGACATGCGCGGGAAGATGCAGCACGTGACCTTCGACATCGACCTGGTCGACGAGGACTTCCTCACCGACGGGACCATGTTCGACGGCTCCTCGATCGCCGGCTGGAAGGCGATCAACGAGTCCGACATGAAGCTGCGGCCGGACCTCAACACCGCGATCATCGACCCGTTCTATCAGCAGACCACCCTGGCGCTGTTCTGCGACGTGGTGAACCCCGACACCGGCACCCCCTACAACCGCGACCCGCGCTCGATCGCCAAGGCGGCGCTGAACTACACCAAGTCGGCCGGCATCGGTGACACGGTGTTCTTCGGTCCGGAAGCCGAGTTCTTCGTGTTCGACGACGTCCGCTGGAGCACCGACCCGCACAACACGGGCTATGCCTATGACTCCACCGAACTGCCGGTGAACACGGGCAAGGTCTATCCGGAAGGCAACATGGGCCACCGCCCGGGCCCGAAGGGCGGCTACTTCCCGGTGAACCCGGTCGATTCCGGCCAGGACCTGCGCGGCGAGATGCTGGCGGTCATGGGCGAGCTCGGCATGCAGCCCGAGAAGCACCACCACGAGGTGGCGCCGGCCCAGCACGAACTCGGCCTGAAGTTCGCCGAGCTGATCACCATGGCCGACCGGATGCAGCTCTATAAGTACGTGATCCACAACGTGGCCCACGCCTACGGCAAGACGGCGACGTTCATGGCCAAGCCGATGTTCGCCGACAACGGCTCGGGCATGCACGTGCACCAGTCGATCTGGAAGGACGGCAAGCCGCTGTTCGCCGGTGACAAGTACGCCGGCCTCTCGGACCTGTGCCTGTGGTACATCGGCGGCATCATCAAGCACGCGAAGGCCATCAACGCCTTCTCGAACTCGACGACCAACTCCTACAAGCGCCTCGTGCCCGGCTACGAAGCCCCGGTGAAGCTGGCCTACTCGGCCCGCAACCGCTCGGCCTCGATCCGCATCCCGCACGTCGACAGCCCGAAGGCCAAGCGTCTGGAAGCCCGCTTCCCCGACCCCATGGGCAACCCCTACCTGACCTTTGTGGCCCTGCTGATGGCCGGCCTCGACGGCATCGAGAACAAGATCGATCCGGGCGCGCCGGCGGACAAGAACCTCTACGACCTCCCGCCGCGCGAGCAGAAGAAGATCCCGGAAGTCTGCGGCTCGCTGCGCGAGGCGCTCGAGAACCTCGACAAGGACCGCGCCTTCCTCAAGAAGGGCGGCGTCATGGACGACGACTTCATCGACGCCTACATCGAGCTGAAGATGGAGGAGGTCATGCGCCTCCAACTCCACCCGCATCCGGTGGAATTCGACATGTACTTCAAGTGCTAGTCGTCAGAACCTGACGTGAAGTTCGAGGGCCGCGGATCATATCCGCGGCCCTTTCGATTCCAGCACCCAAGGTGGTGGTCGGGCCGCCGTTTCGGGGTCGGCCACCAGTTGCAGTTGCAACGAAGCCCGATAGAACAGGCTCATGAAGACTGCCCTGTTCGCCGCGGCCGCCGCGCTCGCCCTCGCCTCCTCCGCCTTCGCCCAGCCCTCGCCGGGGCCGCAGCCCGCGGCGATGCCCGCGCCGATCGCGGCCCCGCAGGACGTGGCCTATCCGGGCGCCCTGACCGTCCAGGTGGACGCTACCGACCTGGAGCGGCGGATCTTCCGGATCCACGAGACCATTCCGGTCACCGGGCCGGGACCGATGACCCTCCTCTATCCCGAGTGGGTCCCCGGCGGACACTCGCCACGCAATCCGCTCTACGGCGTCAGCGGCCTGACGATCCGCGCTGGCGGCCAGGCGGTCCCGTGGACGCGCGACCCGGTCCAGGTCTTCGCCTTCCACGTGACCCCGCCGGCCGGGGCGACCGCGCTGGAGGTCGATTTCGAGTTCCTGTCGCCCACCGCCCCCGACCAGGGCCGGATGATGATGACGCCGGAGATGCTCTCGGCCGAGTGGATCGACCTCGCCCTCTATCCGGCCGGCTATTTCATGCGACGCATCCCGGTGACCGCGTCGATCCGGCTGCCGGAAGGCTGGGGCTATGGCACGGCGCTCGAGCCGGCCGGCACGGACGCGGGCGTGGTCCGCTTCAAGACCGCGCCGCTCGATGTGCTGTACGACTCGCCGATGCTGGCCGGGCGCTACTTCAAGCGCTTCGAGCTCGACACCTCGGGCAAGTCGCGGGTGAGCCTCGACGTGGTCGCCGACCGGCCCGAACTGCTGGCGGCCACGCCCGAGCAGATCGAGAAGCACCGCGAGCTGGTGCGTCAGGCCGACAAGCTGTTCGCCTCACGCCACTACGACCACTACGACTTCCTGTTCTCCCTCTCCGACCGCCTGGGCGGCATCGGGCTTGAGCACCATCGCTCGTCGGAGGACGGCACGCGGCCGGATTTCTTCACCGAGTGGGCCAAGAACGCGCCGTCCCGCAATCTGCTGCCGCACGAGTACACCCACTCGTGGAACGGCAAGTTCCGCCGGCCGGCCGACCTCTGGACGCCGACCCTCAACGTGCCAATGCGCGACAGCCTGCTCTGGGTCTACGAGGGCCAGACGCAGTACTGGGGCTATGTGCTGGGCGCCCGGTCCGGCCTGAACACCAAGCAGGAGACGATGGACGCCCTGGCGATGACCGCGGCCACCTACTCGACGGGCCGTCCGGGACGCCAGTGGCGCTCGGTGGAGGACACGACGAACGATCCGATCATCTCCAACCGCCGCCCGCAGGCCTGGACCAGCTGGCAGCGCAGCGAGGACTACTATTCCGAAGGTCAGCTCGTCTGGCTCGACGCCGACACGCTGATCCGTGAGAAGACCGGCGGCAAGAAGTCGCTCGACGACTTCGCACGCGGCTTCTTCGGCATCGAGGACGGCAACTGGTCGGAAGTCGGCTACACCTTTGAGGACGTGGTCGCCGGGCTGAACGCGGTCATGCCCTATGACTGGGCAAGTTTCCTCACGGCGCGGATCAAGGCGGTGAAACCCGCCTTCCCGCTCGACGGCCTGACCCGCGGTGGCTGGAAGCTCGCCTTCACCGAGACCCCGACCGAGTTCTGGAAGCAGAACGAGGCGAGCCGGAAGATGGTCGACCTGACCTACTCCCTGGGCCTCACCCTGAACCGGGAGGCCAGCATCACCTCGGTGCTGTGGGACGGACCGGCGTACAAGGCGGGCCTGACGGTGGGCGGCAAGATCGTCGCGGTGAACGGCATCGCCTATGAGGCGGATCTGCTGAAGGAGGCGATCACCAACGCCAAGAGCGGCGCGCCGGTGAGCCTGATCGTCAAGGATGGCGACCACTACAGGGTGGTGACGATCGACTATCGCGGCGGGCTGAAATATCCGCGGCTGGAGCGGATCGAGGGAACCCCAGACCGGCTGTCGGCCATCTACGCGCCGCGATAGGCGCTCAGGGTTCAAACCGCGGATTTCACGAGCACCTCGGAGATCCGCGGTTCATAGGGGCGAGCTCGCAGCCCGCCGAGACGCAAGCCTCGTACGAGGCTTCAGAGCGTCTGGAGTCTTCAGAGCTTCTGGGCGACCCACCAGTAGGCGGCGAAGGCCAGGCCGGCCGGGCCAAGGTAGGCGGCGGCGGTGAGCCAGGGGGACGGGTCCGGCAGCATGGACGACAGGCCCGCGCCGGTCATCACGACCGCCAGGATCGCGGCGGCGGTGCCGCCGATGTTGAGGATCTCCGCGGGCACCCGCGACTTTCGGACCGAAACGCTCGGCATATGGACCTCCCTCGGCGCGCCGCATCTCCTGCGCGGTCTGGCCGAGTTGATGCTTGCCTTAAATTTCAGGTCTGACAAGGGACTTGAGATCGCATCTCATTCCCCTGCACGTCGGGTAAGCTTCGCACCCGGCGTCGGCTCGACGGCCGTCATCGGGACGCATTGCCTCCGGCCGGCGCCCGATTCATATCCATTCCAGAATCGCCTCACTTTCGGGGACCCATGTCGAACAAGTCCGCCGCCCCGTCCTTCGATCTCTTCGGAACCGATGACGCGCTGAATCCCGCGCCCGCCTCGCCGCTGGCGGAGAGCCACGAGCCGCGCCCGGACCCGGCGGTGACCGGCGCTCCCAAGGCCGCCGTGACTCCCCCTCCCGCCGGCGCGCCGTCCTCGGGCGGCTATTCGGCCAAGGACATCGAGGTGCTGGAGGGGCTGGAGCCCGTCCGCAAGCGGCCCGGCATGTACATCGGCGGCACCGACGAGCGGGCGCTGCACCATCTGTTCGCCGAGGTGCTGGACAACGCCATGGACGAGGCCGTGGCCGGGCACGCCAAGGTGATCGAGGTGATCCTCGACGCCGAGGGGGCCCTGACGGTGAAGGACGACGGCCGCGGCATCCCGGTCGATCCGCACCCGAAGCACCCCGGCAAGTCGGCCCTGGAAGTGATCATGACCGTCCTGCACTCGGGCGGTAAGTTCTCGGGCAAGGCCTATGAGACCTCGGGCGGCCTGCACGGCGTCGGCGTCAGCGTCGTCAACGCCCTCTCCGAACGCGTCGAGGTGACCGCCTGGAAGGACGGCCACGAGTGGCGCCAGGCCTTCACCCGCGGCAAGCCGCTGGGGCCCATCCAGCAGATCGCGCCGACGCGGAAGAAGGGCACGGCGATCACCTTCTCGCCGGACCCGGTGATCTTCGGCGAGGGCTGCGCCTTCAAGCCGGCCCGGCTCTACCGGATGGCGCGGTCGAAGGCGTACCTGTTCGGCGGCGTCGAGATCCGCTGGAAATGCGACCCCTCGCGCATCCACGACCAGACCCCGGCCGAGGCGGTGTTCCGCTTCCCCAACGGCCTGGCCGACTTCCTGGCTGAGCGCGTGAAGGGCATCGAGACCGTCACCCCCGAGCCCTTCGCCGGCCGCTACGAGCGCCCGGGCGAGGCCGGCAAGGTCGAATGGGCGGTGACCTGGACGCCGGCCGGGTTCGGCGAAGCTGACGGCTTCATGCAGTCCTACTGCAACACGGTGCCGACCCCGGAAGGCGGGACGCACGAGGCCGGCTTCCGCGCCGCGCTGACGCGAGGGCTCAAGCAGTACGCCGATCTCACTGGCGAGAAGCGCGGCGGGCTGATCACCGCCGACGACGTGGTCGCCCAGGCTGGCTCGCTGGTCAGCGTCTTCATCCGCGACCCGGAATTCCAGGGCCAGACCAAGGAGAAGCTGTCCTCCAGCGAGGCCCAGAGGCTGGTGGAGAACGCCCTGCGCGATCCCTTCGACCACTGGCTGACGGCTCAGCCGAAGGCCGCCTCGGCCCTGCTGCAGTTCGTCATCGAGCGGGCCGAGGAGCGGCTCAAGCGGCGCAAGGAGAAGGAGGTCGCCCGGGCCTCGGCGACCCGCAAGCTGCGGCTGCCCGGCAAGCTGGCCGACTGCTCCGGCGGGGCCATCGACGGCGCCGAACTGTTCCTGGTCGAGGGGGACTCGGCCGGCGGCTCGGCCAAGCAGGCCCGGGACCGCAAGACCCAGGCGATCCTGCCCCTGCGCGGCAAGATCCTCAACGTCGCCTCGGCCTCCACGGACAAGACCGGCGGTAACAAGGAGCTCTCCGACCTGATGCTGGCGCTCGGCGCCCAGGGCGGCTCGAAGTTCAAGGAAGAGGATCTGCGCTACGAGCGGATCATCATCATGACGGACGCCGACGTGGACGGCGCCCACATCGCCAGCCTGCTGATCACCTTCTTCTACCGGACCATGCCCGACGCGATCCGCTCCGGACGGCTCTACCTGGCCCTGCCGCCGCTCTACCGGATCAGCCACGGTGGCAAAGCCGTCTACGCCCGCGACGACGCTCATCGCGACGAGCTGCTGGCCACCGAATTCAAGGGCAAGAAGCCGGAGATCAGCCGCTTCAAGGGCTTGGGCGAGATGATGCCGGCCCAGCTCAAGGAAACCACCATGGATCCGGCGACGCGCACCCTCGCCCGGATCACCCTGCCCCGGTCCGAAGAAGCCGTGGCCGACCTGGTGGAGGCCCTGATGGGCCGTAAGCCGGAGCTGCGGTTCCGCTTCATCCAGGAGAACGCCGAATTCGCCCTGGCCGACCTCGACGTCTGAGGTCCCGACCTGCAATCTGAGTGAAAGAACCGGAGACCAAGCTCCGGGCAGCGACTCGGAAAAAGGGTTCGGGGGGATATGAGGGGCATTCGGGCGATGGCCGCCGCCGCGGCGGGTTTCACCGTGGTCGCGGGGGCGCTGGTGCTGCCGATGGTCGTGCATGCGCAGTCCGCGGGAGGTTCTGGAGAAGCGCTGTTCAACGCCCGCTGCAAGGCCTGCCATGAACCGGCGATGGGTCGCGCGCCGGCCCGCAATGCGCTGGCCGTGCTGCCGCCTGGCCAGATCGTCGAGGTGCTGACGAGCGGCGTCATGGCGCCCATGGCGAGCGGCCTCTCGAGCCAGGACAAGGCCGCCATCGCCGCCTACCTGACGGCGCGGCCGGCTGAGGCGCCCGACGCGCATCCGGCTCCCGCCGGTCAGGCGCAGGCGTTCGGCCGCGGCATGTTCGCTGGGCCGGCCGAGGTCGGGACCGATCCCATGTGCCAGGGCGGCCCGCCACCGATCCGCCAGAGCGCCGCCGACTGGGCGAGCGTCGGCGCCGACGCCCGCTCGCGCCGCTTCCAGCCGAGCCCCGGCCTGGCCAAGGCCGAGGTCCCCCGCCTGAAGGTGAAGTGGGCCTTCGCCATGGCCGGCGGCGGCATGCCGACCGTGATCGGGGACTGGCTGTTCGTCACCAATCGCACCGGCAAGTTCTACGCGCTGGACGCCTCTCGCGGCTGCGTGCGGTGGGTGGCCCGTGGAGTCGCCTCGCGGACCACGCCCATGGTGGTGCGCAGCAAGATCGCGCCCTCCGGCTGGGCGACCTTCGTCGGCGAGCGCAATCGCACGGTCCGCGCCTTCGACGCCCAGACCGGCAAGGAGCTCTGGCGCAGCGCCGAGCTGGAGAGCAATCCCGTCGGCGGCATCACCGGCGCGCCCGTCGTTTCGCAGGATCGCCTCTACGTGCCGATGAGCTCGGGCGAGGAAGGCGCGGCGATCTCGCCCAAGTATCCGTGCTGCTCGTTCCGCGGCTCGCTGAGCGCGCTCGACCTGGCGACCGGCACGCTGATCTGGAAGACCTATGTGGTCACCGAGCCCCTCAAGCCGACCTATGTGAACAGCGCCGGCGTGCAGCAGCAAGGGCCGGCCGGTGCGGCGATCTGGTCGGCGCCGACGGTCGATGAGGCCCGCGGCCTCGTCTATGTGGCCACCGGCGACAGCTACACCAGCGCCTCGACGAGGGGAGCGGACGCGATCGTCGCCATCGAGACGGCGACGGGCCGAATCCGCTGGAGCAACCAGGTCACCGAGAACGACAACTTCATCATGGGCTGCGAGCAGGCCAAGAAGCCGGCCAACTGCCCTTCCCCGCCCGGGCCTGACCACGACTTCGGCGCCTCTCCGATCCTCTTCAAGCTGAAGGGCGGCGGGGAGATCCTCCTGTCGGGCCAGAAGTCGGGCCTCGTCTACGGAATGGATCCGGCGAGCGGCCGCACCCTGTGGACCCGGCGCGTCGGCGCGGGCGGCGCCCTCGGCGGCGTGGAGTGGGGCATGGCCGCGGACGGGACGCGCCTCTATGTGGCCAATTCGGACGTGGTCAGCCTGTTCAACGAGGCCGCCGCCAAGTCCGGCCTGCCGGCGCTGACGGAGGAGAAGACCGCGCCGGGCGAGCCGGGGATCCTGGCCCTCGATCCCGCCAGCGGTAAGATCCTCTGGAAGACACTGGCGCCCGAGGCGCCCTGCCACTACGCCGGCGACCAGAGCCGCGCCTATGCGCCCGGCGCCTGCATCCGCGCCCAGTCGGCGGCCCCCTCGGCCATCCCCGGCGTGGTGTTCTCCGGAACCATGGACGGGTGGCTGCGCGCCTACGACGCGGCGAGCGGCAAGATTCTCTGGGCTCATTCGACCACGGCCCAGACCTACGAGACGGTGAATGGCGTCACCGGCCAGCCTGGCGGCAGCCTCGACGGCATGGGCGCGGCGGTGGGACAGGGCATGGTCTTCACCATGAGCGGCTTCAACGGCGCGGCCCGCACCGGCGGCAACGGCGTCAACGTGCTGCTGGCCTATTCCGTGGACGGGCGCTGATCCACAGTCTTCCGCCGGAACGGGCCCAAGGCGACGCACGTTTGATCCTCCGGGCCTTACGGAGGTCGGCGCATGTCGAAGAAAAAGAAGAACTTCCTGCCCAAGACGATCGCGGGCGTGAAGGTGCCCAAGGCGGTCCGCAAGGGGCGGCTGGGCGAATTGATCGCCTCGCCCGCCGGCCAGGCGGCGATCGCCGAAGCGGTGATGGCCGTCGGCGCGGTGGCCGGCGCGAAGAAGGTCAAGGACAGCCCCAAGGCGCGCAGCGCCCTGGCCGAGGTGGCCGATCGGCTGCGCGACGGCGCGGGCGATGCGAGCCACAAGACCGGCAAGGCGGCCAGCGTCGCGAGCGGCGCCATCGCCTATGCGCTCGGCGAGGCGGCGCGCTCCTTCGCCGAGGCGCTGCAGCGGCACGACCGTGACGCCGACGCCGAGGCGCCGGCGAGCGCCGAGGGCTGGACCGAGCGCAGCGCGCACGAGACGGTGCGGGACGCGGAGAGTTCAAAAAAAAAGCCCCAGTCCTACGAGGCGGCCCCGCACTGAGCATCGTTGGCCCGCGCTCGACGCCGGGCTTGTGGGCAAGGCCGATTGAGGTCTCGCCGCACAGGTCGACGATGATGGGCTCGCTGGCCGCGTTCGGGACCCGAAGGCTGGCCGGGTTCGCCGCCTGGCGGGCGCGGCGTGAGGCGCGTGAGAGCCTTCCGGGACGGGGCGTAGACCGCCGCCAACAACCCCACCCACAACTGTTCAGGGGCTTCATCCAGATCAACCTGATCCGCCCGCGTTGAGGCGGACTTGGCCACGCCGCTGAACTCGCGATCATTGCGCGCGTTGACTTGGCCGACTTCGCCCGTATCTTCCGCCGCGCGCGGCGACGTCCGCCCGCGCCGCCGCGGTGCGCCAGCCCAATACTTGCGTCACCGCCAAACTCGTAACGAATGACCGAATTCTCAGAACTGGGCTTGTCGCCTGCGACCCTCCAGGCCGTCGCCGACGCGGGCTACCACACCGCCACTCCGATCCAGGCCGACGCCATCCCGGTGGCGCTCGCGGGCAAGGACGTGCTGGGCATCGCCCAGACGGGCACCGGCAAGACCGCCGCCTTCACCCTGCCGATGATCGACAAGCTGGCCGCCGGCCGCGCCCGTGCGCGGATGCCGCGCGCGCTGGTCATCGCCCCGACCCGCGAGCTCGCGGACCAGGTCGCCGACAGCTTCGAGAAGTACGCCAAGGGCCAGAAGTTGAGCTGGGCCCTGCTGATCGGCGGCGTCTCCTTCTCCGACCAGGAGCAGAAGCTGGACCGCGGCGTCGACGTGCTGATCGCCACGCCCGGCCGCCTCCTCGACCACTTCGAGCGCGGCAAGCTGCTGCTCACCGGCGTGCAGCTGATGGTGGTCGACGAAGCCGACCGCATGCTCGACATGGGCTTCATCCCGGACATCGAGCGGATCTTCAAGCTCACGCCGCCGAAACGTCAGACGCTGTTCTTCTCGGCGACCATGCCGCCGGAGATCACCCGGCTCACCAAGCAGTTCCTCAAGGATCCAGTGCGGATCGAGGTGGCCAAGCCGGCGACGACGGCCGAGACGATCACCCAGTACCTGGTGAGGATCCCGACCACGGACCCGAAGGCGAAGCGGACGGCGCTGCGCGCGCTCATCGACCGGGCCGACGTCAAGAACGGCATCGTCTTCTGCAACCGCAAGGCCGAGGTGGACATCGTCGCCAAGTCGCTGAAGAAGCACGGCCTCGACGCCGCGCCGATCCACGGCGACCTCGACCAGCAGATGCGGATGCGCACGCTGGCGGCGTTCCGCAGCGGCGAGCTGCGCCTGCTCGTCGCCTCCGACGTCGCCGCGCGCGGTCTCGACATTCCCGACGTGAGCCACGTCTTCAACTACGACGTATCGCACCACGCCGACGACTATGTGCACCGCATCGGCCGGACAGGCCGCGCGGGGCGCTCGGGCCAGACGTTCATGATCGTCACCCCGGCCGACAGCAAGAATCTCGACAAGATTCTGAAGCTGACCGGCAAGGTCCCCGAGGAACTCACGCTCGACCTCGACTGGGCGAACATCAAGGACGAGCCGCGTCCGGGCCGCGGCCGCGAGCGCGGGGGCCGCGACCGTGGTCGCGACCGTGATCGGGATCAGGACCGGAGCGAGCGCCCCCGCCGGGAGCGGGCGCCACGCCGAGAAGCCGAGGCCGAAGCCAAGGCGCCGGCTGCCGCCCCCGTCGAGGCGGAGGCTCCGCCGCCGCGCCAGCGCAAGCCGAGGCCCGAGCGTCCTCTACCGCCGCCGCCAGTCCAGGCCGAGCGCCCGCCGCGGCGCGATGACAGGCGCGATGACAGGCGCGATGATCGCCGTGACGACCGCCGCCGGCGAGACCGCGACGATGGCGACCAGGTGGTGGGTTTCGGTGGCGACACGCCGGCGTTCCTCAGCCGGCCGCTGGCGGTGCGGAGATCCGACGACTAACCCTGGGCCTTAACTCCGCGTTTGAAACTCGCGGGGTAACGGTTGAGGCATGTCGGCTGATGTCGAAACCTCCCTGCGCGCGCCGCCGGCCTATGACCTGGCCCGCAAGGCGATCGCCGCCATGGAGGCCCACAAGGTCTGGCCGACCGCGCTGAATTTCGAGCTGTGGGTCCATTACGTGGCCGCCAAGGGCAGCGCCCTGGCGGTCGAGATCGATCACATGCTGGAGGCCGGCGAGCCCTTCACCGACAGCGTCGGCGAGACCCTGGCCGCCAAGTTCCTGCCCAAGCAGAAGCTCTCGGGCGAACTGCTCGACGCCGGCGACGCCCTGTCCAAGGAACTGGACAGCGTCCATCGGGCCATCGAGAGCGCGCGGGAATCGAGCGAGGCCTACGGCCAGGAACTGGCCAACGCTTCTGAAAGCCTGGCCGGCGAGGACACCGGCAAGATCAAGGCCATGGTCGAGAGCCTGACCCAGGCCACCCAGCGGGTGCGCCAGGAGAACCAGACCCTCGAAAGCCAGCTCGCCGACACGACGGCGGAGGTTTCCAAGCTGCGCGAGCACCTCGAGCAGGTCCGCCGCGAGGCGATGACCGACGGGCTGACGAGCCTGGCCAACCGCAAGGCCTTCGACGAGGCGCTGGAGCGCGCCTGCGCCGAGGCCGACCAGGCGGGCGGCGGGCTCTGCTTGGCGGTGCTCGACATCGACCACTTCAAGGCCTTCAACGATACGTGGGGCCACCAGACCGGCGACCAGGTGCTGCGCTACGTGGCGAGCGTGATCGGCCGCTCCGGCGCCGCGCCGCGCACCGCTGCGCGCTACGGCGGCGAGGAATTCGCCCTGATCTTCCCCGGCGAGACGGCGCGCACCGCCCTGGCGGTGCTGGAAGAGATTCGCGCCGAGGTGGCTTCGCGGGTCCTCAAGCGGCGCTCGACGAACGAAGACCTCGGCGCAGTGACCTTGTCGGCCGGCCTCGCGGAGCGGCGCCCTGGCGAGCCGCCGGCGTCCCTCGTGGAGCGGGCCGACGCCGCGCTCTATGCCTCGAAGCGCGGCGGCCGCAACCGCACCTCCTCCGCCGATCCGATCGCCGCCGCCGCGGCCTGAGGCGACACCTCGGCGGACTTTTCGCTAGCCTGACGCCGGGGTATGGGCCTCTAAGATCGCGCGAAACATTCGTTCGAGGGAGGACGCCATGGACGGCAACGCCGCTGCGCCGAAGGTCAGGACCGAGGTCAAGGACCGCATCGGGATCATCACGCTTTCCGACCCCTCCACCCTCAACGCGGCCGGCATGGAGCTCATGCAGGACCTCAACGCGGCGGTGGAGAGCCTGGTCGCCAACGACGACGCGCGCTGCATCGTGATCACCGGCGAAGGCCGCGGCTTCTGCTCGGGCGCCAACCTGTCGGGCGGTCGTGCGGGCGGCGGGGTCACCAACCCCAACGGGCCGAACGAAGCCCTGCTGAAGGTCTACAACCCCTTCGTCTCCACCCTGCGCAAGTCGCCCAAGCCGCTGGTGGCGGCGGTCAACGGCGTGGCGGCCGGCGTCGGCGTGTCCCTCGCCCTGGCCTGCGACATCGTCGTGGCGGCCGAGAGCGCCTACTTCCTGCTGGCCTTCCGCCGCATCGGCCTGGTTCCGGACGGCGGCGCGACCTGGCTGCTGCCGAAGCTCGTCGGCAAGGCGCGCGCCATGGAGCTGATGCTGCTCGGTGAGAAGCTGCCGGCCAAGACGGCCCAGGAGTGGGGCTTGATCAACCGCTGCGTGGCCGACGCCGATCTGATGAAGAGCGCGCTTGAGCTCGCCGGCGCCCTGGCGAGCGGCCCCGCCTCGCTGGGCCTCACCCGCAATCTCGTCTGGGAAGCGCTGGACACGAGCTGGCACCTGCAGCTCGAGGCGGAAGCCTACGCCCAGGGCGACGCCGGCCGGACCGAGGACTCCCGCGAGGGCGTCATGGCGTTCCTGCAGAAGCGTCCGGCCGAGTTCAAAGGCCGCTAGAAGCGCCTGAAATCCTGGAGGAAATCGAGCGGCCGGGCGGAAGCGTCCGGCCGTTTTGCTATTCGGGCTTGGCGGGCTCGATGGTGACGCTCTCGCCGCAGCCGCAGGCGTCGGTCTCGTTGGGATTGTGGAACACGAACCGGGCGGAGAGCTTGGTCACCTCGTAGTCGATCTCCGAGCCGATCAGAAACAGCACGGCCTTGGGCTCGACGAGAATGGTGACGCCCTTGTCCTCGATGACCTCGTCCAACGGCGCAGCCTGCTCGGCATATTCGAGGACGTATTCCTGCCCGGCGCAGCCGCCGTTCTTCACGCCGACGCGCAAGCCGATGTACGGCTTCTCGGCCTTGGCCATGATCTCCTTCACGCGCGCGGCGGCGGCCTCGGTCAGGGTGACCACCTTGGGCCGGGGACGGCGGGCGCGGGGCGTGGGGGTGAGGGAAAGGTCCATGGCTCAGAACATGTTCAGCTGGAGCTTGGCCTCGTCGGACATCCGCGAGGGGTCCCACGGCGGATCGAAGACCAGCTCGACCTTGCAGGAGCGGATGCCGGGGATCTCCAGCACCGCCTGCTCGACCCAGCCCGGCATGTCGCCGGCCACCGGGCAGCCCGGCGCGGTGAGGGTCATGTCGATGACCACGTCCCGGTCGTCGGAAACGTCGACCTTGTAGATCAGGCCGAGCTCGTAGATGTCGACCGGGATTTCCGGGTCGTAGACCGTCTTCAGCTTCTCGATGAGCTGGTCGGTGATGACGTCCAGCTCTTCCTGGGAGAGCGGAGCCGTCTGGGTCTCGATCTTGGCGACGTCGTCCATGGTGCTCTACGCGAAGAAGGCCTGGGTACGGGTAAGGGCGTCGACGAAGGCGTCCGCCTCGTCCTCGGTGTTATATAGGGCGAAGGAAGCCCGGGCGCTCGACGTGACGCCGAAACGCCGCATCAGCGGCTCGGCGCAGTGCGTCCCGGCGCGGACGGCCACGCCGTAACGGTCGAGGATCTGGGCCACGTCGTGCGCGTGGGCGCCTTCGACGGTGAAGGAGAGGATGGCCGCCTTCCCCGGCGCCTCGCCCAGCACCTTCAGCCAATTGGCGCCGGCCAGCCGGTCACGGACGCGCGCATACAGCCGGTGCTCGTGCTCGGCGATCGCCTCGCGGTCGAGGCCGGACATCCAGTCGATGGCCGCGCCGAGGCCGATGGCTTCGAGGATTGGCGGCGTGCCGGCTTCGAAGCGGTGCGGCGGGTCCGCGTAGCTGATGGCGTCCTCAGTCACCGTGCCGATCATCTCGCCGCCGCCCTGGTAAGGCGGAAGCCCGGCCAGTTGCTCGGCCTTGCCGTAGAGGATGCCGATGCCGGTGGGGCCATAGAGCTTGTGGCCGGAGAAGACGTAGAAGTCGGCGTCGATGGCCTTCACGTCGACCGGCTTGTGGACGATGGCCTGGCAGCCGTCGAGGAGCACCAGCGCGCCGGCCTCGTGGGCCATGCGGGTCATGTCCGTCACCGGGTTGATGGTGCCGAGCACGTTGGACATGTGGCTGAGCGCCACGACGCGGGTCTTTGGCCCGAGGAGCCGCTGATAGGCTTCGAGGTCGAGCTGGCCGTCGTCGGTGACTGGCACGAACTTCAGGACCACGCCCAGACGCTCGCGCAGGAAATGCCAGGGCACGATGTTGGCGTGGTGCTCCATCTGGGTGAGCACGATCTCGTCGCCGGTCTGCAGGCGAGCGCCGAGGCCGGCCGCGACGAGGTTGATCGCCTCGGTGCCGCCCTTGGTGAAGACGATCTCCGAAGGCTCCGCCCCGATGAAGGCGGCCACCTTGTTGCGCGCGCCCTCGTAGGCCTCGGTGGTCTCGTTCGCGAGGGTGTGCAGGCCGCGGTGCACGTTGGCGTAGGAGTGCTCCATGGCGTGGCTGATCGCCTGGATCACCGCCCGCGGCTTCTGGGCCGAAGCGGCGCTGTCCAGATAGACCAGCGGCTTGCCGTTCACCTGACGATCCAGGATCGGGAACTCGGCGCGGATGGCTTGCGGGTCGAAGGCCATGGTCAGACCATCAGGCCGGCGGCGGCCCAGAGGCGGACCACCTCGCGGGCGCCCTCGTGGGCGATCCGGTCGACGACCTCGCCGATGAAGGCCTCGGTGAGCAGAGCCTTGGCCTCGGCCTCGGGAATGCCGCGCTGGCGAGCGTAGAACAGCGCGTCTTCGTCGAGGGCCCCCACCGTATTGCCGTGACTGCAGGAGACGTCGTCGGCGTAGATCTCCAGCTCCGGCTTGGCGTCCACCTCGGCGCGGTCGGAGAGGATCAGGGCATGATGCTCCATCCGCGCGTCGGTGCGGTCGGCGCCCTCCGTCACCACGATGCGGCCCTGGAAGACGCCGCGGGCCTGGTCGCGGACGACCCCCTTGGCCATCTGCATGGTCACGCCGTCGGTCCCAGCGTGGGTGACGACGGTGGTGAGGTCGGCGTGTCGCTTGCCGGCCAGGAGATAGACCCCGTCCATGCGCACCTTGGCGCCGTGGCCGGGATGGGCGAGCCGGGTCTCGATCCGCTGACGCCGCGCGCCGGACAGGAAGACGGACTGCCCGAAGTCGGCGCCTTCGCCGAAGCGGACCTCGGTCTCGGAGACGCAGACGCCTTCCGCCCCGTCGGCGGCGAGGACGATGCGCTCGAGCGTCGCCCCCTCGCCCAGGGAGACGTCGATCCCGGCGTGGGCGACATAGCCGCCCTCGTCGCCTTCGTAGCTCTCGAGCAGGGTCAGGCGACCGCCGGCCGCGACCTCCACCTCGGCGCGGGCGGTGTGCGAGCCGGAGCCGCGCGACAGGAAGCGCAGGGCGATCGTCTTGGCCTCGCCAGCGCCCAGCGAGATGCGCGCATCCGGACCGCCATTGGCGACCACCAAGGACTGATCGGCGAGGTGTTCGAACGGCCCCTGCCCCACATCCCGCGGATCGACGGCCGCAGAGGCCGGCGGCGTCTCGCGGATCAGGCCGCGCAGGTCCGTCCAGCGCCAGTTCTCGTCGCGCTTGCCGGGGAGCTGCGAGGCGTCGCGCTCGCGGATGGCGGAGGCGACGCTCAAGCGGCCCTCGCGTACTTGTCGTAGCCTTCGCGCTCGAGCTGGAGCGCCAGCTCCGGCCCGCCCGAGGCCACGATCCGCCCGGCCGCCAGGACGTGGACGCGGTCAGGTTTGATGTAGTCGAGCAGCCGCTGGTAGTGGGTGATGACCAGCATGGCGCGGTCGGGCGAACGCAGGGCGTTGACCCCTTCCGAGACGATGCGCAGGGCGTCGATGTCGAGGCCGGAGTCCGTCTCGTCGAGGATCAGGAAGCGCGGCGAAAGCATCGCCATCTGAAGGATTTCCATCCGCTTCTTCTCACCGCCGGAGAAGCCGACGTTGAGCGGGCGCTTGAGCATCTCGAAGTCCATCTTCAGCTCGGCCGCCTTCTCCTTGGCGAGCTTCAGGAAGGCCGGCGCGGCGATCTCCGCCTCGCCGCGCGCCTTGCGCTGGGCGTTGAGGGCGGTGCGGATGAAGGTGAGCGCCGGGACGCCGGGGATTTCGAGCGGATACTGGAAGGAGAGGAACATGCCCTTGGCGGCGCGCACGTTCGGCTCCAGCGCCAGGAGATCCTCGCCATCCAGCGTGGCGGAGCCTTGCGTGACCTCGTAGCCGTCGCGGCCGGTCAGCACATAGGACAGCGTCGACTTGCCGGCCCCGTTCGGGCCCATGATGGCGTGCACCTGGCCCGCCGGAACCTCCAGGGAGAGGCCCTTGATGATCTCCTTGTCGTCGACGCTGGCGTGGAGGTTGTCGATCTTCAGCATCTAACGGGTCTCGTCGACGAGGAACTGAGCCATGATCTGGAGCGCCTCTTCGACGCTCTCCACGGTCTGCTGCTTGCGGGGCGCGACGGTGCCGGGCGTGGCCGGGGTGCGCTTGTCGGACAGGGTGACGCTCGCCTTGCCCGCCTCGAAATAGGCGGCGATGCGATAGTCCTGGTGGTCGATGTTCACCGTATAGCGACGGCGGTCGACGCTGAGGCCGCGGGCGTGCAGGAACTCCGGATCAGCGTCCAGGGCCGCCTGCAACTGGGTGGCGCGCGCGAGATCTTCTTCCTGCTGCTTGCGCTCAGCCTCGTCGCGCTTGCGGCGCTCCATCTCGCGACGCGCGAATTCCACCTCGAAGGCGTCTTTGAGGGTGAAGGGCTTCTGCTTCTTGGTCTTGGCGGTCATCCGACGCTCCCCTCCAGCGAAATCGCCACCAGCTTCTGCGCTTCCACAGCGAACTCCATCGGCAGCTCCTGCAGCACGTCCTTGACGAAGCCGTTGACCAGCAACTGCACCGCCTCTTCCTGGCTGAGGCCGCGCTGCATGACGTAGAACAGCTGGTCTTCCGAGAGCCTCGTCGTGGTGGCCTCGTGTTCGAACACCACCTGGCCGTTGCGCGCCTCGACGTAGGGCACGGTATGGGCCGCGCAGCTCTTGCCGATCAGCAGGCTGTCGCACTGGGTAAAGTTGCGCGCGCCCTTGGCCTTCGGGTGGGCCGAGACCAGGCCGCGGTAGGTGTTGGTCGATTTCCCGGCGCTGATGCCCTTCGAGATGATCCGCGAGCGCGTGTTCGCGCCCAGGTGGATCATCTTGGTGCCGGTGTCCGCCTGCTGGCGGCCGTTGGTGATGGCGATCGAATAGAACTCGCCCGTGCTCTCGTTGCCGCGCAGGACGCAGGACGGATATTTCCAGGTGATCGCCGAGCCGGTCTCGACCTGGGTCCAGGACACCTTCGAGCGGTCGCCGCGGCAGTCAGCACGCTTGGTGACGAAGTTGTAGATCCCGCCCTTTCCGGTCTCCGGATCGCCCGGATACCAGTTCTGGACCGTGGAATATTTGATCTCGGCGTCGTCCAGGGCGACCAACTCGACCACGGCGGCGTGGAGTTGGTTCTCGTCCCGCATGGGGGCGGTGCAGCCCTCGAGATAGGACACGTAGGCGCCGGCGTCGGCGATGATCAGGGTGCGTTCGAACTGGCCGGAATTCTCCGCATTGATGCGGAAATAGGTCGACAGCTCCATCGGACAGCGCACGCCCGGCGGCACATAGACGAAGCTGCCGTCGGAGAAGACGGCGGAGTTCAAACAGGCGAAGTAGTTGTCCGAGGTCGGCACGACCGAGCCGAGGTACTTCCTGACCAGCTCCGGGTGCTCGCGGATCGCCTCGCTCATCGGGCAGAAGATGACGCCCGCCTTGGAGAGCTCCTCGCGGAAGGTGGTGACGACCGAGACGCTGTCGAAGACCGCGTCGACGGCGTAGCGCGGCGCGCCCTCGACGCCAGCCAGCACCTCCTGCTCGCGCAGGGGGATGCCCAGCTTCTTGTAGGTCTCGAGGATCTCCGGATCGACCTCGTCGAGGCTCTTGGGGCCGGCCTTCTGCTTGGGGGCGGCGTAGTAATAGGCGTCCTGGTAGTCGATCGGCGGGAAAGAGACCTTGGCCCAGTCGGGCTGCTCCATGGCCTGCCAGCGCTCGAAGGCCTCGAGGCGCCACTGCAGCATCCACTCCGGCTCGTTCTTCTTGGCCGAGATGAAGCGGACGATGTCGGCCGAGAGGCCCTTGGGCGCGAACTCCTGGTCGACCTCGGTGACGAAGCCGTGCTTGTAGCGCTCCAGGCTCTCGACCTGCTCGACGGTCTGGCGGACGGCGGCCATTACGCTACTCCTGCCGCGACGGGCGCCCGGCGCGCCTCGTGCCGGCGATGGGCTTCGAACCAGGCCTCGACGAAGCGGTTCCAGTCAGCCTCGGTGGTGGCCCAACCGCCGGAGACCCGCAGGCCGCAGGCGGCCAGGTCGCCCTGGTCCATAGCGGCGAGCACGGGCGACTGCTTGACCTTGCCTGAAGAGCACGCCGCGCCGGCGCTGACCATGACGCCGGTCAAGTCGAGGGCCATCACTTGCAGGTCGGAGGGGAAGCCCGGCGCGGCGACGCAGAGGGTCTGCGGCAGGCGCGGCGCGGCCTCGCCCATGACCACGGCGCCGGCGGCCTTGAGGGCCTCGGCGGCGGCGTCGCGCCAAGCTTGCTTTTCTTCGACCTTGCCGGCTTCCACTTCCTCGCGAGCGAGCTTAGCAGCTGCACCGAAGCCGCTGATTCCGGGGACGTTTTCGGTTCCACCCCGCCGGCCGCGCTCCTGGCCGCCGCCGTGCTGGCGCCGGGTCAGCGTGGCGCGCGGGCCGAAGGTGAGCGCGCCGACGCCCTGCGGGCCGCCGATCTTGTGGGCCGAGACCGCGAGGGTGTCGGCGCCGAGGCCGCGGCTGTCGACCTCGATCTTGCCGGCCGCCTGGACGGCGTCGACGTGCAGCCAGCCGTCGGCGGCGCGGACCAGCTCGGCCGCCTCCCTCACCGGCTGAATGACGCCGGTCTCGTTGTTGGCGAGCATGGCGGCGACGAACGGCTTGCCATCGGCCGCGTCCCAGCGCCCGAGGCGCTCGGCGAGCCAGGCAAGGTCGAGACGCCCGGAGCGGTCGACGGGGATCTCCTCGACCGCCACCCCGGCTGTGCGCGCCAGGGCATGGGCGGTCTCGTGAACGCTGTCGTGCTCCACGGCCGAGATCAGCAGGCGCTTGGCGCCGGCGGCGACGGCGCTCTCCAGGGCCAGCGCATTGGCCTCGGTGCCGCCCGAGGTGAAGATGACCGTGGAGGCCGGGGCGGCGATCAGGGCGGCCACCTCCGCCCTCGCCTGCTCGACGAGCGCGCGGGCCGCACGGCCTGCGGCATGAACGGACGAGGGATTGCCGCCGACGTCCAGGGCGTGGGCGATGGCGGCCTTGGCCTCGGGGCGCGCCGGGGCGGTGGCGTTGTAGTCGAGATAGACGGAGTTCGCCGAACTCATGCGGCCACCTGCTGGCCGGACTTGAGACGGCCCATGGCGACGTCCGCCAGGGTGACCGAGGCCAGATAGTCCTCGATACGCTCGCCGAGGTCGGCCCAGAGGTCATGGGTCAGGCAGCGCTCGCCCTTGACCATGCAGCCCTTGCCGGCGCTGCAGCGCGTGGCGCGCAGCGGCTCGTCGACGGCATGGACGATGTCGGCGATGGAGGTCTCGGCCGCGCCCCTGGCAAGCCGGTAGCCGCCGCCCGGACCGCGGGCGCTCTTGACCAGCCCGCGGCGGCGCAGGCGCGCGAAGAGCTGCTCGAGATAGGACAGCGAAATCTCCTGGCGCGTGGCGATGTCGGCCAGCGCCACGGCGCGCACGGCCTCGGACTCGCGCCGGGCGAGATCGACCATGGCCATGACGGCGTAGCGGCCCTTCGTGGAGAGGCGCATGCGAAACCTTCAATCTTTCCGGCGCAGTCGTTTTTGCGCGCATCCGGGCCGCTCTATGTTACAAGCCGCCGCCTCGCGGAGCTTCCGGGCCGGTCCGAACGTGGGCCGGACTTAGGAAGACCGAGCGCAGCAGTCAAGTATTAGACCTAAGGTTCTTCAAGAGGGGTCGCATGCCAGAGGTGGTTCTGACCGGCGCAGCCGGGCGGATCGAGGGGCGCTATTCCCAGGGCAAGAGCGAGACCGCGCCCGTGGCGCTGATCCTCCATCCCCATCCCAAGGCGGGTGGGCAGATGAACAACCCGGTGACGGTGCAGCTCTTCCACCTGTTCATGAAGCGCGGCTTCTCGGTGCTGCGGTTCAACTTCCGGGGCGTCGGCCGCAGCCAGGGCGAATTCGACGGCGGCATCGGCGAACTGGCCGACGCGGCGACCGCCCTCGACTGGCTGCAGTCGACCAACCCGGCCGCTTCCCAGTGCTGGGTCGCCGGCTACTCGTTCGGCGCCTGGGTCGGCATGCAACTCCTGATGCGCCGGCCGGAGACCGACGGCTTCATCGCCGTGTCGCCGCCGACCAACGCCTACGACTTCTCGTTCCTGGCCCCCTGCCCGGCGTCCGGCCTGATCCTGCACGGCGGCTCGGACACCGTGGTGCCGGCGGTCGACGTCGAGCGCGTCGTCTCCAAGCTGCGCACCCAGAAGGGCATCACCATCGACTACGAGGTGGTGGACGGCGCCAGCCACTTCTGGGCCGAGAACCTGCCGGACCTCGAAAACCGGGTCGGCAGCTATCTCGACAAGCGCCTCCAGGCCCAGCCGGCCTAGCGGCCATGGCGGTCGCGCCCGAAGACGCCATCCGGGCGCGCCGCAAGCTCACCAACAAGCTGATCGCCGCCCACGATGCGGCGCGGCTGAAGCCGTTCTTCGCGTCGGACGCCCGGCTGATCGCCGGCGACGGCGGGCTGCTGACCGGGGCGGCTGCGATCCTCGAAGCCTTCGCCGGCCAGTTCGCCGATCCCGACTTCAGGACCTATGTCCGCGAAACCGCGAGCGTCGAGCTCGATGCGGCCGGCGAGCGCGCGGCCGAAGCCGGCCGCTGGACGGCCTACTGGGCCGCCGGCGAGATGAGCGGGACCTACCTGGCATCCTGGCGCAAGGTCACCGGCCAGTGGGTCATCGAGAGCGAACTGTTCGTCACCCTGGCGGGGTAGCCGCCGGCTCAGACCCGGCGATCAGGTCGCGGCGACGCGCCAGATAGGCCCCGACGAGGTCCATGAAAGCGCGGACGCGGGCGGTGCGACGCAGGTCGGCGTGGGTGACGATCCAGAGCTCGCGGTCGAGCTCGGAGAGCGGCTCCGGCAGGGCGCGCTGCAGGCGGGGCTCGGCGTCGCCGAGAACGCACGGCAGCAGGGCGACCCCCAGACCGGCGCAGGCGGCGACCATCTGGTTGACCACGCTGCTCGTCCGGTAGACGACCGCCGCCTCCGGCACATGGCGCTCGAGCCAGTCGGCGGAATTGACGCCGCGCCCGTCCGCGTCCCAGCCGACGAAGGGGTGAGCGCCGAGATCGGCCGGATCGAGCGGGCCGTGGACGGCGAGCAGCGCCGGGGCGGCGTAGAGGGCCCAGGCGGCGTCGGCCACCTTGCGCCCGTGCAGGGCCGGTTCGCGCGGGCGGGCCGCGCGGATCGCCACGTCGGCCTCGCGCCGGGAGAGGCTGAGGGCGCGATTGTCGATGAGGAGGTCGACGACCACGCCGGGATGGACGGCGCGGAACGCGCCGACGGCCGGGGTCAGAAGACTATAGGCGACGCTCTCCGAGCAGGTGACGCGAAGCCGGCCGCTGAGGCGCAGGTCCGCCCCCAGGAGATCCCGATCGAGCGCCTGGGTCTCGTGCTCCACCCGCTCGGCCGCCTCGGCGATACGCGCCCCGGCCGAGGTGGCCGCGTAGGCGCCGGCCGGAAGCCGCTCGAACAGGCGCACACCGAGCCGCTGCTCCAGGGCCGCCAGCCAGCGGAAGGCGGTGGAATGGACGACGCCGAGGCTTCGGGCCGCCGACGTGAGGGATCCGGTGCGCACGATGGCCAGCACCAGCCGAAGGTCGTTCCAGTCGTCCACGACTTGCAATCCTGCAAGGGCTATTTGCAGTTATACAGATCGCCTTGCAACAACACCAGGCCTAGACCCGACCCGGATCTCGAATGGAGGGACGGCGATGCGGCGGCTGTGGTGGACGGGACCGGGCGAGGTGGTCTGGCGCGAGGCGCCGGAGCCCGAGATCGCCGCGGCGCACCAGGCGATCGTCCAGCCGATCGCGGCGACCACCTGCGATCTGGACGTCATGATCCTGCGCGGGACGACGCCCTTCGCCGCGCCGATGGCGCTGGGCCATGAGTGCGTGGCGCGTGTCGTCGCCCTCGGTGCGGAGGCCAAGGGACTCGCCGTCGGGCAGATCGTGGCCGTGCCCTGGCACGTCTCCTGCGGCGCCTGCCCGCGGTGCCGCCGGCGGCTGCCGAACACCTGCTCGAGCTTTCCGCCTGGTGCGATGTTCGGCATGGACGTGGGCGGCGACTTCGGCAGCTTCTTCTCGGACCTGGTGCTCGTCCCCCATGCGACGGAGATGCTGGTCCCCCTACCCGACGGGCTCGACCCGGCCGTCTGCGCCGCGGCGAGCGACAACCTGCCGTTCGGCTACGAGCTGACCGTGCCCTACCTCGCCGAGCGCCCGGGCGCGGAGGTGCTGGTGATGGGCGGCGTGGGCTCGGTCGGGCTCTATGCGGTGGCCTACGCCAAGGCGGCCGGCGCCGACGAAGTCGTCTATGTGGATACCGCGCCTGACCGTCTCGAGCGGGCGGAGGCCTATGGCGCGCGCGTCGTTCAGGGCCCGCCGCCGCGGCGCATGCCGCGGAGCTTCCCGATCACGGTCGACGCCAGCGGCACGGATGCAGGCCTGAGATGCGCGATCAGCTCGACCGAGCCGGAGGGGCAGTCGGCCTCGGTGGGGACCCACTGGAGCGATGTCGCCTTCCCGATGCGTGAGATGTACGCCAAGGGCCTCAGCTTCTACACCGGTCGCGGGCGCGGACACCCGAACATCGCCGCCGCCCTCGCCTTCGTGGCCGACGGTCGGGTGGATCCGCGCGGCGCGATCACCGACTTCGCCGCCTTCGACGAGGCGCCGCGCAGGCTGGCCGAGCCGAGGATGAAGACCGTCTTCGTCCGCGACTAGCGGCGGCGGCCGCGGGGCTTGGCCCTGACCCTCCCGACCACCTCCTGTACCGCGGCGATCACCACCTCCGGCGCGTCGATCTCGATGTTGTGGCTGGAGTTCGGGACCGTGCGATGGACGCCCCGGCGCGACAGGGCCGCGGTGGCCCGGTGCAGGGCCAAGCCCTGGGCCTGGTCGAGCGCGTCGAGCGGATCATCGCTCGGCTCCTCCACATGGGTCAGGACCACGACCGGCCGCTCCCCGAGCACGCCCGGCTTGAAGAGGCGCGCGTAGGCGGCGTCGCCGCTGTGATCGGCGTAGACGCTGGCGGCGAACTCCGAAGCCTGAGCCGCCTGGTAGGCGGCGCTCTTCTGGACCTCGACGCGGGCGGCGGCGATCTCCGGACCAAGGCGCGGCCGCACCGGGTCCGTGCAGCGCCGATAGAGGTCCGATGCGGGATCGAGACCGGCCTCGCGCGCGGCGGTCCCGCAGGACTGGAAATGGTCAACGAGGCGGGCGAGGAACCGCTGGTCGAGCAGTTCGGCCTTGGCGGCGGTGCGGGCGCCGAAGCGGGCGTTGGCGAGCGCCCGGGTGCGGTCCCAGGTTCGATCCTCGGCCGGGTCGAGCAGGACGAGGCCGGCGATGTCTTCCGGATAGAGGGTCGCGTAGAGCTTGGCGTCGAAGCCGCCGAGGGAGTGGCCAACCAGCACCAGCGGACGCGCGAGGCCTGCGGCGCTCACCAGGGCGTGGAGGTCCTCGACCACGGCGATGGGCGAGCGCGGCGCGGCGGCCGGGTCGCTGTATCCCAGGCCGGCGCGGTCGTAGGCGCAGGCCGTCGTGCCGCGGCCGACGGCCGGCTGGACCAGGGCCCAAATGGCCGACCAGTCGCTGCCACCGGCCTCGAAGAGCACGGTCGGGCCGCCCTGCCCCATGCAGACGAGATTGAGGCGGCGGCCCTTGGCGACCTCGACCCTGTGCTGGGGTCCCAGGTATGGCCGTACGGCCTCCGGCCGGGGCGGCGGCGGCTCGGCCGCGATGGCCGCGCCGGCGGCCAACAGCGCGAGCAGCGCGCCGGCGAGCGCGGCAGGGAAAGGGCGCGACATCCTAGAGCTCGACCGCATGGGTAGCTGTGCGCACATCGCCGGTGTTGGGCGTGCCGGCCGGATCCAGCAGGATGAGCTTCACAAGCCCCCGCCGGGCGGCGGGCCGATGTTCCACGCCGCGCGGCACGACGAGCATCTCGCCCGGGCCGACGACCACCGTGTGGTCCCGGAAATCCATCTCGAACTCACCTTCGAGGATGATGAACAGTTCGTCCGTCTCGTCATGCCGATGCCAGACCCACTCGCCGTCGGTCTTCACCAGGCGAACCTCGTTGTCGTTGTAGCGGGCGACGATCTTGGGCGCCCAGATCTCGTCGAACTGGGCCATGCGCTCGGCGATATTGACCCTCTGGGGGCGGCTGGAATCGATCATGGCGTCTCCTCTGGTCCTTAGCTGAGCAGTGGATTCGGAGGCTCGCCAGTGTCGGGTTCGCCAAAGTCCGCGCCGTTTCGGCCATGTGGAGTGGCGAAATCGCGCGCAAAGACGTCTGATGCGCCACTGTTCGCGACGAGCCGGCCGGCTTAGCCATGACCTCCGGCGAGCAAGGCCGGTCCGAGGAGCCCCGTCCATGTTGCCGACCACGATCCTGGCGCTCGAGACCGCCCTCGCCTCCAGCGTGACGATCACCATCGACGTCATGGCGATGGCCAACCGCATCTGCCTGGCTGCGGGCCGCCCGCCGGCGTTCGACGTGCGCCTGGTCGGCTCCGGCGCGGCCCTGTTCCGGCCCTTCCTGGCCGTCCCCGAGGCGCAGCACGAGCGGCCCGAACTGATGATCGTCCCGGCCCAGGGGTTCTCCAAGGCGGACTGCTATCGCACCCGGCTGGCCGAGCCGGACGCCCGCGAGGGGCGTGAGCTGGTGGCCGAGGCCGTGCGCGGGGGCGCCCACGCGGCGAGCTCCTGCACGGGAACCCTGCTCCTGGCGGCTACCGGCCTCCTCGACGGACGGCGCGCGACCACGGCCTGGTGGCTGGCCCCGGCGTTCCGGGAGCTGTTCCCGGCGGTCGAGCTCGACACCGCCGAACTGATCCTCAGCGACGGTCCGCTGACCACGGCCGGCGCCGCCATGGCCCAGATGGACCTGATGGTCGGCCTGGTCGCCCGCTACGCCGGGGCAGAGACGGCCGAGGCATGCGCCCGGCGCATGGTGCTCGACGAGCGGCGCTCGCAGCTGCCCTACATGGCGATCGGCCTCCTGGCCGCCGCAAGCGACAGCGTCGCCCGGGCCGCGGCCTGGGCCCGTCCGCGGCTTGCCGAACCGATCGGGGTCGGGGACCTGGCCCTGGCCGCAGGGCTCTCGGCCCGGACCTTCGCCCGGCGGGTGAGCGCCGCGACCGGCCTGTCGCCCATCCGCTTCCTGCAGCAACTGCGCGTCGAGCGGGCCATCGAGCTGATCGAGACCACGCAGCTCTCTTTCGAGGAGGTGGCCTTCCGCGTCGGCTACGCCGAGCCCTCGACCCTCAGGACCCTGATCCGCCGCGGCGCCGGGCTTGGCCCCCGCGACCTGCGGGCGCGCGCCCAAGGACGGACCCGGGGCCGGCCTCGGGACCCGATGGAGGTGAACGCCGCCGCGCCTGCACCTTGAGCATCCTCAGGCGGTCACCGGCGCCTCGGCGGCGGGCGCGCC
Source organism: Phenylobacterium soli (assembly GCF_003254475.1). Lineage (NCBI taxonomy): Bacteria > Pseudomonadati > Pseudomonadota > Alphaproteobacteria > Caulobacterales > Caulobacteraceae > Phenylobacterium > Phenylobacterium soli. Next base: position 2,720,224 of record NZ_QFYQ01000001.1, read on the forward strand.
GGTGCGCCGGCGGTGCGGCGCCAGGCGGTGGAGGACCAGGGTCGCCAGCAGGGCGACGGCCGTGCCCATCGACCAGCCGGCCACCACGTCGGTCGGCCAGTGGACACCGAGATAGACCCGGCTGACGCCCACCGCGAGCACCAGGGCCGCGGCGACGCCGAGGATCAGCACCTTGGCGGGGCGGCTGGCCTCGCCCGCGGCGAGGATGCCCGCGAGCGTGAAATAGACGATCGGCGACATTGCCGAGTGGCCGCTCGGGAAGCTCGCCGAATAGACCTGGTCGAGGTGCGGCACGAGGTCGGGCCGGTCGCGGCCGACCAGATGCTTGGTGAGCTCCGCTAAGGCCTGCCCGAGCAGCACGGCTGCCGTGAACACCACGGCCTGGATGCGCCGGCGGTGCAGCAGCAGCATGACCACGCCCACGACCACCACGAGCGTCAGGACCGAGAAGCCGCCGAGCGCGGTGACGTCGCGCGCCGTCTCCTGCAGCCACCTAGGCCCCACCGGGACCGCGAGGTCGCCGGGCCGGCGCAGGGCTAGCAGGATCGAGCGGTCGAACCTGTAGGTGTCGCCCTCGCGAACCTCGCCCATCACATGCAGGAAGGCCCAGAGGAAGGCGGACACCCCGGTCAGGCCGATGAGCAGCCGCAGCTCGGTGCGGACGAGGTGCATCGCCCAGGCCCGCGCGGACCACGGCTGTGCGGTGGATGTCATGACGCCGAAAGGCGCGTGCCGAAAGCCGGTTCCATCGCCAGGCGGGCCGCGGCGCCCGGCCGGGCACGATCCGTCCCCCCGCGCGTTCTGGCCGGCGACGGAAACGCGAGGCTGAAGCTTATGATGCGGATTGCCGGTCTGATCGGGGGCGGCGTAGCGATGGCAGGCGTGTTCGCCGGTGTGGCGTCGGCGGGCGAGCCGCCGCCGGCCCTGCAGAAGGCGTTCACGGGCACGATCATCTCGACCTATCCCGACGGACGCACCGCCGAGCTGTGGCTGCATCCGGACGGCACCTACACCTCCGAAGGGCGCCGCCACGACCGCCACCAGGGTCGCTGGAGCATGCGCGGCGACAAGGTCTGTTTCCGCCGCCTGGTGTTCACCTACTGCACCGCCATTCCGGACGGCACGGCCTTCACCACCAAGGCGGTCACCGGCGAGACCATCCACGTTCGCCTGGAGCCGGGACGCCGGAGCGAACGGGCTCCGCAGCAGGGCGCGGCGCGGACCGGCTGAGCGCCGCCCGGCACACCCGCAGGGCGGCGCGGCGGCCCTCCTCGCTGAAAACCACGAAACGCGCCCCGAGGAAGTTGATCGCCCAGGCGGTGACCGATCCCGCCAGAAAGGCGACCCACGCGCGGCCGACGATCGGCCGGTGGGAGCCCTGCAGGGCGACGAAGACGCAGTAGTTGCAGAGATTCCCGAAGGCGCTGTTGGTCATGTAGGCGCCCCAGAGGCCGAAGAAGCGCTCGCGGGTGAGCGCCTTGAAGACGAACCGGCCGTTGATCAGGAAGGTCACGTGCATCGCCACCACAAGGGCGATGAGGCGCGCCGCCCACGGCCGCAGTCCCGCATCGAGCCCCAGGTGCAGGGTGGCGGCGCTGAACACGAAGCCGATCAGGGACGCGCCGGTGAACTTGGCCAGCAGCCGCCGTCGGCGGGCCTGGGGGACCGCGGGCTCTTCCATGGCGAGGGGAACGTGGCCGCGCCGGCCGGGTTGCCGGCAACCGTCGCCGTCGGAGCGACGTTGAGCCCGGCGTGCAGTCAGAGCTTCACGACACGAAACTTCGCGACAAGGGCGCGGCGGCGATCCGCAGGGTGCACGCCGTGGTCAATCCGAGTTCCGGCGGCGTCGGGCCGGAGGCGGCGGCGGAGCTCGAGGCCCTGCTCGCCGAACTTGGCCTGGAGCACCGGGTGAGCGAGCTGAACCCCGAGGCCTGCGAACGCATCGCGCGAGGCGCGGTGGACGCCGGACCGGACCTGGTGGTGGTGCTGGGCGGCGACGGCACGGCGCGGCTGGTGGCTGAGATGTGCGGCGCCGAGGGACCGCTCGTCGCGCCGCTCGCCGGGGGCACCATGAACAAGCTCGGCCGCGCCCTCTATGGAGCCGCGCCCTGGCCCGAGACCCTGAGGGATCTGCTGGAGGCGGGGCAGCCGCGGTGGGTGCCGGCCGGTGAGATCGAGGGCGAGGCCAAGGCGGCGGGCGGCTCGCGCGCCTTCTACTGCGGCGCGGTCCTGGGCTCGCCGGCCCTTCTTGCGCAGGCGCGGGAGGCGATCCGGGCGCGCGCGATCCGCAGGGCCTGGCGGCAGACGGTGATCGCCCAGCGCAGGGCGTTCCGCGCGCGCGTCTCCTACCAGCTGAACGGCGAGATCGGCCGCGGCGTGGCCGTCAGCCTGATTTGCCCGACCATCGCCCAGGACGAGGCCGCCGAGGCCCTGAAGGCCGCCGTGCTCGACCCGCCCGATCCGGACGCGGGCGCCGCCGCCGGCCTCCGGCTGGTGGTGAGCAATCTCTCCGGCGACTGGCGACAGGATCCGCACGGCGCCCTTCCATGCCTGACCGGGCGGGCCTGGGCGCGCACCCCCATCCCGGTCATGCTCGACGGCGAGTTCTTCCGGTTCGGCCGGCGCGTGGAGTTCCGCTTCAGGTCGCAGGGTTTCCGGGCGCTGTCGCGGCCGATGGAGGCGGCGAGTATGGCCCACGGCCTCTGCGCCTAGGGTCCGCTATTCCTCTCCCGTCCATGGCGCAAAACGCGGCGGGCGGCGCTCGATGAAGGACGTCGCGCCCTCGGTCGCGTCGGGGTGGGCCAGCGCGACGGCCATCAGGGCTTCGGCGTCACGGGCCGCGTCCTCGAAGCCGGTCTCCAGATGACGATGGACCTCAGACTTGATGACCGCGAGGGCGCGGGGCGAGGTGTGGGCGGCCAGGTCGGCGGCGTAGGCCTCGACCGTCGCCAGCAGGTCCGCGCCGGGGACCAGCCGGTCCGCGAAGCCCAGGCGATAGGCCTCCGCGCCGTCGATCCGGCGGGCGCTCCATAACAGGTCGAGGGCCCGCGAGAGGCCGATCATGCGCGGCAGGAGCCAGCTGGTTCCGTGCTCGGCGATCAGGCCGCGCTTGGTGAAGACCGTGGTCAGAGCGGCCTCTTCGGCCATGAACCGCAGGTCGCACATCATGGCGAGAACGAAACCGCCGCCCGCGGCGGGGCCGTTGATGGCGGCGATCACCGGCTTGGAGATGTCGAGCAGGAAGCTGAACAGGGCCGGATTGCGCGGCCGCTCGCCCAAGGGCCCGCCCTGTTGGGGCCGGCCGCCGCTCGCGTAGTCGGCGAGCACCTCCATGTCGATGCCGGCGCAGAAGCCGCGGCCCGCGCCGGTGATGCAGAGGGCGATGACCTCGGGGTCGGCCTCGGCCCCGCGGGCCAGCCGCTCGACCTCGGCGATCATGCCCAGCGTCAGGGCGTTGAGCGCGTCGGGGCGCTCCAGGCGGATGACGCCCAGCGGCCCGCGCCGGCTGTAGCTGACCTGGACGGCGGGCGCGGCGGACATCGCCCGCCCGCCTCAGGCGTTCGCCGGCCAGGCGCGGGTGAGCTCCAGGCCCTTCATCTCGCCCTCGGCGCGCCAGTCCTCCAGCACCTTGACGAAGGCGACCGGGCCGGCGCCGTAGGAGGAGTTGCGGCGGACCATGGCCTGCACGTTGCCCTCGTTGTTGTAGTAGCCGGGGGTGCAGTCGGCGAGGAACTGCTCGCGCATCACAGAGAGCTTCTCGATGGTCTCGATCCAGGCGTCCTCGGCGTCCTTGGAGGCCTCCACCGCGGCGACGCCCTCCGACTGGCAGCGGCCCAGGATGTAGCCCAGGTGCTTGGCCTGCTCGTTGATCATGTGCGGGAAATTGGCCGAGAAGCCGGACTGGGTGTTGGAGATGATGAAGCAGTTCGGGAAGCCGTGGCTGTGCAGCCCGTGCAGCGTCGCCGCGCCGTCGCGCCACTTCTCCGTCAGGGTCAGGCCGCCCTTGCCGTAGACCTCGTAGCCCGAGCGGCGGGTGTAGTCGGTGCCGACCTCGAAGCCGGTGGCGTAGACCAGGCAGTCCAGCTCGTACTCCTTGCCGCCGACGACCACGCCCTTCTCGGTGATCCGCTCGACGCCCTGGCCTGCGGTGTCCACCAGCCTGACGTTGTCGCGGTTGAAGGTCGGCAGGTAGTCGTCGTGGAAGCACGGCCGCTTGCAGAACTGGTTGTAGTAGGGCTTCAGCGCCTCGGCGACGGTGGGATCCTGGACGATGGAATCCACCCGGGCGCGGACCTGCTCCATCTTCTTGAAGTCGGCGAGCTGCATCAGCGAGGCCGGATCGTCGACCTTCTCGCCGGCCTCGGCCTTCTTGCGGGCGAGCAGCAGGATGTTGCCGATGATGTCGGTCCAGCCGTCGTTGACTAGGTCCTTGTCGGCGAAGCCGCCGCTGACGAGGATGTTGAAGTTGTCCATCCGCTCCTGCTGCCAGCCGGGCTCGAGGCTGGCGGCCCAGTTCGGATCGGTCGGCCGGTTGTTCCGAACGTCGATGGACGAGGGCGTCCGCTGGAAGACGAAGAGCTGCTTGGCCCCTTCGCCCAGGTGCGGAATGCACTGCACGGCGGTCGCGCCGGTGCCGATGATGCCGACGACCTTGTCCTTCAGCTTGGTCAGCCCGCCGTTCGAGTCGCCGCCGGTGTAGTCATAGTCCCAGCGGCTGGTGTGGAAGGAGTGGCCCTTGTAGCTCTCGATGCCCGGGATGCCGGGAAGCTTCGGGCGATGGAGCGGTCCGTTGGCCATGACCACGAACTTGGCGTGCATGCGGTCGCCGCGGTTGGTCTCGATGATCCAGCGGCCGACCGCCTCGTCCCAGCGCAGGGCCTTCACCTCGGTCTGGAAGCAGGCGTTGCGATAGAGGTCGAACTTCTCGGCGATAGCCCTTGAATGCCGGAGGATTTCCGGCGCGCGGGCGTACTTCTCGACCGGCATGTAGCCGACCTCTTCGAGCAGCGGCAGGTAGATATAGCTCTCGATGTCGCAGGCCGCGCCGGGGTAGCGGTTCCAATACCAGGTGCCGCCGAAGTCGCCGCCCTTCTCGATGATCCTAATGTCGGAAATGCCGGCCTCACGCAGGCGGGCGCCGACCAGGAGGCCGCCGAAGCCGCCGCCGATCACCGCCACGTCGACCTCGTCGGTGAGCGGCGCGCGGGTGAAGCCCGGCTGGACGTAGGGATCTTCGAGGTAGTGGGCGAACCGGCCGGCGATCTCGACGTACTGGGCGTTGGCGTCGCCGCGCAGGCGCTTGTCGCGCTCGGCGATGTACTTGGCCTTCAGGGCGTCGGGATCGAACCCGAGATCGTCAGCGCCCCCGGTCGTGATCGCAGCGTCGTCAGCCATGGCCGTACCCCTTGTTCCGGGGGGAAGCGTGCCGGTTCAAACAGGCGTTCGCAACCCTGACGTTGGGTGAACGCGCCGGCGCTACGGCTTTGGCGGATAGCGGTGGCGAGCGCCGTTGGGATCCTCGACCTCCTGGCCATGGACATAGTCGGGCCCGACCGGGACCTTGCCGTGGCCGCCCGGGATATCGAGGACGTAGGTGGGCTGGCAAAGCCCCGAGACCCGGCCGCGGATGGCCTTCATGAGCGCCTGCCCCTCCCCGATCGAGGTCCGGAAGTGGGACGTGCCGGGCGCCAGGTCGGCGTGGTGCAGGTAATAGGGCTTGATGCGGGTCTCCACGAAGGCGCGCATCAGGGCCTCGAGGGTGGCCGGATCGTCGTTGACGCCCTTCAGCAGGACGCTCTGGCCGAGCATGGGAATTCCGGCGTCGACGAGCCGGGCGCAGGCGGCGCGGGCGGCGGGGGTCAGTTCGCGCGGATGGTCGGCGTGGAGGGCGACATAGACGGCCTTGCCGCCGCGCATCAGCGCCTCGACCAGCGCCGGCGTCACGCGACCTGGGTCGACGGCCGGCACGCGGGTGTGGAAGCGGACGACCTTCACATGGTCGACAGCCGACAGCCGATGCATCAGGTCGGCGATCCGCCGCGGCGAGAGAATGAACGGATCGCCGCCGGTGACGATCACCTCCCACACCTCGGGATGGGCGGCGATGTAGGCGAAGGCCGCGTCGAGCTGGCCGGCCGAGAGCGGGCGCTCGCCGTCCGGCCCGACCATCTCGCGCCGGAAGCAGAAGCGGCAATAGACCGCGCAGGCGTGGTTCGCCTTCAGCAGCACCCGGTCGGCGTAGCGGTGGACGATGCCTTCGACCGGCGAATGGACCCGGTCGCCCACCGGATCGGCGGATTCCTCGGGGCGGAGGTCGAGCTCGGCCTCGGTCGGCACGAACTGGCGCGCGATCGGATCATCGACCGCCTCGACCAGCTCGGCCATGGGCGCGGTGATGGCCACGGCGTACTTGTCGGCCACGCGGGCGAGCGCCGGCAGGTCGGCGGCGTCCACGAGGCCGGCTTCAGCCAGGGCCTCCGGCGTGCGGAGCGTATGGCGGGTCATGGCGGGCGGATATGGCGCCCGCCCGACCTTAGGGCAATGACCGGCGCTGACGCCGCGGTCAGTGACGCAGGCTGTCGGGCACCTTGCCGCCGTTCTCTGCCAGCTTCTGCATCACCGCATGGTGCAGGGCGATGTTCTCCTCGGCGCTGCCGTCGGCGCCGACATGGACATTGAGTTCGTCGGCGAGCTCCTTGCGCGCGGAAAGGCTGGAGTCGAGATCGAGCACCTTCAGGAGGTCGACGATGGAGGAACGCCAGTTGCCGCCGCCGCCCTTCTCCTGAGCCATCTCCGCGAGCACCTTCTCGACGTCGATGTCGGACATGGTCGCTGGGCGCTGCTGCGGAGCGGCCTGGGCGGCGGCGGGCGCCGCCGGTTGCGGCGCAGCCTGGGGCGCGGCCTGAGGCGCAGGCCGGGGCGCAGCGGGCGCGGGCTTGGCGGCCGCGGGGTGGTGGAAGATCTTGTCCATGATCGAGCTGAAGATGCCCATGGCGCACGCTCCTCGTCGGCAGGTTCGAAGTGGCCGGGCAAACCGGCCTCCCCCGCCTTCGGTTCCATCATTTGAAAACCGATGAGGGGCGGAACAGGCCTCGATCCGTCGGGGTTCTCGCCGCGGCCGGAAGGCGGCAGACAACGAGGAGAATACCATGGGCTTGCTGGATCAGATGATGGGCGCCGCCTCGGGCGGGCATCCGGAGCGCAAGCCGGGACTCGGCTCGACGGTCGCGGCGGGGGTTGTCCTCGCCCTGCTCGTGAAGGGTGTGCGCCAGTACCAGGCTAGCCATGGCGGCGTTCCTGGTAGAGCGCCGACCGAGGGGCGCACCTTCGATCCGGGCGCGCCGGCCGCAGCCGGCCAGGCGGGCGGCGCCGGCGGCGGCCTGCTCAGCGGCCTCGGCGGGATCCTCGGCGGCGCGGGCGGCGGGCTCGGCGGCATGATCGGCTCTCTCGGCGGCGCCGGCGCCCTGGGCGCCCTCGTCAGCCGCTTCCAGCAGAAGGGTTACGGCCAGCAGGCCAACTCCTGGGTCGGTTCGGGCCAGAACGCGACCATCGCGCCGCACGAGGTGGAGGACGCCCTGGGGCCGGAGGCGGTGAACGCCCTGCAGCAGCAGACGGGGCTGGAGAAGCCGCAACTGCTCAGCGAACTGTCGCGCGAGCTGCCTCAGGCGATCCACGAGGCGACGCCGCAGGGACGCCTGCCGCAGGACGATGACGAGCTGCACGAAGCGGCGCGTCAGCCGGCGGCGAACGGCTGAAAACGAAGCGTCGGCTCACGGAGTTCTGAAGGCCAAGCTCGGGACCTGAGGCAGGGCTCGCGGGTTTTCCGGCCGAAGACATTCCGGAGTCGGCCATGCGTCACCAGCCCCTCGAGCAGATCCTCGCCCACGCCACGGTGCTGGAAGCGCCGCGGCGACTGTCGCGCCGTGAGCGCCTGCTGCGCTGGGCCGAGCTGCTCAGGCGGGAGGACTGGAAGCTGCTGCAGCCGCTGCGGTTCGTGGAGTTCTATGCGCCGAGCGAGCGGGGCCGCCTGCGCGGCGAGCAGACGCCGCTGGCCATCGCCTTCGCCGATCCGGTGCTGCGCGAGGACGGGCTCAGCGGCGACCGGCTCGGCGACATCGAGGCCTATTTCGGTCTCTCCGACCGCGAGGCGCACTTCCTGCTGTGCGACTGCCATTGGCATGGGCAGATGACCGGCCGGGCTGCGGCCAAGCGCGTGCGCGCGGTGGCCAGCACCAATCCGATCAGCCGCCTCTGGTTCGAGCTGCGGGCCGGCTAGTCCGGGACCGGCGCCCAGATCACCTGATCGATGCGCGCGGCGCCGGCGGCCAGCATGACCAGCCGGTCGAAGCCGAGCGCCCCGCCGCTGGCCGGCGGCATGTGGGCGAGCGCGGCCAGGAAGTCCTCGTCGAGGGGGTAGCGCTCGCCATAGACGCGGGCCTTCTCGTCCATCTCGGCCTGGAAGCGGCGGCGCTGCTCGGCCGCATCGGTGAGCTCGCCGAAGCAGTTGGCGAGTTCGACGCCGCAGGCATAGAGCTCGAAGCGTTCGGCGACGCGAAGATCGGCGGGCTTGGGGCGGGCGAGCGCCGCCTCCGAGACCGGGTATTCGCAGAGGATCACCGGCCGCCCGAAGCCGAGGTTCGGCTCGACCTTCTCCACCAAGACCCGGCTGAAGACATCGGCCCACGTGTCGTCAGAAGCGATGCGGATCCCCTGCCCAGCCGCGTCGCCGGCGAGGTCGGGGCTGAAGAGATCGAGACCGGCGTAGCGGTCGAAGGCGTCGGCGACGGTCACGCGCTCCGGCTCGGCGAAGGGATCGGCGTCGCGGCCCCGGAAAGTGAGCAGTCTCGCCCCCGTCGCCTCCGCCGCGAGGCGAAGGAGGCTCGCGCAGTCGGCCATGATCGCTTCGTAGGGGGCCTCGGCGCGATACCATTCGAGCATGGTGAACTCGGGATGGTGCAGCGCCCCGCGCTCGCGGTTGCGCCACACGCGCGCCAGTTCGAACAGCTTCGTCTCGCCGGCCGCGAGAAGCTTCTTCAGGGCGAATTCCGGCGAGGTGTGCAGATAGAGCGGCCGCCCCGCGCCGTCCGGGCCGATCGCCTCGGTGCGGAAGGCGTGCAGATGCGCCTCGTTGCCCGGTGAGACAGCGAGCGCGGAGACCGCCGTCTCGATGAACCCCTGATCCTCGAACCAGCGGCGGACGGCCCCGGCGATCCGCTGGCGGGCCAGGAGGAACGGCCGACGGTCGGCATGGCGCTCACGGCCCCACCAGGGGGAGCTCTGCGAAGATGTTTCGAGGTCTTTCACGGGGTGCGACAGGCGAAGGGCTGGCGATTTCGGGCAGGATCGCTATAGGGGCGCGACCGACAATTGATGAGCGGAATCGCGCGGCAAGACACGCACGGTCCGCCGGCGCATCGAGGAAGAAGACGTGAAAGTCATCGCTAGCTCCCTTCGCAAGGGGAACGTGGTCGACCTGGAAGGCAAGCTCTACGTCGTCCTGCAGGCCCAGAACATCCACCCCGGCAAGGGCACGCCGGTGACCCAGCTCGACATGCGCCGGATCTCCGACGGGGTGAAAATCTCCGAGCGCTACCGCACGACCGAGACCGTCGAGCGCGCCGAGGTGGACGACCGCGAGTACACCTTCCTCTACCAGGACGGCGAAGGGTTTCACTTCATGAACCCGCAGACCTACGACCAGCTGGTCGCCTCGCCCGACGTAATCGGCGACGCTCACTACTACCTGCAGGACGGCATGGCCGTGCACCTGTCGACCCACGAGGGCGTGCCGATCTCCATCGATCTGCCGCGCCTGGCGACCTTCGAAGTGGTCGACACCGAGCCGTCGGTGAAGGGCCAGACGGCGTCCTCGTCCTACAAGCCGGCGATCCTCTCCAACGGCCTCAAGACGCAGGTGCCGCCCTACATCACCGTCGGCACCAAGATCGTGGTCCTGACCGAAGACGGCTCCTACCAGGAACGCGCGAAGGACTGAGGCTCGAGATGCTCCCCCTCAGGGGGAGCCGTCGCACAGCGACTGAGGGGGGTCGAAAGGCAGAGCGTCTGACGCTCGTGGGCGCGCCCGCTCGTGGGCTGCGCCCCCTCCGACCCGCCGGGCCACCTCCCCCTGTTGGGAGGATTGACCAGGTGCGGCTCTCCGGCGATACCTGACGCATGATCGGAAGCCGCCCCCTCGCCGGCCGCTATTACCGCCTGCCCTAGACGCAGGCGATCGATCCCACGCGCCTGCCCTCCCCGGCCGGCGCGCTTCTCCAGAGCTTCTGAACGAGACGCCGGCCCTTCCATCCAAAAGGAGCCGCCATGTCCCTCGATAACCCAGCGTCCAGCGTGCTAGACGCCCGCCACCGAAGCCTCGCCGAGCCGATGATGTCCGAGACCAATTTCAAGTCCGAGTTCCTGCGCACCATGCAGGCGCGCGGCTACATCCACCAGATCACCCATCCGGAGGAGCTGGACGAGGCCGCCTCGAAGGGGATCATCACCGGCTACATCGGCTACGACGCCACCGCGCCGAGCCTGCACGTCGGCAACCTGATCACCATCATGATGCTGCGCCGGCTGCAGCAGAGCGGCCACAAGCCCATCGTCATCGTCGGCGGCGGGACGACCAAGGTCGGGGACCCGTCCGGCAAGGACGAGACGCGCCAGCTGCGCACCGAGGACGAGATCAAGGCCAACATCGCCAGCCAGAAGCAGGCCTTCGCCAGGTTCCTGACCTTCGGCGACGGCCCGAGCGACGCCATGCTCGTGGACAACGACGAATGGCTGTCCAAGCTCGGCTACATCGAGTTCCTGCGCGAGTTCGGCGTCCATTTCACGATCAACCGCATGCTGACCTTCGACTCCGTGAAGCTGCGGCTCGAGCGCGAGCAGCCGCTGACCTTCATCGAGTTCAACTACATGCTGATGCAGGCCACCGACTTCCTTGAGCTGGAGCGCCGCTACGGCTGCATGCTGCAGATGGGCGGCTCGGACCAGTGGGGCAACATCGTCAACGGTGTGGAGCTGATCCGCCGCGTCGACCAGAAGGCCGCCTTCGGCCTGACCACGCCGCTGCTGGCCACCTCGTCGGGCGCGAAGATGGGCAAGACCGCCCAGGGGGCGGTGTGGCTCAACGCGGACCTGCGCAGCCCGTACGACTACTGGCAGTTCTGGCGAAACACCGAGGACGCCGACGTCGGCCGCTTCCTGAAGCTGTTCACCGACCTGCCGCTCGACGAGATCGGCCGGCTGGAGAGCCTGCAGGGCGCGGAGATCAACGAGGCCAAGAAGGTGCTGGCCACCGAGGCGACGCGCATGCTGCACGGCGACGAGGCGGCGGAGGCGGCGGCCGGGGCGGCGCAGGCCGCGTTCGAACAGGGCGCCTTGTCCTCGGACCTCCCGACGCACGAGGTGGCCAAGGCCGAACTGGAGGCCGGGATCGTGCTGGCCGCCCTCGCCCACGACGCCGGTCTGGCCGGTTCGCGCGGTGAGGCGCGTCGCTTGGCCCAGGGCGGCGGGCTGCGCGTCAACGACAGGGCCGAGAGCGACGCCAACCGCCTGATCACCACGGCCGATCTCGCCGAGGGCGTCATCAAGCTGGCGGCGGGCAAGAAGAAGATCGTCCTGGTCAAGCCGGTCTGAGGAGAGAGCGGATGAGCGTCACCGAAGGCGCCGCGGCGCCGGAATTCGAGATGGAGACCCTGGAGGGCCCGGTGAAGCTGGCGGACTTCGTCGGCAAGACCCTGGTTCTCTATTTCTACCCGAAGGACGACACGACCGGCTGCACCAATGAGGCCAAGGCGTTCACCGAGCTCTCCGGCGAGTTCGCGAAGGCCGGCGCCGTGGTGCTGGGCGTCTCCAAGGACAGCCTCGCCGCCCACCGCAAGTTCACCGACAAGTACGGGCTCAAGGTGCGGCTGGGCTCGGACCCGGAAGGCGCGACCATCGAGCGCTACGGCAGCTGGGTGGAAAAGAGCCTCTACGGGCGCAGGTACATGGGCATCGATCGCTCCACCTTCGTGATCCGCGACGGCGTCGTGCGGAAGCTCTGGCGCAAGGTGAAGGTCGCGGGCCACGCCGAGGCCGTGCTCGCCGCGGTGAAGGCGCTCTAGGCAAGCCGACGGGAATCGCGCGATTGAGCGGGACGGCTTCGCACCCGGTGCGAACAGTCGTCGCGGGGCTCTGCCCGCGCCGTTAACTTTCTTGCAAGCCTGAAAAATCTGGCCGCATATCGCTCCGTCCGAACGGGCCGGGGGGCGCCAGATCATGAAACACCGCGTCGCGCAGCTGCGCCGAGCGCTGAACGAGACCGTTGCCGGCCTCTTTCCCGAGCGGCACGTCTACGTCCGTTCCGGCGGGGTGATGAAGGGCTACGCCCTCTCCCCGCGCAAGCAGATGCTGATGGCCGGCGGGCTCGCTGCGGCGGCGATGTGGATGGGGGTCTGCACCGCGGCCATGCTGGCCAATGCGCTGTCGGCGACGGCGCAGGATCGCGAGGTCGCCCGCACCCAGGCCAAGTACGAGCGCTGGATCGCCGACCGCCAGGCGCGGCTGACCGCGGCCGTGGGCCAACTCAACGCCACCGGCGGCACTACTCAGCAGCTGGCGGCCGCGGCGGAGAAGCGGCACGCGGCGCTGGCGATCCTGCTCACCCAGATGAAGGCGCAGCCGGGCGCCGTGCAGGCCCTCAGCCCAGCGATCACCAAGGCCCTGACCGGCGGCGATGCCACGCCGACAGGGCGCATCGAACGGGTGCAGCTCAGCCAGGAGCAGCTGCTGGAGGCGGCCGACACCTACGCCAAGAGCCGCGCCGACCGGCTGCGGCTGGCCTTCCGGCTGGCGGGACTGACGCCCTCGGCCTACCTGCCCAAGTCCGGCGGGCTCGGCGGGCCGCTGATCGAGGCCAAGGATCCCCGGGCGCTCGCCGCCGTGCTGGACGTCGACCCCGATTTCGCCGAGCGGGTGCAGCGGGCGGCCGGCGACCTGTCGGAGGCCCAGGCGCTGGAGGCGGCGGCGCAGCGGCTGCCGTTCGCACGCCCGACCAGCGATCCGGAACTGTCGTCGAGCTATGGCGTGCGGGTCGATCCGTTGACCCGGCGCCTCGCCTTCCACTCGGGCCTCGACTTCCCGGGCGGGCGGATGAGCCCGGTGGAGGCCACCGGCCCGGGCGTCGTCGCCTTCACGGGCCAGCGGGCGGGCTATGGCAACACGGTCGAGATCGACCACGGCGGCGGGCTGAAGACCCGCTACGGCCATCTGGCGGCGATCTCGGTGAGGGTGGGCGAGCGGGTGGCCGTCGGCCAGCGCCTCGGCGGCATGGGCTCGACCGGGCGCTCGACCGGCACGCACCTGCATTACGAGGTCTGGTTGAACGGCCGGCCGATGAACCCCGACCGCTACCTGCGCGCCGGGGCCATGACCCGGCAGGCGGGCTGATCCCCTCTCCCCTGCAGCGGCAGAGGAGACCTAGGCGTCGAGGGTCGAGCCGCGGGTGGCCCCGACGCGCTGGGCGAGCGAGGCGCCCATGAAGGTGTCGAGGTCGCCGTCGAGCACCGCCTGGGTGTCGGAGGTCTCCACCTCGGTGCGGAGGTCCTTCACCATCTGATACGGCTGCAGCACGTAGGATCGGATCTGGTGGCCCCAGCCGATGTCCGTCTTCTGCTCCTCGATGGCCGCCTGGGCGGCTTCGCGCTTTTCCAGCTCCAGCTCGTAGAGGCGCGCCTTCAGCATCTTCCAGGCCTGGTCGCGGTTCTGGTGCTGCGAGCGCTGCGTCTGGCAGGCGACCGCGATGCCGGTCGGGATGTGCGTCAGGCGCACGGCCGAATCCGTCTTGTTGACGTGCTGGCCGCCGGCCCCGGACGCCCGGTAGGTGTCGGTGCGCACGTCGGCGGGGTTGATCTCGATCTCGATGTTGTCGTCGACGACCGGATAGACCCAGACCGACGCGAAGGAGGTCTGGCGCCGGGCGTTCGAGTCGAACGGCGAGATCCGCACCAGGCGATGGACGCCGGCCTCGGTCTTCAGCCAGCCGTAGGCGTTGGTTCCCTTCACCTGCAGGGTGACGGACTTGATGCCGGCCTGTTCGCCCGGCGTCTCTTCGAGGACGTCGACCTCCATGCCGTGGTCGTTCGCCCAGCGCGAGTACATGCGCAGCAGCATGTTGGCCCAGTCGTTGGACTCGGTGCCGCCGGCGCCGGCGTTGATTTCCACATAGGCGTCGTTGCCGTCGGCCTCGCCGGAGAGCAGCGCCTCGAGCTCGGCCCGGGCGGCGCGGTCCTTGATCGCCTTCAGCTGGCCCCGGGCCTCCTCGAGCAGGGCCTCGTCTCCCTCTTCGTCGGCCAGTTCGGCGTAGCCCACGGCGTCGGCCAGGTCGCGTTCCAGCGACTGGACGGCGCTGACCTGGTTGGCCAGACGCGTGCGCTCGCGCATCACCGCCTGCGCTTCTTCCGCCTTGTCCCAGAGGGTCGGGTCTTCGACCCGGGCGTTCAGCTCATCGAGCTTTCGTAGGGCGACATCCCAGTCAAAGACGCCTCCTGAGCAGTTCGATCGACTGCTCGATGTCGGCCTTGGCGGCCTCGACATCCGCTCTCATGGAGAGACTCCCAAACAAACAGGGCGCGGGAGATAGCCCGCCGGCCCCCTCAATACAATCCGCTGACGTCGTCGGCCGGCTTCTTGGGCTTCTGCGCCGGCTGGTTCGGCGCGATGGCGCTCGGCGGGACCAGCGGCAGCTGGTTGTAGGGGATCGGGCCGATCGGATTGGCGCCTTCGGGCGCGATCGCGACCTTGGGCTCGGTGCCCGGGCGGAAGGCCTCGCGGATGCCGCGGACCATGGCGAACTTGGCGTTGGCCGGGGCCACGAAGTCGTCCGGCGGATAGCCCTTCAGCGCTTCCTGCATGAACTCGACGAAGATCGGCACCGCGGCCACGGAACCGGTCTCGCCGTTGCCGAGGCTGCGGTTGTCGTCGAAGCCGACGAAGACGCCGACCACCATCTTGGGCGAGAAGCCCATGAACCAGGCCGAGCGGTAGTCGTTGGTCGTGCCCGTCTTGCCGCCGACGGGACGGCCGAGCACCAGGGCCTGGGTTGCGGTGCCGCGCTGGACGACGCCCTGCAGCATCGAAGTGATCTGGTAGGCGGTGATCGGGTCCATCATCTGGGCGCCGGCCTGCGGGATGCGCGGGCTCTCGTCGCCCGAGAAGCCGGCGTCGCAGCGCGGGCAGTCGCGGCCGTCGGCGCGGAAGATGGTCTTGCCCTCGCGGTCCTGGACCATCTCGATGAGGTGCGGCTCGACCTTGCGGCCGCCGTTGACGAAGGACGAATAGGCGCCGGCGAGCTTGAACACCGTGGTCTCGCCCGAGCCGAGGGCCATGGCGAGCACCTTGTCCATGTGGTCGGTGACGCCGAGCTTCTCGGCAAGGCCCGCGATCTTGCTCATGCCGACGCCCTGCGCGAGGCGCACCGTCATGGTGTTGCGCGACAGCTCAAGGCCGCGGCGGAGCTGCAGCGGGCCGTAGTACTTGCCCTCGTAGTTCTCAGGGCTCCAGACCTGTCCGTTGGCGCCCGGCAGGGTGATCGGGGCGTCGAGGACGACGCTGGCGGGCGTGTAGCCGCTCTCAAGCGCCGCGGCGTAGACGATCGGTTTGAACGCCGAGCCCGGCTGGCGCACCGCCTGGGTGGCGCGGTTGAAGCTGGAGAGCGAGAAGGAATAGCCGCCGACCATCGCGAGCACCCGGCCGTTCTGCGGATCCATGGCCACCAGGGCGCCGTTGACGACCGGGACCTGCTTCAGGCGGAAACCCGGCCCACTGTCGGCGGGCGCGACCCAGATGAGGTCGCCTGAGCCGATCCCCTTACCGGCCCGCGCCCAGGCGACGTCCTCGCCGGCCAGGGCGCCTGCCTGCCCCTCGATGGTGCGGACCTGGACCGAGCCACCGCCGACGCCGGTGACGACCGCGGCGCGCCAGGTGCGGCGTTCGGCCGGGCGGGCCGACTTCTTGGCGACCTGCTCCCAACCGGTCAGGGTGGTGACGTGCCCCCAGGCGCCGCGCCAGCCGTGCCGGCGGTCATACTTCTCCAGGCCATCCATCAGCGCGGTGCGGGCCGCGCTCTGCAGGCGCGCATCGAGGGTGGTGCGCATGTAGTAACCGCCCTCGTTGATCCGCTCGCCCAGGGTGGCGAGGCCGCGGCGGCGCACCTCTTCGACGAAGTAGTCGGCGTCGCGGTACTTGGCGCGGGTCGGCTCCGGCTGGACCTTGAGGTCCTCGGCCTTGGCCTGGGCGGCCTGCTGGGGCGTGATCCAGCCGAGCTCGGCCATCTGGTCGATGACCCAGTTGCGGCGGGCCATCGCTTGGGCCTTGCGGCGGATCGGGTGGTAGTTGTCGGGCCCCTTGGGCAGGGACGCCAGATAGGCGCATTCGGCGATGTCGAGGTCGGAGACCGACTTGCCGAAGTAGTTGTAGGCCGCGGCGCCGACCCCGTAGCTGCGGTAGCCCAGCCAGATCTCGTTCAGATAGAGCTCGAGGATCCGCTCCTTCGAGAGGCTGTGCTCGAGCTGGCGGGCGATCATCGCCTCCTTCAGCTTGCGGCCGATGGTGGCGTCGTTGGTCAGCAGGATGTTCTTGGCGACCTGCTGGGTGATCGTCGACCCGCTCTCGAGCCGCCGGCCCTGGGCGATGTTGACGATGTCCTTCGCGCCCGCGCGCACGATGCCGCCGTAATCCACGCCCCCGTGCTGGAAGAAGTTGTGGTCCTCGGCCGCGAGGAACGCCTGGGCGAGCCGCGGCGGGATGTTGTCATAGGGGACGAAGATGCGGCGCTCGCGGGAGAACTCGCCGATCAGGGTGCCGTCCCACGCGTAGGCGCGGGTGGCCGTCGGCGGATGGTAGTCCGCCAGGTCCGAGGCGTCCGGCATGTCGTGGAACAGCCAGGCGGCCCAGATCGCCGTCGCGAAGCCCGCCACGGCAATGAGGCTGAGCACGGCGACGCCGGTGACCACGACCCATCTGGCGGGGGGATTCAAGGTAAGCCGACCTCCCGGGGACGCCCGATCCCCTCGAAGGTCTCGTCTAGCGTGCGTCGGGCCGGGCGCCAACGGCCCTGAGCCCTCCCCGCGTCACCGCGACGCGAGGCGGGCGGTCTCGCCGAAGTAGTCGTCGATGGAGTCGCCGACGGCGTTCATCATCCGCTGGCGCTGGGCCGGGTCGCGCAGCATGGCCTCGTCGTCGGGATTGGAGACGAAGCCCATCTCCAGGAGGACGGCGGGAACTTCCGGGGCCAGCAGGACCATGAAGCCGGCGTCGCGGTGGGTGCGGCGCAGCAGGTCGGTGCGGTCCTGGATGTGGCTCACCAGCGTCTCGGCGAAGGCCGCCGACCGGTTCTTGGTCGCCCGCTGGGTGAGGTCGAAGAGGATGTCGCGCACGCCGCGGTCGCCGGTCAGGCTGGCCTTCATGTACCAGTCGTCGCGGCTGACGAACTTGGTGGCGCGCATCGAGGCCTTGTCGGATAGGGTGTAGACGCTGGCGCCGCGGACCTCCGGATTAGGGCCGGAATCGGAGTGCAGCGAGATGAAGAGATCGGCGCCGGCCCGCTGGGCGATGCGCACCCGGTCGGCCAGCGCGATGTAGACGTCGGTGTCGCGGGTCAGGACCACCTTGTAGCGGCCCGAGCGCTCCAGCCGGGCCTTGAGGGCCTGGGCAGCGGCGAGGTTGACGTCCTTCTCGAAGCCCTGGACGCCGCGCGCGCCGGGATCGTGGCCGCCGTGGCCGGCGTCGATCACGATGGTCCGCTTCATGGACAGCATCGGGGTCGGCGTCTTCACCGGCAGGAAGTTGGCGCGCAGGGCCACCACCTTGGGCGCGGCGGCCTTGGTGAGCTTGACGTCCTCCGGCGCCAGGGGCGCGACGTCGATCACATAGCGATAGTGGTCGATCCCGTCGGCGGGCGGCAGCAGGAAGCGGCGCTTCACCTTGGTGTTGGGGGCGATGTCCATCTGCAGGCGGGCGGCCGCCCCCTGCTGGTCGACCAGCCAGCGCTTGACCAGCGCCTGGCCCTCGCCTTGCTGGCCGTCGCCGGCGGTGACGTCGCCGAGCAGCAGGACCACCCGGCCGTCGGCCGAACCGTCCGAAACCAGCTTGCCGGAGGTGGCGTGGTCGAGGTCGATGACGATCCGCGTCTGGGTGGCGTCGCCGCCGAGGCGGACCTTCTGCAGGCCGGCGGCGGCGGTGGCCGCATGCGAGGCGGCGACGGCGACGAGGCCGCCGGCGGCCACGGCGGCGACCAGCGCCGCGCGCATCGGACCCGCCTTCACAACCTTGCTCAACCTACCCAGCACAATCAGCCGTCCCGGCGCCCGTCTCGCGCGATCTAGCAGAAAGCCCCATATAGAGGGTCAGCGGGTGGACAAAGGGTTAACCAGGTCTTTCCGCCGCCGCACATGGTCGTGCGGCTTTCCTTTTTCAGCCCAGTGTTGCAAAGTCCGCCCGCGCGTCAAAGCCGCTCCTGCGCCGCAGGGGATAAGGCGACCCGCAAACCACAAACCCGCGCCGGCCTCGACCGAATCCCTCGGCCACGGCGCACCGTCCGATCCGCGCCCCAAAAGATCCGTTCTTTGGGCGCGCCTAGGAAACACCTGATGGGCAGCGCTGCTCCCGCCCCTTTCCGGCCCAAGGCCGCATCTGGCGCCGCATTCGGCGTCGGGGCATTCGCGCGCGCCCTTCCCACAAGCTGGCAGCGCCCGGGCCCCAGGCCCGCCGCGCGCCGCGGAGAGTTGTTTGATGTCCAAGACTATGTTGATCGACGCCGCCCACGCGGAAGAAACGCGCGTGGTGGTGCTCGACGGGAACCGCGTTGAAGAGTTCGATTTCGAGAGCCAGAACAGGAAGCAGCTTCGGGGCAATATCTATCTCGCCAAGGTGACGCGCGTTGAGCCGTCGCTGCAGGCGGCCTTCGTCGAGTACGGCGGCAATCGCCACGGCTTCCTGGCCTTCAACGAAATCCACCCCGACTACTACCAGATCCCCGTCGCCGACCGCGAAGCCCTGCTGCGCGAGGTGGCCGAGGCCGACGACGAGGACGAGCGGCACGAGCCGCGCGGCCGCGAGCGCGCCGCCGAGGATGACGAGGACGAGGAGGCGAACGCCGTCTCCGAGGACGACGACGACGTCATGGAGGAAGAGGTCGCCCGGCGCCGCCGGCGGCTGATGCGCAAGTACAAGATCCAGGAAGTGATCCGCCGCCGGCAGATCATGCTGGTGCAGGTCGTCAAGGAAGAGCGCGGCAACAAGGGCGCGGCCCTGACCACCTACCTCTCCCTGGCCGGCCGCTATGGCGTGCTGATGCCCAATACGGCGCGTGGCGGCGGCATTTCCCGCAAGATCACCACGGCTACCGACCGCAAGCGCCTGAAGGGCATCGTCCAGAGCCTCGACGTGCCGCAGGGAATGGGCCTGATCGTCCGCACCGCGGGCGCCAAGCGCACCAAGGCCGAGATCAAGCGCGACTACGACTACCTGCTGCGCCTGTGGGAGAACATCCGCGAGACGACGCTGCACTCCATCGCGCCGGCCTTGATCTACGAGGAAGAGGACCTCGTGAAGCGGGCGATCCGCGACCTCTATGACAAGGACATCGACGCGGTGCACGTCGAGGGCGACGCCGGCTTCAAGGAAGCGCGCGACTTCATGCGCATGCTGATGCCGAGCCAGGCCAAGAAGGTTCAGCCCTACCGCGAGCCGACGCCGCTCTATGTGAAGTACAAGGTCGAGGACCACCTCAGCCAGATCTACACCCCGGTGGTCCCGCTGCGTTCGGGCGGCTACCTGGTGATCAACCAGACCGAGGCCCTGGTCGCCATCGACGTGAACTCCGGCCGCTCGACCCGCGAGCGGAACATCGAGGCCACGGCGCTGAAGACCAACCTCGAGGCGGCTGAGGAAGCCGCCCGCCAGCTGCGCCTGCGCGACCTGGCCGGCCTGATCGTCATCGACTTCATCGACATGGATGAGGCGAAGAACAATCGCGCCGTCGAGAAGAAGCTGAAGGATTGCCTGAAGGACGACCGCGCCCGTGTGCAGATGGGCAAGATCAGCGCCTTCGGCCTGATGGAGATCTCCCGCCAGCGCCGTCGCACCGGCGTGCTGGAGGGCACGACCCACGTCTGCGAGCATTGCGGCGGCACGGGCCGCGTGCGCTCGGTGGAATCGAGCGCCCTGGCGGCCCTGCGGGCGCTGGAGATCGAGGCCCTGAAGGGCGGCGGCGAGGCCACCCTCACCCTGCCCCGCGCCGTGGCCCTCTACGTCCTCAACGAGAAGCGCGCGCACCTGGCGCGCCTGCACCAGTCGTTCGGCCTGTTCGTGACCGTGGTCGTCGATGACGACATGGCCCACGCCGACCATCAGATCGAGCGGACCTCCTCCGAGACCCGCGCCGATCACGCACCGATCCCGGCCCAGCCCGTCCAAGCCTACGAGCCCCTGCCCGAGCCCGAGTACGACGAGTACGAGGATGAGGACGAGGAGGAAGAGGAAGAAGACGAGGAAGAGACCGAGGCCGAGGCCTCCGAAGCCGGTCGCCCGGGCCGCGAGGACGAAGGCCGCTACGACGACGGCGAAGGCCGCCGCGGCCGCCGCCGTCGCCGCCGCGGTCGCCGCGGCGATGAGCCCCGCGAGTCGCGCGAGGCCCGCGAGCCGCGCGAAGGCGCGCCGGCGCACGAGGCGCGCGACGACGAGGAAGGCGGTCACGGCCGCCGCCGCCGTCGTGGCCGCCGCGGCGGTCGCCGGATGCGCGACGAAGGCCGTCCGAGCGAGCCCTTCGCCTGGACCCGTCCGTGGGTGCCCTACGGCGACGATCCCTTCGTCTGGTACGACCCGTCCGAGGACGCCAAGAAGGCCGCGCCGGCCAACGATGAGCGCCCCGCATCGCGCGAGGCCCCTTTCCGCGAGGCCCTGTCCCGCGAGGCCCCGTCCCGCGAGGCCCCTGTGGCCGCCGCCGCCGAGGCCGCACCGGCTCCCGTGAGCCGCGCCCGCGCGCCGGAGAGCAACGAGGACATCTGGGTCGAGCTGCCGGCCGCCGAGGACAAGCCCAAGCGCAGCCGCCGCACCCGTGGCCGCGGGCGGGGCCGTGGCGGCGAGGGCGAAGCGCCCGCCGAGGCGGTGAGCGAAGTCCCCGCCGCGCCGCAGGCCGAACCTGCGCCGGAGCCGGTCGTCGAGGCCCAGCCGGAGGTGGTCAGCGAGGAGCCGGCGCCGCCGGCCAAGAAGCCCCGCAGCCGCAAGAAGGCCGCCGCCCCGGCGCCCGAAACGGTCGCCGAGACGGTCGCCGAACCGGTGGTCGAAGCGGTTGCCGCCGCGCCGGCTCCCGCGGCCGAGGCGGCGCCCGCCGCGCCGGCCGAACCGGACCCGAACGAGATCTCGGCCAAGCCTGCCGCGCCTCGCAAAGGCTGGTGGCGGCGCGGCTGAGGGACTAGACTCCGATGAGACGCGGGGGCGGCAACGAAGAGTACGACATGGTCGCCCCCGCTCGCCCTTCTGAAGCAAGCTCCTCGAAAGCCGGCCGCTTCGGTCGGATCGCCATCGCCGTCTCGGTCACGGCGAGCCTGCTGCTTCAGCCCGGGCTGGCCGCGGCGCAGGAAGGCGAGACCCTGATCCGGGACACCGAGATCGAGGAGATCATCCACCACGACGCCGATCCGATCCTGACCGCCGCAGGGATCAACCCCAAGGACGTCTCGATCCTGCTGATCGGCTCGAAGGAGCTGAACGCCTTCGCGGCGCCGCGCGTGATGGGGGTCAACACCGGCCTCATCATGCAGACCAAGAACCCCAACGAGCTGCAGGGGGTCATCGCCCACGAAGTCGGCCACCTCGCCGCCGGCCACTCGGCCCGCTCGGGCGAGATGACGCGGGCGGGCATGCGGCCGTTCCTGCTGACCATGGGCCTCGGCGTGCTGGCCGCGCTGGCGGGCGCGGGCGACGCCGCCGCGGGCCTG
Source organism: Phenylobacterium soli (assembly GCF_003254475.1). Lineage (NCBI taxonomy): Bacteria > Pseudomonadati > Pseudomonadota > Alphaproteobacteria > Caulobacterales > Caulobacteraceae > Phenylobacterium > Phenylobacterium soli. The sequence continues at coordinate 2,742,210 of NZ_QFYQ01000001.1, forward strand.
GTGGGCAGCGCCCAGTACTTCGGCGCGCTCGGTGCCATCGGCTACAGCCGCGAGCAGGAAGGCCGTGCCGACCAGGCGGGCGCGACCCTCCTCGAGAAGGCGGGTCTGTCAGGCCGCGGGCTGGCCGAATTCTTCAACAATTTCCGCTACCAGGAAGTGTTCAGCGAATACCGTCGCTACAAGTACTTCATCGACCACCCGCTCTCCTCGGACCGGATCGACAGCCTGGAATCGCGGGTCAAGGCCCTGCCCCACTACAGCGAGGTCGACAGCCCGGCGGCGCTGGCCGAGCACGAGATCATGAAGGCCAAGCTGGAGGGCTTCATTGAGCCCCAGGTCGCCATCGTGAAGTACGGCGAGAAGGACCCGAGCTACACGGCCCGCTACGCGAGGGCGATCGCCTATTACCAGATGAAGGAGCCGGACAAGGCGCTGAAGCTGATCGACGCCCTGATCCAGGACCAGCCGAACAATCCCTACCTCTGGGAGCTGAAGGGCCAGATCCTCTTCGAGTACGGCCGCACCAAGGAAGCCGAGGCGCCGCAGCGCAAATCGGTGGAGCTGAAACCCGAGGCGCCGCTGCTGCGCGTCAACCTCGGCCAGACGCTGGTGGCGCTCGACGACAAGGCCAAGGTCGACGAGGGCATCTCCGAACTGAAGAAGGCCCTGACCCAGGAAGGCGACAACGCCGTGGCCTGGCGGCTGCTCGCGGAAGCCTACGACAAGCAGGGGCAGGACGGCCTCGCCCGCCTGGCGACGGCCGAATACAACTACAACGTCGGCGACCTGCGCGAAGCGCGAGTGTTCGCCATGCGGGCCCGGGAAAAGCTTGACCGCAACAGTCCGGAATGGCGGCGCGCCACGGACATCGTGCTGGTCTCCAAGCCGAGCAAGGACGACCTGCAGGACCTCGCCAAGGAAGGCTCCATCGCGCGCAGTCAAACGCGCTGACAAAGGCGCGGGCATCCACTATCTGCACCGCATGAAGTTCGCCCTCCTCGCCGCGGCCGGCGCCGCCATCGCTCTCTCCGGCTGCCAGAAGGCCGACGACGCCGCGTTCGGGAAGCGCGTCCACGACTACCTCATGGCCCACCCGGAGGTGATCCAGCAGGCCGCGCAGAAGCTGCAGGAGAAGCAGGCCGCGGAGGCCGCCAAGGCCTCCACCGACGCCATCTCCAAGTACCGCGCCCAACTCGAGCGCGACCCGCGCGACGCCGTGCTGAACCCGAACGGCAAGATCACCGTGGTCGAGTTCTTCGACTACCGCTGCGGCTACTGCAAGCTGGCCGCGCCCGAGGTGGTCAAGCTGGTCGAGCAGAACCCCGACGTCCGCGTGGTGTTCAAGCAGTTCCCCATCTTCGGCGAGGTGTCCGACACCGCCGCCAAGATCGCCCTCACACCGGCCGCCAAGGCCAAGGCCCTGCCCCTGTACAAGAGCTGGATGGCCGAGAAGGCGCTGGACGAGGCGCTCGTCGACCGCGACCTGGCGGCCGTCGGCATCGATCCGGCCCAGGCCCGCAAGGCGGCGGCCGACCCGGCGATCGAACGCCAGATCCTCGACACCCGGGCGCTGGCCACGGCCCTGAAGATCGAGGGCACCCCAGCCTTCATCGTCGGCGACACCCTGATCCCGGGGGCCGACCTCGACGCCCTGCGCCGGGCGGTGAAGATCGCCAGGGACGGGGGTCTGAAGACCCCTTCCTGAAGTCCCTGGAGTGAACGCGCCGAGGCCTGACGCAAAACCCGAGTCCCGCTCGGATCGTACCTGGGTTACGATTCTGGCCATGACGGAACGCGTTCTCGTGATCGGCGCCGGAATGGCGGGGCTCTGGACGGCGCTGGCGCTCGCGCCGACGGGCCGCGAGGTGATCGTGCTCGACCGGGACCCGCCGCCGCCCGATGGCGGTCCGGACGAGGCTTTCGAGACCTGGACGCGGCGCGGCGTCGGGCACCTGCGCCACAGCCACGCCTTCCTCGCCCGCCTGCGCCTCCTGATCCGCGACCAGCATCCGGCCCTGCTCCAGGAGCTGCTGGACGCCGGGTGCCGCGAGCTGCGCTTCGAGGACGGGCTTACCGAGCTGCACAGGAAGGCCTTCACGCCCAAGGCGATAGACGGCGACCTCGTGATCCTGACCAGCCGGCGCACGACCCTGGAGCTGGTCATCCGCCGCTATGCCGAGCGGCTGGCCAACGTGACCTTCCGCCCTCAGACCTTCGTATCCGAGCTGATGATCGCCCCCGCCGAAGCGGGCGCCCCGGCGCGGGTCACCGGCGTGCGCCTGGAAAGCGGCGAGGAGATCGCCGCCGACGTGGTGGTCGACGGCGCGGGCCGCACCTCGACGGCCTCCGAACAGCTGGCCACGGCCGGCGTCAGCATTCCCGAGTCGTCCGAGTCCGCGGGCGTCATCTACTTCACCCGCCACTATCGGCTGAAACCCGGCATGAGCGAGCCGCCGCGCGGCGGGCCGGCCGCAAATGGCGATCTGGGCTATCTGAAGTTCGGCGTCTTCCCGGCCGACAACGGCTGCTTCTCGGTCACGCTCTGCCTGCCTGAGGTGGAAGAAGAGATGCGCAAGGCGGTGGTCGACCCCGCCGTGTTCGATGCGGTGTGCAACGCCCTCCCCGGCGTCGCCGCCTGGATCGCGCCCGAGCGCGCCGAGGGCGTCAGCCGGGTGTTCGGCATGGGCGCGCTGGAGAGCCGCTGGCGCGACCTCGCGCCCGAGGGACGGCCGGCGGTCACCGGCTTCTTCCCGGTCGGCGACAGCCTCATCCGGACCAATCCACTCTACGGCCGCGGCTGCTCCTTCGCCGCAGTCAGCGCCTATCTGGTGCGCGACGCGCTGGAGGCCACGCGCGATCCGGCGCAGCGGCTGCTGCTCTACCGGGCCGGGGTCGAGAAGGAAATCCGACCCTACTACGAGTCCATGAAGAAGGCTGACCGCTCGGCGATCAAGCGGGCGCGCCAGGCGCTGATGCCGGCCCACCGCCCCTCGGTGCGCAGCCGTATCCTGAAGAGCTTCGTGGAGGACGGGATCACCGTGGCGGTGCGCTCGGACATCGACCTGATGCGCGCCTCGCTCCGCGGCTTCCACATGCTTGAGGACCCGGAGGCCTGGCTGAAGCGGCCGGGCAACTTCCTGCGCATCCTCGGCTACTGGGCCCGGGGCAAGAAGGCCAACGCCGCCGCCTACCGGCCGAACCTGGAGCCGGACCGCAGCGCCATGCTCAGCCTCGTCGGGGTCTCGCCGCAGGCCGACATCGAGCGCCTGAAGGCCGCCTAGCGCCCTCGCCGCCCCTCGACCGGCCCTTGACCGCCCTAGCGTCAAGGGCGGACGGTTCCCGCCACTTTGGGGGGATCTGGAAAGGACGCGACGAGATGAGCGAATTCAAGCTTCTGATCGACGGCAAGCTGGAAGCCGGCGACGCGGTGATGGACGTGATCAATCCGGCGACCGAGGAGCCGGTGGCCCAATGCCCGCGCGCCTCGAAGGCGCAGCTGGACCGGGCGGTCGCGGCCGCCAAGCGCGCCTTCCCGGCCTGGGCCGCGACGCCCATCGACGAGCGGCGCAAGGCCCTCGTCGCCATCGCCGACATCATCCAGGCCAATGTGCCCGACCTCGCCCGCCTCCTGACCCAGGAGCAGGGCAAGCCGCTGCAGGACGCCATGGGCGAGACCTTCGGCGCCTCGGCCTTCTTCCGCTACTTCGCGAGCCTCGACCTGGCGCCGAAGACGATCGAGGACAGCGAGACCCGCAAGGTCCAGCTGCGCCGCCGCCCGCTGGGCGTGGTGGGCGCGATCGTGCCCTGGAACTTCCCGCTCATCCTCATGGCCTTCAAGGTCCCGGCCGCCCTGCTGGCCGGCAACACAGTGGTGCTGAAGCCGGCCGCGACGACGCCGCTCGCCACCCTCAAGATGGCCGAGCTGATCAAGGACGTGCTGCCGCCGGGCGTGCTCAACGTGATCGCGGACGCCAATGACCTCGGCGGGGAGCTGACCAAGCATCCGGACGTGCGGAAGATCTCCTTCACCGGCTCCACCGAGACCGGCAAGAAGGTGATGGCCGGCGCCGCCGAGGCGCTGAAGCGCGTGACCCTGGAGCTCGGCGGCAACGACGCCGGCATCGTGCTAGGCGACGTCGATCCGGTGGCCACCGCGCCGCAGATCTTCAACGCCGCGTTCCAGAACTCGGGCCAGGTCTGCATCGCCATGAAGCGCGTCTATGTGCACGAGAGCATCTATGACGCCATGTGCGCCGAGCTCGCCAAGCTCGCCGACGCGACCGTGGTCGGCGACGGCCTCGAGCAAGGCACGCAGCTCGGGCCGCTGCAGAACAAGGCGCAGTTCGAGAAGGTGCTGGGCTTCATCGAGGCCGGGCGCAAGGACGGCAAGATCATCGCCGGCGGCGAGCGGGCCCGGGACAAGGGTTACTTCATCAAGCCGACGATCGTGCGCGACATCGAGGACGGCTCGAAGCTGGTCGACGAGGAGCAGTTCGGCCCGGTGCTGCCGGTCATCAAGATCAAGGACGGCGAGGACGCCCTGGCCCGCGCCAACGCCTCGAACTACGGCCTCGGCGGCTCGATCTGGACCGGCGACGTGGACAAGGCCTTCGACCTCGCCACCCGCATGGACACCGGCACGGTGTGGATCAACAAGCACGCCGAGCTCGCCCCCAACATCCCGTTCGGCGGGGCCAAGTTCTCCGGCCTCGGCACGGAACTGGGCGAAGAGGGCCTGGAGGAGTTCACCCAGGTCCAGGTGATCAACGCGGCCCGTTAAGGCCGATCAGGTGATGGCGATCCCCTCCTCCCGCTGAGGAGGAAGGGAAGCCGGCTCAGAAGACGATCATCGCCGCCCGGACCGCCAGGACGATCAGCACGATGGTCGAGAGCGTGAAGACCAGGAAGCGGGCCATGATCACATTGACCGTGGCCTGGATCAGGCTGTGGACGATGCGCAGGCCGACGTAGGCCCAGGCCAGCCAGCCGTCGATGGCGGCGCCGCCGTCGACCAGGGCGAGCACCAGGGCCACGGCGTAGAACACCGTCGGCTGCTCCATTAGGTGATTGTAGTTGTCCGCCTTCCAGCGGACGTTGGGCGGCACCTGGGCCGCGAGGTCCGCCGGCGTCTTGGTGTTGTCGAGCGGGACCTTGAGCTTGCTCATCGCCGGGATGCGGGTGGCGTAGAGCCAGGCCCACATGACCATTGACCAGAGCGCCAGCGCCACGATCGGCGCGAACATCGGACTAAGCGACATGGAAACCTCCCCCTAGGTTGTCGATTCCGGGGGAGAAGATAACCGCGTTCTCTTTGACCTTAGGGAAGCTAGTCGGCCTTGCCCTCGGCGGCCGCCGCCTGATCCCAGGCGAAGACCCCGCCGGCCATCTGGTCGCGCACGGCTTCCGGGCTGAGGGCCGAGGCCTTGTCGAGCTCGCCGATCTCCTCGGGCACGAACCAGTGCAGACGGTTCGGATCGTCATGGTAGGCGGCCCAGACCACCTTAGCGACGTCCATCGGCGGGATCAGCCGCCACATGCCCTCCTTGGGGGCGTTGTCGGCGGCGCCGGGCGGCAGGATGGCCGTGTCGATCAGTCCCGGCAGGACGTCGGCCACGCGCACGCCCATGGCGCGGAACTCCACCGACAGCGCCTCGGTCAGGCCCTTCACCGCATGCTTGGTCGCCGAATAGACCGCGATGTTCGCCATGCCGAAGGTGGCCGAGGAGGACGACGTGGTGAAGCACAGCGAGTTGGGCGTCGCCTTGAGCAGCGGGATCGCCTCGTAGATGCCGATCAGCACGCCCACCAGGTTGACGTTGACGACCGCCAGGACGTCCTCGAACGGCTGCTCGGCGAACGGGCCGCCGCGGCCGATGCCGGCGTTGTTGTAGAGGATGTCGAGCCGCCCGCCCGCCGCGGGCGCGAAGTCGTCCAGCGCCTCGCGATAGGCGGCGCGGTCGGTGACGTCGAGGACGCGCACCACGCAGTTGTCGGCCCCGATCTCGTCGCGCAGGTCGGCGAGGCCCTGCTCGCTGACGTCGTAGCCGCCGACGAACCAGCCGTTGGAGGCGAACAGGCGCGCGGTCTCGCGGCCCATGCCGGAGGCGGCGCCGGTGATGAAGATCGACTTGCGGACGCCGGACGTCGGCGTGGCGGACTTGGCCATTCAGATGAGCCCCGAGAGCGGTGAGGACGGTTCGGCGTACATGCGCCTGGGCATGCGGCCGGCGAGATAGGCCTCACGGCCTGCGATGACGGCGTGCTTCATGGCGCTGGCCATGAGGATGGGATCCTTGGCCTCGGCGATGGCGGTGTTCATCAGCACGGCCTCGCAGCCGAGCTCCATGGCGACCACGGCGTCGGAGGCCGTGCCGACCCCGGCGTCCACCAGCACCGGCACCTTGGTCTGCTCGATGATGAGGCCGAGGTTGAGCTGGTTCTGGACCCCGCGCCCCGAGCCGATCGGCGCGGCGGCCGGCATGATCGCCGCGGCCCCCGCCTCCTCCAGCTTCCTGGCGTAGACCGGGTCATCCGAGCAGTAGACCATCACCTGGAAGCCATCGGCGACCAGCATCTTCAGCGCCCGCAGGGTCTCTTCCATGTCCGGCAGAAGGTGCTTGGTGTTGGAGAGCACCTCGAGCTTGACGAGGTCCCAGCCGCCCGCCTCGCGGGCCAGCCTGAGCGTGCGGACCGCGTCCTCGCCCGTGAAGCAGCCGGCGGTGTTGGGCAGGAAGGTGAAGCGGTCGGGCTTCACGTGATCGACCAGCATCGGCTGGCTGGGGTCGGAGAGGTTCACCCGGCGCAGGGCGACGGTGACGATCTCGGCGCCCGCGGCCTCGGCGGCGGCGGCGTTCTGGGCGTAGTCCTTGTACTTGCCGGTGCCGACGATCAGGCGCGAACGGAAGGTGCGACCGGCGACGGTCCAGGTGTCTTCGTTGATCTGCGATCCGTCCATGGCTCAGCCGCCTCCGATGAAATGCACGATCTCGATCCGGTCCCCATCGGCGAGCGCGGTGCGACCATAGGCCGAGCGCGGCACGATCTCCAGATTGCGCTCGACCGCCACCTTGCGCGCATCGAGGCCGAGCGCCGCGACCAGGGCCGCGACGTCCGGAACGCTATCGAAGGTGCGGGGCTCGCCGTTCAGGATCAGGTTCATCTGCACACGCCAGGAACGCCCCGCCTTGTGGCCTCTGGCCCCGCCCGGTACAAGACCCGCGGAATCGACGGCGGAGCCGAATGCCGAAACCGATCTATGTGCTGAGCGGCCCCAATCTCAACCTCCTGGGGACGCGAGAGCCCGAGATTTACGGACATCAGACCCTCGAGGACGTGCGCAAGCTCTGCGAAGCGCGCGCGACGTCGCTCGGGCGCGAGATCGTGTTCCGCCAGTCCAACCATGAAGGCGTGCTGATCGATTGGATCCAGGAGGCCCGCACCGAGGGCTCCGCCATCGTCATCAATCCCGCCGGCTACGGCCACACCTCCATCGCCATCCTCGACGCCCTCAAGGCGGCCGACGTGCCGGTGGTGGAGTGCCACCTTTCGAACCCCGCGGCGCGGGAGACGTTCCGCCACCAGACCTATGTGTCCCTGGCGGCCACGGGCGTCGTCTCTGGCTTCGGCGCCGCCAGCTACGTGCTGGCCGTCGAGGCCGCCGCGGGCCTCACGGCTTAAGCCTCACAAGAAACGAGGATCCATTCGCATGGCTAGCAGTCCCAAGGCTCCCGCCGACCCGATCGACGCGCGCCTGGTGCGCAAACTGGCCGACATCCTCACCGACACCGGCCTGTCGGAGATCGAGGTCGAGCACGGCGGCCTGAAGATCCGAGTCGCCAAGACCCTGACCGCCGCGCCCGTCCACGTGGCGGCGCCCGCTCCCATGGCGATCGCCGCGCCGGCCGCAGCCCCCGCCCCCGCCGCCGCGCCTGCCGCGGCCGAGGCTCCGGCAGGCGGTCCGACCCGCGCCGGCGAGGTGGTGAAGTCGCCGATGGTGGGCACGGTCTATCTGCAGCCGCAGCCCGGCGCCGACGCCTTCGTGAAGGTCGGCGACACGGTCACCGCCGGCCAGACGCTGATGATCGTCGAGGCCATGAAGACCATGAACCCGATCCCGGCGCCCAAGGGCGGCCGCGTGGTGGAGATCCTGGTCGGCGACGCCCAGCCCGTGGAGTTCGGCGAGCCGCTCGTGGTCATCGAGTAGGCCCGGCCATGTTCGAGAAGATTCTGATCGCCAACCGAGGCGAGATCGCGCTCCGCGTCCACCGGGCCTGCAAGGAGATGGGCATCGCCACGGTCGCCGTGCACTCCGAGGCCGACGCCGGCGCCATGTGGGTGCGGCTGGCCGACGAGAGCGTCTGCATCGGCCCGGCCCCCGCCGCCAAGAGCTACCTCAACATCCCCTCGATCATCGCCGCTGCGGAGATCACCGGGGCCAACGCCATCCACCCCGGCTACGGCTTCCTCTCGGAGAACGCCCGTTTCGCCGAGATCGTGAACGCCCACGGCTTCACCTTCATCGGGCCCAAGCCCGAGCACATCAAGATGATGGGCGACAAGATCACCGCCAAGCAGGCGGTGAAGGACGCCGGCATCCCGGTGGTGCCCGGCTCCGACGGTGCGGTGACCACTGAGGAAGAGGCCTTCGAGGCCGCCAAGGCGATCGGCTTCCCGGTGCTCATCAAGGCCGCGGCCGGCGGCGGCGGACGCGGCATGAAGGTCGCCCAGACCGAGGCGGACCTCGCCGAGGCGGTCGGCACCGCCCGCTCCGAGGCGCGCGCGGCCTTCGGCGACGACGCGGTCTATATGGAACGCTACCTCCAGACCCCGCGGCACATCGAACTGCAGGTCGTCGCCGACTCGTTCGGCAACGTCGTGCACCTGGGCGAGCGCGACTGCTCCCTGCAGCGCCGTCACCAGAAGGTGCTGGAGGAGGCCCCCTCGCCGGCCATCGACGCCGCCGCCCGCGCCAAGATCGGCCAGGTCGTGGTCGAGGCGATCCGCAAGATCGGCTACCTCGGCGTCGGCACCATCGAGTTCCTGTACGAGAACGGCGAGTTCTTCTTCATCGAGATGAACACCCGCCTGCAGGTGGAGCATCCGGTGACCGAGGCGATCACCGGTATCGACCTGGTGCGCGAGCAGATCCGCATCGCCGCCGGCGAACCGCTGTCGTTCCGCCAGGAGGACGTTGTCTTCGAAGGCCACGCCATCGAGTGCCGGATCAACGCCGAGAACCCGCGGACCTTCGCGCCCTCGCCGGGCACGGTGACCGACTTCCATGCCCCGGGCGGGCTTGGGGTGCGCATGGATAGCGCCCTCTACGCCGGCTACACGATCCCGCCCTATTACGACAGCCTGGTGGGCAAGCTGATCGTCCACGGGCGCGACCGGCACGAGTGCATCGCGCGCCTGTGCCGCTGCCTCTCGGAAGTGGTGGTGTCGGGCATCGATACCAACATCCCGCTCTTCCAGGAGCTCATGCTGAATCCTGAGATCGTGAAGGGCGACTACAACATCCACTGGCTCGAGAACTGGATCAAAAGCCAGGCCGCCCAAGCCGTGTAATCTGCGCGGGATGGAGAGCTTCTCCCCCCGCGACCTCCTGGCCTGCTACGCGCGCGGCGTCTTCCCCATGGCCGACGCGCGCGAGGATGCGCGGGTCTTCCTGATCGATCCGGAGCGGCGGGGCGTCCTGCCGCTCGACCGTTTCCATATTCCTGCCCGACTGGCCCGCACGGTGCGCAGCGAGCCCTATGAGGTGCGCATCGACACCGCCTTCCACGAAGTGGTGCTGGCCTGCGCCGCCCCGGCCGCCGGGCGCACGGAGACCTGGATCAACCGCCCCATCGAGCGGCTCTACCTGAAGCTCCACGACATGGGCTTCGCCCACAGCGTCGAGTGCTGGCGCGAGGAGCGGCTGGTCGGCGGACTCTACGGCGTGGCGCTGAAGGGCGCCTTCTTCGGCGAGAGCATGTTCTCCCGCGCCCGCGACGCCTCGAAAGTGGCCCTCGTGCACCTGGTCGGGCGGCTGATCGCCGGCGGCTATCGCCTGCTCGACGCCCAGTTCATGACCGAGCACCTCGCGCAGTTCGGGGCCGAGGAGATCAGCCGTCGCGAGTACCAGAAGCGGTTGGCCACGGCGCTCGCCGCTGACGCCGACTTTCAGCGGGCCGGCGCGGGCGGCGCGCTGGCCACGGGCGCAGCGGTCCTGCAGGTGATCAGCCAGGCGTCGTAAACCGGGTGCTCCAGCGGATCGAGACTCGGCGAGGAGGCGTACATCCAGCCCTTGAATGCCTGCTTGGCGGGCAGCACCGGACGGCCGGGCTCGGCCCGGGGTTGTGAGAGGATTTCCAGATAGGCGATTGAATCCTCTACCGGTTCATCGGCGGCGGTGTGCTCGCAGGCTTTCACCGTGAAGATCAGGGTCTTGTAGCGGACGGGCTTCCCCACCGCGGCCTCGAAGCGCAGCGTCTCGGCCGTCACCTTGTCGAGCACCTGCAGGACGGCGACGTCGTAGCGGGGCCGGCGCTGCGGGCCTGCCGGCGCCTTGGGCGCGGCGGCCTTCTGCTCGACCTCGGGGGCCGGGGCGACATCCTTGTCGGTGATCGGCGGCACGACGGCGGGCTGGGGCGTCGGCACATTGGCGGGCGGGGCTTCCTCGGAGACCGGCGCCGGAGCCGTGGGCGCGGTCTGGGCGACAGGCGCCTGCGGCGCGGACGGGACGCCCGTTCCCGTCGGCGCGACGCGCTGGGCCCCGGCGCCTTGCGGCGGACGGGGCGTGGAACTGGTCGGCTGGGCGGCGACCATGCCGGCCCCTGCGACGACCACGGCGGCGACGGCCGCGCCGGCCAGCCCGCTGTGGCTTTTCAAGCTGCGAACGATTCCAGGCCGGCTCAGCATGCAGCGACTGTACCCTTATTCGGGCGTCCAGGCCTCATAGTCGCCGGTGGCGCGTTGCCGCTCCCCGCCGCGGGCCAGCGAGCCCTTCGGACGGTAGGCGTAGATCGTGCCGGAAAGGTTCGGCCGGTGCTCCTTCTCCCACGGCTTCGTGAGGAGCGGAGCGACGGTCGGCGGCTCGTCGAAGGTGTAGTGCAGCCAGCCGTGCCAGTCCGGCGGCACCTTCGAGGCCTCGGCGTAGCCGTTGTAGATCACCCAGCGACGGCGATGCTTGCCATAGCTGTCGCGGGCGTCCTTGGCCTCATAGTAGCGGTTGCCGTAGTCGTCCTGGCCCACGAACCGGCCGCGCCGGGCGATCGTGAAATGGATGCCCGTGGTGGCGCCGTTCCACCAGGTGAAGAGGGTCTTCAGGAGGCTGGTCACAGAGGCTCGCAGGAGATGACTGGGGGGCCGATTTGCGGCCGGACTATAGGCGGGCGCCCTGCCAGCGTCCAGCACCCCACCAGCCCAGGCGGGAGGGCAAGATGTTGGGGACGAACGCCCTTGCGACCGCAACATCTATTGCTCCGTGAGCTTTGCGCCGCCTAACCTCTCCCGAAGGGAGTCGGTTCATGGGCGGGGACGCGCCGAAGACGGCGATTGAAGGACGAATCCTGGAGCTCGGCGATCGGCTGGTCGAGGTCGAGGCGCCGGCGCATTGGACCCAGGCCCAGGTGGAGGCCTGGATGGCGTGGGCGGCAGACCCGGCGTCCGGCGACCTTGCCGCCGCCGTCGCCGACGACGTCGAGGCGCTGACCGAGGCCGCGCAGGCCAAGGGGCTCCTGAAGGACGTCCGCGCCCGCACCCGTTTCCGTGACGACCTGATCGAGGCCATGCTCTCGGGAGCCGTCGCGCTCGGCCGCGCCCGGGGCGCGCGCCCGCCGGCCGTGATCGCCGCGTCCGATCCGAACCTCTCGGCCCGCCTCGACGCCCATCGCGCCGAGCATCGCGGCCGGGAGGCCGCGCACCTGGCGGCGGTCGCCCTCGCCACTCGCCTGCAGGCGGTGATGGACGCGGTCCTGCGCTGCGAGGGCGAGTCCGAGGCCTGCGCCGACCCGCGCCAGAACGTGACCCTCGCCCGGGCCGCCGAGGCGGCTCGCGCGGCCGGCGCCCGCGATTCGGTGATCTTCGAGGCCGTGGCCCTCGCCCGTGCGGGCGAGAGAGTGTGGATCTCGGCCGAGCCGCGGCCGCCCTCCGACGCCCCGGCCCTGGTGGTCGGCGGCAGCCCCGCCGAGCGCGCCCCGCTGGCGCTAGCGGCCTGGTCGACCGGCGCGGTGGCGCTGGCCCCGGACCTCGCGATTGCCGAGTCGGTGGCCGCCGGCGAGACCGCCGTGCGCGGGGCGGTGAACCTGATGGCCTTCTGGTCCGAGGGCGCCTTCGACGTGCCTGCCTTCGAGGCCGCGGTCGAACTGACCGCCCGGGCGCTCAGGGCGGCGACCGATGCGCCCGCGGTGCTGGCCCTCGCCGGCCTGGGCGACTGGCTCGTGTCCCATGGTCTCGACTACGCCTCCGAGGGGGCGCGGGAGACCGCGCTCGAGCTCTATCGGACCGCGGCGGCGACCGCCGGAGGGCTCGACGTCGGCCTCGCGGCGTTCGACGATCCGGAGCTGCAGCTTCGGCTGGGCGCGGGCGGGCTCTCGGCCGCGCCGTGGAGCGGCCCCGTCGTTCTGGCCGAAGCGGCCGACGGCGAGGCGGTGCGCACCCTTTCCGAGGCCGCCCAGCGGGGCCTCGCCATGGTCGGCGCCGACCGCCAGGCCGCCCACCGCCGCGTGCTGGGTCACGGGGACCTCGCCGACGCGCCGGGCGTCGGCCGCGCCGCTCTGATCGCCCGCGGGTTCACCGATCACGAGGTGACCGCGGTCGAGGCCGCCCTGCCCTTCGTGGACCGGCTGACCGACGCCTTCTGCCCGGCCGTGGTTGGCGACGGTTTCGTGCGCGATGTCCTGGGCGCCTCGAGCGAGCAGCTGGAGGATCCGCGCCTCGACGTGCTCGGCCTCGCCGGCTTCACCCGCACCGAGGTGGCCGAGGCCGAGGGCCATGCGCTGGGCCACGCCAGCCTGACCGGCGCCGATTTCCTGAGCCCCGACCAGGAGGCGGTGTTCCGGACCGCCGCCGAGCTCGGGACCGAGGCCCACCTGGCCATGTTGCAGGCCATAGCGCCCGCCTTGGCCGTTCCGCCGACGGCGGAGATCGCCCTGCCCTGGCGCGCCACGCCCGCGGACGTTCTCGCGGCCCTGTCCGGCGCGGCGGTCACCCTGCGGATCCGACGCGAGGCCGCCCCGGCCGACGCCGTCCTGGACCTTCCCGCCGGCATCGAGCCGCGCGCAGCCCGCGAGGCGGCCCCGCCGCCGCCCCCCGAAGAGCGCATCGTCGAGCGGGTGGTGGAGCGGGAGCGGGTGCGCCGCAAGCTGCCCGACCGGCGCAAGGGCTACATCCAGAAAGCCTCGGTGGGCGGCCACAAGGTCTATCTGCACACCGGCGAGTACGACGACGGCGAGCTCGGCGAGATCTTCATCGACATGCACAAGGAAGGCGCCGCCTTCCGGTCGCTGATGAACAACTTCGCGATCGCCATCTCCATCGGCCTTCAGTACGGGGTGCCGCTCGACGAATTCGTCGACGCCTTCGTCTTCACGCGCTTCGAGCCGGCCGGACCGGTGACGGGCAACGACACGGTGAAGTCGGCGACCTCGATCCTCGACTACATCTTCCGCGAGCTCGGCATCTCCTACCTCGGTCGTCACGACCTCGGCTCGGACGACGAGAACGCGCTGAACGCCGATGGCCTGGGTCACGGCAAGGGCGGGCCCGCCGCGCCGAGCGAGGAACCGCAGCCGGCCTCGCGTTTCATTTCGCGCGGCTTCTCCCGCGGGGCGGCGCCCGACAACCTTGTGTTCCTGCCGGTCGCCAACCGGCCCGCAGGCGGCATGGTGCTGGAGGCCGCCGACGTCTGCGCTGCCTGCGGCGACGTCGCCGTGGTCCGCAAGGGCGCATCGCTCATCTGCGAGAGCTGCGGCGCGCGCGCCGGACGGCTCAGCGAAGACCAGGGCGGCTAATCCCTAACAATTACCGCGAATTAAGTGGCGTTCGCGGCATCCAGGGGCCAGATGGACGCCGTAGTCACAAGGATTGCGTCGCGTATGGACTGGATCGGCCGCACCACCTTCGCCCTCGCCGCGCTGGCCTTCGCCGCGCCGACGATGGCGCTGGCCGGTTCGGATCGCGAGGTGGCCCGCTCGACCTCGTTCGGCGGCTCCTGCCCAAAGTGCGAGCTCTCCGGCCGGCGACTGACCGGCGCCCGGTTCATGGGCGCGGACTTCCGCGAGGCGGCTCTGGTGGGCTCGGACCTGCGGGACGCGCAGTTCGTCGGCTCGACCTTCGTGTCGGCCAACCTGTCCCGCGCCGACCTGACCGACGCCGAGATCGTCGGCTCCAACTTCGCCGGCGCGAACCTCTCGCGGGCCCGGCTGGTGTCCGCCCAGGCCCACGCGGTGCAATTCACCGGCTCCGACCTCTCCCGGGCGGACCTGACCGACGTTGAGGCCAACGCCTCCAACTTCTCGAAGGCTATCCTGCAGGGCGCGAGCCTGCGCTCCGGATCGCTGATCGCGGCGAACTTCACCAAGGTGGACGCGCGCGGGGCGGACTTCTCCGACGCCCAGCTCAACCACGCGCAGTTCTCGGGCGGTCGTTTCACCCGCGCCTCGTTCCGCTCCGCAGAGCTGATGGGCGCGACCCTGGCGGACGGGGATTTCGACGGCGCTGACTTCGCCGACGCCAACCTGCGGGAGGCCTGGATCACCGGGTCGGATCTGAGCCGCGCCAGGAACCTCACCCAGGATCAGCTGGACGAGGCCTGCGCCGACAGCCGCACCAAGGCGCCGCCTGGCCTGGTGGCCAAGATGTGCCACCACGGCCCGCGGGTCGCGGTTGCGATGCCGCAGCCTCCGCCACCTCCAGCGCCGGCGGCGCCCAAACCGCCGAAGCCGCCACGCTACCTGGTGAACATCGAGCCCTGAGGCCCGGCCGCCCTAGGCCTTGAGCGGGGCGACGGTGCGGATGTGCAGCTCCTTGAGCTGCTTGTCGGTCACCTCGGACGGCGCGTTCATCATCAGGTCCTGCCCCTGCTGGTTCAGCGGGAAGGCGATGACCTCGCGGATGGCGCTCTCACCGGCCAGCAGCATGACGATGCGGTCGATGCCCGGCGCCAGGCCGCCGTGCGGCGGCGCGCCGTGGCGGAAGGCGTTGAGCATGCCGCCGAACTGTTCCTCGACCACATTGGGCCCGTAACCGGCGATCTCGAACGCCTTGAGCATGATCTCCGGCAGGTGGTTCCGGATCGCGCCCGAGCACAGCTCGTAGCCGTTGCAGACGATGTCGTACTGGTAGGCGAGGATGTCCAAGGGATCCTTGGTGTTCAGCGCTTCCAGCTCGCCCTGCGGCATCGAGAACGGGTTGTGCGAGAAGTCGACGTGGTTCGTCTCCTCGTTGAATTCGAACATCGGGAAGTCGACGATCCAGACGAACTCGAAGCGGTCCTCGTCGACGAGCTTCAGGTCGGTCCCCACCTTGGTCCGGGCCGCGCCGGCGAACTTGTGGAAGACCTTGGGATCGCCGGCGACGAAGAAGGCGGCGTCGCCCTGCCCCATGCCGATCTGGCTCATCAGGGCGTCGGTGGCCTCCGCGCCGAGGTTCTTGGCGATCGGGCCGCCCCAACCGCCCTGGTCCTCGCTCCAGAAGATGTAGCCGAGGCCCGGCTGCCCCTCGCCCTGGGCCCAGGAGTTCATGCGGTCGCAGAAGGCGCGGCTGCCGCCTTTCGGGGCGGGGATCGCCCAGACGGCGTTCTTCTTATCCTCGAGGATGCGCGCGAAGAGGCCGAAGCCGCCGCCGCGGAAGCGCTCGGAGACGTCCTGCATCTGGATCGGGTTGCGCAGGTCCGGCTTGTCCGTGCCGTACTTGGCGATCGCCTCGCGGTACGGGATGCGCGGGAACGGATAGGCGGTCACCGGCTTGCCGTTCGCGAACTCCTCGAAGACGCCGTGCATCACCGGCTCGATGGCCGCGAACACGTCTTCCTGGGTCACGAAGCTCATCTCGACGTCGAGCTGGTAGAACTCGAGCGAGCGGTCGGCGCGCAGGTCCTCGTCGCGGAAGCAGGGCGCGATCTGGAAGTAGCGATCGAAGCCGGAGACCATCAGCAGCTGTTTGAACTGCTGGGGCGCCTGCGGCAGGGCGTAGAACTTGGTCGGGTGCAGGCGCGAGGGCACCAGGAAGTCGCGCGCCCCTTCCGGCGACGACGCCGTCAGGATCGGCGTCTGGAACTCCAGGAAGCCCTGGTCGATCATCCGCCGGCGGATCGACTGGATGACCTGGCTGCGCAGCACGATGTTGCGGTGCAGGGTCTCGCGACGCAGGTCGAGGTGGCGGTTCTTGAGGCGGATCTCTTCCGGATAGTCGGGCTCGCCGAAGACCGGCAGCGGCAGTTCGGAGGCCTCCGACAGCACCACGACCTCGCCGACGCGAACCTCGATCTCGCCGGTCGGCAGGTTGGGATTCACGGTCTCGGGCGTGCGGGCGATGACCTCGCCGTCCACCCGGATGACGCTCTCGGCGCGCAGGTGCTCGATCGTCGCGAATCCGGGCGTGCCCGGGTGCAGGACGAGCTGCGTCAGGCCGTAGTGGTCGCGCAGGTCGACGAAGATCAGCCCGCCGTGGTCGCGCTTGCGGTGAATCCAGCCCGACAGCCGGACGGTCTTGCCGGTGTCGGCGGCGCGGAGCGCGCCGCAGGTGTGAGTGCGGTAGGCGTGCATTTCGTCAGGAAATCAGGGTGATTTGCGAGGCGCGGAAGGGCGC
Source organism: Phenylobacterium soli (assembly GCF_003254475.1). NCBI lineage: Bacteria > Pseudomonadati > Pseudomonadota > Alphaproteobacteria > Caulobacterales > Caulobacteraceae > Phenylobacterium > Phenylobacterium soli. The sequence goes on from NZ_QFYQ01000001.1 coordinate 2,759,001, forward strand.
ACGGAGGCGCCCCGATGTCAAGCATCGCGCCCCGCCCCGCCGCTACTTCTCCGGGTGGGTCAGCGCCTGGTACGTCAGGGTGCGCGCCTGGGTCCCGAGATCGTCGCCGCCGGTGCCGCCCATGCGCTGGATCATGCCGACGAAGAACAGGTCGTTGGTCGGGTCGATCCAGAACCAGGTGCCGGCCGCGCCGCCCCAGCTCATGGTGTTCCTGCCCTCGAGCGTGCCGGCGACGCGCGGGTCCTTCACCACCATGAAGTCGAGGCCGAAGCCCACCGCCTCATTGAAGCGAGCGCCCGTCGTGCCGTTGGAGTTCACCAGCACGTCGTGCGGGATGACGTTGGTGTCCATCAGCTCGACCGAGGCCGGCGAGAGGATGCGCACGCCGTCGAGGACGCCGCCGTTCAGCATCATCTGGCAGAAGCGCGCATAGTCGCTGGTCGTGGAGACGAGACCGCCGCCGCCGGACTCGAAGGGCGGCGGCTTGGTGTAGTCGGGCATCTCGAAGCCGAAGAGCTCCTTGGCTTCCTCGATCTTCCCGGTTTCCTTGTTGCCGATGTAGACCGCGGCCAGGCGTCCGCCCTGCCCCGGCCGCGTGTAGAAGCCGGTGTCGTTCATCTTCAGCGGCTTGAAGACGCGGCTCTCCATGAACTGGCCGAGCGTCATGCCGGTGAGGCGCTCGACGATGGCGCCCTGGATGTCGACCGCCGAGGAATAGGACCAGTTGGTCCCCGGCTGGTACATCAGCGGGATCTCGGCCGTGCGGTCGATCATCTCCTTCATCGAGGCGGCGCCCAGCACCTTCTTCTCGCGATAGAGCTTGTCGACCGGATGCTTGTCGCCGAGGCCGTAGCCGAAGCCGGCGGTGTGGCTCATGATCTCGCGCATGGTCGGCGGGCGCTTCATGTCCTCGACGGCGGTGATCTTGCCGTCGGCGTCGGCCTTGACCATGACCTTGAGGTTCTTGAACTCCGGCACATAGCGGGTGACCGGATCGTCGAGGCGCCACTTGCCCTCCTCGAAGAGGATCATCATGGCCACGCCGGTCAGCGGCTTGGACATCGAATAGATCCGGAAGATCTCGTCCTTGGGCATCGGCTGGCCGGTGGCCAGGCTCGCCTTGCCGTAGGTCTTGAACTCCACGACCTTTCCGTGGCGCGCGAGATAGGTGGTCATGCCGGCCACGCGTCCCTGGGCGACCACCCCGGCCATGTAGTCGTCCAGCCGTTTCAGGCGGGCGGAATCGAAGCCGACCGCCTCAGGCGCCGTGGTCTGGGAAAGGGCCGCCGGGGCGGTCTGGACAGCCGGCTTGGCGAGCGCGCCGGGCGCGATGGCGAAGGCAGCGGCCGCGAAGGCCGCAACGACGCGACGAGTCATGAGATCCCCCCTTGCTTGTTGCCGCAGACCTTAAGGCGCCGCCGGGGACGGGCAAGCACGGGTGCGTTTCAGGCGCGCAATGCTAGAGGTGCGGGATGAAGACCCTGCTGATCGTCTGGCACTCCAGGACCGGCGCGGCCCGCCAGATGGCCGGGGCGGCGGCGGCCGGCGCACGGACGGAGGCGGAGGTCGCGGTGCGGATCCTCCCGGCCGAGGCGGCGCAGCCGGCCGACCTCCTGGCCGCCGAGGGCTATCTGTTCGCAGCGCCGGAGAACCTGGCCGCGCTCTCGGGCGGGATGAAGGAGTTCTTCGACCGCTGCTACTACCCGTGCCTGGAGCGTCTGAACGGGCGGCCCTATGCGATGCTCATCGCGGCCGGCAGCGACGGCGAAGGCGCGGTGCGCCAACTGGCCCGGATCGCCACCGGCTGGCGCCTGAGGGCCGCGGCCGAGCCGCTGATCGTCTGCACCCACGCCCAGACGCCCGAAGCGATCGCCGCCCCCAAGCACCTGTCCGATGCCGACATCGCGACGTGCGAGGAGCTGGGCCAGGCCCTGGCCGCCGGCCTCGCCCTGGGCGTGTTTTGAACCTGCGAAGTATTCCCCGACACTGCTGGGGTGCGAGCGCTGCTGAAAACTCAGAATAGGTAAGCGCAGGGCGCAATCTGGCCATACCCATTCTTGGGATCGGGCCGGAACGGGGTTATGTTGTGGGTTCCGACGCCGCGCGGGGGTGGTGCGTGCTGAAATCCCTGACCGACCCGGTGACCTTGGCAGGTCCCACGGACCGCTGGCTGCAGCTGGTCGCCGCGGTGGAGCACCTGTCGGCCGCCGACACCCTGGCCGACATCATCGAAGTCGTCCGCCGCACGGCCCGCGCCATCTCCAGCGCCGACGGGATCACCTTCGTGCTGCGGGACGGCGAGCAGTGCCACTACGTGGAAGAGGACGCCGTCGGTCCGCTGTGGAAGGGCCGCAAGTTCCCGCTCACCGCCTGCATCTCCGGCTGGTGCATGCTGAACGGCAAGGTCGCGGTCATCCCCGACATCTACGTGGACGAGCGCATCCCGCACGAGGCCTATCGGCCGACCTTCGTGAAGAGCCTGGTGATGACCCCCGTGGGCGGCGCTGCGCCGTTCGCGGCGATCGGCGCCTATTGGGGCGTCTGCCGCGAGTTTGGCGAGTCCGAGCTGGCCCTGCTGGAAGCCCTGGCGCGCTCGACGGCCGCCGCCGTCACCGCCGTGCGGGCCCGCGACACCCTGCGCGAGAGCGAGGCGCGCCTGCAGCTGGCGCTGACCGCCGGGCGGCTCGGCGCCTGGGAGGCCGACTTCGACCGCGAGACGCTGGTCGCCTCGCCGCTCATCAAGGAAACCCTCGGCTATGCGCCGGACGGGCCCCTGACCCTCGCCCAGGTGATCGAGGCGATCCACCACGCCGACGGACCGCGCCTGCGCGCCGCCTTCGAGGCGGCGAGCGAGACCGGCGACGAGATCATGATCGAGTTCCGCGTCCACCGGCCCGACGGCGAGATGCGCTGGGTCGAGCTGGGTGGCCGGGCGCTCAGCGCCGGCGCGCGGCAGATGGTCGGGGTCTGCCTCGACATCACCGATCGCAAGCAGGCCAAGGGCCGCATCGAGGCCATGCAGTCGGAGCTGGCCCACATCGCCAGGCTCAACGAGCTCGGACAGATGAGCTCGGCCTTCGCCCACGAGCTGAACCAGCCGCTGTCGGCGGCGACCAACTACCTGGCCGGCGCCCGGCGGCTGCTGAACGGCGACGCGCCGGCGATCGAGCGCGCGGTCGACGCCATCACCAAGGCCGAGGCCCAGTTCGCCCGGGCCGGCGACATCATCCGGCGGATCCGCGGCTTCATCGGCAAGGGCGAGCCGACGCACGGGGCCGAGAACATCACGCACCTGATCTCGGAGGCGGCCGAGATCGCCCGGGTCAATCCCAGGCACTGGGACGTGGAGCTGCGCATCGCCGCCACCCGCGACCTGCCCGAGGTCGACGTCGACCGGGTGCAGATCCAGCAGGTGCTGCTGAACCTGATGCGCAACGCCTTCGAGGCGATGGAGGATTCGCCGCGCAAGCAGGTCTCCGTCTCCGCGCGACGCGCCGGCGCAGCGATCGAGGTTCGGGTCGCCGACACCGGACCAGGCCTCAGCCGCCAGGTGCAGGAGAAGCTGTTCCAGCCCTTCGTCACCACCAAGGCCGACGGCATGGGCGTGGGCCTTTCCATCTGCCGCAAGATCGTCGAGGGCCACGGCGGCAAGATGTGGGTCGAGGCGACGCCCGGCGGCGGCGCGACGTTCTGCTTCACCCTGCCGACCCACGTCCCCGCCGACCCCGCCTGAGCCGGCTCAGGCCTGGAGGGCCCAGGCGAACACCGCCTCCCCCGGGTCGCCGCCAAGCCGGACCGGGATCGAGCCCTGCATCAGCCAGCCGTCCGGATCGGGGAACTCAACCGTGCCGACCATGGCCAGGGCCCGAAGGCCGCGCCCCTTGGCGGTCTCCACGAGCTCGGGCGCGCAGAGGAAGGTGACGTCGGCGCCGCGCTCGGCGAGCCGGCTGACCTGCGGCAGGAAGGCTGTCTGGGCGGCGAGATCCGGCTCGCCGACGACGAGGATCGCCCGCCCGGCCGGATCCTGACCCTCCCAGGCGGGGAACGGCAGCGGCGGCGGCGGATAGACGACGAGGCGCGTGTCGAACAGCTCCCAGGCCTCGCCGAAGCGGCGCAGGGCGAGCAGGGCCAGGGCCAGCTGCCACTGCAGGCGCGGGTCCATGGCGCCCTCGGCGATGCGCATGCGAAGCAGCATCTCCGCTTCGCCCGGCCGCCCTTCGCGGCGGACCTGGATGGCGGCGTTGATGATCACGTCGGTGTCGAGGCGGCTCATGGCGCCCCTCTAGCATGCGCCGCCGCCGCACCCGCAAGACGGCGGCCGACCTCGGCCAGAGCGCCGGCCCAGTCGCCGGGGGCCGGCTGGCGCACGAGGGTCGCGGTCGGATACCAGGGCTGGGTCCAGCGCCAGTCCTGCGCCTGGGCCTGGAGGAGCACGAAGACCGGCTTGCCCATGGCGCCGGCGAGGTGGGCGACCGAGGTGTCGATGCTGACCACGGCGTCGAGGCCGGCGATGATCGCCGCGGTGTCGGCGAAGTCGGCCGCGCCGCTGTCCTCCGGATGCAGGCTGACCGCGCCCGGCAGGTCGAGCAGCCGGCGGCCAAGCTCCTCGGGGATCGAGCGGCCGGGATCGGGCAGCGCATTGCCGCGCCAGACGACGCCGACACCGCCCTGCCCTGGCGTGCGCGGCTCAGCGGACAGATAGGGGCCGGTCCAGAGCGGGCCGTCGCGCCAGCGCGGGATCGAGAGCGGCAGGGTCCAGTAGTCGTGCGGCGCGACGCTGGTCTGCGGCTCGCGGGGGACGACGCGGACGCCGAGTCCCGCGAACAGCCCGGCGATCAGGCGGGCCAGCGCCGGCACGGTGACGAGGGTCGTCTGCGCCGCCTCGAGGCGAGGAAGGAAGCGGGCGGCGAGGATCTGGTCGCCATAGCCCTGCTCGGTCCAGACGAAGAGCCGCTTGCCGGCCAGGGGCTCACCGCGCCACTCGGGGAAGGCGAGCCTGCGCGCCTCGCTCTGCAGCCGCTCGGGCCGTTCGTCGTAGAGCGCCCAGCCCCGGGCGAAGTCGCCGGCCGCCAGCAGGGCGTCGCCGTAGTTGCGGGCCAGGCCCGGGATGGCCGGCTTGGCCGAATGGGCCGCCGCGTATTCGGCGAGCGCCTCCGTGAGCCGGCCCGTGCGGCGCAGGTGGTTGGCGAGGTTGTAGCGGTGCTCGGGCGTCGCCGGCGCGCGGGCGATGGCGCGGGCGAAGGCGGCCTCCGCCTCCTCGGCCCGGCCGAGGTGCGAGAGCGCGAGGCCGAGGTTGGCCCAGGCGTTGTCGCTGTCGACCCGGGCCAGCACCTCGCGATAGCCGGCGACGGCGGCGGCGAGGTCGCCGCGCCGATGCGCCTCCAGGGCCGAACGGAAGAGCGCCTGCGTCACGGCCCGCTCCTTACCATCGTGGCCCTCCGGCGCCCAAGGCCGAGGCGCCCGCCCGGCCAAGGCGCCGCCTGACGGGCGGATCGGCGGCTTTCGCCCCTCCCCCGGCGGCGCGCGCTTGAGGGCGGCGTGCGGCGGCGCCGAGCTTTGCCTCTCGACGAAGCAAGGCCCGGGGCGCGGCCCCAGGGGACATAAGGGGATAGGCGATCGTGAGCGAAGAGACCCTCCAAGACAGCGTGACCACGGCCGAAGCTCAGACCGGCGAGAAGCGGGGCGGCTTCGGCCGCCGGGCGTTCCTGATGGGCGCGGCGGTGGCGGCCGCGGCGCCAGTGCTGAGCGAGGCCGACATGGCCTTCGCCAAGCTGCGCAGCCAGATGGGCGTGCTGCCGCCCGACGCGGTGATCATCAACGCCAACGAGAACCCGCTCGGCCCCTGCAAGGCGGCCTGCGACGCCATCGCCCAGATCGCCCCGATGGGCGGCCGCTACGACCGGGTCGGCGAAGGCGACCTGTTCGTCAAGGAATACGCCGCCATGCACGGGCTGAAGCCCGAGAACATCGCCGTCTACGCCGGCTCCTCCGAGCCGCTGCACTACACGGTGCTGGCCTTCACCGGCCCGACCCGGGGCCTCGTCTCGGCCGACCCCTCCTACGAGAGCGCGGCGGCGGCGGCCGAGGTCTCCGGCGCGCCGGTCAGGAAGGTGGCCCTGACCAAGACCTTCGCCCACGACGTCAAGGCGATGGTGGCGGCCGACCCGAGCGCCGGGCTGATCTACATCTGCAACCCCAACAACCCGACCGGCACCATCACCCCGCGCGAGGAGATCCTCTGGGCGCTGGAGAACAAGCCGAAGGGCTCGGTGCTGCTGGTCGACGAGGCCTACATCCACCTCTCCGACGAGCAGACGGTGTTCGACCAGGTGGCCGCGGGCAAGGACCTGATCGTCCTGCGCACCTTCTCCAAGATCTACGGCATGGCCGGCATCCGCTGCGGCGTCGCCGTCGGCCGGCCGGACCTCCTGGCCAAGCTCGTCCCCTACTACCAGAACGCCATGCCGATCACCGCCCTGGCGGCGGCGCGGGCCTCGATCGCCGATGCGGAGCTGATCCCGAGCCGCAAGAAGTGGCTGGCCGACACCCGCACCGACACCCTCGCCTGGCTGAAGGCCAATGGCTACAAGCCGATCGGCGAGAGCCACTCCAACTGCTTCATGATCGACACCGGCCGCGACGCCCATTCGGTGATCGCCGGCCTGCAGAAGGAAAAGGTCTACATCGGCCGCGTCTGGCCGGTGTGGCCGCAGGCGGTGCGCGTCTCGGTGGGGACGCCCGAGGACATGGCCAGGTTCAAGACCGCCTTCAAGAAGGTGATGGACGCCCCGCCGACTGTGGCCAAGGCGGACGCGCCGGCGCCGAAGGGCGTGGGCGCCGGGCGGACGTTCCTGTCCTAGGGCGCTGCGCGCCGGACCACGGAACACACGGAACGCACGGACGGCTCATTGCGAGCGGCAGCGAGCGATCTTGTCCTGCCGCGTCGGAAATCGATCGCGCCTGCGGCGCAGCCGTCCCGGCCGTTTCAGTGTGTTCCGTGCGTTCCGTGGTTCTCTTCGACTCGCGCGCCAAAGGCGCGCAGGGACAGCCATCCCTGACGCTCGGGGCCCTTGCCCCCGTTCGTGTCGTTCGTGTGGTTCGTGGCCGGCGCGAAGCGCCACCAAATCCGTGGATTCCGTGAAATCCGTGGTTCCCCTCACGAGGAGTCGGACGGAAAGGCTTTCACGGGCCAGCCCTCGGCGGGCGCCACATTGCTCCCCTCCCCGAACGGGAGGACCTCGGCGGCCGGCCTGGCCGGCGCCTCTGATGGCGGGGGCGGATCGAGGCCGATCTCCACCGCCAGGGCCGCGATCAGCGGACCGAGGTCCGCGTCCTCGAAGTCGGCGCCGCTGGTGGCAATATATTATACTAGCGGTTCTCACATACCCGCATTGCTGACCCGACTGTTCGAAGCGTGGACCGGCTTCATTCCCAGCGTGCTCCGCAGCCCCGAGAGACTTCTGCACGTGACGAACCTCGTCGCACACCTGTCGCCGCGAACACTCGAAACGCTGCCGGCTAAGTATCCGGACCTTTCGCAATTCGTCTCTGCGAACTTGGCCCCGATTCTCGGACTTGGCGTCGACATAGAGCCCGCAAGGTTGGCCCTCCTAAAGATAGAGATCGCAGACTTGGCCTCGATCGGCGGTTTCGCCGGGACTGCCCGCTTTCTCTTTGAACAGGGCCTCTACAATCTTACTCCTGGCAATTTAGAGTTTATCTTTCAAACCGTATTGGGTCTCGATGAGACCGAACTGTTGCGCACGCAAAATTACACGACAGTTCTGAAAACGGCGAACTCCGCGCTCCTTGCAAGGATTGACCGAAACTTCGAGGAATATCTCGAAGGTGTTCTCTTGAAGCTTGACACGAACTCGCAGGAGAGCGTGGCCGCAATCCTCGCTGTGATTTCGCGCGAGAAGATCGAGCTGGGCACTCTCAGCTCTTTCCTGGCAAAGCAAGCGTCCCTCCTCCCTTCCCTTGAAGGAGTGCCGACGGGGCTCCACCCAGTCGTCTTCCAACTCGCCAAGATCGAAGCGTCCTGGGCTAACTGCCTGGCCTTCATCGGCAGCGAGCACTTCGACGCGGAGAGCTTGACCGCCTACCTGAACACGAGGCCTGCGCTTGCAGCGCTGTCAACGCATCCGATCCCGGACGGCAACGACGCCCGCGGCTTACGAAAATTCTTGATTGAGGCTGACGGCCTTCAGGACGATGTATATCAGGCTTACATCAAACTTCTGCCGAAGCAATTCCAGAAATTTCCGGATAATCTCGAAGCGAGTAAATTACAGATCCTTGTCGAGGAACGGAAGATCACGTTCTCGGCTGAGAACGTGAACATCCTTGCCTCTGATCGCGATCTGCAAGTCCTGTTCGTGGCAAAGAACATCGACCTCTATCTTGCCGAACAGGACGAATTCTCCATGGATGAAGAATTCAGCGAAGAGTTACTGGGATCGAACATAGACGATAATCATAAGCTGTCGATCATCCAATCTATGGATCTCGCGACGCTCGCCAGCGAGCCTTCTCGCGCGCGGGCGGTCGGCGAGGTGCTAGTGCGCACGGGAGTGGGCGAATTGACGCTCGATGGAGCGGCTGCTCGCACGATCGTTTTGAACTCTTCGCCCATCGGCGCGCAGATTAGCTTGCTTAATATGCTCAACAGTTTGTTCGATGACAGCGCTATTCGGGATATACTTCGCCGGCTTCCCGCGCCGTTTTCAGAAATCACAACAGGCTACCACACCCCTGTCCTAGAGATGAACGAAGCGAATGATCAATTGGCGAAATGGCTGGAAGCCCGGGAGATTATCTCTTCATCGAGCAAGGGCTTCTTCGGGGATACAATTCGCATAAACCTCTTCAGACGGGAGTGGTGAGAGGCGCGACCGGCGTTCGCCGACATCAAAGAGGTGTGCACTTGGCTAGCCTAACGAGCCGCTGTTTCCGCGGCTCGGCGGAGCACTATCAGCCGTCGCCAACGAGGGCCTGCTTGCCCCCTCCACCACCCCCTCCCCCGCTGGCGCGGGGGAGGTAGGGCCTGTGCGCCACGCGCCTGCGCTCAATCGAGCTTGCACACCGGACATGCGACCTCGAAGGTGGCCAGGGTCGAGTCGCTGGAGCCCTGGACGATCAGGCCCTTGGGGCCCTTCGTCTGGGCGGGGACTTCGAGGGAGGTGAAGGGCGAGAACGGCTTCTGGACGCCGACCTTCACCGTGTCGACGATGCCGTGGGGGCCGCCGACGTCGATCTTGAGCGTGAGGCGGCTGTGGTAGGCCATGCAGGAGCTGCCGGACAGCACGTCGAACTCGATCTGCATCGTGGCGCCGGCGTTCATCCCCATGGGGCCGTAGGCGCTCGGCAGGACGCACTTGCTGTCGGTCAGGGTGACCTCGACCCAGCCGGGCGTGGCGTTGTGGATCTTCACGCCCATGGCGGCGGCGGGCGTGGCGAGGGCGGTGAGGGCCGCGGCCAGGGCGGCCGTCGGCGCGGCCTGGATGAACGTGTTTCGCATGGTGACTCCCCTCGGTGTTCGGCGAACCTTGTCGCACGAGCGGGGCGGAGCGTCACTGTGTGGGCGGCGGCGCGGGCGGTGGGGTGGCTCGCCCCCTCCACCACCCGCTCTTCGCTGCGCTCGGCGGGTGGTTCCCCTCCCCCGCTGGCGCGGGGGCGGTAGGGCGCGGGGGCGGTGGGGTTATTTGGGGCGGAAGCGTTTGGTCGCCGGGAAGCCCTTGGGGGCGAGCTTGCCGGCGGCGGCGCGGCGGCCGGCCCACTCGCGCCATTCGGGCCACTGGCGGGTGCGGCCGTCGGCGGTGGTCCAGGCGGCGCCGTCGTCGGCCTTGAAGGCCAGGGCGTCCTTCAAGCCGCCTTCGCGGTAGCTCTGGAGTTTCACGCCCTTGCCGCGGGGCATCTCGGGGAGCTCGGCGACGGGGAAGATGAGGATCTTGCCGTTGTCGCCGACGACGGCGAGCTGGTCGGCCTCGCCATTGGGGCCGCCCAGCGGCAGGCAGATCAGCGCCTGCTTGCCGTTCAGCACCTGCTTGCCGGCGCGGCGGAAGGCGATCGCCTCCTCCTCCGGCAGGATGAAGCCGTAGCCCTCCTTGCTGGCCAGGATGCGCTTGGCGCCGGGCCTGTGGACGAAGACGTCGACGATGCCGACCTTGTCGTCGAGGTCGATCATCAGGCGCAGGGGCTCGCCGTGGCCGCGCGCCGAGGGGAGCTTGTCGCAGCCGATGGTGAAGAAGCGGCCGTCGGAGGCGAAGATCAGCAGCTTGTCGGTGGTCTCGGCCGGGACCAGGAAGCCGAGCTTGTCGCCCTCCTTGAACTTGAGTTCGGAGGGGTCCTCGACCCGGCCCTTGGCGGCGCGGATCCAGCCGCGCTCGGAGAGGATGACGGTGATCGGCTCGCGCACGATCATCGCCTCGATGGCGGCCTCGGCGTCGACCTGCGGCGCCTCGGCGAAGATCGAGCGGCGGCGGTTGAGGTCGCCGAGCTGGGTCTTCACGTCCTTCAGCCCCTGCCCCACCAGCTTCCACTGGGCCTTGTCGGAGGCGAGCATGGCGTTGATGCCGTCGCGCTCCTCGCTGAGCTCGGCGTGCTCGCGGCGGATCTCCATCTCCTCGAGCCGGGCGAGCTGGCGCAGGCGGGTGTTGAGGATGGCGTCGGCCTGGATCTCCGAGAGGGCGAAGGTCTCGATCAGCTTGTCCTTCGGGTGCTCCTCGAAGCGGACGATGCGGATCACCTCGTCGAGATTGAGGTAGGCGATCATCAGGCCGTCGAGGATGTGGAGGCGGGCCTCGATCTTCTCCAGCCGGTGGCGGGCCCGGCGGACCAGGACGTCGCGGCGGTGGTCGAGGAAGGCGGTGAGGACCTGCTTGAGGTTCATCACCCCGGGCGTGCCGCGGGCGTCGAGGACGTTGAGGTTGACCGAGAAGCGGGTCTCGAGGTCGGAGAGCTTGAAGAGGCTCTCCATCAGCACCTCGGGCTCGACGTTGCGGCTCTTGGGCTCGAGGACGAGGCGCACGTCCTCGGCGCTCTCGTCGCGCACGTCGCCCAGCAGCGGCGCCTTCTTGAGCTCGATCAGCTCGGCCAGGCCCTCGACGAGGTCGGCCTTCTTCACCTGGTAGGGGATCTCGGTGATGACGATCTGGTAGGTCCCCTTGCCGAGGTCCTCCTTGTCCCACTTGGCGCGCACGCGGACCCCGCCGCGGCCGGTCTCGTAGATGTCGTGCAGCGACTTCTCCGGCTCGACGATGACGCCGCCGGTGGGGAAGTCCGGGCCCTTCACATGGGCCATCAGCTCGGCGGTGGTGGCTTCGCGCTGGTCGAGCAGATGCAGGCAGGCGTCGATCAGCTCGCCGGCGTTGTGCGGCGGGATCGAGGTGGCCATGCCGACCGCGATGCCGGTGGTGCCGTTGGCCAGCAGGTTGGGGAAGCCGGCCGGCAGGACCACGGGCTCGTCGTCGGAGCCGTCGTAGGTCGGCTTGAAGTCGACCGCGTCCTCGTCGATGCCGTCGAGGAGAAGCGTGGCGGCGGCCGTCAGCTTGGCCTCGGTGTAGCGCATGGCCGCGGCGTTATCGCCGTCGATGTTGCCGAAGTTGCCCTGGCCGTCGACCAGCGGGATGCGCTGGGCGAAGTCCTGGGCCATGCGCACGAGGGTGTCGTAGATCGCCTGGTCGCCGTGCGGGTGGTAGCCGCCCATCACCTCGCCGACCACCTTGGCGCACTTGCGGGCGGTGGCCTCGGGATTGAGGCGCATCTCGCGCATGGCGTAGAGCACGCGGCGCTGCACGGGCTTGAGGCCATCGCGCACGTCCGGCAGGGCGCGGTCGGTGATGACGCTGAGCGCATAGGCGAGGTAGCGCCGCGACAGCGCCTCGGAAAGCGGCTCGTCGATGATGCGGTCCGGTTCGGACCCTTCGGGCGGGGGCGTGTCGAGGGGCATGGTCGGGAATCAGGCTCGTTGAGGGGGTAGTCTAGAGGGCCGGCGCGGCGGGGGCGATGTGGTGGATGGAACCACGGATGTCACGGATCGGGCGCTGCGCGCCGGACCACGGAAGACACGAAAAGCACGAAAGTAGGGAACCACGGAACACACGGAACAGACGGAACGGCGTGCGCGCTGCGCCGCAGGCGCGATTCTGCCCAGGCCCTCTGGGATGATCTCGCTCGCTGCCGCTCGCAGGAAGCTGTTCCGTGTGTTCCGTGTGTTCCGTGGTCCTGGCGCGCAGCGCCTTTCGTGCTTTTCTACAGCCGCCCGGCGTCGGCGAGGCGGTCGACGAGCCAGAGCCTGGCGGGCGGCAGGGGGCGGTTGAGCGGGTTGAAGATGAAGGCCTCGAGGAAGTGGGCTGTGAGCGCAAGGCCCGCCGCCACGTCGCCGGGGGCGAGGCGCGACTGGGCCGAGAGCAGGAACGGCGGCAGGGTCAGCAGGCGGTCCTTGTAGGGCTCGCCGGCGGCCCTGGAGACCGCCCGGCCGGTGCGCGGGCTGACGTAGACGAGGTCGTCGGTGGAGCCGGTGGCGGCGCACTTGGAGAGGTCGAGGCCGAAGCCCAGCTCCTGCAGGAGGCCCGCCTCGAAGCGCACGAAGACGGCCGGCCAGATCTCCGGCACGGTCAGCGCCTGGCTGAGCGCCTGGAAGGCGAGATAGGCGCCGGGATGCGGCTCGCGCTCCGGCAGGGCGCCGGCGGCGACGGCGGCGGCGGCCGAGAGGCCGGCCAGCGCCAGGGGCTCGTCGAACAGGGCCGCGGGCCCCTCGCCCACCGGCTCGAGCTGGGCCGCGCCGAGCTGGTCGGAGGTACGGGCCCGGTAGCGGACCAGCACCGGCGCGCCGGCCTGCAGGAACGGGCGCATCTTCTTCGACGCCCCGCCGGCCACGAAGGCGGCGTGCCTGCCGTGGCGCTCGGTCAGGAGCTCGACCACCGCGCCGGTCTCGCCATGGGCGCGGGCGGCGAGCACGAAGGCGTCGTCCTCGAATTCCATCACGGCGATTGAACCACGGATCGGGGCGCTTGGCGGACCTAGTTCTTGGCCTTGGCCTCGTACGCCCTGATCTGGCCGGTCATGTCCTTGGCGAGGGCGTTGGGGATCGGGAAGGTCATGGCGTACTGGGCGATCTTCCAGCCGGCCCTGGTCTTCCTGAGCACGCCCGTGCCGCGGGTCGTGCCGTAGCTGTCGGAATCGAGCAGCTCGTCGAACCAGGCGATGCAGCCGCAGGGGATGTCGGCGATGACCACGTGGCGCGAGCGCGGCCGATAGGTCCAGCCCTGGCCCTTGGCGAACATCGGCTCGGCGTAGGCCCGGAACGCCTCGACCCCCCAGCGCTCGGCGGCGTCGGTGCCGATGAACACCGCGTCGGGGGTGAAGAGGTCGAAGTAGGCCTTGCCGTCGGCGCGGGCGGCGGCGGCGTGGAAGGCGTCGAGCACGCCCGAGACCGCCATCGGCTCGGGGATCCTCGCTGGCGGCGCGGCCAGGGCGGGCGTGGCCAGCAGCGCGAGCCCGATCCCGAGCGCGGCCCTAGACATCGAAGTCGAGCCCGAGGTGGCCGTAGAACTCCTTCTTGTCGGCCCAGGTCTCGTCGACGGCCACGTGCAGGAAGAGGTGCACCTTCTGGCCGAACAGCTCGGTGAGCTCCTCGCGGGCCTTCTGGCCGATCCATTTCAGGGTCTGGCCCTGGCGGCCGAGGACGATCGGCCGCTGGCTCTCGCGCTGGACGTAGATGGTCTGCTCGATGCGCACCGAGCCGTCCTTCTTCTCCTCGAAGCCGGTGGTCTCGACCATGGCCGCGTAGGGCAGCTCCTCGTGCAGGCGCAGATAGAGCTTCTCGCGGGTGATCTCGGCGGCCATCAGCCGGGCCGGCAGGTCGGCGGTCTGCTCCTCCGGATAGAACCAGGGGTTCTCCGGCATGCGCTGGGCGAGCGCGGCCTTGAGGTCGTCGACGCCGGAGCCGGTCTTGGCCGAGATCATGAAGACGTCGGAGTAGACGCCGGCGTCGAACAGGGTCTTCGACAGCTCGAGCAGCTTCTCGCGCTTGACCTCGTCGATCTTGTTGAGGGCGAGGACGGCGGTCTTGCCGGCCTTCTTCAGCCCCTCGACGATGGAGGCGACGTCCTCGGCCGACTTGCGGTCGGCGGCCTTGGCGCCCGGTTCGCCGGCGGCGATCTCGGCGGCGGCGTCCACCAGGTGGACGATGACGTCGGCCTCCTCGGCCCCGCCCCAGGCGGCGCGGACCATGGCCCGGTCGAGCCGGCGGCGCGGCTGGAAGATGCCGGGGGTGTCGACGAGCACGATCTGGGCCTCGCCCTGGATGGCGACGCCGCGCACCGGGAAGCGCGTGGTCTGGACCTTCTGGGTGACGATCGAGACCTTGGCCCCGACCAGGCGGTTGGTCAGGGTCGACTTGCCCGCGTTGGGCGCGCCGATGATGGCGACGAAACCGGCGCGGCTCATGTCTTCAACTCCTGGGCGTCGAGCATCCGCTGGGCGGCGAGCTTCTCGGCCTCGCGCTTGGAGCCGGCCGTCCCCTGGTGCGGCGCGACGCCGGGCAGATGCACCTCGATGGTGAACTTGGGCTCGTGCGCGGTCCCCTCCTGGCGCATCAGCCGGTAGTCCGGCAGCGGCAGGCCGCGCGCCATGGCCCATTCCTGGAGCATGGTCTTGGGATCCTTGGCGGGCGCCTCGAGGTCGGCGAAGGCCTCGCCCCAGAAGCTCATGACGAAGCGGCGCGCGGCCTCGATGCCGGCGTCGCGGTAGAGGGCTGCGATCAGCGCCTCGCAGGCGTCGCCCAGCACCCGGTCGTTGTCGCGTGCGCCGACGCGGGTGGCGCTGGCGTCGACCCGCAGGGCCGCCGCGAGCCCGGCCTCGCGCGCCGCCTTGGCGCAGGCGTGATAGTTGACCAGCCGGGCCATAAGCTTGGAGAGCTCGCCCTCGGTGGCCTCGGGAAGCTCCTCGGCGATGTGCTCGGCGACGATCAGGTTGAGCACCCGGTCGCCCAGGAACTCCAGCCGCTCGTTGTCGCGCACCTTGCGGGCGCCCTTGCCGACGCTGGCGTGGGTCAGGGCCCGCTCCAGGAGGTCCCGGTCGGCGAACTCATGGCCGATCCGCCGCTCGAGCTCCGCGACCGCCGCTTCACGCGCGTTCATGAGCGGGCGGTCATTGGAGGATGCGGAAGAACCGGCTTGGCCGGGCGTCGAGCACCCAGGTCCAGGGCTTGAAGATCGAGGCGCCGGGCTTCCAGGAGAGCAGGATGATCTGCGCCTTGCCCTCGAGGTTCTCGGCCGGGACGAAGCCCACCCCGCCCTGCGCCGGCGGCACGCGGCTGTCGGAGGAGTTGTCGCGGTTGTCGCCCATCATGAAGTAGTAGCCCTCCGGCACCACGAAGGTGTCGGTGTTGTCGAGCTCCTCGTTCGGGCCGAAGTCGTTGGTCGAGAACGACTTGCCGTCGATCTTCTCCTGGTACTTGAAGACGTCGCGCACGAAGCCGTAGCCGGAATCCTCCTTGGAGGCCCCGAGATACTGGCGCGGCACCTGGGCGCCGTTGAGGTAGAGCAGGCCCTGCTTCACCTGGATCCGGTCGCCGGGCAGGCCGATCAGGCGCTTGACGTAATCCTTGTGCGGGTCCGGCGGGTACTTGAAGACGATGATGTCGCCGCGGTGCGGCTCGCGCCCGAACACCCGGCCGTGGAACAGCGGCGGGCCGAACGGGATCGAGTAGCGCGACCAGCCGTAGGAGAACTTCGAGACGATGATGTAGTCGCCCTCGTAGAGGTTCGGCTCCATCGACGCAGACGGGATCGTGTAGGGCTGGAAGAAGATCACGCGCAGGAACAGCGCGATCAGCAGCGCATAGACGACCGTCTTGACGATCTCGACGACCTCATTGGCGGCGCCGGACTTCTGGGAGGCGGCCTGCACGTTCTCGCTCATGGATGGTCCCGAATGAGTCCGGCGCACCGGACGGGCTCGTTGCTACGCGCTGCATACGCCATGAGCAAGGCATGTGACCCGTGAACTTTGGGTCATGCCCGCTGATCAAGCGTCGCAGTCGCAGGATGACAAACGCACCGACCCGCCCCATGTAGCCCCCATGGAACGTCCTGCCCTCCCCCCGCTCCACTTTCTCCTGGCGCTGGCGGTGACCGCCGTATGGGGGGTGAATTTCGTCGTCATCAAGGCAGGCCTGCAGCATCTTCCGCCCCTCACTTTCGCGGCCCTGCGCTTCACCTTCGCCTTCCTGCCGGCCGCCTTCTTCCTGAAGCGGCCGAAAGTGAAGTGGACCAATCTCGCCGCCTACGGCCTGCTGATCGGGGTCGGCCAGTTCGGCCTGCTGTTCATCGCCATGAAGAGCCTGATCTCGCCGGGCCTCGCCTCGCTGGTGGTGCAGATGCAGGTGTTCTTCACGGTGGGCCTGGCCATGTGGCTGTCCGGCGAGCGGGTGAAGCCCTACCAGATCGCCGCCCTGCTGCTGGCCGGGGCCGGCCTCGCCTGGCTCGTGGCGCACACCAGCGCCGAGGTGAAACCGCTCGGCCTGATCCTGGTGCTCGGCGCGGCCCTCTCCTGGGCCGGCGGCAACATCGCCGCGCGCGCCAACGGCGGGGTCAACATGCTGGCCTATGTGGTCTGGGCGAGCCTCTTCTCGGCGCCGCCGCTGTTCGCCCTGGCCTTCATCATGGAAGGCTGGCCGGCGGTCAGCCACGCCATCGCCGCGGCCACGCCGATGACCTGGGCCGCGGTGCTCTGGCAGAGCGTCGGCAACACCCTCTTCGGCTACGCCGCCTGGGGCTGGCTGCTGGCGCGCCATCCGGCCGCGACCATCTCGCCCCTGTCGCTCCTGGTGCCGGTGTTCGGCATGGGCGCCAGCGCCATCCTGCTGGGCGAGGCCCTGCCGAGTTGGAAGCTGACCGCCGCCGCCCTGGTGCTGAGCGGCCTGGCGCTCAACGTGTTCTGGCCGCGGATCGCGGGGCGGTTCCGCCCCGTCCCCGCCGCTTAGTTCTGGCCGCCTGAGGGAAGGACCGCCCCGATGCCCAGCCGCGAGACCGTCGCCGCCTTCGTCGCCGACGTGCTGAGCGAGGACCACGTCGGCGCCATCGAGCGCTGGTACGCCGACGACGCCTCCATGCAGGAGAACCAGGAGCCGCCGCGCGTCGGCAAGGAGACGCTGATGGCCGGCGAGCGCCAGATGCTGGCGCGGGTGGAGAGCGTCACCACCGAGGTGATCGGCCAGCCGCTGGTGGAAGGCGACGAGGTGGCGATCCGCTGGCGCTTCGAGTTCACGCTCAAGGACGGCTCCACCATGGTGATGGAGGAAGTCGCCTGGCAGATCTGGCGCGGCGACCAGATCCTGCGCGAAACCTTCTTCTACGACCCGGCGCAGCGCAGCCGGCGGGGCTGAGCGCTCAGAGCTGAGGCTCAGATCAGGGCGCCGTCGACGGACCAGTTGTCCGGCAGGCCGGTCAGCAGGGCCTCCATCTCGCAGACGAGACCTTCCGGGCGGAAGTGGAGCTCGGCCTTGCCGCCCAGCTCGGCGGAAAGGCCGCGCTGGATGAGGCGACTGCCAAAGCCCGTGCGGGTGGGCGCGGCGACCGGCGGACCGCCCTCCTCGCGCCACACCAGGCGCAGGCGCAGCAACTCCTCCTCGATCTCCACCGTCCAGTCGATGTAGACCCTGCCGCCCGGCGCAGAGAGCGCGCCGTACTTGCCGGCGTTGGTGGCGAGCTCGTGCAGGGCGAGCGCCAGGGCGATGGCGATGCGCGGCGGCACGTAAAGGCTGGGGCCGGAGACGAGGAAGGGCCGCCCACCGTCGGCCGCCGCATAGGGCGCCGTCACGGCGTTCACCAGATCGCCGATCTCGGCGCCGCGCCAGCGCTCGTCGGTGAGCACGTCATGGGCGGCGGCGAGCGCCAGGAGGCGGGCGGTCAGGGCCTCGCGCACCTCCGGCGAGACCTCGTTGCGGCGCAGGGTCTGGGCGGCGATGCCCTGGACGGTGGCCAGCGAGTTCTTCACCCGATGGTTCAGCTCGTTGACCATCAGCCGCAGGTGCTCCTCGGTGGTCTTGCGGTGGGTGATGTCGGTGGCCGCGCCGAACCATTCGACGATCTCGCCGCGCGCGTCGAACACCGGCACGGCCCGCGAGAAGGTCCAGCCGACCGTTCCGTCGGCCCGCCGGACACGGTGCTCGAGCTGGAAGACGCTGCGGTTCTCGACGGCCGCCTGGACCGCAGCCTGGATGTGGGCGCGATCCTCGTCGGGAACATAGTCGTCCATCCAGGCCACGCTGGGGCTCTCGGTGTCGGCGAGGAAGCCGCGGCCGTCCAGCCGGCGCAGCTCGCGCCAGTCCGGGCTCATCCGGTAGACGACGTCAGAGGTGGCGTTGACGAGCGCACGCAGGCGCTGCTCGCTGGCCCGCACCCTCGCCTCGGCCCGCGCCCGCTCGGCCCGCGTCCAGGCGCGTTCGGCGAACTCCCGGATCAGCAGCTGCTCGTCCGGCCGCCAGGCGCGCGGTTCGAAGACGTGGACGCAGAGCGCCGCCCGCCAGCGCTCGCCCCGGAACAGGGGCACGCTGAGCGCCGCGCGAAGCTCGGGACCGAACGCCTCCGCCGCGCGGTCGGACGCCGCCAGCCGGTCGGCGGCGAGGTCGCGGACGGCCATGGTCCGGCCGCGGCGCATCTCGTCGATCAAGGGGGCGCCGAAGGAGTCGAGCTGATGCTCTCCGCGGAGGCCAGGCGCGCCGGGACGGGTCCACTCCTCCTCGACGCGGAAGAGTCCGCCAGGCTCGTCGATCCAGGCCCAGTGGACGCGGTCGGCGGCGAAGTGGCGGCCGAGCATCTCGGCGCTTCGCCGCAGGATCTCCCCGGCGTCGTCGAGATCGCGCAGCACGCTGTCCGCCTCGAAGAGGAAGGCCTGGCGGCGCGCGTCGAGCATGCGCTGGGTGGTCTCGGTGACGGCGCAGAACATGCCGGCGACCTTGCCCGTCTCGTCGCGAACCGGCGAATAGCTGAAGGTGAACCAGGTCTGCTCGTCGTAGCCGTGCCGGTTCATGACCAGCGGCAGGTCCTGGCGATAGGTGGCCTGGCCCGCCATGGCGGCCTCGATCAGCGGCCAGATGTCGGCCCAGATCTCCGACCAGATGTCGTGGAAGCGCGCGCCGAGCGCCGCCGGATGCTTGGCCGCCAGGATCTCGGCGTAGGCGTCGTTGTAGAGGAAGCCGAGCGCCTCGCCCCAGGCGACGAACATCGGGAACTTGGAGTTCAGCAGCAGCCCCACGACCGAGCGCAGGGACTGGGGCCACGACTCTGGGGGACCGAGCGGTGAAGCCGACCAGTCGTGACGGCGCATCAGCGCGCCGACCACCCCGCCGCCGGAGAGGAAATCCTCAGGCAGATGGTCACCGGAGCTCATTGTTCCGGAACTGGCAGGATCTGATGCGGACGAAATCACGGAGCCCCCGAAGGCACAGCAACGTGCGGCGGCGACTATTGTTCCTGGCGCCGAGCAGGGTTCGCCTTGCAATGTTATGGCAATCGGCGCAGAAGCCGCCGCCCCGGAGCTTTCTCCAGCCAAGGTTGCAAGATGATCCACCACGTCTCGATCCCGGCCAAGGATCCGCAAACCGTCGCCAAGGTGCTGTCCGAGCTGACCGGCTGGGCGGCGCGGCCGTTCATGGGGCCCGTCCCGGGCGCCATCATGTTGCTCGCCGAGGACGGCCAGGGCACGGCGATCGAGATCTATCCGGACGGGACCATCATCCAGCCCGGCGAGGGCGAGGTGCAGGGCCACATGACCCGCACCGAGAGCCAGGCCTATTTCCCCTTCCACTTCCTGATGACCCTCGACATCGATCCGGCCCACGTGAAGGCGGTGGCCGAGCGCGCCGGCTGGCGCTGCCTGCAATGCTGGCGCGGCCCGCCCGGCAAGCCGCAGTTCGAGCTGATCGAGTTCTGGATCGAGAACCGGCTGATGGCGGAGATCGCCACCCCGGCCATGGCGCAGGACTACATCCGCCTGGCGAACGCCGCCGGCCACGACAAGCTGATGGCGGAACTGCGCGCGGCCTCGGCGCCGGCCTGAGGCCGGGCGCTATTCGTCGGCGATGGCGATCTCGACGGCGTCGAGCAGCTCGTCGCGGCTGAACGGCTTGGCGACGAAGGTCGAGCCGGGGACGCCGAAGGTCTTGAACGAGGCGCGGCTCGCCTCGCCGCTGATGTAGACGACTGGGAAATCGGAGCGCAACGAGCGGGCGAAGCGCGCGACGTCGAAGCCGGTGACCCCCGGCCCGAGGTTCACGTCGAGGACGAGGCCGTCATAGGAGACGTCGGTCAGGCGGGCGAACGCCTCGCGGTCGGTGCCCACGCAGTCGAGCGCGAAACCTTCTTCCGAGAGGATGTCGGCGAGGAGCTCGCAGATGGCGTTGTCGTCGTCGACCACCAGCAGCCGTCGGCTCACCTGTACGAAACGCGCCGCCGCAGCCGCCATGCCGTCCCTCCGATGCACCGGCGCGGCCGTGGGAGCGGGCCGCGTCGGGTACCCGACTTAGTTGCAGCGGAAGCGATTGCAAGCGGGAACTGAAGTTCCCTGCGCAGATTCAACCTGCGGACGAACCTGCGGAAAATATGTCGGTTTTGGCGGCGGGGGCCGGCGCCTCAGCCCTCCTGCCGCCCCTCCCGTTCGAACCGACGGTTGGCCTCGCCCCAGCCGAAGGCCTTCATGAAGGCGTCGACATAGGCGCCCGCCTTGGCGCCGTAGTCCATGGCGTAGGCGTGCTCGTACATGTCCAGGGCGAGCAGCGGCGCGCCATCGGCGAGGCTCATAGTGTGGTCGGCGGCCCAGACGTTGACGAGGCGCCCGTCACGCCGGCTCCAGGTGAGCAGCACCCAGCCGGAGCCGCCGCCCAGGGCCTTGCCCATGGCCGCGAACTCGGCGACCCAGCGGGCATGGCTGCCGAAATCCCGCTCGATCGCGGCGCCAAGGCCCGGCGCCGGCGCTCCGCCGCCGGCCAGGCCGGCGAAGTAGAGCTCGTGCAGGATCATCGAATTCCAGGCGAGCAGTTCTTCCCGCTTGAGGCCATTCAGCCGATAGCCGGGCATGGCGGCGGGATCCTGGCCGGCGACCTCGGCGCGGATCGCGCCCAGGCGCTTCACAGCCCCGGCGTAGTTGTTGTCGTGATGGCTGACGAGCAGGGCCTCGGAGAGGCCGGGCACGCGCTTGGGATCGAACGGCAGCGGCCGCGGCGCGAAGCCCGGCGTGGCCGGCTGCGATCGGGCGGCGGGCGCGGACGAGACGCCCCCCGCCGCGAGCACCGCGCCGGCGACGAGCTGGCGGCGATCAAGATTATTCCTCATGTTTTCCATGGGCTTCCTCCTAGGAGCTGATGACGTGGACAAGCACGCCCGCCGCGGAACTGGCGACGAGCAAGGGGATCATGCCGACCTTGAATCGAAAGGCGGCGACAGCGGCGACGAGGGTGAGAAGGCCGCTCGCCAGGTTGAGCGAGGCGAGGTCCGGCAGTTGCAGCGCCAGGCCGGGGATCGGGACCATCCGCGCGAACAACACATGCAGGGCGAACCAGACCGCCAGGTTGAGGATCACGCCGACCACCGCCGCGCCGATGGCCGCCAGCGCCGCGGCGAGCGCGCGGGCGCCGCGCAGCGCCTCGACGAACGGCGCCCCCAGGAAGATCCAGAGGAAGCACGGCGTGAACGTCACCCAGGTGGTGAGAAGCCCGCCGAGCACGCCGGCCAGCACCGGCGGCAGGCCCGTGGCGCCGCGGAAGGCCGCCAGGAAGCCGACGAACTGGGTGACGATGATCAGTGGGCCGGGGGTGGTCTCGGCCATGCCGAGGCCGTCGAGCATCTCGCCTGGACTGACCCAGCCATAGGCGCTCACCGCCTCCTGGGCCACATAGGCCAGGACGGCGTAGGCGCCCCCGAAGGTCACTACCGCCATCTTCGAGAAGAACAGGGCGATGCGGCTGAACACGTGGTCCCAGCCGAGCGTCCAGCCGAGCGCGAGGACCGGCCCCCACCAGAGCACGAGGAGAAGGGCGCAGACCGGCAGGCTGGCGCGAAGGTCGATGCGGGCGTGGGCGGGCGTCTCCTCCCCGAGCACGGTGTCGGCGTCGTCGACCTCCTGCGTGGCCGCGGGACCGTGCCCCTGCCCTGCCCGGAAGGCGGCGAGCCCCCAGCGGCCGCCCAGGAACCCGATCGCCCCCGCCGCGCCGATCACCGCGGGGAACGGCGCGCCGAACACGAAGAGCGCCACGAAGGCGCTCGCCGCCAGGGCGATCATGAGGGGGCTCTTCAAGGCCCGCCGGCCGACGCGGAGCACGGCCTGGATCACCACCACGAGCACGGCCGCCTTGAGGCCGAAGAACAGGCCCGTGACCACGCCGAGCCGCCCGTAGAGGGCATAGAGCACGCTCAGCATCATCAGGGTGACGAGCCCGGGCAGGACGAAGAGGACGCCCGCAACCACCCCGCCGCGCGTCCGGTGCATCAGCCAGCCGATGTAGATCGCGAGCTGCTGGGCCTCCGGGCCGGGCAGCAGCATGCAGAAGTTGAGGGCCTGCAGGAACCGCCGCTCGCCGATCCAGCGCCGCTCCTCCACCAGGATGCGGTGCATGACCGCGATCTGGCCCGCCGGCCCTCCGAACGACAGCAGGGCGACCCGCGCCCAGACCTTGACGGCGTCCTTGAAGGCGACCGGAGCCGGAGGGGGCTTCACGCTGGCCTGCATGGGCGCCCCTGCAGCTCGTCGAGAAGCGCCGACACGTGGCCGTCCAGCGCCGCGCGAGCGGCCGAGGCGACGCCAAGCCCGGTCAAGGTCAACCCTGAGAGGCCCCGCCGACGACTGAGGGCGCAGGGAGAAAGGGTGATGGGGGAAATGGCGTTTCGCCAGACCAATGCGCTCACTCCAAGCGGAGGTGCGCGGTGGTTGGGCCGAAGCCTGACCGGGACACCGCTTCATCCCGGTGCTGCCATGGCTAAACCTGCGCGGCGGTGCGGGCAAGGGCTTCGTGGAACGCCGTGCGGCGACCCTGAGAATGTGAGCGTGGCCGGATGATCTGCGCTCGACCGGCCGTTGTAGGTCCTCGGGGGGCGCTTCTTCCGATAGCCAGGAGCGCTAAGACATGCGGACCAAACTCATCCTGATTTCGCTGGCGGCGGCCGGCGGCCTCGCCCTTGCCGGCAGCGCCCAGGCGCAGCTTCTCGGCGGCGGCGGCGGCCTCACGGGCGGGCTCACCGGCGGCGTGAGCGGGAACCTGGGCGGCGGCCTCGGCGGCCTGAGCGGCGGACTCACCGGCGCCGGGGCGGGCAGCCTCACGGGCGGACTGACCGGCTCGGCGGCGGGCGACGTCACCGGCGCGGCGCGGGACACCGTCGGCGCGACGCGCGGCCGGGCGACCCGCACGGCGCGCCGCGCGGCAGCGGCTGGCCAGACGGTGGCCGGCGAGGCCAGGGACACCGCCGCGGGCGCCGCCACGGGCGCCGCGAACGGCGCGGTCAGCGCCGGCCAGAGCCTGGCGGGCGCGGCGCAGAACGCGGACGTCTCGGCGGATGGCTCCGGTTCGGCCGACGCGGCGGCGAGCTCTTCCGCCTCCCAGCACGGCGCTCATCAGGGCGCTCATGCCGCTGGCTCCGGCCAGGCCTCGGGCTCGGCGAGCGCCGGCAAGACGGGCGCGTCGGTCAGCGCCTCGGGCGGGGTCTCCGCTTCCGGCTCGACGGCCGGCTCGGGCCCGAACTGACAGGTCGGGCGGGAGGCCGCGGCGACGCCGGCCTCCCCTGCTCCGGCCCCCTATTCCGGCACGGCCTCGATGATCACGAACGCCTGGGCGTAGGGGTGGTCGTCGGTCAGCGACAGGTGGATCACCGGGCGATGGCCGGCCGGGACCATGGCCGCCAGGCGCTCGGCCGCGCCGCCGGTGAGCGCCATGGTCGGCTGGCCGCTGCGCATGTTGACCACGCCCATGTCGCGCCAGAAGACGCCGCGCCGGATGCCGGTGCCGAGCGCCTTGGCGCAGGCCTCCTTGGCGGCGAAGCGCTTGGCGTAAGAGGCGGCGCGGTCGGGCTTGCGCTCCGAGCGGGTGCGCTCGATCTCGGTGAAGCAGCGCCGCGCGAAGCGCTCGCCGTAGCGGGCGAGCGTCTGCTCGATGCGGCGGATGTCGGAGAGGTCCGAGCCGATGCCGAGGATCACGCGGCTCTCTCGGCGCGTGCGGCGTCCATCAGGGCCCGCATCCGCTGGATGGCGGGGCCGAGGCCGATGAAGATCGCCTCGCCGATCAGGAAGTGGCCGATGTTGAGCTCGACGACCTCGGGGATGGCGGCGATCGGCTTGACCGTCTCGTAGTCGATGCCGTGGCCGGCGTGGACCTCGAGGCCGAGGCGCGCGGCCTCGCGGGCGGCGGCCTGCAGCTTGCCCAGCAGGGCGGGCGCCTCGCCGCTGCGCTCGCGCACCGCGTCGCAGTAGGCGCCGGTGTGGAACTCGACCACGGCCGCGCCCGCCTTGGCGGCGGCGGCGACCTGGGCCGGGTCGGCGTCGATGAAGCAGGAGACCCGGATGCCCGCCGCGGCCAGCCGGCGAACGACCGGGGCGATGCGCTCGAAGCCACCGGCCACGTCGAGGCCGCCCTCGGTGGTGACCTCCTCGCGGCGCTCGGGGACCAGGCAGGCGGCGTGCGGCCTGTGGGCGAGCGCGATGGCCTCCATCTCGTCCGTCACCGCCATCTCGAGGTTGAGCGGTCGGCCGCGCTTGCGGGTGATCTCGGCCAGGGCGTCGATGTCGGCGTCGGAGATGTGCCGGCGGTCTTCGCGCAGGTGGGCGGTGATGCCGTCGGCCCCGGCCGCCAGCGCGATCTCGGCGGCGCGCACGGGGTCGGGATAGCTGGCGCCGCGGGCGTTCCTGACGGTCGCCACGTGGTCGATGTTCACGCCCAGTCTCAGCTTCGACACCTGACGCCCTTCCCTGCTCAGCCCCTACGGCGAGGCTCTTTAGATAGGAACCCCGTACGAGACGAGAACCAAGGTCGGGAAGAAACCACGGATTCCGCCGATTGCCCGGATTTGGCGCGTCAGCCCTTGAGGCGCTTGGAGCCGGGTTCCTCGGCGGGGATGGCGGCGAGGTCGGCGGGGATCTCGTCCGGGGCGAAGGAAGGCACGTCGACGGTGGCCAGGGCCACCAGCGGGAAGCCCACCTGCGCCTTGCCGCCCGAGCGGTCGACGATGCAGGCGCAGGCGATCACCTCGCCGCCGGCCTCGACGATGGGCTCGACGGCCTCCTTGAAGGAGCCGCCCGTGGTGATGACGTCCTCGACCACCACGACCTTGGCGCCCGGCGCGATCTTGAAGGCGCGGCGCAGGCGGAAGCGCCCCTCCTCCCGCTCGACGTAGAGCGAGGGCACGCCGAGCCAGCGGGCGGTCTCGTAGCCCGGGATGATGGCGCCCACGGCCGGGGCGACGATGACGTCCGGCTTGCCGACCTCGGCCTCGATCTTCTCGGCCAGGGCCTTGCAGAGCCGCGCCGTGCGGTCGGGGAACTGGAAGACCAGGTTCTTCTGCAGGAACATCGGCGAGTGCCGGCCCGACGCGAGGATGAAGTGGCCGGTGCGCAGGGCGCCGGCGCCGCGGAACTCGTCGAGGACGTCTTCGGTGGTCATGGGCTGGCTCATGGCCGCTCCGAATAGAGCGGTTCTGGGCGCAGGTGAAGCGGTCAGGCCTTGATGCGGTCGACCGTCTCGACGCTGGGATTGGCGCGCAGGGCGGCGGCGATGTGCGTCAGGTGGCGGGCGTCGTTGACCTCGACGTCGATGTCGACGTCGAAGAAATCCTGCTGCCGGTGGTGCATGCGCAGGTTGATGATGTTGCCGCCGGCCTCGCCGATCAGGGTGCAGACCTGGCCGAGCACGCCCGGCGCGTTCTTGATGGTGGCGGTCAGCCGCGCACGGGCGATGGCGTTGCGCTCCGCCTCAGGCGTCCACTGCAGGTCGCGCCAGAGCTCCTCGCGGTCCTCGAACTCGGCGAGCTGCTCGCAGTCGATGGTGTGGACGGTGAGGCCCCGGCCGTCGCTCTCCAGGATGCCGACGATGCGGTCGCCCGGCACCGGCGAGCAGCACTGGCCGAAGTGGATGCTGACGCCGGGCGTCAGGCCGCCGCCGCGGACGTACAGGCGCGCCTGGTTGCCGCCCTCGATCCGCCGGCGGGCGGCGGCGGCCTCCTTCTCGGAGGCCTTGAGGCCGGGGAAGATCGCCTCCAGCACCTGCGGCGGGGCGATGCGGCCGCGCCCGACCGCCTCGAAGAGGGCGTCCTCGGTCTGGGCGGCGAAGCGCTCCAGCACCGGCCGCAGGGAGACGTCCTTCAGCGGCTTGCCGACGCTCTCGAAGGTCTGCTGGACGGTGGCCCGGCCGAGCCTCGTGAACTCTTCCTTCTCGGTCTGGCGGATGTGCCGGCGGATGGCCGAGCGGGCGCGGCCCGTGACGGTGAGCGAGCGCCAGTCGGGCGGCACCGCCGGCTTGCCGCCGCGGATCACCTCCACCACGTCGCCGTTGGAGAGCACGGTGCGCAGCGGCTTCAGCTCGCCGTTGATCTTCACGCCCACGGTGGTGTCGCCGATATCGGTGTGGACGGCGTAGGCGAAATCGAGCGCCATGGCCCCGCGCGGCAGGCTGACCAGGCGGCCCTTCGGCGTGAAGACGAAGACCTGGTCGAGGTACATCTCGAGCTTGGCGTGCTCGACCAGCTCCTCGGCGTCGCCGCCGTGCTCCAGCACCTGGACGAGGTGGCGCAGGTTGACCAGCGGATCGCGGCCGCCGGCCTGCTTCTGGTGCTCGACGTCGAAGCCGTATTCTTCCTCGCGGTTCTTGTAGCGCCAGTGGGCCGCGACGCCCTCCTCGGCCACCCGGTCCATGGCCTCGGTGCGGATCTGCATCTCGATGCGCATGCCGCGCGGACCGACGACGGTGGTGTGCAGCGAGCGGTAGTTGTTGCGCTTGGGCGTCGAGATGAAGTCCTTGAACCGCTCGGGCACGCTCGGCCAGGCGCGGTGGATGACGCCGAGGGCGCGGTAGCAGTCCTCCTCGGTGTCGACGATCACCCGGAAGGCGTAGATATCGGAGAGCTGGGAGAAGCCGATCGACTTCCTCTGGAGCTTGCGCCAGATCGAATAGGGATGCTTCTCGCGCCCGAAGACGCGGGCCGGGATGCCGGCCGTGTCGAGCCGGGCGGCGATCTCCTGGCTGACCAGGCTGACCGCCCCGCCCTGCTGCTGTCGCAGGGTCTCGAGCCGGCGAAGGATGGCGTTGTGGGCCACCGGATTGAGGTGCTCGAAGGCCAGCTCCTCGAGCTCGGTGGTCATGACGTGCATGCCGATCGAGCGGGCCAGCGGGGCGTAGATGTCGAGCGTCTCGCGGGCGATGCGCTCGCGCTTGGCCGGATGCTTGATGAACTGGAGCGTCCGCATGTTGTGCAGGCGGTCGGCCAGCTTGACCATCAGGACGCGGACGTCGCGGGAGATGGCGAGGATGAACTTGCGGAGGTTCTCGGCCTGCCGCAGGTGCTCGGAGGAGAGCTCCAGCTTGGAGAGCTTGGTGACGCCCTCCACGAGCTCGCCGATCTCGGCCCCGAACAGTTCGTCGATCTCGGCCCGGGTGACCGGGGTGTCCTCGATCACGTCATGCAACAGGGCGGTGACGATGGTCTGGGTGTCGAGGCGGTAGTCGGTGAGGATCCCCGCCACCTCGATGGGATGGGCGAAGTAAGGGTCGCCCGAGGCGCGCTTCTGCGCGCCGTGCATGCGCATGGCGTAGACGTAGGCCCGGTTGAGGAGCCCTTCGTCGGCGGTGGGGTCGTAGGAGCGGACCTTTTCGATCAGCTCGAACTGGCGGAGGAACTTCGGCCGGGCGGTAGACGCCTTGGCCGTATCCTTCGCAGCATCCTTGGTGGGGGCGGCGGGAAGCGCCGCCTCCGTAGTGAGAGGGTCTGCGCCTTCGGGGCTCAGTACCGCTCCTCCTGGCCGCCGTCACGGTCGCTCTGCAGGGCCCGCACCAGCTCCATCTCGCTCATCTGCGTATGGGTCGGGTCGGCCAGCAGGGCCAGGGTCTCGGCCTCTTCCTCGGCCTCCGAGCGCTCGTCGACGCGCTGCAGGGTGCCGATCACGCCTTCCCGCAGCTCCTCGGGATCGACCACGTCGTCGGCGATCTCGCGCAGGGCCACGACCGGGTTCTTGTCGTTGTCGCGATCGACCAGGATCTGCGAGCCGGCGGAGATGCCGCGCGCGCGATGGGCCGCCAGCAGCACGAGGCCGAAGCGGTTGGGAACCTTCTCGATGCAATCTTCGACGGTGACGCGAGCCATGGAGTCCTCAAGGCGGGGATAGAACCGGCGAAAATAGAGGCTGGGGACAAATTGTGCAATGCCGCAAAGGCCGCGGCCGCGCCCCAGGGGACCACGAAAGACACGAAAGACACGAAAGGGCGGTGCGCGCTGGGCCGAAGGCCCCATCAGATTCGAGGCGTTGCAGGACGATCTCGCTCGCTGGCGCTCGCAGGGCGTCTTCGTGGCTTTCGTGGCTTTCGTGGTTCAAACCGGTTCGGCGTCGCGGCCGACGGCGGCGGAGGCGGCGAGCTGGGCGGCGGTCCGGCCGAGCACCGGGTGTGTCCAGCCCGGCGCGATCTCGGCCAGGGGGCCCATGACGAAGCGGCGCTCGTGGGCCCGGGGATGGGGCAAGGTTAACCTAGGGGCATCCTTCACCTCCCGCCCGTAAGCGATGAGGTCCAGATCGAGCGTCCGCGGGGCGTTCCGCACGTCGCGCATTCTGCCGAAGTGGCGTTCGATGGAAAAAAGCGCCTCCAGCACCGAATCCGAGCCCGCCTTCGCCTCGACAAGGGCGACGCCGTTGCGATACTCAGGACCCTTCGGGTCGGGCCAGGCGGCGGACCGCCACCAGCTCGATCGCTCCAGAACAGGCAGACCAGCCTCCGGGAACCGCGCCAGAGCCGCCTCCAGCAGCGCTTCGGACGAAGCGAAACCGCCGGCCACATTACTGCCGAGCGCCACGACCACGAGGTCGTCCAGCTCCGCGGGCCCCGCATTTAGGAATTTCGATCTAATGACGTTTTATCCCACGGACCGGCTGGCGCTCTTCATCGACGGGGCGAACCTCTATTCGGCGGCCAAGAGCCTCGGCTTCGACATCGACTACCGCAAGCTGCTCGAGGAATTCCGCAAGCGCGGCATCCTCGTGCGCGCCTACTACTACACCGCCCTCGTCGAGGATCAGGAGTATTCGCCGATCCGCCCGCTCGTCGACTGGCTCGACTACAACGGCTACCGCCTCGTCACCAAGCCGGCGCGCGAATATGTCGACAGCCAGGGCCGCAAGCGCTGGCGCGGCGACATGGACGTCGAGATCGCCGTCGACATGATGGAGATGGCGGAGACGGCCGATCACCTGGTGCTGTTCTCCGGCGACGGCGACTTCCGGGTGCTGGTCGAGGCGGTTCAGCGCAAGGGCTGCCGGGTGACCGTGGTCTCGACCGTGAAGTCCACCCCGCCGATGGCCTCCGACGACCTGCGCCGCCAGGCCGACAACTTCGTGGACCTCGCCGACCTCTCCGAGATCATCGGCCGGCCCTCCCGCCTGCCGCGCTTCATCCAGGAGAGCCGGACGAGCGAGCGCGACCGCCACCACGACGACGAGGCCGATGCCGACGCCTAACGCGCCCGTGCAGGCCAACAGCTCCGCCCGAGACTGCCCGCCCGAGGCGCCCGCCGACTGTCCGATCTGCCCGCGGCTCGTGGCCTACCGCGCCGCGAACGCGCAGGCCCATCCCGACTGGTTCAACGGCGCCGCGCCCTCGTTCGGCGACGCGGCGGCCCGGCTGCTGGTGGTGGGCCTCGCCCCCGGCCGCACGGGCGCGAACCGCACGGGCCGGCCGTTCACCGGCGATTTCGCCGGGGTGCTGCTCTACGAGACGCTGATCAAGCTCGGTTTCGCGCAAGGCCGCTACGAGGCCCGGCCCGACGACGGGCTGAGGCTCGTCGACTGCATGATCACCAATGCGGTGCGCTGCGCCCCGCCCGGCAACAAGCCCGAGACCGTCGAGGAGGCCAACTGCCGGCCGTTCCTGACCAGCCGGATCGCCGCCCTGCCGAACCTGAAGGTCATCGTCACCCTTGGCGACGTCTCGCGGCGCAACGTGCTGCGGGCCCTGGGGCTGAAGGCCAGCGCCGGGGTGGCCGGCCACGGTTCGGAGTTCCAGGCCGGCCCCTACACGGTCCTCAACAGCTACCACTGCTCAAGGCTCAACACGAACACCGGGCGGCTGACCGCGCCGATGTTCGAGGCGGTGTTCGAACGGGCCCGCCAGCTCATCGACGCGTAAACGGAGATCCCATGCGCCGCATCGTTCCTGCCGCCATCGCCCTGGCCGCCCTGGCGACCGCCGCCTCCGCAGGAACCGCGCCGCCGAAGGTCGATCCGGCGTTGCACGACCAGGCGCTGGAGATCCTGACCAAGGGGATCGCCTTCAAGACCGTGGAAGGTGCTGGAAACACAGTCGCTTACGCGAACTACCTGAAGGGCGTCCTGGTCGCCGCGGGCTACAGGCCCGAGGAGGTGACGGTCGAGCCGATGTTCGGCACCGCGGCCCTCGTCGCCCGCTATCCCGGCAAGGACCCGAAGAAGAAGCCGCTGGTGATCTCGGGCCACATGGACGTGGTCGCCGCCAAGCGCGAGGACTGGGTGCGCGACCCCTTCACCCCGGTGGTGGAGAACGGCTGGATATATGGGCGCGGCGCGGTGGACGATAAGTTCGACGTCTCGATGGTGGTGGCCGAGCTCGCCAAGCTGCGCCGCTCGGGCTGGAAGCCGGGCCGCGACGTGGTGCTGGCGCTCTCCGGCGACGAGGAGACCACCATGCGGACGACCGCGGTGCTCGCCGACCGACTGAAGGACGCCGAGCTGGTGCTCAACACCGACGGCGGCGGCGGGGCGCTGATGGAGGGCAAGCCCCTGCCCTACGGCGTGCAGGGCGCGGAAAAGACCTACGCCGACTTCAAGCTGACCTTCACCGATCCGGGCGGCCATTCGAGCCGGCCGACGCCGACCAACGCCATCTATCGCCTTGCCAAGGCGCTGGACCGGGTGGCGGCCTATCGCTTCCCGACCCAGCAGAACGAGATCACCAAGGCGGCCCTCGCCGCGGAAGGCGCGGAAGTGGGCGGGCCGATCGGCGAGGCGCTGAAGCGGTTCGCGGTCAATCCGAACGACCAGCAGGCGGTCGAGACCCTGTCGAACGACCTCGACTACAACCCGACCCTGCGGACCACCTGCGTCGCCACCGAGATCGAGGGCGGCCACGCGCCCAACGCCCTGCCGCAGAAGGCGACGGCCAACATCAACTGCCGGATCTTCCCCGGCACGCCCTCCGAAGAGGTGCGCAAGACCCTGCTGAAGGTGGTGGACGATCCGAGCGCGACGCTGACGCGGGCCGACGACGGCTCGATCGACAGCCCCGCCTCGCCCATGCGGCCCGACGTGATGGCGGCGGTGGCCAAGGCGGTGCACGCCCGATACCCGGGCCTCGCCATCGTGCCGAGCCAGGACGCCGGCGCCTCGGACAGCATGTACTTCCGCGCCAAGGGCATCCCCAGCTACGGCGTCTCGGGCCTGTTCATGGAGCAGGGCCAGTCGTTCATCCACGGGCTCAACGAGAAAGCGCCGGTGGCCGGCATCGACGGCTCCCTCGCCCACTGGGACAGCCTGCTGAAGGACCTGGCGAAGTAGGCGCTAGGAACGCGTCCAGTAGTGGTAGCGCCAGACGGGGTTGAGGCCGGCTGAGCGGTAGAGGCTGCGGGCGGGGTTCTCCTCGGTGACCTGCAGGACCACCCGGTCGATCCCCCGCCCCTGCGCCTCGCGCCCGAAGGCGGCCAGGATGCGGCCGGCCAGTCCCTGACGGCGCGCGTCCGGCGCGGTGCGCATGCCGTGCACGCCGATCCAGCCGTGGTTGAAGGTGACGACGCCGCAGGCCACGGTGCGATCGCCCTCGCGCACCGCCCCAAACAGGGCGTCGGGCGAGCGGGCGAGGTTGCGCACCCGCGCCGCGCCCTCCTCCGGATCGAAGCCCTCGCCGGTGAAGCAGGCGGCCCAGGCTTCGTCGGGGGCGGCGAGCAACTCGGCCGGCCGGTCGCTGAGCGTCGTCAGGCCGGCGGCGGATCCGGTCTTCATGATCGTCGGGGTCTCGGCGCGGTAGCCGCGGCGGATCAGCTCGTCGCGCACCGGCGCGAGGCCAGGCGTCTCGGCCAGCCGGAAGGCGGGCGGCAGGCGGATCGCCCCATAGATCTGCTCGACGTCGGCGACGGCCTCGGGATCGGCGTCGTGGACCAGAGGGGCGGCGCTCTTGGCGCGGCCGATGGGGCCGGCGTCGAGCGGGACCAGCCAGCCCGCCATCTCGACCACCCGCTCGGGCGCGACCGCCGCCACCACCGAGCGCTCCAGGCTCTCGATCTCAGCGGCGGAAAGCACCTAGCCCTTGTCCCGCAGCAGACGCGCCTTGTCCCGCTGCCAGTCGCGCTCGGCGGACGTCTCGCGCTTGTCGTGGAGCTTCTTGCCCTTCGCCAGGGCGACCTCGAGCTTGGCGATGCCGCGGTCGTTCCAATAGAGCTTGGTCGGGATGATGGTGCGGCCTTCGCGGCGCACCGCCCCGATCAGCTTGTCGATCTCGCGCCGCTTGAGCAGCAGCTTCCGGTGGCGGCGCGGCTCGTGGTTGAAGTAGGGCCCGGCCTGGGCGTAGGGCGGGATGTCGGCGTTGACGAGCATGATCTCGTCGCCCTCCACCGCCGCATAGCTCTCGGCGATGTTGGCCTTGCCGTTGCGCAGCGACTTCACCTCCGAGCCGGTGAGCATCAGCCCGGCCTCGAAGGTGTCCTCGAGAAAGTAGTCGAACCGCGCGCGGCGGTTCTCGGCGATCAGCTTGCCGGCCATCTCAGAGCAGCCCGATCTCCCGCATGGCGGCGGTGACCTCGGCGCGGGAAGCTTCCGAGCAGGGCACGATCGGCAGGCGGGCGTCCTCGGCGCAGAGGCCGAGGGCGGAAAGCGCGAACTTGGTGGGCGACGGCGAGGCGTCGGTGAACAGGGCCCGGTGCAGGCGCACGAGCTGGTCCTGGTGGTAGAGGGCCGTGGCCCAGTCGCCCGACAGGGCGGCGTTGTAGAAGGCCGAGCACTGCTCGGGGGCGACGTTGGCGGTGACCGAGATGCATCCGTGGCCGCCGTGGGCCATGTAGCCGAGGCCCGTGCCGTCGTCGCCCGACAGCATCACCCAGTCCTCGCCGCACATCAGCCGCTGGAAGCTGGCCCGCATCAGGTCGCCGGTGGCGTCCTTGACCCCGATCATGTTGGGCAGCTTGGACAGCCGCGCGAGGGTGTCGTTGGAGATGTCGACGCTGGTGCGACCGGGCACGTTGTAGATCAGCACCGGCAGCTGCACCGCGTCGTTGATGGCGCGGTAGTGGGCGTAGAGCCCCTCCTGGCTCGGACGGTTGTAGTAGGGCGTGACCACCAGGGCCGCGTCGGCGCCGATCGCCTTGGCGTGGCGGACGAGCTCGATAGCCTCCTCGGTGGAGTTGGAGCCGGCGCCGGCGACCACGGGCACGCGGCCGGCGGCGGTCTTGACGCACAGCTCGACCACCCGGCGGTGCTCGTCGTGGCTCAGGGTGGCGGTCTCGCCGGTGGTGCCGACCGGCACCAGGCCATGCACGCCGCCGGCGATCTGACGCTCGACGAGCCTAATGAAGGCCTCTTCGTCGACGTCGCCGTCGCGGAAGGGCGTGACGAGCGCCGGAAAGACGCCTCGGAAGAGAGGTTCGGACATTTTACGCAAATTGCCGTGAAGGGGCCGCTTGTTAAGCGAAATTCAGATTTGGCGCGACAATATGGGGGAGTGGGCCAAGCCCGCAATGTCCGTATCTTCCCATTGAGGGGCTTCAGTCCGTTGGGGGACTCCGTGATCAACGCCAAGGCTCGCAAGGCTCTCCTGGTCGCCGGCAGCGTGCTCGTCGCCGGCACGGTGGCGCAGGCGCAACCGGTGGATCCAATTGGGGATCTCCTGCAGAGCGCGCCGCAGGAGGCGCCGGTGCAGGCGGCCGCGGTGGTGCACGCCGGCGCCGGCACCCTCAGCGTCAACGACGTGACCCTGCTGCGCAGGGCGATCGATTCCGCCCGCCGCGGGGACGTGAACGGCGCCCGCGCCGCGCGCGACGGCCTTTCCGATTCGCTGGCCCGGAAGGTCGCGAGCTGGGCGCTGGCCGACTACGACGGCGAATCGATCGGTTTCTTCGAGGTCGACCAGGCGCGGCGCGAACTCGCCGAATGGCCGCGCGCCGCCCGCCGCCAGGTGGCCGCCGAGCGCCTGCTGGAAAGCTCCGGCAAGTCGCCGGCCCAGATCGTCGAATGGTTCGGCGGCGCCGACCCGCAGACCGCCCAGGGCGCCCTCGCCCTCGCCTCGGCCTACAAGATGCTCGGCCGCCAGGCCGAGGCTGCCGCGCTGGTGCGCAACTGGTGGCGCAACAAGAGCTTCGATGCGGACACCCAGCGCAACATGCTGGGCCGCTTCTCCGACGTGCTGACGCCGGAGGACCATGTCCGCCGGGCCGACATCCTGCTCTACGCCCCGCAGAGCCAGGCGGCGCGGGACATGATCGCCCTGCTGCCGGCCGACTGGCAGGCGGCGGCGGCGGCCCGTATCGCCCTGCGCGCCAACGCCGAGAACGGCCAGGAGCTGGCCGCCGCCCTCCCCGCCTCGGTCGCCAATTCGCCCGGCGTCGCCTTCGAGCGCGCCGCCTATCTGCGCCGCCACAACCTCGACAGCCTGGCCCAGGCCCTGGTGAAGGACTTCCCGCGCGACGTCTCGACCCCCGAGGCCGCCAAGGCGATCTGGGACGAGCGCCGCCAGCTGGTGCTGACGGCCATGAAGGCCGGCGACTTTCGCGCCGCCTACGAGGCCGCCGATTCCGGCCTGAGCGACGGCACCCAGGCCGCCGAGGCCGAGTTCGTCGCCGGCTGGATCGCCCTGACCAAGCTGCACGAGCCGGAAGCGGCGGCGAAGCACTTCGCCACCATCGACCGGGTCGGGGTGACGCCGATCACCCGCGCCCGCGCCCTCTACTGGCAGGGCCGCGCCGCCGAGGCGCGCCGCGACCGCAAGAGCGCCGACCAGTTCTACGAGGCCGCCGCGGTCCACAAGACCGCCTTCTACGGCCAGCTCGCCGCCGAGAAGCTCGGCCAGCGGCTGACGCTGTCCACCGATCCCGAGATCACCCCCGCCGACCGGGCGCGCTTCGAGAGCCGCGGCGCGGTGCAGGCCACGCGCCTGCTCTACGACCTCGGCTACCGCGACCTCTACCGGACGTTCGTGCTGAATCTCGACGACATCCTGCCCTCCACCCAGGAGGAGGCGCTGCTCGTCGACCTGGCCCGCGGCTACGGCGACCAGGAGCTGAGCATGAAGGCGGCGCGCGGCGCGGCCCAGCGCGGCTTCATCCTGCCGCAGCGGGCCTATCCCTACCTGACGCCGCCGGAAGCGCCGGGCGCGGCCGAGCCGGCCTTCGTCCTGGCCATCACCCGCCAGGAGAGCGACTTCGATCCGCGCACCCGCTCGGGCGTCGGCGCGCGGGGGATGATGCAGCTGATGCCGGCCACCGCGGCGATCGTCGCCAAGAAGATTGGCGTCTCCTACTCGTCCTCGATGCTGGACGACCCGGACTACAACATGCGGCTGGGCTCGAGTTTCCTCGGCCAGCTCGTGGACCGCTTCTCGGGCAGCTACGTCATGGCCGCGGCCGGGTACAACGCCGGGCCCGGGCGTCCGGCCCAGTGGGTGAGCTGGTGCGGCGACCCGCGCGGCGGCTCGACCGATCCGGTGGACTTCATCGAGTGCATCCCGTTCTCCGAGACGCGGAACTATGTGATGCGGGTGATGGAGAACACCCAGGTCTATCGCGCCAAGATGAACGGCGGCTCGGCCCCGGTGACGCTGATGAGCGACCTCAAGCGCGGCAGCTACAACTACGCGGCCTCGAACCTCGGCAACGGCACGGTGGCGGCGAACTAGCCACCGGCCGGCCCAGGCCGCCCTAGTCGACGACCATCCCGTTCATCAGCCCGTCGAGGGTCAGGGCGATGAGTTCGTCGCGGTCGGCCCATTCGAAGTTCGGACGGGCGGCGATCAGGGCGACGACGCCGTGGCAGGCCATCCAGAGCACCTGGGCGGCGGAATCGGCGGTGCCGTTGCGCAGCCGGCCCTCGGCGGCGATCTCGCGCACCACGCCGGAGAAGACCACGTAGCACTGGGCCGCGGCCTCGGACTCGGCGTCCACCGGCCAGGTCCCGGCCGGACGCGGCACCGAATAGACGAGCTGGTAGGCGTTGGGATGGGCGATGCCCCAGCGCATGTAGGCGTCGAGCATCATCCGCGTGCGCTGGACCGCGTCGATCGGCTTGGCGGCGATCTCCCGGTTGCGCTCGAGCAGGGTGGTGAACACCCGCTCGCAGATCTCGAGCAGGATGGCGCTCTTGTCGGGGAAGTGCATGTAGAGCGCGGTGGAGGAGACCCCCACCTCGTCGGCGATCTTGCGGATCGTGGCGCCCTCGTAGCCCTCGGCCACGAAGATGCGCTCGGCCGCCTCGAGGATCTCCGCGCGCCGAAGATGGCCGTCGCCCTTGGCCTTGCGCGTCGAACGCCTCGCCGTGGTTCCTGAAGCCGTCACCTGAATCTATCCAATTCCACCCCGAATTGCCGTTACCCGAACCCAAATCGGCCGAAGTGACAAGGTGTTACTTGGCGTCACCCTTGGTCCCTTAGGGCGACGGGGCCGATCTCCGGCCCGTCCCGCCGCCGCCCGGCCGGGGCTGGACGAGGCGCGCGCGGACCCGTAAGGCCGCTCCCATGACCGCCCGCGCGCCCACCGTCGCCGCCGCCCCCGCCGTGATGCGGACCAAGGGCTGGGGCGACTACGCCCTGCTGGACTCCGGCGACGGCCGCAAGCTGGAGCGCTACGGCCCTTATTCCGTCGTGCGGCCCGAGCCGCAGTGCCTGTGGTCGCCGAGGCTGCCGCAGTCGGCGTGGGACGAGGCCGACGCGGTGTTCGAGCCGGCCGACGAGGACGAGGCCGGCCGCTGGCGCTTCACCGGCAAGACGCGCGAGAGCTGGCCGCTCGCCTGGGACAAGGTGAAGTTCCACGGCCGGTTCACCAACTTCCGCCACCTCGCCTTCTTCCCCGAACAGGCGGCCAACTGGGAATGGTTGAGCGAGCGGATCCGCGGCGCGAGGACCACGGGCGGCCAGCCGCGGGTGCTCAACCTATTCGGCTATACCGGGGTGGCCAGCCTCGCCATGGCGGCGGCCGGGGCGGCGGTGACCCACGTGGACGCCTCCAAGAAGGCGGTGGCCTGGGCGCGCGAGAACGCCGAGCTGTCGGGCCTGGCCGACCGGCCGATCCGCTGGATCACCGAGGACGCGCGCAAGTACGTCCAGCGCGAGGCGCGGCGTGGATCGAAGTACGAGGGCGTCATCCTCGACCCGCCGAAGTACGGGCGCGGCCCTGGCGGCGAGGTCTGGCGGCTGTTCGAGGACCTGCCGGAACTGGCCCGGCTCTGCGGCGAGCTGTTGTCGGACCAGGCCTCGTTCCTGGTGCTGAACGCCTATGCCGAGCGGATCAGCGGCGCGGCGCTCTCCGGCCTGCTCGCCGAGGTGCTGAAGGGGCGCGGCGGGACCATCGAATGGGGCGAGCTGGCCCTCGTCGAGGACGCCGGCGACCGGCAGATCGGCATGAGCTTCTTCGCGCGATGGGCGACGTGAGGGGGGCCTCGTGAGCGGCCGCATCACCTCGCTGGCCAATCCGACGGTCAAGGCCGTCCGCGCCCTGCACCTGCGCAAGGAGCGGGACGAGACCGGCCTGTTCGTGGCCGAGGGACTGAAGAACGTCACCGAGGGCGTCGAGCAGGGCCACGCGCCGCACATCCTGATGTACGGCCCCGAGGCGGCCAGCCATCCGCTGCTGAAGAAGGCGGTCGAGGCGACGCGCGCCACCAGGGGCGAGGTCATCGAGGTGACCGAGGCGATCCTCGCCAAGGTGTCGCGGCGGGACAATCCGCAGGCCGTGGTCGGCGTCTTCCGCCAGACCTACCGGGGCCTCGACCAGATCGATCCGCGCACGGCGCCCTGCTGGGTGGCGCTGCACCGGGTGCGCGACCCGGGCAACCTTGGCACCATCGTGCGCACGGCCGACGCGGCCGGCTGTGGGGCGGTGATCCTGGTCGGCGAGTGCTGCGACCCGTTCTCCGTCGAGGCGGTGCGGGCGACCATGGGCTCGATCTTCGCCGTACCCCTGGTCAGGGCCAGCGAGGCCGAGTTCGCCGGCTGGCGCGCGAACTGGCCGGGTTCGGTGGTCGGCACCCTGCTCTCGGCCAGCGTCGACCATCGTTCGGCCGCCTACCAGAAGCCGGCCCTGATCCTGATGGGCAACGAGCAGCAGGGCCTGCCGCCGGAGATGGCGGGGCTGTGCGACGTCAATGTGAAGATCCCCATGCGCGGCCGGGCCGACAGCCTGAACCTCGCCGTGGCGACCGGGATCATGATCTACGCCGCCACCTGAGGCGTCACAGAACGCGCCCCTGCCCCGTCCTAGAGCCAACCACGCAATGGAGGCTCTCATGACCCAACGCATCAATCTCTACGCCGTCGGCTTCAAGGCGGTGGAGCCGCTGGCCAAGATCGCCACGCCGCCCGAGCTGGAGGCCATGGGCCTGGAGCACCGGCTACAGGAGCTGGTGAAGATCCGCGCCTCGCAGATCAACGGCTGCGCCAACTGCCTGCACATGCACACGAGCGACACCCTGAAGGAGGGCGAGCGCCCGGAGCGCATCTACCTGCTCAGCGCCTGGCGGGAATCCCACATGTTCACGCCGCGCGAGAAGGCGGCGCTGGGCTGGACGGAGGCGCTGACCCGGATCGCCGAGACCGGCGCGCCGGACGCCGACTACGAGGCGCTGAAGGCCCACTTCAGCGACGAGGAGATCGTCGCCCTCACCCTGCTGATCGGGGTGATCAACACCTGGAACCGCCTCGCCGTGGGCCTGCGCGTCGTGCACCCGAACGACAAGAAGCTGGCGGCTTAGATCCCCCCTCACGGGGAGCATCTGGGGCTCAGGTCCCGCGCGGCTTGGCCCGGGTCGTCGGGGCGGCCGCGGCCGGGTCCTCCGGCCAGACGTGCTTGGGGTAGCGGCCGCGCATATCGGTGCGCACGTCCTTCCACGAGCCCTTCCAGAAGCCCGGCAGGTCCTTGGTGGTCTGGATCGGGCGGTGGGCCGGCGAGAGTAGCGCGAGCGTCAGGGGCACGCGGCCGCCGGCGACGCTCGGATGCTCGGCCAGGCCATAGACCTCCTGCACCCGGACCTCGACGCGCGGCCCGCCCTCGGCGGCGTAGTCGACGGCGAAGCTGTTGCCGGTGGGCGCGGTCCAGCGGGCCGGCGCCTCGGCCTCGAGCCGGCGCTGCAGGTCCCAGGGAATCAGGCTGCGGATCGCCCCGTCGAGCACGTCCGCCTTGAGCCCCGAGAGTGCGCGGTGGCCCGGCAGCAGCGGGGTCAGCCACTCGTCGAGCCGGGCGATCAGGGCCGCGTCCGAGAGGTCGGGCCAGGCCGCGTCGAAGCCGCGCAGGAAGGCGGCGCGCTGGCGCAGGGACTGGATCGCCTCGCCGAGCGGCAGGGCCTTGAGGCCGTCGGCGCGGACGCGGTCGGCGAGCGCATGGGCGATGAGCGCCGGGTCCGGGTCTTCCACGAGGGTCTCGCGGATGGTCAGGCGGCCGAGGCGCAGGATGCGCTTGGCGCGCAGCTTGCCGCCGCCGCTCTCCTCCAGCCGGTCCTCCTCGGCGAGCTGGCCGGCGAAGGCGTCGAGGATCTCGGCCTCGGTCAGCGGCGCGGCCAGCAGGATGCGATCGCGGCGCTCGCCGCCGCCCAGCTCGCCGACCGCCAGCCAGGTCTCGCGGGCCAGGGCGTCGGTGGGCTCGAGGAAGGCGCCGCGGCCGGAGGCGAGCTGGAACTCCCCCTGTGGCCCGCGGGCGCGGGCGACGCGCTCGGGATAGGCGTAGGCGAGCAGCAGGCCGTCAGAGAGCAGATCGCCCCCGCCCGCCCCCGCTTTCGGCTTGGCGAGACCCGCCCAGCGGTCGGCGAGCGCACGGGCGTCGCGGGCGCGCGGGCTGCGGTCGCGCTCCAGGCCTTCCAGCCGATGGGTCAGGTTGGCGTCGCGGCCGCCGAGCCCCCGCTCGGACAGGAGGGCGGCGATGCGGGCGGCGCGCGGGCCCTGGCCGTGCTCGGCGGCCTTCAGCACCATGTGGGCGAGGCGTGGGGCGAGCGGGAACTCGGAGAGGGCGCGGCCGTGCGGTGTCAGGACGCCCTCGCCGGTCAGCGCCTCCAGCCGGACGAGCAGGCCGACCGCCTCGGCGTAGGCGGCGGCGGGCGGCGGGTCGAGGAAGGCGAGGTCGCGCGGGTCCTTCGCACCCCAGCGGGCGAGGTCGAGCGCCAGGCCCGAGAGCTCGGCCTCCAGGATCTCCGGATCGGCGAAGGCCGGCAGGGACCGGGTCTCCGGCTCGTCCCACAGCCGGTAGCAGACGCCGGGCTCGGTACGGCCGGCGCGGCCGCGGCGCTGGTCGGCGGCGGCGCGCGAGACGCGCACGGTGGCCAGGCGAGTGAGGCCGCTGGCCGGATCGAACTTCGGCACGCGGGCGAGGCCGGCGTCGATCACGACGCGGACGCCCTCGATGGTCAGGCTGGTCTCGGCGATGGAGGTGGCGAGCACCACCTTGCGCTTGCCGGCCGGCGCCGGGCTGATGGCGCGGTCCTGGTCCCGGGGATCGAGGGCGCCGTAGAGCGGGGCGATCTCGACCTCCGACCGGCGCAGGCGCTCTGCCAGGCGCTCGGCGGTCCGCAGGATCTCCCCCTGCCCCGGCAGGAACACGAGCACCGAGCCGGTCTCCTCGGCGAGGGCGCGCTCGACGGCGCGCACGACCTGGTCCTCCAGGCGCTGGGCGGGATCGCGGCCGAGGTAGCGGGTCTCCACCGGGAAGGTGCGGCCATGGCTCTCGACGACCGGCGCATCGTCCAGCCGGCGCGCGACGGCCGCGCCATCGAGGGTCGCCGACATGACCAGCAGCCGCAGGTCCGCGCGCAGCACCCCCTGGGCGTCGCGGGCCAGCGCCAGGCCGAGGTCGGCGTCGAGGCTGCGCTCGTGGAATTCGTCGAAGATCACGCAGGCGACCCCGGCAAGCTCGGGGTCGGAAAGGATCATGCGGGTGAAGACGCCTTCGGTGACCACCTCGACGCGGGTGGCGGCCGAGACGCGGGACTGCATGCGCACCCGGTAGCCGACGGTCTCGCCGACCTTTTCGCCGAGGGTCTTGGCCATCCGCTCGGCGGCCGCGCGGGCGGCCAGCCGGCGGGGCTCCAGGACGATGATCTTCCCCGTCCCGCGCCAGGACTCGCCCAGCAGCTCCAGCGGCACGACCGTGGTCTTGCCGGCCCCCGGCGGAGCGACCAGCACCGCGGCGTTGCGGCCGTCGAGGGCGGCCTTCAGCGCCGGCAGGGCGTCGTGGATGGGGAGCAGATCGGCCAAGGCGAGGAGACGGGGTGATCCAAAACGGAAAGAGGCGCGGCCGTGAAGCCGCGCCCCGTGCTGAAAGTCCAGCGATTCCGAAGCGGGCGGGTCAGCCCTGCCCTTCGGGCTCCTCGCCGACGCGGTGCGGCAGCTCGTGGGGCTCGCCCTCGGAGCCGGCGACCGCGACGCCGCGACCGAGCGCCGACATCCGGATCCCGTAGAGGAAGTAGATGACGATCCCCACCGCCAGATAGATCAGGAAGAAGTTCCGCGTGGCGGGCGTGGCCATCAGGCTCATCAGCAGGATGACGCACATGATCGCCCCGAGGATCGGCACGACCGGATAGAGGGGCGTGCGGAACGGCCGGGTCATGTCCTTGTGGGTGACGCGCAGGTAGATGACCGTGATGCAGACCAGGGCGAAGGCGGCCAGCGAGCCCACGTTGGTGAGGTCGGAGAGCGCGTCCAGCGACAGGAAGCCGGCGGCGAACATGGCGGCGATGCCGACGATGATCGTGTTGATCCAGGGCGTCCGGAAGGTCTTGTGCACGGTGGCCAGGGCCGACGGCAGCAGGCCGTCGCGGCTCATGGTGTAGAAGACGCGGGTCTGGCCGTAGAGCAGCACCAGCATCACCGACGACAGGCCGGCGATGGCGCCGATCTTCACCACGTAGGAGAACCAGGGCAGGCCCATCTGGTCGGTGGCGAGCGCGATCGGCGCGGCTACGTCGAGCTGGCTGTAGGGCACCACGCCGACCAGCACCGCGCAGGTGAGGATGTAGAGGATGGTGCAGATCACCAGGGCGCCGAGGATGCCGATCGGCATGTCCTTGGCCGGGTTGCGGCTCTCGGCGCCGGCGGTGGAGACCGCCTCGAAGCCGAGGTAGGCGAAGAAGATCACCGCGGCGGCGTGGATCACCCCGCCCAGGCCGTACTTGTGCTCGGTGTTGCCGGTGACGACGTCGATCAGCGCCCGGCCGATCTGGTGCCAGACATCCATGTTGGTGCCCGGCGGACGCGCCGGGATCTCGGTCGGCACCAGGGGCGACCATTGCGCCGGATGGACGTAGCGGGCGCCGATGACGATGAACAGGATGACCACCGTCACCTTGATGGCGACGATGATGTTGTTGACCGTGGCGGACTCCGTCACGCCGCGTACCAGCAGGAGGGTGACGAGGCCGATGGCGACGAGCGCCGGCAGGTTGACGACGCCGGTGGCGATGACCGCACCCGACGCATCCTTCACCTCCACGCCCGGCGCGGCAGTGAGCGCCGCGGGCACGTGGATGCCGATGTCGTGCATCAGGCTGACGAAGTAGCCGGACCAGCCCACGGCCACCGTCGAGGCGGCGAGGCCGTACTCCAGCAGCAGCAGCAGGCCCATGACCCAGGCCGCGCCCTCGCCCATCGAGGCGTAGGTGTAGGAGTAGGCCGAGCCGGAGACCGGCAGGGCCGAGGCCAGCTCGGCGTAGCAGAGGCCCACGAAGGCGCAGAGCAGGCCGGTGATGATGAAGGAGATCATGATGCCCGGCCCCGCGAACTCGGCCGCGGCGTGTCCGGT
This sequence comes from Phenylobacterium soli, assembly GCF_003254475.1. NCBI lineage: Bacteria > Pseudomonadati > Pseudomonadota > Alphaproteobacteria > Caulobacterales > Caulobacteraceae > Phenylobacterium > Phenylobacterium soli. The sequence continues at coordinate 2,802,194 of NZ_QFYQ01000001.1, forward strand.
GAGCACGAAGATACCCGTGCCGATGATGCACCCGATGCCCAGCAGCACCAGGTTGAGAGCGCCGAGCGAGCGCTTCAGCTCGCCCTGCTCGTGCTCGGCCTGAATCTGGCCGACAGATTTGCGCAAGAAGATGCGCCCAATGCCCGAAGCGTTCGCCATACGGCTTTGTCCTTGTTCCCCGACTCTGCCCAACCGAGGGGCAGTTTGGGCGGCACGCTAGCCGCGCCTCACGCCCTCGGCAATCTCCGCTCGAAAGGCGGGTTTCCCCCGGCGGCGGCTTTGTTGTGAATCCGAGGACCTTCCCTATTCTAAGGACCTCTCGCATCCCCGATTTCCGGAAGTCCTGTTTGTCCGTCCCCGATCCCGACATGCCGATCCGCGCAGTCATCGCGCCGGTCACGCCGCTGCAGCAGAACTGCACCATCGTCTGGTGCGCCAAGACCATGAAGGCCGCGGTCATCGATCCGGGCGGCGAGGTCCCGCGCCTGCTGGCGGCCATCGAGCAGTACGGCCTGACCGTCGAGAAAATCTGGATCACCCACGGCCACCTCGACCATGCCGGCGGCACGGCGGCGCTGAAGGAGGCGACCGGTGCGCCGATCGAGGGGCCGCACCCCGACGACGCCTTCTGGATCGACGACATCGCCGCCTCGGGCGCCAAGTGGGGCATGCCGGACGCGCGCAGCTTCACCCCCGACCGCTGGCTGGCGGACGGCGACCGGGTCAGCCTCGGCGAGACGGAGTTCGAGGTCTACCACTGCCCCGGCCACACGCCCGGCCACGTGATCTTCTTCCACCGGGAGGCGCGGTTCGCCCAGGTGGGCGACGTGCTGTTCCAGGGCTCGATCGGGCGCACCGACTTTCCCCGCGGCAACTACCAGGACCTGATCAACTCGATCACCGGCAAGCTCTGGCCGCTGGGCGACGACGTCCGCTTCGTGCCCGGCCACGGGCCGATGTCGACCTTCGGCCAGGAGCGCAAGACCAATCCCTGGGTGGCCGACGAGATCCTCGCCGACCCGCTGGTGGGGCGATAGACGGCCGCCGTGATTTCAAACGCGAAATCCGAATGTTACGCTGAGGTCCGAACATCGGGCCCATGGAGCTATCGACCGACATGACCACCTCAGGCGCGCGCATCCTGATGGTGGACGACGACCCCGGCATCCGCGACGTGGTCTCCGACTTCCTGGGCCGCCATGGCTTCAAGGTCTCCACCGCCGCCGACGCGCGGGAGATGGAGCAGGCGCTGGAGCGCGGGCCCGTCGACCTGATCGTGCTCGACATCATGCTGCCGGGCGAGGACGGGCTGGCGGTCTGCCGGCGCATCGCCTCGGCCGAGGCCGGTCCGCCGATCATCATGCTCTCGGCCATGGGCGAGGACACCGACCGCATCGTCGGCCTCGAGCTCGGCGCCGACGACTACCTCGCCAAGCCCTGCAATCCGCGCGAGCTCCTGGCCCGCATCCGCGCCGTGCTGCGCCGGGCCGAGGTGCGCAACGGCAATTCGACGGTCGGCGCCTCCTGCGAGTTCGCCGGCTGGGCTCTCGACCTGGTCCGCCGCGAGCTGCGCTCGCCGCAGGGCGTGGTGGTCAACCTCTCGTCCGGCGAGTTCTCGCTGCTGCGGGTGTTCGTCGAGCGGCCGCAGCGGGTGCTGACCCGCGACCAGCTGCTGGAGCTGGCGCGCGGCCCCGATTCCGACGCCTTCGACCGGGCCATCGACGTGCAGATCAGCCGCCTGCGCCGCAAGCTGGACGACGGCGGCGGCGGCCAGGACCTGATCCGCACCATCCGCAACGAAGGCTACATGTTCACGCCCAAGGTCCGGCGGGCCTGATGCGGATCGCGCGCGGACGCCCGACCGCCTCGCTGTTCGTCCAGCTCCTGACGCTGACGCTGCTCACCCTGGTGGCGGCCGAGGTCATCAGCCTGCTGCTGATCTTCAACCTGCCGCCGCCGACACCCGACTTCTACCGGCTGACCGAGATCAGCCAGGCCTTCAAGCACGCCAACGTCACGTTCGCCGAGCGCCGACCGCTCGAGCTGCTGGTCACCGACCACCTGGAGGGCGTGCCCGCCGAGAGCCGCAACGCCCCGGCCCTGCGCACCGAAATCGCCAAGCAGCTCGGCGTGCCGCCCAGCCAGGTGGTGATCGCCATCGACCGCAATCCCTTCTCCGACCGGCGGGTGATGCGCACCCTGCGCGACCGGCTGGTGCGCGAGGGCGTGCGCGAGGAGCACTTCCTGGTCGCCCCCTTCGAGGTTGCGGTGAAGCGGCCCGACGGACGTTGGAACGTGGTCCGGCCGCAGCCGGCCTTCGGGCTCAATCCCTGGCAGCAGCGCATCGCCCTGTGGTTCGTCCTCTCGGCTCTGGCCATGGCGCCGGTGAGCTACATCTTCGCCCGCCGGCTGTCGGCGCCGATCCGCCTGTTCGCCGAGGCCGCCGAGCGGCTGGGCCGCGATCCGCGGGCCCCCACCCTGCACCTGCGCGGCTCGGCCGAGATCAGCACCGCGGTGCGCGCCTTCAACGACATGCAGGAGCGGCTGAAGCGGTACGTCGAGGACCGCACGGCCATGGTCGGCGCCATCGCCCACGACCTGCGCACGCCCCTGACCCGCCTGCGCTTCCGCATCGAGGCCCTGCCCGACGACCAGCGGCTGAAGATCGCCGCCGACATCGACCAGATGGAGGCGATGATCTCGGCGGCCCTGACTTTCGTGCGCGACGCCAGCATCCCCGGCGAGCGCACCCCGCTGGAGCTCTCCTCCCTGCTCGAAAGCCTGTGCGACGAGATGAGCGAGACCGGCGCGGCCACCGAGGTCGAGACCGGCGAGAAGGTGGTGCTGGAGGGCGACCCGATGGCGCTGCGCCGGCTGTTCTCCAACCTCCTCGACAACGCCGTGAAGTTCGGCGGCCGGGCCCGGGCGCGGGTGTTCCGCGAGAACGCCCATGCGGTGGTCGAGATCGAGGATGACGGGCCGGGTATCCCCAACCAAGACCGCGAGCGGGTGTTCGAGCCCTTCTACCGGCGCGAGCCCTCGCGCAACCGCCAGACTGGCGGCGCGGGCCTCGGCCTGGCCATCGTGCGCTCGATCGCCCGGGGCCACGGCGGCGACGTCGCCCTGTTCAACCGGCGGGACGGCGGCCTGACCGCCCGGGTGCAACTCCCCCTCTGAAATGTTGCAGGCAGGCTTTGTTGCTTGCGGGATAGACACGGACCGGCCCTGAAATCGCCGGGCAACTTGTCACTGATCAAAGCGGCCGACTGATTTCGCGCGAAGGTCCGTTTAACGCCCATGACCTCCAGCTCCCCGACGCGCCGCAGGGTGCGCCTCTCCCGCCCCGTCCTCATCGCCCTGGGCGTCCTCGCCCTGGTGGTGGCGGGGCTCGTGGCCTGGCAGCTGCGGCCCAAGGCGCCGAAGGATCCCTATCGCACGGCCGCGGTCGAACAGGGCGACATCACCAAGTCGGTGTCGGCCTCGGGCTCCCTGCAGGCGCTGATCACCGTCGACGTCGGCTCGCAGATCTCGGGCCAGATCTCCAAGGTGCTGGTGGACTTCAACGACCAGGTGCATCGCGGCGAGGTGCTGGCGACCATCGACCCGCAGACCTTCGAGTCGCGCGTCGCCCAGGGCCAGGCCGACATCAAGGCCGGCGAGGCCGCCGTGGCCCAGGCCCAGGCCACCCTGGCCAACGCCAAGGCCGACTACCAGCGCAAGAAGGCCCTGGTCGACAAGGGCTGGTACTCGCCCTCCACCCTCGACCGGGCGACCGCCACCTGGCGCAACGCCGAGGCCGGCCTCGCGGCGGCGCGCGCCCGCGTCGTGCAGAGCAGAGCCACCCTGCGCAGCTCGCAGGTCGACCTCAGCCGCACCAACATCGTCGCGCCCATCGACGGGGTGATCGTCGACCGCAAGATCCAGCCCGGCAACACCGTCGCCGCCAGCCTGCAGGCGCCTGTGCTGTTCACCATCGCCGAGGACCTCTCGAAGCTGCAGGTGAAGATCAGTGTCGACGAGGCCGATGTCGGCCAGGTGCGCGAGGGCCAGACGGTCCGCTTCACCGTCGACGCCTTCCCGGACGACACCTACGAGGGCGTGGTCACCCAGGTGCGCAAGCAGCCGACCACGGACCAGAACGTGGTCGCCTATACGGTGATCGCCGAGGCCGACAATCCGCAGGGCAAGCTGCTGCCCGGCATGACAGCCAACGCCGACATCGTCCTCGAGACCCGCCGCGGCGTGCTGAAGGTCCCGGTGGCGGCGCTGCGCTGGACCCCGAACGGCACGGTCAGCCCGACCCGCACGCCGAGCATGATGGGGCCCGGCGGGTTCGGCGGCCCTAGCTTCGGTGGGCCCGGCGGCGGCTTCCGCTCCGGCGGTCAGGGTCAGCGGCAGGGCCAGGGTCAGGGTCAGCAGGGCCAGAACGGCCAGGGCGGCCGCGCCAACGCCCTCGCCGCCCTGCCCGACCAGCTCGGCCTGGACGCCGCCCAGCGCAAGCAGTGGACGGCCATCGAGGCCGACCTGCGCGCCAAGATGATGGCCGCCTTCGCCTCGGCCGGCGGCGACCGCAGCCAGGTCCGCGAACAGATGAGGAAGGTCCGCGAGGACGCCTTCGCCAGGCTCGACCCCATCCTGCGGCCCGACCAGAAGCAGAAGCTGGCCGCCCTGCGCGCTCAGCTCGCCCAGGGCCGCAACCGGGGCGGCGCGACCCGCGGCGGCACGGTCTATGTGCTGCGCGAGGGCGCGCCGGTGGCGATCCCGGTGCAGGTCGGCGCGACCGACGGCACGAACACCGAGGTCTCCGGGCCCATCAAGGCGGGCGACCAGGTGATCGTCGGCGGCGGGCCAAAGGCCAAGGTCAAGGCCAACGCGCCGTTCGGCGGTGGCGGCCAGGGTTCCCAGGGTGGATCCGCCCGGATCCGCATGTAGCGCCCATGGCGATGATCGAAGTCCACGGCCTGAAGAAGCTCTACACCATGGGCGAGGAAGAGGTCGTCGCCCTGGGCGGGGTGGACCTCACCGTCGAGCGCGGCGAGCACGTGGCGGTGATCGGACCGTCCGGCTCGGGCAAGTCGACCCTGATGAACATCCTCGGCGGGCTCGACCGGCCGACGGCGGGCGACTACCGCTTCGAGGGCGAGGACATCGCCCACTTCGACGACAACGAGCTGGCCGAGTTCCGGCGGCGGCGCATCGGCTTCGTCTTCCAGTCCTTCCAGCTGCTGCCGCGGCTCTCGGCCCTGCAGAACGTCGAGCTGCCTATGATCTACGCCGGCCTCACCCCGCGCGAGCGCCGGGAGCGGGCGGCGCACCTGCTCGACCGCGTCGGGCTCGGCGCGCGCAAGGGCCACCGGCCGACCCAGATGTCCGGCGGCCAGCAGCAGCGGGTGGCGATCGCCCGGGCCCTGGCCAACAATCCCGACCTGCTGCTGGCGGACGAGCCGACCGGGGCGCTGGACAGCCAGACCGGCCAGGACGTGCTCAAGCTGTTCCATGAGCTGAACGCCGAGGGGCTGACGCTGATGATCGTCACCCACGACAACGACATCGCCGACCAGGCGCGGCGCAAGGTGATGTTCAAGGACGGGCTGATCGTCCAGGACACCATGGCTCGGCCATCCGACGTGGATGCGCCGGCATGAACTTCGTCGAGCTCATCCGCTTCGCCGGCGGCGCCATCGTCGCCAACCCGCTGCGCAGCGGCCTGACCTCGCTGGGCGTCGTCATCGGCGTCGCGGCGGTGGTGATGATGACCTCCATCGGCGCCGGCGCGCAGCAGCGGGTGACGAGCGCGATCTCCGGCCTCGGCTCCAACCTCGTGATCGTCCAGCCGAACTTCCAGCGCCCCGGCCAGGTGAACCAGGGCGCCGGCGCGGCACTGACCCTGAAGGAGAGCGACGCGGCGGCCATCGCCAAGCAGGTGGATGACGTGGCGGCCGTGGCGCCCGTGGTCCGCGGCCAGGTGCAGCTGGTCGGCGACGGCGCCAACTGGAACACCTCGATCCAGGGGGTGACGCCGGACTATCTGACCGCCCGCGACCTGAAGATCGCCTCGGGCCGGATGTTCGACGACCGCGAGGCGCGCCAGGGCCGCAAGGTGATCGTGGTCGGGCCGACCGTGGCCCGCCAGCTCTGGGGCGACGCCGACCCGCTCGGCCGGCGCGTGCGGGTGCGCAACGTGCCCTTCGACGTCATCGGCGTGCTGGAGAGCAAGGGCCAGTCGGGCTTCGGCCAGGACCAGGACGACGTGGTGCTGGCGCCGCTGGCCGCGGTGCGCTCGCGGGTGGTCGGCCGCCGGCTGCGCGGCGACGTGGTGCAGACCATCTACGTCAAGGCGGCCACCGAGGACGCCATCGACCAGGTGCAGGAGGACGTCTCCAACCTGCTGCGCGACCAGCACCACATCCGTCCCGGGGAGGACGACGACTTCCAGACCCAGAACATGGCCTCGATCCTCCAGGCCAGCCAGGCGGCGGTCTCAACCTTCACCACCCTGCTCGCCGCCGTGGCCGCCGTGTCCCTGATCGTCGGCGGCGTCGGGATCATGAACATCATGCTGGTGGCGGTGACCGAGCGGACCCGCGAGATCGGCCTGCGGATGGCGGTGGGCGCCAAGCGCTCCGACGTGCTGATCCAGTTCTCGCTCGAGGCCATGACCCTGTCCCTGGCCGGCGGCCTGATCGGCCTGACGATCGGGGTGCTGGGCGCCATCGGGGTGGCCAAGCTCGGCTCCTGGCCGGCCGCCGTGCCGCCGTGGTCCGGGCCCCTGGCGCTCGGCTTTTCGATCATCGTCGGCCTGGTGTTCGGCGCCTATCCGTCCTGGCGGGCGGCCCGCCTGGACCCGATCGAGGCCCTGCGCCGCGAGTAGCCGGCCTGCGGCCTAACCAATTCTGAGTACGATCACTGGGGCGTGACGAAAACTCGCGCCCCCCACAACGCAACCTTGGCTGCGTCTCGATGGTTAGCCTGACCGCAACCCAGTGAGACGCCATGTCCGAGACGGAAAACCACACCGTTCAAGACCTTCCGCCGGCAAGCGGACGCGCTGCCGCACGTCCGATCCCGTCCCGACTGACGACCGGGCCGGGAGCTGTGTCTCGCACGACCAACCCGACGAGGAGAGCGAACGCATGCCGACCGTAGAATCCGGAAAACCGCGGGCCCGCCGAGGCTTCGCGGCCATGAACCCCGAACGACGCCGCGAGATCGCCCGCAAGGGCGGGGCCAGCGTGCCCGGCGAGAAGCGCAGTTTCGCCAAGGACCGCGACCTGGCCGCCTCGGCCGGGCGCAAGGGCGGCGAAGCCTCCCGTGGCGGCGGCCGCTCGCGCGGCAGCCGCGAGGGCTAGGCCGAAGGCCTCAAGCCCTCAAGAGAACGGTAGCGAAGGCGGGCGTGGGGCTGACCCACGCCCGCTCGAGCATCCAGCCGGCGCGCCCCGCGAGCGCGCCGAAGCCCTCGACCGTGAACTTGGCCGAGTTCTCGGTGTGCAGGGTCTCCCCCTCCGCGAAGCGGAAGGCGCGTCCCGCCAGGCGGACCTCCTGGTCGCGCAGGCTCGCCAGGTGCATCTCGATGCGGCTCTGCGCGGGGTTCCAGACGGCGCGGTGCGCGAAGGCGTCGAGATCGAAGTCAGCCCCGAGCTCGCGGTTCATGCGGGCCAGCAGGTTCTTGTTGAACGCCGCCGTGACGCCGAGGGCGTCGTCGTAGGCCGCCACGAGGCTCGCCTCGTCCTTCACCAGATCCAGGCCCACCAGGAAGGCCGCGCCCCGCCCTAGCAGCCGGCGCGCGCCGACGAGGAAGGCCTCGGCCTCCGCCGGCGACAGGTTGCCGATGGTCGAGCCCGGGAAGAAGCCGACCACGGGCCGCCCGGCGAGCGCCTGCGGCAGCTCCAGGGCGCGGGTGAAGTCCTCCAAGAGCGGCGCGAGCGTCAGTCCCGGGTAGTCCCGGCGCAGGGCCTCGACGGCGGCGTCGAGCGCATCGGCGCTGATGTCGATGGGGGCGTAGGCGAAGAGCTGGGGCGCGGCGTCCAGCAGGATGCGGGTCTTCACGCTGGCGCCGGAGCCGAATTCGACGAGGGCCGCGCCCTTCGGGATCGCCTCGGCGATCTCGCCGGCATGGCGGCGCAGGAGCGCGATCTCGGTACGGGTCGGATAGTACTCCTCGAGCTCGCAGATCGCCTCGAACAGGCGCGAACCCTCCGCGTCGTAGAAGTATTTCGGCGGGATCGCCTTCTGCGGCCTGGCGAGGCCCTCAAGCACGTCGGCCTCGAAGTCGGCGTCGACGGCCGGCCGCGGCGCGGCGTCCCTGGCCAGGCGCACGCCCGAGAACATCCAGCGCTGCTGCGGATAGAAGAAGTTGCGGTAGCTCGCCCGCACGTGCCCGCCGGGCGTCACGCAGGCGCCGCCGCGCAGGACGAACTGACCGGCCATGAACTTGCCGTTGTACTCGCCCACCGCCCCGGCGGCGGGGCGGAACCCCGGATAGGGGCCATAGGCGCTGCGCGTCCATTCCCAGAGGTCGCCGAACATCTGGCGAAGCCCCTCCCCGCCTACGGCCGGCGCGGCTTCGAGCCGGCCGGACGGGAGGAAGGCGCCGGCGATCGGCTTGCCCGCCACGGCGTGCTCCCATTCCGCCTCGGTCGGCAGGCGCGCGCCGGCCCAGGTGGCGTAGGCGTCCGCCTCGTAGAAGCTGACGTGGCTGACCGGCTGGGCCGGATCGAGGGGGCGCAGGCCGCGCAGCGACATCACCGACCAGCCGCCCTCGCCTTCGCGCCAGTAGAGCGGCGCGCGCCAGTCCTCCTCGCGGGCGCGGGCCCAGCCTTCGGCGAGCCAGAGCTCGGGGCGGGCGTAGCCGCCGTCCTCCATGAAGGCCAGCCACTCGCCGTTGGTGACCAGGCGGTCGGCCAGGGCATAGGGCTCCAGCCAGACCTTGTGGCGCGGCCCTTCGTTGTCGAAGGCGAAGCCGTCGCCGGCATGGCCGATCTCCACCAGCCCGCCCTCGAAGCGATGGAACCGCAGGGCCGGCGGCGGGGCGGCCGGGCCGGCCGAGCGCGGCGGGGCGTAGGCGGGGTTGAGCGGCGAACAGGAGAAGAGGTGCAGCACGTCCATCAGGATCAGCTCCTGATGCTGCTGCTCATGGGCAAGGCCGAGATCGAGCAGCGCCTCGAAGCCCTCGGCGCCGTCGGCCAGGAGGCGCGCCATGGCCGCGTCCACGTGGGCCCGATAGGCGAGCACGTCGTCCACCGAGGGCCGGGTGAGCAGGCCCCGCTGCGGCCGCGGCTGCCGCGGTCCCAGCGCCTCGTAGTAGGAGTTGAATAGGTAGGCGAAGCGCGGGTCGAAGACCTTGTAGCCGGCCAGCCTGGGCTCCAGGAGGAAGGTTTCGAAGAACCAGGTGGTATGCGCCAGGTGCCATTTGGCGGGGCTGGCGTCCGGCATGGACTGGGCCTGCTGGTCCTCAGGCGTGAGGGCGCGGGTGAGCGCCTCTGTCGCCTGGCGGACCGCGCGATAGCGGTTGAGCGCGGTGGATTGCGCGGCGATGTCCGCAGCGCCCTTCGGAGGGCCCTCGGCTTGGGTCATGAAGGCCTCCCTGGCCGCGCGCCCGACGCGATGCGACGTGTGGTCGCGCCGATCTCAATTCAAGAGCGAGGCCGATCGATCCACAGGTTCTGCGCCCGGCGGCAAAATACGTCGCCGCCTTCCCCCGGATGCGCCGGAACGGATGGGAGGGGGACGCGTTTCCCGACCGCTGGAGAGCTGTAGGCAGATGGGCCCGCGAGGGTCGGATGAGGGCAGTATGGACGCGCCGTCCGGTCACTGGCGCGACGAAGTCGTCGCACTGATACCCGCCTTGCGAGCCTTCGCCTGGTCGCTGAGCCACAACGGCTCGGACGCCGACGACCTGGTGCAGGACACGCTGATCAAGGCCTGGACCAACCGGGACAAGTTCGAGCCGGGGACCAATCTTCGGGCCTGGCTGTTCACGATCCTGCGCAACACCTACTACACCAACGTGCTGCGCCGCCGCCGCGAGGTGCGCGACGAGACCGGCGAATACGCCGGCTCGCTCAAGGCCGCCCCGACCCAGGACTGGAGCATCGCCATGCGCTCGCTGCAGGTCGCCCTGCAGCAGTTGCCCGACGAACACCGCGAAGCCCTGATCCTGGTGGGCGCGGCCGGCCTCTCCTACGAGGAGGCGGCGGAGATCTGCGGTTGTGCGCTCGGCACCATCAAGAGCCGGGTGAACCGCGCCCGCGCGCGGCTGCTGAAGATCATGGACGCCGACGACGCCACCGACGTCATGGCGCTGGAGACGATGAGCGTGGCCGGTCGGGCCTAGCCAGAGCTGGCCTTCTTGACCGGCGGCTGGTCTGCCGCCTCCAGCTGCTCGACAACCGACATCAGGCGGTCCGGCGTGGGCCGGGCCTGCAGCTTGCCGAACATGCCGCGCAGCGCCTTGTCGAGCGCCTGCTTCTTCGCGCGGTCCGAACCGTCCTTCGTGGCCATGGTGTCCCGTCCCAAGGCAGTTCCTCATTGGATACCGCCGCGGGCCCGCCGACAAGCAAAGACCCGACATATGGCCAAGCTATTTTTCGCCGCACCGCCGAACAGCCCGCGCCATAGGAACACCGCCGCCTCGCCGCCGGTTGACCGCACCTTGGACAAGCGAAGCTGGAGGATCACGACATGCCTGACCGCGATCGCAATCGGGGCGGCGACAATCGGAGCGGCGATTGGGGCGCGCGTGGCCGGCACGGCCAGCACGACCGCCGAGAGCCCGACCAGGAACACCGGCGCAGCGAACGCGACCGGCCCTGGGAGCACCGCTCCTTCGGACAGGAAGACGACAGCCGCCATGGGCCCGGCAGCCACAGCCGCGAGTGGCGCGGCCCCGAAGGCGGCGAGCCCTGGCGCGGCGAGGCGCGCTATGGCGCGCGCTACGACCAGGACCGCGTCGGCTACGGCAGCCAGGGTTCCGGAGCCCAAGGCTACGGCGGCCAGGAATACGGGATGGAGGGCGGCGCCGACCATCGGCGCGATCAGGGTCGCGATCTGGGTCGCGATCAGGGTCGCGATCAGGGCGGCCGCAGCCAGGGCCGCGCCGGCTGGAGCGACGACGAGCGCCAGACCTGGAGCCCCGGCGGCGGCGAGCCCTATGGCGACCTTGAGCTGAACGCGCGCAACCGCGGCGTCCAGGAGTTCGGGCCGCCGGCCGACTACGCCTACCATCCGCAGGCCGGGCACGAGTTCGACCCGGACTATCTGCACTGGCGCGATGAGCAGATGCGCAGCCACGACCGCGATTATCGCGATTGGCGCACCAGCCAGCAGCAGCAGTACGACGACGACTATCGCAAGTTCCGCTCCGAGCGGCGCGAGCACTTCGGGCGCACCTTCACCGACTGGCGCAGCCAGCGCAGCACGGTGGGCGGGGTGCCCGACACCGGCGTCGCCGGCGGCGTCTCCGGCTATGGCGCCAAGGTCGGCATGCCCACGGGCTATGTCTCGAACCAGGCCTCCAAGCCGAGCGGCATGCTCGAGGACGACGGCGGCTCGCCCGGATCTTCCGGCGGCGCTTCGGGCGGCGGCAGCCAGGGCGGCGGCGGCGACACCTCGCCCGAGTTCGGCAAGGCCCCGCCCCAGGTCCAGGCCGCCTCGGAAGGGTGGGACGCCCGCGGTTCGGCCGAGGACAAGGTCCGCGACGACGCGAAGGCCCGGGACGACGCCAAGGCCCGCGAAGACGACAAGAAGCGCTGAGACCATTCATCGGTCGCGGTTTGCGCCCGGGGCTCGGCCGAGCCCCGGGCGTTCGCGCATGATCCGCGCCAAGACGCGTTGCCCGCGCGGGGCAGTTTGGGTATGGAGAGCCTCCCTTGCAGCCTCCGTTGGGAAAGCAATCTCCCAAACGCCCAAGGGGTCGGGCCAAAACCCGAACAAAATCAAGGTGACGTGGCCGAGTGGCTGAAGGCAACGGTTTGCTAAATCGTCATACTCGAAAGGGTATCGAGGGTTCGAATCCCTCCGTCACCGCCACCCTCCCCTCAAGCTGAGTCGGCCTGCCGAACCGAAGCCGCATTCCGCGCGCTTAGGTGGCACGATGGCCTTGCCGCCCCAGATGTCCGGATCCGACGAGCAGCCGCCCGGCGCGGGCGTCGATCCGTTGCTGAGCCTGTCCGGCCGTACGCCCGGGCCCGGCGGCCTGTGGTCGAAGCTAGGCCTCGCCGTGCTGGCCGTCCTGCTGCTGGCGCTGCTGATCGGCGGCGCGATCGTGGTGGCGCACCTCTCCCCCCGCAGCTCGCCCTCGGCCGACCAGGCCGTAGGCTCCGCCACCCTGCCGGTCGGCGGCCCGCGGCGCTGACCGGGCTCAGAAGCCGGGCAGGACCTCGTTGCGCATGTGGCAGCCGTCCGCCCAGACGTCGCGCCGGGGCTGGGCGACGCGGAAGGCGGCGTAGCGCTGGACCGGGCCGGCCTCGAACCCCCGCTCGAGCACGCCGACGGGCTCCACTACCGCAAAGCAGCGCAGCACGTCGGCGCGGTCCATCCGCCGGTCGAGGTCGATCAGCAGGCCGGGACGAGTGAAGTCGGGCCGCGGGCCTTCGTCCAGCCGGTAGCGCGCGCGCTCGCTGACCTGCAGCACCGGAGCGCGGACGCGCCCCTCGCCGACGAGCTGGGCGTGCAGGCCGTAGTTGAGCGTGCCGACCCAGGCCGCGCCTTCCCGCTGGCGCAGGGCCTCGACGTCGTCGGCGAAGCGGTCCCAGCCGGCCAGCGGCAGGGCCGGGTCGACGACGCCCAGGGAGCCGGCCCGCGGGACGGACATGTGGACGAGCGCCAGGGCGCCGACGCCGATCCCGAGCCCCGAGGCCAGGCGGCTCCAGCGGCCGCCCTCCCCGGCCGCGACGGCGGCGCAGAGCGCCAGGGGCGCATAGACCGGAACCGGCCAGTGGCCCTGGACCCGCGCGTGCAGGCTGTGGATCACCAGGTAGCCGAGGAACGGCAGGGCGCTCGTCGCCGGCAGCAGCAGGCGCCGCTCTGCCCGGAGGGCGCTGGCCACGCCGCGCGCGGCGAACACCGCGATGATCGGGTTGAGGAGGAAGGCCTGGGCCAGCAGGAACTCGGGCAGGCCGGCGGGCCGCAGGGGCGAGGGGGCGGCCCGGCCGAACTGCTTGGCGAAGGTCAGCCAGTGGTTCTGGGCGTTCCACACCACGTTCGGCGAGAAGACGGCGGCCGCCAGCAGCGCCGCGAGCCAGGGCCAGGGGGTGCGCAGCTCCGGTCTCCGCTGCGGGTCGAGCAGCAGCCAAAGGAGGATCCCGGGGGCCAGGAACAGGGTCGAGTACTTGGAGAGCAGGCCAAGGCCGGCGGCGGCGCCGGCGGCCAGCCACCAGCCGCCCCGCCCCTCGCCTTCCCCGGCGCGCGCCAGGCACCAGAGGCTGAGGATCCAGAAGAAGCAGGTGGGCGCATCGGGGATGGCCAGCATGCCGCCGAGCGCCACGGTGAACGTCGCGTTCCACCAGAGCGCCGCGCGGAAGGCGATCCGCTCGGACCCGCCGAGCCTTCGCGCCAGGTCGCCGAGCAGCCAGGTGGTCGCGCCGGCCGAGAGGGTCGGCAGCAGGCGTACGCCGAGCGCAGTGTCGCCGCAGATCCGCTGCCCCAGCCAGATCCACCAGGCGATCATCGGCGGATGGTCGTAGTAGCCGAGCTGCAGGTGCTGGGCCCAGATGCGGTAGTAGGACTCGTCCTCGGTCAGGTGGACGAGCGCGGCCGGCGCGAGGCGCAGCAGGCCGGCGGCGAGCGCCAACAGTCCCAGCCGGGCGCCGAAGGTGAGCGGAGCGCGGCTCACCAGACGGCGATCGAGGTGGTCGTGAAGTTCCAGGCCGCGCCGACGGCGGCGCCGGCCAGTCCGGCCAGCCACCAGATCGGCAGGTGGTCGTGCAGGGCCGCGGCGACGCCGATGTTGGCCGCCAGGCCCGCCGAGCAGAACAGGCAGAACTTCAGGTAGCCGGTGACCAGCGCCAGGCCGCGCTTGCGGCGGCTGCGATAGGTCACGGCGTTGTTGATCAGGTAGTTGGAGGTCATGGCGGTCAGCGCCGCCACCGCCTGGGCGTCGGCGAAGCCGAAGCGCAGGAAGGCGCGCAGCACCACGATGTGCACCGCCACGCCGCTGGCGCCCACCAGGCCGAACATGATCGCCCGCGGCGAGAGCATGTCGCGGCTGAGCTTGGCGGCGATCAGGCTGAGGTACTGGGCGACCACCCCGTGGTCGAGCTTGCTGCGCCCCGCCAGGCGCGGCCGGAACTCGTACGGAAGCTCGACGCAGCGCGGCGGCTGCGGCTGGCAGGCGAGGATGTCGAAGAGCACCTTGAAGCCGTTCACCGCCAGCTTGCCCGCGACGCGGTCGACGACCTCCCGGCGCATCATGAAGAAGCCGCTCACCGGATCGGTGAGGCTGATCGAGAGCGCCTTGCGGCCGAGCCAGTTGGCGAGGCGGCTGCCGAGCCGGCGGCGCGCGCCCGCAAGGCCCGCCACCACACGGGCCTCAGGCTGCAGGTAGCGGCTGCCGATGGCCACCTCCGCCGAACCGGCGCGCAGGACGCGGAGCATCTCGGGCAGCAGGGCCTCGTCGTGCTGCAGGTCGGCGTCCATGACCGCGATGAACGGCGCGGAGCTGGCGAGGGCCCCCTCGACCACCGCCCCGGCGAGGCCGCGGCGGCCGACGCGGCGAATGCAGCTGACCCGCGGATCGCGCGCGGCCACCGCCTTGGCCACCTGCCAGGTGCCGTCCGGCGAGTCGTCGTCGACCAGGATCACTTCCCAGGCGATGCCCGCGAGCGCCGTCTCGAGCCGGGCGAGCAGCTCGGGGATGTTCTCCCGCTCCTCGTAGGTCGGGATGACGATGCTGAGCTCGAGCGGATAGGCCGCCGCCGCCACACGCGGACTGGCGGCCGCGCTGTCCGGCGCGTCCGCCGCCAAGGCCAGATGTTCCAAGACTCTTCGCCCCCGTCGCTACCCGTCGGCGCCTCCAGCGCCGCCATGATGGGTTGACGCCGCCGCGCGGATGGCTCCTCAAATGGTTTCAGACGTAACGTGAGGGCGGGGGCCTTCGGCGGCGTCTAAGGGTTATGGGCGTCGAACGGGGGACGCGGGCTTGAGACCCATCTTGGGACCCATGACAGGGACGCGAAGAGCACGGCTGCTGCTTGCCGCCGGCCTGGCGCTGGCCGGCCTGGCGCTGGGCGGCTGCAGCTGGCTGCGCGCCGCCAACGAGCCCACCGACCTGCCGGCCGTCATGACCGGGCGCAAGGTGACGGTGCAGCTGCGCTGGAGCGGCGATGACCCGCTGCCGACGGCGGAGAAGTATTGCGCGGAGGTAGGCGGCTATCCCTGGCCGCTGGAGTTCAAGTCCTCACGGGCGAGCTATGAGTGCGTCGCGGACGGTCGCCCGCACACAGGCGGACGGAATGGCGAGCACGTCGGGCCGGCGCTCGGCTCCCGAGGCTCGATCAACTAGCGCTCGCTCAGCCGCGGGCCAGCCACTCGCGGGCCTGGCGCTGGGCTTCGGCGACGTCCTCGAGGGCCATCTCGTCAGCCAGCTCCTTGCGGTAGACCTTGGCTTCCACCGAACCGCGCATGGCGGCGAGGTTGAACAGCATGTGGGCCGACACATAGTCGAGCGGCGCGCCGCCCTGCCCGGTCGAATACAGCAGACCCAGGCGGAACAGCTCGTCGCCGGACGCGTCCGGCTTCGGCAGCGGCAGAGCTTCGTTCGCGACTTCCATGCCGTGCAGCATGATCTTCGTTCCCGGTTGGCCGGCGAGGTCGGAAGCGCCCCATTCCGGTCTTATGCGTTAAGCAGGAAACGCCGGTCACGCTGAACACATGGTTAAGGCCGCTGTTGTCAGCGCGTCATGTTCGCTGCGCCTACAGTGGAGCTTTTGGCCCTTGCGGGACGTTCTTGTTCCTGAGGGACAAGAACCTTGGAGAGACGCTTGAAGATTCATCGCATCGCCACCGCAGCCGGGCTGGCCGCCCTGATGACCGCCGGCCTTGCCGCCTCGGGCGCGATGGCCGATCCGCCGCCCTGGGCCGGTCACGGTAACGGGCATGGCCACGGCAATCCGCACGGCACGCCGCCGGGCCTGGCCAAGAAGCCCTACGGCATGCCTCCCGGCCAGGCGAAGAAGATGTGGCGCCAGGGCGAACGGCTGCCGATGGCCTATGTCACCGAGGAGCGCTACGTGGTCTACGACCCCTACCGCTACGACCTGCCGCCGGCGCCCTACGGCTATCGCTGGGTGCGGGTCTACGACCGCTACTATCTGGCCCAGACCGAGACCGGCCTGATCAGCCAGGTGATCGGCGAACTGCTCCGCTAGCCGAACGGCCCGTTCAGCCGCAGTTCACGGACAGGCGGCGATAAGAGGCTCGACGTAACCCCCGCAATTGGGATCAATCGAGCCGATGAGGCGACTTATCGCCACCTTCGCCGTGATCGCCGCCGCCCTGGGCCTGGCCCTGGCCGACGCCGCCGCCGCGCGCGAGCACGGCGGCCGCTGGGACGGCGGCGAGCGCGGCGGCGCGGCCTGGGGCCGCGAACGCGGCGGCCCGCCCGGCTGGGGCCGCGGCCAGGATCGCGGGGATCGCTCCCCGGATCGCCCGCAGGAACGCCGCTTCGAACGACGCGAGATGCCGCCGGAGGCCTATGGCCCGCCGCCGAGCTACGACCAGCCCCGTTACCAGCCCCGGCGCGGCGGCTACCTGCCGCCGCAGGCCCGCGGCGGGGTGGTGCAGGACTATGGCCGCTATCGCCTGCGTCCGCCCCCGCCCGGCTACGGCTGGGTCCGCTCGGGCCGCAGCATGATGCTCATGGACATGGGCACCGGCCAGGTCTTCGACGTGGTGCCGGACTAGGGCCGGCCTGCCTCAGACGCCGAGCTTGCTCTTCAGGAGCTGGTTGACCGCGCCCGGATTGGCCTTGCCGCCGGTGGCCTTCATCACCTGGCCGACGAACCAGCCGATCGCCTGGGGCTTTTCCTTCACCGCCTCGGCCTGGCCGGGATTGGCGGCGATCAGGTCGTCGATGATCTTCTCGAGCGCGCCGGTGTCGGAGACCTGCTTGAGGCCCTGCTTCTCGACGATCTCGGAAGGGCTGCCCTCGCCCAGCCACATGCGCTCGAAGACGTCCTTGGCGATCTTGGAGGAGATCACCCCCTCCTCGATGAGCTGGACGAGCTCGGCGATGGCGGCCGGGAAGACCGGGCTGTTCTCGATGTCGAGGCCGCCGGCCGTCAGCTTGGCGGCGAGGTCGTTGGTCACCCAGTTGGCCACCAGCTTGGCGTCGCGGCCCTTGGCCGCGGCCTCGTAGAAGTCCGCCTTGGCCTGTTCGGAGATCAGCACGCCGGCGTCGTAGGCGGACAGGCCGTACTGGCTCTGGAAGCGCTGCTTCTTGGCGTCCGGCAGCTCGGGCAGGCTCGCCTCGATGCGCTTCACCCAGGCCGGGTCGAGCTCCAGCGGCAGGAGGTCGGGATCGGGGAAGTAGCGGTAGTCGTGCGCCTCTTCCTTGGAGCGCATGGAGCGCGTCTCGCCCTTGCCCGGGTCGAACAGCCGGGTCTCCTGGTCGATCTTGCCGCCGTCCTCCAGGATCTCGATCTGGCGGCGGGCCTCGTACTCGATCGCCTGCTGCATGAAGCGGAATGAGTTGACGTTCTTGATCTCGCAGCGGGTGCCGAGATGGCTGAAGTCGCCGCTCTCGCGGAACTTCTCGTAGGCGCCGGGGCGGCACACCGACACGTTCACGTCGGCGCGCAGGTTGCCCTTGTCCATGTCGCCGTCGCAGGAGCCGAGGTAGATCAGGATGGTCCTGAGCTTCTTCACGTAAGCCACGGCTTCGTCTGAAGTTCTCATGTGCGGCCGCGAGACGATCTCCATCAGCGCGGTGCCCGCGCGGTTGAGGTCGACGTAGGTGGCGTTGGGGTCGAGGTCGTGGATCGACTTGCCGGCGTCCTGCTCCAGGTGCAGGCGCTCGATGCCGACCGTGAAGGTGGTGCCGTCGTCGCGCTCGACGAGCACCTCGCCCTCGCCGACGATCGGGTTCTGGAACTGGCTGATCTGATAGCCCTGCGGCAGATCCGGATAGAAGTAGTTCTTCCGGTCGAAGCGGCTCTTCAGATTGATCTGCGCCTTGAGGCCAAGGCCGGTCTTCACCGCCTGCTCGACGCAGAAGCGGTTGATGACGGGCAGCATGCCGGGCATGGCCGCATCGACGAGGCTGACCTGCTCGTTCGGCCCGGCCCCGAAGCCGACGGCGGCGCCGGAGAACAGCTTGGCGCGCGAGGCCACCTGGGCGTGGACCTCGAGGCCGAGAACGATTTCCCACGGGCCGGTGCGGCCCTCGATCTGCTTGCTGGCTTCGCTCATGGGCCCTCACTAGCGCGCGTCCAGCCAAAGTGGAATGCGCGCCGCCGCCAAATTTGCCGCTTCACCGCCGGCGCCGCTCGCCGGGGCGCCCATGCCCTCGGGCCATGGTTCAATTGCAGGATGCTTGCACGGGTTCGAAAAACAGGTCTCTTGATGGGGTTTCGAAAAATCCCGTTCGGGGAATCCAGGGGAAACACCATGAAGACCAAGATCGCGGCGAGCCTGATCGCCCTCACCGCCCTCGCCGCCGCTCCCGCGCTCGCCCAGACGCAGGCCGCCGCCGCCCCGGCCGCCGCCAGCGCCACGGCCTCCGCCGGCCTCTCGGTCGACAAGACGCCGATCAGCGACATCATCAAGAACGAGAAGGCCAAGGCCGCCCTGGAAGCCGCCCTGCCCCCGATCTCCCAGTACTACGACCAGATCGGCGGCATGACGCTGGCCCAGGTGGCTCCGATGAGCCAGGGCGCCCTCGACGACGCCAAGCTGAAGTCGATCCAGGCCGAGTTCGACAAGATCAACGCCGGTAAGTAAACGGCGGAACCGATCAGCCCCCGGCCCCGGCCGGGGGCTTTTTGTTTGGGGGGAAGAGGATGCGGACGATCGCCATGAGCCTGGCGCTCGCCATGACGGCGGGGACGGCCCTGGCGCAGACCGGGACTCCGGCCGCGAGCAACAACCTCGGCCAGCAAAACGCCGTCTCCAACCAGCAGTCGCACAGCCAGCTCGGGGTCGCCGCGCCCAACGCCGAGCTGTCGCACGCGGCGCACAACGCCACCAACGGCCAGCAGCAGCGCAACACGGTCGATCAGGCGAGCACCACCCAGGGCGTCTCGCTGGGCTACGGCTCCGACACCAGCGCCACGGCGGTGGGGATCGCGCAGATCCTCGACGCCGGCCAGGCCAAGCCCGCGGACAAGGACTCCGCCGAAGCGAAGCCCCGGCCCTAGGCCGTCCTCACCACCACTTCTTCGGCTTGGCCTTGAACTCGGCGGCCTTTTCGAGGGCGCCGGCCAGCGAGAACACCGTGCCCTCGTCCAGGGCCCGGCCGATCAGCTGCAGGCCGAGCGGCAGGCCGTTGGAATCGAGGCCGGCCGGCAGGCTGAGCCCCGGCAGGCCCGCCAGGTTCACCGTCACCGTGAAGATGTCATTCAGGTACATGGCGACCGGATCGTCCGACTTCTGACCGAGGCTGAAGGCGGCGGAGGGCGCGGTCGGCGTCAGCAGGGCGTCCACCTTCTGGAACGCCTGGTCGAAGTCGTCTGCGATGCGCCGGCGCACCTTCAGCGCCTTGAGGTAATAGGCGTCGTAGTAGCCGGCCGAGAGCACATAGGTGCCGATCAGGATGCGGCGCTTCACCTCGGCGCCGAAGCCCGCGGCGCGCGAGCCCTCGTAGGTCTCGGTGAGGTTCGAGCCGTCGACGCGCAGGCCGTAGCGCATGCCGTCGTAGCGGGCGAGGTTCGAGGACGCCTCGGCCGGGGCGACGATATAGTAGGCCGGCAGGGCGTACTTGGTGTGCGGCAGGGAGACCTCGACGATCTCGCAGCCGGCCTCCTTCAGCCAGGCGATGCCTTTTTCCCAGATGGCGTCGATCTCCGGCGGCATGCCGTCGACGCGGTACTCCTTCGGCACCCCGATCCGCAGGCCCTTCACCGACCGGCCGACGTGGGCGGCGAAGTCGGGGGTGTCGACCGGTAGGCTGGTGGAGTCCTTGGGGTCGTGGCCGCACATCGACTTCAGGAGGATGGCGGCGTCCTCGACCGTGCGGGCGATCGGGCCGGCCTGGTCGAGGGACGACGCGAAGGCCACGACGCCCCAGCGCGAGCAGCGGCCGTAGGTCGGCTTGATGCCGACGGTGCCGGTGAAGGCCGCCGGCTGGCGGATCGAGCCGCCGGTGTCGGTGGCCGTGGCGCCCAGGCACAGCTCGGCGGCGACCGCCGCGGCCGAGCCGCCGGACGAGCCGCCCGGAGTCAGCTTGGCGTTACCGCCCTCGGCCATCCACGGGTTGACCACCGGCCCGAAGGCCGAGGTCTCGTTGGACGAGCCCATGGCGAACTCGTCCATGTTCAGCTTGCCGAGCATCACCGCGCCGTCGCGCCACAGGTGGGACGTGACGGTGGATTCGTAGGTCGGCTTGAAGTCGCCGAGGATCTTCGAGCAGGCCGTGGAGCGCACGCCCTCGGTGCAGAACAGGTCCTTGATGCCGAGCGGCGCGCCGTCCAGCGGACCGGCCGCGCCCTTGGCGCGGCGCGCGTCGGACGCCTTGGCCATGTCGAGCGCCTTCTCCGGCGTCTCCAGCACATAGGCGTTGAGCGCCCGGGCGGCTTCCACCGCCTCGACGTGGGCCTGGGTCAGCTCGACCGAGGAGAAGGCCTTCTTCTCGAGGCCGTCGAGGGCGGCCTTGAGGGTAAGCGAGGTGAGCTCGGACATGACTATTCGACCACCTTCGGCACCACGAAGAAGTTGTTCGCCGCCTTGGGCGCGTTGGCGAGCACGCGCTCGGGCGCGCCGCCGTCGGTGACCTCGTCCTCGCGCATCGGCAGCGGGGTGTGGATCGCCGTGGTCATCGGCTCGACGTCGGCGGTGTCGACCTCGTTGAGCTGCTCGATCCACGCGAGGATGCCCGAAAGCTCCTTCGCCAGCGGCTCCAGCTTCTCCTCGGGCTCGGCGATCCGCGCCAGCCGGGCGACCTTGCGGACGGTCGCTGCGTCGATGGCCATGCCACCCTCCTTGATCCGAGCGCGTGGGTTAGCCGCGCTAGCCCTCACTTTGCAAGCGCCGCACGCCCAAGATCGCTGGTTGTCAGGAACCTGCCTCCTCCACCACACTCGAGCTGTGTTCGACTGGAACGACCTAAAATACTTCCTGGCCGTGGCCAGGGCCGGCTCGACGCTCGGCGGGGCGAGCGCGCTCAAGCTCAGCCAGACCACCGCCGCGCGCCGCATCGCGGCCCTGGAGAGCGCGCTCGGCGCCCGGCTCTTCGAGCGCAACCGCTCGGGCTACCGCCTGACCGAGGTCGGCGAGGAGCTGCTCGCCCATGCCGAAAGGGTGGAGGCGGAGGCCAGGGCGCTGCAGCACGCCATCGAGCAGCGGGCGCGGCGCCTGGCGGGCACGGTGCGCGTCGCCACCAACGAGCCGCTGGCCAACCTTCTGATCGTCCCGACCCTGCGCCAGTTCGGCGAACGCCATCCCGACGTCCGCGTCGAGGTGCTGATCGACGACCGGGTGGTGAACCTCGCCCGCGGCGAGGCCGACGTGGCGCTGCGCGGCGCCTACACCACCGGCGAGGGAGACCTGGTGGGCCGCCGGCTCGCCGACCTGCCGTGGTCGGTCTACGCCAGCGCCGACTACGCCGCCCGGCGCGGCGTTCCCGACGGGCCGGAGGCGGTCGCCCGCCATACCGTCATCGGCGGCGTCGGCCTCGTCTCGCGCATGCCGGGGCCGGAGTGGCTGGAACGGCAGACCCGCGAGCCGGTGACCACGCGCTCGGACAGCGTCACCAACATGCTGACCGCGACTCGGGCGGGCCTGGGGCTCGCCGCCCTGCCCTCGGTGCTGGCCGACAGCTACGAGGACCTGGTGGTCTGCTTCCGCCTGCCGGCCGACTTCACGGCGGGGCTCTGGCTGCTCACCCGGCAGGCGCTCAAGACCGACCCCTGCGTGCGCGCCTTCAACGACTTCATCGCCCAGCAGGTGAGCGCCAACCGCGCCCTCTTCAGGCCGCGCGAGTCCGGGCCGCCGCCAGTCCTCCCTTGACCAGGCGCCCGTTCGCCAGCCAGGCCGCACAGTCCGGCCCGAGCTCGGCCAGGGCCTTGGCCTCGTAGGCTGCCGATTCCTCGGCCGACAGCACCTCGCGCCAGCGGCCGTTGACGCCCTTGTTCATGAAGGTCTGCGCGCCGTGCTCGAAGATCGCCCCGCCGAGGGGCGCCACCTCGGTGGCGTGGGCCTTCATGTAGTCGAAGCTGGTGTGCTCCAGGATCGCCGGCCAGCGGTCCTCGGGAATCTCGCAGCCGAGGAAGGCGGCGATCTCGCGCATCTCGCCCTCCGGGTCGGCCTTGAGGTCGGCGAAGTGGACGAGGCGCACGTTCGGCAGGTCGCGGGCCGCCCACCAGGTGGCGACGTTCTCGAAGAACGACCAGAACGGCGCGCCGTCGTTCTCGACCCAGTGGTTGAAGTAGCGGCGGATGTCGGGGTCGGGCCGCTCGATCGGCGGGCCGACGCGCCCGGGAGTCTCGTTGAGCAGCTGGTACCAGAGGTCGTTGGCCCCGGCGTGATGGTTGTAGAGGCTCCAGGCCACGTCACGGCCGTCGCGGGCGACATAGAGGTACTTGGCCCGGGGCGAGAAGGTCAGGGCGTCGAGCGGCAGGTGCGTCTTGACGATGCGACGGTGGGTCTGCGCCTCGAGCTTGTCCATGGTGTCCGGCGGCATGATGCGCAGGTCGAGCCAGGGGGAGATGTCGTTGACGGTCACCGCCGGATCGCCGGCGAACACCAGCTGGGCGACGATCTGCTGGGTCCAGGTGGTGCCCGACTTCGCATAGGTGGCGACGATCACGTCGTCGTCGCGGAAGGCGAACCGGTTCCAGATGGTGGAATCCATGTGGTGGTTGTGCAGTTCGCGCGTCTTGCGCGGCGGGACGGCTTGAGGTTGGGCCACGGCGTGACTCCCGTATGGGTCGTGCTTCAAGAGGCCGCGCTGATATCGGCGTTATGGGAGGCTCCTCAATCCCCGAGATCGACGAGCCATCTGCGAAAATGGTGAACCGGCGCCGTAGCGGCCGGATGCGCCAGGGACGGATGTGCTAAGGACGCGCATGGCCGTCGTCGATCTCCTGGACCTTCCCGCGCAGCTGCCTTCGGGCCAGGGCCTCCTGGGCCTCGACCTCGGCGAGAAGACCATCGGGGTGGCGATCGCCGATTCGACCCTCTCGATCGCCTCGCCGCTGGAGCTGATCCGCAAGACCAAGTTCACCGACGAGGCCGAGCGGCTGTTCAAGCTGATGGCCGAGCGCCGGGCCGGCGGCATCGTCGTCGGCCTGCCGGTCAACATGGACGGGACCGAGGGGCCGCGCTGCCAGTCGAACCGCGCCTTCGCCCGCAACCTGCTGCGGCTCCGGGACATGCCGATCGCCTTCTGGGACGAGCGGATGAGCTCGATGGCGGTCAACCGCATGCTGATCGACGAGGCGGACGTCACCCGCTCCCGCCGCGCCGAGCTGGTCGACAAGGCCGCCGCCGCCTGGATCCTGCAGGGCGCCCTGGACCGGCTGCGGAACGCCTAGTCGCGCTCGCGCAGCCGGTCGCTGCCAGAGGCGGCCAGAGGCGCCTAGAGTCCGCCGGCGAACAGGTCGCGCTTGCCGATGTCCGCGCCGAGGTGGCGGGCGATGGCGTAGGCCATGGACATGTGGAAGGTGAAGTTCATCAGGCCGAAGCCCAGGGCGTACTGGGCGGCCGGCAGGGTGATGTCCTGGCCGATGGAGAAGGTCACCGGCGCCTCGTCGCGCCCCGCGAACTGCTCGGGCTTCAGGCCGGCGAGGAAGTCCTTCGCCTTGGCGATCTCGGCGCGCAGCTCGGCCAGGGACAGTTCCCCCGTCAGCTGCTCGGGCAGCGGCAGGCCGAGGAGGCGCGAAGGCACCTGCTTGGCGAAATCGCAGACCGTCATGATCTGGCGGCGCAGCGGGAACATGTCAGGCGCCAGGCGCGAATCGAGCATCGCCGCCTCGCTCATGCCGCTGGCCTTGGCGTGGGCCTCCGCCTTCTCGAGCACGCGCTCGGCGGTGGCTAGGCCCCGCGTGTAGACCCCGACGGAGCTGGCGTAGAGATCGGCCTTCATGAGTTATCCCCCGAAATGAAGTTGAGCCGCTCATATGGCGGCGCGGCCCCGCTTGGCAAAGGGTTGGCTTACCGGCCGACTGCGCCTAAGAGGGCGCTTTGATGACCAGCGCGCCGCCCGGCCTGAATGAGGTCCTGCAGAGGACCTTCGCCTTCCCGAAGCGCCATTTCCTTTCCGTGACCGACCTGAACGAGGTGGAGGTGGCGAGCCTCCTCGACCTCGCCGACGGCTTCGTCAGCCTCAACCGCCAGACCTCGAAGAAGCTCGACCTCCTCAAGGGTCGCACGCTGATGAACCTGTTCTTCGAGAACTCGACGCGGACCCAGAGCTCCTTCGAACTGGCGGGCAAGCGGCTCGGCGCCGACGTGGTCAACATGAGCCCCCGCTCCTCCTCGATCTCCAAGGGCGAGACCCTGATCGACACGGCGGTGACGCTCAACGCCATGCAGCCCGACCTGCTGGTCGTGCGCCATTCCTCCTCCGGCGCGGCCTCCCTGCTGTCGCAGAAGGTCACCTGCTCGGTAATCAACGCCGGCGACGGCCAGCACGAACACCCGACCCAGGCCCTGCTCGACGCCCTGTCCATGCGCCGCGCCTTCGGCCGGATCGCAGGGCTGAAGGTCGCCATCTGCGGCGACATCCTGCACAGCCGCGTGGCGCGCTCGAACATCGCCCTGCTGCAGATGCTGGGCGCCGAGGTCCGGCTGGTCGGTCCGCCGACCCTGATGCCCAGCGAAGCCGCACGCTGGAACGTCGCCATTCACCACGACCTCAGGAAGGGCATCGCCGGGGCCGACGTCGTCATGATGCTCCGCCTGCAGCTCGAGCGGATGGACGGCGTGCTCGCCCCCTCGCAGCGCGAATACTTCCGCTTCTGGGGCCTCGACCGCGAGAAGCTGGCCCACGCCGCGCCGGGCGTGCGGGTGATGCATCCGGGCCCGATGAACCGCGGCGTCGAGATCGATTCCGAGGTGGCCGACGACCTGGCCGTCAGCCTGATCCAGGACCAGGTGGAGATGGGCGTGGCGGCCCGCATGGCGGTGCTGACCTCCCTGGCCCACCGGCTGGAGAACGACCGATGAGCGGCCGTCCCCTCGCCTTCGTGAACGCCCGCCTCGTCGACCCGGCCACGGACTACGACGGCCCGGGCGCGGTGATCGTCACCGAGGGCGTCATCGCCGACGTGGTCAAGGGCGCCGACCCGGGCAAGCTCTCCACGGACGTCGAGGTGATCGACGCGGCCGGCGCGCTGCTGATGCCCGGCCTGGTGGACATCCGCGTGAAGACCGGCGAGCCGGGCGCGGAGACCAAGGAGACGCTGAAGTCCGCCGCCCGCGCCGCGGCCGCCGGCGGGGTCACCACCATCGTCGTCCAGCCGGACACCCATCCCACCGTCGACGAGCCCTCGGTGGTCGATTTCATCCTGCGCCGGGCGCGGGACATCGAGCTGGTCAAGGTGCTGCCGGCCGGCGCGGCGACCAAGGGCTGCGAAGGCCAGCGCATGGCCGAGATCGGCCTGATGGCCGAGGCCGGCTGCGTCTACATCACCGACGCCGACCGGCCGATCGTCGACTCCAAGGTGTTCCAGCGCGTGCTGAACTACGGCAAGGCGTTCGGCGTGCTGGTGGCGCACCGCCCGGCCGATCCGTGGCTGGCCAAGGGGGCCGCGGCGACGAGCGGCGAGTTCGCCTCGCGCATGGGGCTGCCGAGCGTGCCGGTGGTGGCCGAGAAGATCATGCTGGAGCGCGACCTCGCCCTGGCCGAGCTCACCGGCGCGCCGCTGCTCGTCGACCAGCTCACCACCGCCTGCGCCCTGGAGAGCTTCAAGCGCGCCAAGGACCGCGGCCTGAAGGTCACCGCCACGGCTTCGATCAACCACCTGTCGTTCAACGAGATCGACATCGGCGACTACCGCACCTTCTGCAAGCTCGACCCGCCCCTGCGGAGCGAGGACGACCGCCAGGCGGTGATCGAGGCGGTGGCCAGCGGCCTCGTCGAGGTGATCGTCTCGGCCCACGCCCCGGCCCCGCCGGAGGAAAAGCGCCTGCCCTACGACGAGGCGGCGCCCGGCGCGGTCGGCCTCGAGACCCTCCTGCCCGCCCTGCTCGCCTTCCACCACGAGGGGCGCATCCCGCTGATGAAGCTGATCCGCGCGGTGACCGCCGCGCCGGCCGAGCTGCTGGGCCTGCCGCAGGGCCGCCTCGCCAAGGGCGCGCCGGCCGACCTCGTCCTCGTCAATCCGAACACCCCGGTGGTGATCGACGCCGACAAGCTGACGTCGAAATCCAAGAACTCGCCCTTCGACGGCCGCCGGCTGCAGGGCAAGGTGCTGATGACCGTCGCCGACGGACGGGTGGTCTACCGCGCCTGAACGGGGTAATTAGCCGTTCGACTATGTCCGTCGTCCCCGCCCTCAAGGCGCTCGGCAACGAGCGCCGCCTGCAGATCCTCGAGTGGCTGAAGGATCCGCGCGCCCATTTCCGGCCGCAGGTCGACGGCGACCTCGTCGACGACGGCGTCTGCGCCGTGCTGATCGCCGAGAAGCTGGGCGTCAGCCAGCCCACCCTTTCCGAGCACATGCGGATCCTGGTCGACGCGGGGCTCGTGAGGCCCAAACGGATCAAGCAGTGGACCTTCTACCGCCGCGACGAGGCGGCCATCGCCGCCCTTAAGACCGCCCTTACCGCCGACCTCTAGCTTGCCGCCCAGAGCGGGGGCAGGCCGACAGGGGCTGACGGACGGCTCCGCTGCGGCTAGAACCTAAGGCGAACGGGGGAGCATCCAGATGTTCGAGGGCTTGAGTTTCATCCAGGTCGCGGTCGCCCTGGCAGGCGGCTATCTCCTGGGCTCGATCCCCTTCGGGGTGATCACCACCAGGCTCGGCGGCGCGCCCGACCTGCGCTCGATCGGCTCAGGCAACATCGGAGCGACCAATGTGCTCCGCACCGGCCGCAAGGACCTGGCCGCCATTACCCTGCTGGGCGACGGCGGCAAGGGCGCGGTGGCGGTGCTGATCGCCTGGCTGGCAACCCAGGACAACACCTTGCAGGCGCAGTCGGTGATGACGGCCCTGGCCGGCGGCGCGGCGTTCCTCGGCCATCTCTTCCCGGTGTGGCTCGGCTTCAAGGGCGGCAAGGGCGTGGCGACCTTCTTCGGCACCCTGCTGGCCGCCGCCTGGCCGGTCGGGATGCTGGCGGGCGCGACCTGGCTGCTGATGGCCTTCGTCTTCCGGTTCTCCTCGCTCGCGTCCCTCACGGCCGCGGCCCTGGCGCCGGTCTATGTCTTCGTGGTCGGCCGGCCGACGCCGATCGCCTACCTCGGTCTCTTCATGGCCATCCTGATCTACGTGCGGCACACCCAGAACATCCGCCGCCTGCTGCGCGGCGAGGAACCCCGGATCGGCCAGTCCAAGAGGGCCGAGGCGGGAGCCGAGTCCTGAGCGGAGCCCTGCCGCCGGCCGAACGGATCGCCTGGCTGAGGCTGGCGCGCACCGAGAACGTCGGGCCCGTCACCTTCCGCGAGCTGGTCCGCCGCTACGGCGGCCCGGCCGAGGCGCTGGAGGCACTGCCCGAGCTCGCCCGCCGCGGCGGGCGGGTGGCCGGGATCCGCGTGCCGACGACCGCGGAGATCGAGGACGAGCTGGCGGCCGGCGAGCGGATCGGCGCGAGGCTGCTCTGCGCCTGCGAAGCCGCCTTCCCCCGCCAGCTCGCCGCCGTCGTTCCGCCGCCGCCGGTGCTCTGGGCGCGTGGCGACACCGCGGTGCTCGACCGGTCCGGCGTGGCCATCGTCGGCGCCAGGGTCGCATCGGCGGCCGGGCAGCGCTTCGCCCGCGGCCTCGCGGCCGACCTCGGCCAGGCGGGCCTCGTGGTGATCTCGGGCCTGGCCCGCGGCATCGACGGCGCGGCGCATGAGGGCTCGCTCGCCACCGGCACGGTGGCGGTCCTCGCCGGCGGCGTGGACGACGTCTATCCGCCGGAGCACGCAGGGCTCTACGAGCGCATCGTGGCCCAGGGCTGCGTGGTCTCGGAGAACGAGCCGGGCCGCAGCGCCACCGCCCGCGACTTCCCCCGCCGCAACCGGATCATCTCCGGCCTCTCGCGCGCCGTGGTGGTGGTCGAGGCCGAGTTGCGCTCCGGATCGCTGATCACCGCCCGCCTCGCCGCCGAACAGGGCCGCGAGGTGCTGGCCGTGCCCGGCTCGCCCCTCGATCCGAGGGCGAAGGGGACCAACGACCTGATCCGCCAGGGCGCGGCGATCTGCGAGGGCGCCGAGGACGTCCTGCGGACGCTGGAGACCCTGCCCGGCCTGGAGGCGCCCGAGGCCGACCCGTTCCGCCACGACCACGCGGCCGGCGAGCCCGACGCGGCGCTGCGCGGGCAGGTGGCCGCCCTCCTCTCCCCGACGCCGGTGTCGCGCGACGAGCTGGTGCGGGCCACCGGCGCCGCACCCAGCCTGGTGTTCGCCGCCGTGGTCGAGCTTGCCCTCGCCGGCCGCGCCGAGCTCATGCCCGGCGGCATGGTGGTGGCCGCCTAGCGGCCGACGAACTTCGGCTCGCGCTTCTCGACGAAGGCGCGGGCGGCCTCCTTGTGATCCTCGGTCTGGGCGAGGTGGACGTGATGGGTCGCCTCGAGGTCGAGGCAGTCATCCCAGTCGCCGGCCATGGCCCGGTTGAGGTTCTCCTTCATGTAGCGGTAGGCGACGGTCGGACCCTTCGCGAGCCGCAGGGCGATCTCGCGGGTCTTCGCCTGGAGCTCGTCGGGCGCCACGACCCAGTTGGCGAGGCCGAGCCGCAGGGCTTCCTCGGCCGAGACCCGGTCGGAGAGATAGTAGAGCTCGCGCGCCTTGGCGGCGCCGACGAGCTGGGTCAGGAAATAGGTGCCGCCGTAGTCGCCGGAGAAGCCGACCTTGGCGAAGGCGGTGGTCATGATCGCGCTGGAGGCCATGACGCGCAGGTCGCAGGCCAGCGCCAGGGCGAGGCCGGCGCCCGCCGCCGCGCCCGGCAGGGCCGCGATGGTCGGCTTGGGCATCTTGAACAGCTTGCCCGAGGTGGCGCGCTGGTTGACCCGCTGGCGGTGGATCTGCTCGTCGATCGAGAGCGGCGCCCCGCCGCCCTGGTTGCGGCTGTTCATGCCCTTCACGTCGCCGCCGGCGCAGAAGCCCTGGCCCGCGCCGGTCAGCACCACGACCTTCACCTCCCGCGCCAGCTCGGCCCAGGCGAGCTGCTGCGCCAGGGCGTCGTTCATCTCCCCGCTCATGGCGTTGCGCGCCTCGGGGCGGTTGAGGGTGATCGTCAGCACGCCCTCGTCCAGGTCGGCGATGAGGTCCTTCGTGCCGGTGTCGATGGCGGCCATGGCGTTTCCCCTGGGATGTTGTTCTTGCCTGACGAAGTGATAGGCCCTGAGGATGGGCCTGGAAAAGGCCCCCAAACGGCCTGGGTGGGAGGAGAGACGATCATGCGCCTTCGGCAGGTGGCCCTGGTGGGCCGGGATCTGGCCGCCATTCGCCAGGACATCACCGAGGTGCTGGGGCTGGGTGGGGCCTATGCCGACCCGGGCGTCGGCAAGTACGGCCTCGCGAACCAGGTCTGGCCGATCGGCGACACCTTCCTAGAGGTGGTCTCGCCGACCCAGGACGGCACCACGGCCGGCCGCCTGCTCGACAAGCGCGGCGGCGACGGCGGCTACATGGCCATCTTCCAGACCGACGACCTCGCGGCCGACCGCGCGCGGATCGCCAAGGCCGGTGTGCGGGTGGTCGACCAGATGGACCGGGGCGGCGCGAGCTTCACCCACCTGCACCCCAAGGACGTGCCGGGCGCCATCGTCTCGGTGGACGCCATGGAGCCGAAGGAACGCTGGGAATGGGGCGGTCCGGACTGGCGCGACAACGTCAGGACCGACAGCGCGGTGGAGATCCGCGGCGCCGAGGTGCAGGGCGAGGACCCGGCCGCCATGTCGGAGCGCTGGGCGCAGGTGCTCGCCTGTCCGCGCGAGCAGACCGCCGACGGCTGGCGGCTGGTCACCGAGGGCGGCGAGATCCGCTTCACCCCGCTGAAGGACGCCCGCGGCGAGGGACTCACCGCCTTCGACGTCGCGGTGCGCGATCCCGCGGCGGTGCGCGCCCGGGCCAAGGTCCGGGGCTGCGTCGATCAGGCCGGCGAGGTGGTGCTCTGCGGGACGCGGGTGCGCCTCGTTCAGGCGTAGGACAGGCTCGGGTACCAGGTCGGCGGCCGCCCTTCGGGTGTCAGGTCGAGCACCGCCCACAGGGGCGACGGATCGGGCGCGCCGCGCGGATCCTGGCCGGGGTCTGCCGTGGAGCCGGTCATCTCGCCGGACCAGAAGTGGCGGATCGTCCCGTCGCGCCGCGTGAAGACGTTCATCGCCGGGATGTCGCTGCCGTCGGGAGCCAGCGCCAGGTAGTCGCGCGAATAGGCGCCCGTCAGGTCGCTGTAGAGCCGCAGATGCTTCCAGCCGCGCTCGCGCTTCCAGGCCGCCAGCTTGGCGTAGGGCGACCGGGCGATGACGGCCAGCGAGGCGTGCTGGCCGACGCTGTCGGCGACGCCGTCCCAGGCGTCGAGCATGTTGGTGCACATCGGACACGGGCGCTCTCGCTCGGGCCCGAACATGTAGCTGTAGGTGATGAGGGTCCCGCGCTCGTTGAAGAGGTCGGCGAGGTCGACGAACCCCTCCTCACCCTCGAAGCGATAGTCGCCCGTCACCGCGCCGCCGGGCGGCAGGGCCCGACGCATGGCGGCGACCTTCTCGATATGGCGGCGGAGTTCGATCTCCTCGGCCAGCAAGGCGGTGCGCGCGGCCCGGTACTCGGCGCTTTCATTGGCGATCCGGACCGGGTTCTCGCGTGCGAGCGTCTGTGCTGCGACCAGCGTCTGGACCTTGGCGTCCATGGGGGCCTCCTCGGATCTGACGATCCTGGATCGAGGCGCCCCCTGAGCCTGCCTGTCAACGCCCGCTAGCGCTGGCCGCCGCCGTGGACGTTGATCTTCTCGCCGGTGACGTAGGTGTTGGCCGGCGAGACCAGGAAGCGGACGACGCTGGCCACCTCTTCGGGCTGGCAGACGTGGCCGAAGGGCATGTTCTTGTCGAGCATGTGGATATCGGCCGCGCCCATGGCCGCCTTGGCCAGCCGCTGGCCCATGTCGGTGTCCACGAGGCCGGGGGCGACGATGTTCACATAGATGCCGTTGCCCCGCTCTTCCTTCATCAGGGTGAGCGCCAGGGCTTCGAGGGCGGCCTTGGCCATGTTGTAGGGCGCGCCGTTGGCGGCGTGGCTCAGCGTCGCCACCGAGGAGATCACCACCACGTCGCCACGCGGGTTCTGGCGCATATGCGGCACGCAGAGCGCCGCCAGGTGGTGGGCCGCCTGGGCGTGGGTGGCGAACAGGCGTTGCGGCTCGGTGGGATCGGTGTCGACCACCGACTGGCCGCGGCTGGCGATGCCGGCGTTGTGCACCAGGATGTCAATGCGGCCGAAGTCGGCGACCGCCTGGTCGACCATGGCCTTGTCCTGGGCGTAGTCGTCCACCGAGGCCTGGTAGGCCTTGGCCCGGCGGCCCATGGCCTCGATGGCCTTGACCACCGCCTCGGCCTCGGCCGCCTCACGGCGATAGTTGACGGCGACGTCCGCCCCGTCCTCGGCGAGCGCCAGGGCTATCGCCCGTCCCACCCCGCGGCTCGCGCCCGACACCAGCGCCACTCGACCGGCCAGCGACATCCTAGATCCTCCCAAAGCTCTGATTGGCTCCGGCATAGCAAGCCCGCGGCGGGTCTTGGAACGCTGTCCCAACGGCGCCCTTCTCTTGAGCCCCCTTAAGGGGGCTCGCCGGACCGCCTGCTCAACGGACGTTGACAGCGGCCGGGACGCGCCCCCACCTTCCGGCTCTTTTTCGGCCGCACGACCGGCCCACGGGACAGATCACCGCCAGTATGAACGTCGTCGTCGTCGAGAGCCCGGCCAAGGCCAAGACCATCAACAAGTACCTGGGCTCGGGCTACAAGGTCCTGGCGTCCTACGGTCACGTCCGCGACCTGCCGGCCAAGGACGGCTCGGTGCGTCCGGACGAGGACTTCGCCATGTCCTGGGACGTGGACGGCAAGGCGGCCAAGCGGCTGGCCGAGATCGCCGACGCGGCCAAGGGCGCCGACCGCCTGATCCTCGCCACCGACCCCGACCGCGAGGGCGAGGCGATCAGCTGGCACGTGCTGGAGATCCTGCGCCAGAAGAAGGCGCTGAAGGACCTGCCGGCCGAGCGCGTGGTGTTCAACGCCATCACCCGCACCGCCGTGACCGAGGCCATGGCCAACCCGCGCCAGATCGACATGGAGCTGGTCGACGCCTACCTGGCGCGCCGGGCCCTCGATTATCTGGTGGGCTTCACCCTCTCGCCGGTGCTGTGGCGCAAGCTACCGGGCTCGCGCTCGGCCGGCCGCGTGCAGTCCGTCGCCCTGAGGCTCGTGGTCGACCGCGAGCTGGAGATCGAGGCCTTCCGCACCCAGGAATACTGGACGGTCGAAGGCGAGGTTTCCGCCGGCGGCGATCCCTTCACGGCCCGCCTCGTCAAGCACGAGGGCAAGCGGCTCTCCAAGTTCGACCTCGGCAACGAGGCCTCGGCCTTCGCGGCGCGCGACGCGGTCAAGGCCGCGAGCTTCAAGGTCGCCGCCGTCGAGAAGAAGCCGGCCAAGCGCTCGCCGCCGCCGCCCTTCACCACCTCGACCCTGCAGCAGGAGGCGGCCCGCAAGCTCGGCTTCAACGCCCAGCGGACCATGCAGGCGGCGCAGAAGCTCTACGAGGGTGTCGACATCGGCGGCGAGACCGTCGGCCTGATCACCTACATGCGGACCGACGGCGTGCAGACCGCGCCCGAAGCCCTCGACGAGGCGCGCTCGGTGATCGGCGGCATCTACGGCAAGGACTATGTGCCGGAGAAGCCGCGGTTCTATTCGACCAAGGCCAAGAACGCCCAGGAGGCGCACGAGGCGATCCGCCCGACGAGCCTGGCCCGCAACCCCGGCCGCCTGCGGCTGGAGGGCGACCTCGGCCGCCTCTACGAGCTGATCTGGAAGCGGATGATCGCCTCCCAGATGGAGGCCGCGCGCATCGAGCGCACGACCATCGACCTCGACAGCGCGGACGGGAAGACCGGCCTGCGCGCCACCGGCCAGGTGGTGCTGTTCGACGGCTACCTCGCCGTTTACGAGGAAGGCCGCGACGATCCGGAAGACGAGGAAGGCGGCCGCCTGCCGCAGGTGCGCGAGGGCGCCGAGGCGCGGGTCATCTCCGCCAAGGCCGACCAGCACTTCACCGAGCCGCCGCCGCGCTACTCCGAAGCCAGCCTGGTCAAGAAGATGGAGGAGCTCGGCATCGGGCGGCCCTCCACCTACGCCTCGATCCTCGAGCGCCTGCGCGACCGCAACTACGTCCGCATGGACAAGAACCGTTTCGTGCCGGAGGACCAGGGCCGGCTGGTGACGGTCTTCCTCGAGCAGTTCTTCGGCAAGTACGTGGAGTACGACTTCACCGCCGACCTCGAGGAGAAGCTCGACCTCGTCTCGGCGGGCGACCTCGACTGGAAGGTGCTGCTCCGCGAGTTCTGGGCCGACTTCAACGCCAAGGTCGGCCAGATGGGCGAGCTGCGCACCCGCGAGGTGCTGGACTCGCTCGACGAGGTCCTCGGCCCCTACATGTTCCCGCCCAACGAGGACGGCAGCGATCCGCGCGCCTGTCCCAAGTGCGGCACGGGGCGTCTGGGCCTGAAGCTCTCCCGCTCGAACCCATTCATCGGCTGCTCCAACTATCCGGAGTGCCGCTACACCCGTCCCTTCGGCACGGCCGAGGACGGCGAGGCCGGCGACGAGCGCGAGCTCGGCGTCGATCCGGAGACCGGCATGACGGTCTTCCTCAAGGCCGGCCGCTTCGGGCCCTACGTCCAGCTCGGCGAGGGCGAGAAGCCCAAGCGCTCCAGCCTGCCCAAGGGCTGGACCCCGGCGGCCATGGACCTCGAGAAGGCGCTGCGCCTGCTGCGCCTGCCGCGCGAGGTGGGCGCCCACCCGGAGGACGGCCAGCCGATCCTGGCCGGGATCGGCCGCTACGGGCCCTTCGTGCAGCACAACGGCGTCTACGCGAACCTCTCCGGCGTCGACGAGGTCTTCGAGGTCGGCCTCAACCGGGCCGTCGCCGTGCTGGCCGAGAAGAAGGCGGCGGCCAGCGCCCGCCGCGGCGGCGAGCCGACCGCGCTGAAGGACCTCGGCGCCCACCCCGCCGACGGCCAGCCGATCAAGGTGCTGGCCGGCCGCTACGGGCCCTACGTCAAGCACGGCTCGACCAACGCCACGATCCCGAAGGGCAAGGACCCGGCCGAGCTGACCCTCGAGGAGGCCGTGGCCCTGATCGCCGAGCGCGAGGCCAAGGGCGGCGGCAAGAAGCCCGCCCGCGGCAAGAAGGCGGCGGCCAAGAAGCCGGCCGCCAAGAAGGCCGCGCCGAAGAAAAAGGCCAAGGCCGACGCCTGATGCCCTTCGCCCGCGCCAACGGGATCGAGATCTATTGGGAGCGGGCCGGCGCGGGCCCGCCCCTCCTGTTCATCTCCGGCACCGGCGGCGACCTGCGGGTGAAGCCCAACGTCTTCGACGGCCCCCTGCCCCGGTCCTTCGACATGCTCGCCTACGACCAGCGCGGCCTGGGCCGGAGCGGCAAGCCCGACACGGCCTATTCCATGGCCGACTACGCCGACGACGCCGCCGCCCTGATGGGCGAGATCGGCTGGGATGAGGCCCTGGTGATCGGCGTCTCGTTCGGCGGCATGGTCGCCCAGGAGCTGGTCCTGCGGCATCCGGCCCGCGTGAAGCGCCTGGTCCTCGCCTGCACCTCGCCGGGCGGGGCCGGCGGCGCCTCCTTCCCGTTCCACGAGATCGAGCACCTGAAGGGCGAGGCCCGCGCCCGCCACCTGATCCCGATCTCCGATGTCCGCCGCACCGAGGCCTGGGCCCGCGAGCATCCGGACGCCTACGCCCAGCTCGTCGAGATGGGCGCCCGCGATCCCTTCGCCGACGAGCCCGGCCACGCCATGGGCGCGCACCGCCAGCTCGAGGCCCGCCGCTTCCACGACGCCTGGGACCGGCTGCCCCAGATCGCCTGTCCGGTGATGATCGCCGCCGGCCGCTACGACGGCATCGCCCGTCCCGAGACCCAGGAGAAGATGGCCGCCCGCATCCCCGGCGCGGTCCTCCGGTGGTTCGAGGGCGGCCACCTGTTCATGATCCAGGACCGCACCGCCGTCCCGGCCATGGCCGAGTTCCTGCTGGCCGCCTAGCCCGCCGCGAGCTGAAGGATCTCGACGATGTCCTGCGGGCCGGTGATCGGCCGCGGGTTCGCCCTCACCCCGCTGTCGTGCATGGTGTGCTCGGCGATGGCCTGGAACGTGTCCGGCCCGATGCCGATCGCCTTCAGGTCGGTGGGCAGGCCGAGCGCGCGGGCGAGGTCGCGCACCGCCTCGGCCGCCGGCCTGCCCGGCGCGCCCATCAGTTCGGCGACGAGCGCCTGCTGGCCCGTGTCCGCGCTCGCGTTCCAGGCCAGGACCGCCGGCAGGATCACGCAGCTGGTGATCCCGTGCGAGACGCCATGGCTGCCGCCCAGGGTGTGGCCGATGGCGTGGCTGGCGCCGAGGCCCCGCCCCGCGCCCGCGCCGCTGATCGCCAGCCACATGCCGAACTGGCAGGCCTGGCGCGCGTCGAGGTCGGCCGGATCGGCCTTGCAGGCGGCGAGCCCGCTCGCCAGCCGCTTCAGTCCGTCCGCGGCCAGGGCGTCGGCATAGGGCGCGCGCAGCGGGTTGCAGAGCTGCTCGACCGCATGGTCGATGGCCTTCAGCCCCGTGGAGAACCACAGCGCATCCGGCGTGTGCCGGGTCATGGCGGCGTCGAGGATCACCGCCCGCGGCGCCAGAAGCGGATGGGTGTAGCCCTCCTTGGTCCGGCGCGCCGTGTCGGTCACCCCGGCGAAGGGCGTGAACTCGGCGGCCGACAGGGTCGTCGGCACGGCGATCACCCGCACGCCCGGCGGAATGCGCGCGGTGTCGATGCGGTCGGGCGTGCTGCGCGCGGCGCGGTAGCGGTCCAGCTCCTCGGGCCGGCCGAGACCCGCCCAGAGGGCGAGCTGCATCACCTTGGTGGCGTCGATGACGCTGCCGCCGCCCAGCGCCACCAGCACGTCGGCCCTCAGCCGCCGGGCGGCCTCGGCGCCGGCCATCACGCTCTCGCGCGGCGAATGGGCTCCCACCCCGGCGGCGACGCCGACACAGAGCTCGCCGAGCTCGGCCGCGAGCTGGCGGGCCAGGCTGTTGGCCAGCGAGCGGTTGGTGACGATCATCAGCCGCTTCAGCCCGGCCTGGGCGGCGATCTCCTTCAGGGCCTGGGCCGCCGGGCGGCCGTAGGTGACGAGGTCCTGGCGCGGGAAACGGTGGGATCCGGTGAGCATGGCTCCAGCTTAACGCCCAACAGGCTTCGGGAGCAGCGCCGAGGAATCGGCGTTCAAAGGTGCTAGACGTAAGGACACATGGCCAAGCCCCGCGCCCCGAAATCCCGTCCGCCCGCCAAGACGCCCCAGGGCCTTCCCGACAAGGAGACCCTGCTCGCCTACATCCGCGAGCACGGCGAGAGCGACCGGGCCGACCTCGCCCGCGCCTTCGGGCTGAAGGGCGCCGAGCGCCGGGCGCTGCGCGAGATGCTGCGCGAACTGGAAGGCCAAGGCGGCCTTTCCCGCCGCGGCCGCAAGGGCTTCGCCGAGCCCGGCGCCCTGCCCGAGGTGGGCGTCGTCGACGTGGTCGAGCGCGACCCGGACGGCGACCTCCTGGTCCGCCTGACCAAGGGCGAGGACGCGCCGCTCGTGGTGCTGGCCCCCAGCCGCAAGGCCGAGGCCGGCCAGGCCCCGGGCCTCGGCGACCGGCTGCTGGTCCGCTTCGAGCGCCTCGAGGGCGGGGAGTACGAGGCCCGGCTCATCAAGCGCCTGGGCCAGAGCGCCCATCGTCTGCTCGGCGTCATCCGCAAGGCGCGCCGCGAGATCCGCGTCGAGCCGGTGGACCGGCGCTCCAAGGACACCCTCGTCCTCGACCCGTCCGAAGCCGCGGAGCTGAAGGACGGCGACCTCGTCCTCGCCCAGATGAGCGGCCCGGCCGCCCGCTACGGCCCGCATCGCGGCAAGCTGCTGGAGGTGGTCGGCCGCGAGGACGAGCCGCGCGCGGCCTCCCTGATCGCCATCCACGCCCACGGCATCCCCACCGGCTTCTCGCCGGCCGCCGAAGCGGAGGCCGAGGCCGCCGAGCCGCCCACCCTCAAGGGCCGCGAGGACCTGCGCGAGGTCCCCTTCATCACCATCGACCCGGCCGACGCCCGCGACCACGACGACGCGGTCTATGCCGAGCCGGACACCGACGAGAAGAACCCCGGCGGCTGGATCGCCTGGGTGGCCATCGCCGACGTCGCCGCCTACGTCCGCCCCGGCTCCGCCCTCGACCGCGAGGCGCGCGACAAGGGCAACAGCGTCTACTTCCCCGACCGGGTGGAGCCGATGCTGCCCGAGCGCCTGTCCAACGGCCTGTGCTCCCTGCGCGAGGGCGAGAACCGCGCCTGCCTCGCCGTGCGGATGGTGTTCGGCAAGGACGGCCGCAAGCGCTCGCACCGCTTCGTGCGCGGCCTGATGCGCTCGGCCGCCAAGCTCTCCTACGAGCAGGCCCAGGCCGCCATCGAGGGCCAGACCGACGGCAAGACCATGGGGCTCCTCGATCCCATCCTGAAGCCGCTCTGGGAAGCCTACGACTGCCTCAAGACGGGCCGCGACGCCCGCTCGCCCCTGGCCATCGAGAGCCTGGAGCGGAAGATCCACATCGACGAGATGGGCCGCATCGCCTCGATCATCCCGCGCAGCTCCCTGGAGGCCCACCGGCTGATCGAGGAGTTCATGATCCAGGCCAACGTCTGCGCCGCCGAGACGCTTGAGCAGAAGAAGATCCCGCTGATCTACCGGGTCCACGACGAGCCGAGCTTCGAGAAGCTGCAGGCCCTGGTCGACTTCCTGGCCACCCTCGAAATCCCCTGGAGCAAGGGCGAGGCGCCGCGCACCGAACGCTTCAACAAGCTGCTCGGCGAGACCCGCGGCACCCCCCATGCCGAGATCGTCAACGAGGTCGTCCTGCGCACCCAGATGCAGGCGCACTATTCGTCCGAGAACATCGGCCACTACGGGCTCAACCTGGCGAAGTACGCCCACTTCACCTCGCCGATCCGCCGCTACGCCGACCTCATCGTCCACCGCGCCCTGATCACCGCCCTGAAGCTCGGCGACGACGGGCTGACCGAACGCGACGTCGCCACCATGAAGGAGACGGCCGAGCTGATCACCATGGCCGAGCGGCGCGCCATGGCCGCCGAGCGCGACGCCACCGACCGCTACATCGCCGCCTTCCTCGCCGATCGCGTGGGCGCGGAGTTCGACGGCAAGATCACCGGCGTCACCCGGTTCGGCCTCTTCGTGCGCCTGGCCGAGACCGGCGCCGACGGCCTTGTGCCGGTGTCGAGCCTCGGCGGCGAGTACTTCGTCCACGACGATCGCACCCACGCCCTGGTCGGCGAGCGGACCGGCGCGCGCTGGCCGCTGGGCATGGCCGTGCGCGTCCGTCTGCGCGAGGCGACGCCGCTCACCGGCGGCCTCCTCTTCGAGATGCTGAGCGAGCCGGCGCCTGCCGACCGCTCCATGCCCGCCCCGCGGCTCGGCATGCGCGCACGCGGCGACCGGCGCCCCGGTCCCGGCGGCAAAGGTCCCGGCGGCGCGCACCGCCCCGGCAAGCCGGGCCGGCCGAAGAACATCCGCAATGGCCGCAAGCGCGGCGGTCCGAGGAAGTAAGGGCCCACGACAGGCGGCCGTTCGGCCACTTTCCGCGAGGACAGCCTTTCCACCCGGCTCGGCGCGGTCATACAGTTGTTCGCATGAGCGAACCTGAACCCAAGCCCTTCAAGCCGGAAGGGCCCGCGCGCGTCCCCGGGGCCCGCGCCGTCCGCCCGAAGAGCGCCGCCACGGTGATGATCATCCGCCGCGACGGGCCCAAGCCACGCGTGCTGATGGGCAAGCGCCACGGCGGCCACTCCTTCATGCCCGACCGCTGGGTGTTTCCCGGCGGCCGCATCGACCGGGCCGACTACCGCGCCCCCTTCGCCACCGATCTTCGTCACGACGTCTCGGCGGTGTTCGACGCCTATCTGAAGCCCGGCAAGGGCCGCGCCCTGGCGCTCGCCGCCGTGCGCGAGACCTGGGAGGAAGCCGGGCTGCTGCTGGCCAGGCCCGCGCCCCAGCGCCCCGCCGCCGGCCCCTGGCGCGAGTTCATCGAACAGGGCGCCCTGCCCGACCTCGAGGCGCTGGACGTGGTCGCCCGCGCCATCACCCCGCCGGCGGTCGGCAAGCGCTTCGACACCTGGTTCCTGGTGGCCGACGCCGAGCGGCTGATGAGCCTGGACCGGCAGGCCGACTGCGGCGAGCTGGAGGAGATCGCCTGGGTCGACTTCGACGAGGCCCAGGCCCTGCCCCTGCCGCAGGTCACCCGCATGATGATCAAGGAATCGGTGGAGCGGATGCGCGATCCGAACCGGCCGAAGCCCTTCCTCCGCTTCAAGGACGGGGGTATGCGGCCCTCCCATCTGTAGATTTGGCCACCTCTGACCCGCCGCCAGACCCGGAGCGCCGCATGGCCGCCAATCCCAACCTCGCCAAGCTGCCGGCCGTCGGTCCGGGAAAGGTGGCGGTGATCACCGGCGGCGCCAGCGGCATCGGCCTCGCCGCCGCCAAGGCCTTCGCCGAGGCGGGCATGAAGGTGGTCCTCTGCGACCTGCCCGGCGAGCCGCTGCAGGAGGCGGCCTCTGAGGTCTCGCGCCTGTGCGGCCGTCCCGCCGACATCATGGCCGCCGGCTGCGACGTCGCCCACGCCGAGAGCCTGGCGCAGGTGAAGGAGCGCGTGGTCTCCGAGTTCGGCGTCCCTTCGATCCTGATGAACAACGCCGGCATCGGCCTCAACCCCGGCGGCGTCGGCGAGAACCTGCCCGCCTGGCGGCGGCTGATCGACGTGAACTTCTGGGGCGTCGAGCACGGCCTGCAGGCCTTCGTGCCGTGCATGACCGCCGACGACGCGCCGCGGATGATCATCAACACCGGCTCCAAGCAGGGCATCACCACCCCGCCCGGCAACGCCGCCTACAATGTCGCCAAGGCGGCGGTGAAGGCTCTCACCGAAGCCCTCGCCTACGAGCTGCGCCAGAAGGACGGCTGCCGGGTCAGCGCCCACCTGCTGATTCCGGGCTTCACCTTCACCGGCATCACCGGCCGCGCCGAGAAGCCGGCCGCGGCCTGGACCGCCGAACAGGTCGTCGACTTCATGATCGACGCCCTCGCCAGGGGCGACTTCTACATCCTCTGCCCCGACAACGACGTCGACCGCCGCACCGACGAGAAGCGGATGGCCTGGGCGATCGGCGACATCATCGAGAACCGCCCAGCCCTCTCGCGCTGGCATTCGGATTACAAGGACGCCTTCGCCGCCTACATGGCCATGGACTAGCCGGTCACGGAAAGACTTGGCCGGCATTGACTTTGGAGCCGCGATCCGTATTTTCCGCCGCTCTTTCGAACACCCGCCGGCGCTTCGCGCAGCCGGCCCCGCCCGAGGTATCCCATGGCGAAGCCCGCCTCCATCAAGATCCGCCTGAACTCCTCGGCGGACACCGGCTTCTTCTACGTGACCAAGAAGAACGCCCGCACCAAGACCGACAAGCTCGTGCTGAAGAAGTACGACCCAATCGCGCGCAAGCACGTCGAGTTCCGCGAAGGCAAGATCAAGTAAGATCGCCAACTCGCTGATCTGATTTGAGAACGCCCGGCCCAAAGCCGGGCGTTTTTGATTCTCGCCCCCTTACCTCCCCCGCGAAGCGGCGGGAGGGGGAGGATGCCCCTACGCCGCGCGGGCGATGACGCGGTTGCGGCCCTGGGACTTGGCCTCGTACATGGCCGCGTCGGCGCGGCGGAGCATGGCCTGGGGGGTGTCGTCGGCCCCGGCGGTGGCGGCGACGCCGATGGAGATGGTCACGCTGAGCAGTTCCTCGCCGCCGAGGACGCGGAACGGCGAGCCGGCGACGTGCAGGCGGATGCGCTCGGCGATGCGCTGGGCGACGTCCAGCGAGGTGTCGGGCATGACCACCACGAACTCCTCGCCGCCGTAGCGGACCGGCAGGTCGATGGCCCGCACGTTGGATGCCAGCCGCACGGCGAACTCGCGCAGCACCTCGTCGCCGACCTCGTGGCCGAAGCTGTCGTTGATCTTCTTGAAGTGGTCGATGTCGATGACCAGGCAGCCCACCGGCTCGCCGCCGGCCGCGGCGCGCCGCGCCAGGGCTTCCAGCCGGCCCTGCATGTAGCGGCGGTTGTGCAGGCCGGTGAGCTGGTCGGTGACCGCCAGCTCCAGCGACTGGTCGAGGTTGTCGCGCAGGTAGTCGGTGTAGCGCTTGCGGCGGATCTGGGTGCGGGCCCGAGCGGCCAGCTCCTGCGGGTCGATCGGCCGGGCGAGGATGTCGTTCACCCCGATCTCGAGGGCCTTCATCACCTTCGGCCGCTCGTCGAAGTCGACCACGGCGATGACCGGCACGTTGCGGGTCTGCTCGTCCGAGCGGATCTGGGCGGCAAGCCTGAGCCCGTCGAAGCCCCGCGCGGCGGTGTTGAGGATGATCAGGTCCACCGCGCCCTTGGCGGTGAGCAGGGCCTTGTCGGGCTCGGTCTCGACCACCGGCCGGTGCTCGACCGAAAGCTCGGCCGCCACGCGCTGGGCCTGGCGGATATGGTCGTCGACCACCAGGATGCGGCCCCCTGCCCCGCCGAGGCGGACGTGCGCGCCGGCGATCACGCCCATGCGCCGGCCGGAGGCCTCGCGCTCGCGCAGCTCGTCGATCACCGCCTTCAGGCGCGTCAGCGAACGCACCCGGGCGAACAGCATCATGTCGTCGATGGGCTTGGTCAGGAACTCGTCGGCGCCCGACTCGAGCCCGGCGACGCGGTCACCACGGCCGTCGAGGGCGGTGACCAGCACCACCGGGATGTGGCGCGTCTCGGCGTCGTCCTTCAGCCGGCGGCAGACGGAGAAGCCGTCCATGCCGGGCATCATGAC
The DNA here is from genome assembly GCF_003254475.1 of Phenylobacterium soli. Lineage (NCBI taxonomy): Bacteria > Pseudomonadati > Pseudomonadota > Alphaproteobacteria > Caulobacterales > Caulobacteraceae > Phenylobacterium > Phenylobacterium soli. The sequence continues at coordinate 2,844,631 of NZ_QFYQ01000001.1, forward strand.
GTCGAGCAGGATGATGTCGGGCTTCTCGGCGGCGGCGACGGCGAGCGCGGTCGGCCCGTCGCTGGCGGTCAGCACCTCGTAGTATTCGGAGGCGAGCTTGGCTTCGAGCAGCCGGACGTTGGCCTCGATGTCGTCGACGACGAGGATCCGGGCCGTCATGGCGCTAGTCCAGGAGCCGGCGGATGGTGTCCAAGAAGTGGGAGACCGAGATCGGCTTGGAGATGTAGGCCTCGCAGCCGCCCTCGCGGATGCGCTCCTCGTCCCCCTTCATGGCGAAGGCGGTCACCGCCACCACCGGGATATGGGCCAACTCGTCGTCTTCCTTCAGCCACTTGGTGACCTCGAGTCCCGAGATCTCCGGCAGCTGGATGTCCATGAGGATGAGGTCGGGGCGATGCTCGCGCGCCAACGCAAGCGCCTGCAGACCCTCGCGGGTCTGAAGGGTCTCGTACCCCTGGGCTTCGAGCAGATCATGAAAGAGCTTCATGTTCAGCTCGTTATCCTCGACGATGAGGACCTTCTTGGCCATTCCCGACCCGGCGCTGTTTTGCGGGATGCGGTCTTTCGGCCCACCCCACCTTTCGCGCATTCATCACCGCGATATCCTTAAACTTCGTTAGCCGCGTTCGGAGTCGCCTTGTCCGCTTCCTCTCCCGCCCCCAGCACCGCCCCTTCGCTTCAGACCCTGGGCCTGTCGCGCGAGCGGCCGCTGGTGATCGTCGACGTCGACGAGGTGCTGGGCCTGTTCATGAAGGGCTTCGGCGATTTCCTGGCCGAGCGCGGCTACGACTTCCGAATCGACCGCTTCGCCCTCTTCCAGAACATCTATCCCAGGGGCGGGACCGAGCACCTCGACCTCGCCACCGGCCAGAAGCTGTTCGACGACTTCTTCGCCACCCACTGCGCCGAGATCGAGCCGGTCCCGGGCGCGGCGGCGGCGCTGCAGGGGCTCAACCGGCGGGCCGAGATCCTGATCCTCTCCAACGCCCCGCCCCAGGCCGAGCGGCTGCGCGGCGAGTGGCTGAGGAAGCATGGCCTGCCGCACACCCTGATCCTCAATTCCGGGCCGAAGGGCCCGATCACCCGCGGCATCGTCGCCCAGACGCCGCATCGCACGGCCTTCGTCGACGACCTGTTGCCGAACCTCGATTCGGTGGCCGAGCACGCGCCCGCCACGGCGACCTTCCAGCACGTCGCCGACGAGCGGCTGCGGCCGCTGGCGCCGGCTGCGCCCGAGCGCCACCCGCGCATCGACGACTGGGCCGACCTCGCCGCCGCCATCGAGGCGGCGATCCACGGCTAGGGCTTGGGCTGAGGCTTAGCCTGGGGCGCCGGCCCGGCGGCCTTCGGCAGCGCATCCTCGCGGGCCAGGACCACGGCGTACTTGTCGCCATAGATCTTCTTCCAGCCCGGCCGCTTGGAGACCACCTCGACGACGCCTTCCTTGGGCTGGGTGATCACCCAGGCGATGTCGTACTGCTTGAACAGCTTGTCGATGGTCGCCGCATCGCCCTTGTTGGCCTGGCTGTAGCGCTTGACGTAGGCGTCGCCGTACATGTCGGCGCGGCCGTCGATGAACACCTTCACGCCCTTGAAGATCAGATAGCCGCCGAAGTTGTAGGCGTTGAACACCGGCCGGGCCGCCAGCTCCGGCGGCACGTGGGCCAGCGCGCTGACCGGGGTGATGCCGTCGTCCTTGCGCACGGCCGGGTCGGCGATCCGCCAGCCGGCGAAGCCCAGCGCCAGCACCGCCAGCATGATGCTGCCCGCGCGGGTCATGGCCACGCTGCCCGGCTGGCGGTTGAAGGCGCGCCCGATCGGCTCGGCCAGCAGCAGCGGCATGATCACCGCCACCACCAGCTGGTGACGCTGGTGCTGCAGGGCCATGTGGAAGATGAACAGCATCAGGACCGCGCGGACCAGCGGCACGCGCACGCCCTTGGCGAGGCAGATCAGCAGGGTGACGAGGATCGCGCCCTCGAAGGGCGTGAACTTCGAGAAGTTGGCCGGCTTCCACTCGATGATCTGGTCGAGGGTGCCCATGAACATGATGTCGAAGGGCGCGATCAGGCCGGAGATCCCGTGCGGCGTGGCGAGCGCGGCGAGGATGCAGAGCGCGCCGAAGATCCCCCAGTCGCGGATCACCTTGAGGCGGTCGGCGCCGCGCGCGACCAGGGCCTCCAGGCCGAAGCCGCCGGCCAGGACGAAGCCGAAGACGAAGGAGCCGTGCAGGTTGGCCCAGGCCAGCATGAAGAGCGCGAACCACCAGCGCGGCGCGCGGTGCGCCTCGCGGGCGGCCAGCATCTCGCGGGTCCAGGCGACCAGGATCGGCAGCATCAGCAGGTGCGGCCGGGCCAGCACCGTCGGGGCGATGACGAACAGGGCCAGCGTGAGGGCCACGGCCTGGCCGAGCGGGCCCATCCAGCGGCCGATGCCGCCCGCCAGCAGCCAGGCGGCGAGGCCCAGCGAGGCGGCGAACAGCAGCATCACCCCGGTCCAGCCGCCCGCCATGTAGGCGGCCGCCATGACGATCTCGGCCAGCCATTCGTGGCTCGCCCAGGGCTTGCCAGCCCAGGTGTAGGAGAAGACGTCCGTCTTCAGCACCGCCCGGTGCTCGATCATCCAGCGGCCGGCGGCGATGTGCCAGAAGGTGTCCGGGTCGTTGAACACCGAGCCGGGGATCAGCACCACGGCGAAGGCGAACACCGCGGCGATCACCTGGGCCGGCGACAGGGAGGCGAAGGCGTCTCCCAGCCGCTGCACCCGGCCCTGGACCTGGGCGGCGACGGTCTGGACGGTGGCTGTCATGGGGCCCGAGGATCGGCGACTTGGATGAAGCAAGGCTTTAGCGGGAATCGATCCCCCATAGCGAGCCCCACCAGGACGCGGCTCAGATGAGCCGAACAAATCAGGTATAGGCAGGCGATGATCCGCATCGGCGTGGACTTCGGCGGCACCAAGATCGAGGCGGCGGCGCTGGACGCGCAGGGCCGCTTCCTGGCCCGCGTCCGCGCGCCCTCGCCGAAGGCCTATGACGCGGCGCTGGAGACGGTGCGCGACCTCGTCGCCGAGGCCGAGCGCCAGGCCGGCGCCCGCGCCCCGCGGGTCGGCGTCGGCATCCCCGGCTCGGTCTCGCCGGTCAGCGGCCTGATCCGCAACGCCAACTCCACCCACCTCAACGGCCGGCCGCTCCAGGCCGACCTCGAGGCGGCGCTCGGTCGCCCGGTGCGGCTCGCCAACGACGCCAACTGCTTCGCCCTGTCCGAGGCCACCGACGGCGCCGGCCAGGGGGCGCGGGTGGTGTTCGGCGTCATCCTCGGAACCGGCTGCGGCGGCGGCGTGGTCGTCGACGGCCAGTCCCTCTCTGGGCGCAACGGCGTGGCCGGCGAGTGGGGCCATGCGCCCCTGCCCTGGCCCAAGGCCGACGAGCTGCCGGCCCCGGACTGCTGGTGCGGCCGCCGCGGCTGCCTGGAGCTGTGGGTCTCGGGTTCTGGCCTCGGCCGCAGCTGGAAGCCCGGAGCGGACGGCGCGGCCGTGGTCGCCGCGGCCCAGGCCGGCGAGCCCTCCGCCGTGGCCGCCCTCCGCGCCTACGTCGACCGGCTGGGCCGGGGCCTCGCCCTGGTCTGCGACGTCCTCGACCCGGACGTCATCGTCCTCGGCGGCGGCATGTCCAACCTCGACGCGCTCTACGACCGCCTGCCCGCCGCCATCGCCCCGCACGTCTTCTCCGACGTCTTCGCGACGCCGGTGGTCAAGGCGGCGCACGGCGATTCCTCCGGCGTGCGCGGCGCGGCCTGGCTGTGGCCGACATGAAGGCCTTCTGCCGCGACTGCTTCTGGACGGGCGAGGAGCCGGTCCGGCGCTGCCCGACCTGCGCCAGCCCGCGCATCGTCGCCCACGAGGAGCTCGGCGCCCTCGCCATCGCCCACATGGACTGCGACGCCTTCTACGCCAGCGTCGAGAAGCGCGACCGGCCCGAGCTGCGCGACCGGCCGGTGATCGTCGGCGGCGGCAAGCGCGGGGTGGTCACCACCTGCTGCTACATCGCCCGCATCTCCGGCGTCCGCTCGGCCATGCCGATGTTCAAGGCGCTGAAGGCCTGCCCCGAGGCGGTGGTCATCAAGCCCGACTTCGCCAAGTACAAGGCCGAGAGCCGCCGCATCCTCGGCATGGCCGGCGAGCTCACCCCGCTGATCCAGAACCTCTCCCTCGACGAGGCCTGGATGGACCTCTCGGGCACCGAGCGACTGCATCAGGCCCCGCCGGCCCTGACGCTGGCCCGTCTGCAGGCGCGCATCGAAAGCCAGACCGGCCTCACCGTCTCGATCGGCCTCGCGGCGAACAAGTTCCTGGCCAAGATCGCCTCGGACCTCGACAAGCCGCGCGGCTTCTCGGTGATCGGCGCGGCGGAGGCGCAAGGCTTCCTCGCGCCCCGCAAGGTCGGGATCCTGCCCGGCGTCGGCCCCGCCATGGCGGCGAGCCTGGAGAAGGCCGGCTACCGCACGGTCGGCGACCTCGCCCGCGCCGATCCCAAGGCGCTGGCCGAGCGCTGGGGCGCCCATGGCCTCAGGCTCGCCCAGCTCGCCACCGGCCGCGACAGCCGCCCGGTCAATCCCAACGAGGAGCGCAAGGGGATCAGCGCCGAGACCACCTTCGAGACCGACCTTTCCGCCCTCGCCGATCTCGAGGACAAGCTCGCCCCGCTCTGCGAGAAGGTCGCCCGCCAGGCCCGCGCCGCCGGCCTCGCCGGCCGCGTCGTGACCCTCAAGCTGCGCGCCACCGACTTCAAGATCGTCACCCGCCGGCGGACCATCCCGGTGCCGACCCAGACGGCCAAGACCCTGTTCGCCGTCGGCCGCGAGCTGCTGGCCAGGGAAGCCGGCGGCAAGCCCTGGCGGCTGATCGGCATCGGCGTCGCCGACCTCGTGGAAGCCGGCGCCGTCGAGGCCGACTTCTTTGCCGGCGAGGAGCGGCGGGCCCTCGCCAGCGAGCGCACCATCGATGCGCTGCGCGCCCGATTCGGCGCCGAGGCGGTGACCTCCGGACGCATCCTACGCCTGAAGGGTAATCCGAAAGCCGAGTGAGGCGCCCCCTCGCCGCTTTTTTCCGCAGTTGATCTCAATCAGGGCGCCCGTGACGATTCGGCCCTTCCATCCGGCAAGGTTTTCCATATCTAATTGACGAGGGCGGCGAGTTCGACGACGCCAGGAGAACCGTTCGATGGCCGAACGCAAACAAGGTGATCAGGCCACGGGCGTTCGAACGGCGGTGGTCACTCAGACCAAGCCGAAGACGCAGAAACCCTCAATGTACCGGGTTCTGCTCTTGAACGACGACTACACTCCTATGGAATTTGTAGTCTATGTACTTGAGCAGTTCTTCAACAAGTCGCGCGAAGACGCGACTCGCATCATGCTGCATGTGCATCAACACGGGGTCGGTGTGTGCGGCGTGTACACTTACGAGGTGGCGGAAACAAAAGTCGCGCAGGTCGTTGATACGGCCAGGCGGCACCAGCATCCGCTGCAGTGCACCATGGAAAAGGATTAGAGGCTCTTGCCTTCATTCTCGCGCCAGCTCGAAGAGTCCCTTCACCGCGCAGTCGCCTACGCCAACCAGCGCAAGCACGAATACGCTACGCTCGAACACCTGCTGCTAAGCCTCGTCGACGACGAGGACGCGGCCTCCGTGATGCGGGCCTGCGACGTTGATCTGGCCTCCCTTCGGACGACCCTCACCAACTATGTGGACAACGAGCTCCGCTCGCTCGTGGTGGACGACGGCGAGGACGCCAAGCCCACCGCCGGCTTCCAGCGGGTGATCCAGCGGGCCGTCATCCACGTCCAGTCCTCCGGCCGCGAGGAGGTCTCCGGCGCCAATGTGCTGGTGGCCATCTTCTCCGAGCGCGAGAGCCACGCCGCCTACTTCCTGCAGGAGCAGGACATGACGCGGTACGACGCGGTGAACTACATCGCGCACGGCATCGCCAAGAAGGCCGGCGCCGCCGAGGCCAAGCCCGTCAAGGGCGCCGAGGACGACGAGAAGCCCACCGTCAAGACCGGCGGCGAGGCGCTCGAGGCCTACTGCATCAACCTCAACGAGAAGGCCAAGCAGGGGAAGGTCGATCCGCTGATCGGCCGCGCCAACGAGGTCGAGCGCTGCATCCAGATCCTCTGCCGGCGGACCAAGAATAACCCGCTGCTGGTGGGCGACCCCGGCGTCGGCAAGACCGCCATCGCCGAGGGCCTGGCCCGCAAGATCGTCAACAAGCAGGTGCCCGACGTCCTCGCCGGCGCCACCATCTTCTCGCTCGACATGGGCGCGCTGCTGGCCGGCACCCGCTACCGCGGCGACTTCGAGGAGCGCGTGAAGCAGGTCGTCAAGGAGCTGGAGAACCACCCCGACGCGGTGCTGTTCATCGACGAGATCCACACGGTGATCGGCGCGGGCGCCACGAGCGGCGGGGCGATGGACGCCTCCAACCTGCTCAAGCCGGCGCTGGCCTCGGGCTCCCTGCGGTGCATGGGCTCGACGACCTACAAGGAATTCCGCCAGCACTTCGAGAAGGACCGGGCCCTCGTCCGGCGCTTCCAGAAGATCGACGTCAACGAGCCCACGATCGAGGACACCATCAAGATCCTCAAGGGCCTGAAGACCTACTACGAGGAGTTCCACAAGCTCCGCTACACCAACGACGCCATCAAGGCGGCGGTGGAGCTGTCGGCCAAGTACATCACCGACCGCAAGCTGCCCGACAAGGCGATCGACATCATCGACGAGGCCGGCGCCTCGCAGATGCTGCTGCCCGAGGGCAAGCGGAAGAAGACCATCGGCCTGAAGGAAGTGGAGGCGGTGGTCGCCAAGATCGCCCGCATCCCGCCGAAGTCGGTCTCCAAGTCCGACACCGAGGCGCTCAAGCAGCTCGAGAGCGACCTCAAGCGCGCGGTCTACGGCCAGGACGACGCCATCGAGCAGCTCAGCGCGGCCATGAAGATGGCCCGGGCCGGCCTGCGCGACGCCAACAAGCCGATCGGCTGCTACCTCTTCTCGGGCCCCACCGGCACCGGCAAGACCGAGACCGCCCGTCAGCTCGCCGCGACGCTGGGCATCGAGCTCCTGCGCTTCGACATGAGCGAGTACATGGAGCGCCACACGGTCAGCCGTCTGATCGGCGCCCCTCCCGGCTATGTGGGCTTCGACCAGGGCGGCCTGCTCACTGACGCGGTGGACCAGCACCCGCACGCCGTGGTCCTGCTCGACGAGATCGAGAAGGCCCACCCGGACGTCTACAACATCCTCCTGCAGGTGATGGACAACGGGCAGCTGACCGACAGCAACGGCAAGAAGATCGACTTCCGCAACGTGGTCCTCATCATGACCACCAACGCCGGCGCCACCGACGCCCAGCGCAACGCCATCGGCTTCGGCCGCGGCAAGCAGGACGACGAGGCCGAGGAAGCGATCAAGCGGGTCTTCACGCCGGAGTTCCGCAACCGTCTGGACGCGGTCGTGGCCTTCAAGGGCCTCAGCCCCGAGATCATCCGCCAGGTGGTGCAGAAGTTCGTCATGCAGCTGGAAGCCCAGCTCGCCGACCGCCACGTCACCATCGAGACCTCGGACGAGGCCGCCGACTGGCTGGCCAAGAACGGCTTCGACGAGCTCTACGGCGCCCGTCCCCTCGCCCGCGTCATCCAGGAGCACATCAAGAAGCCCCTGGCCGACGAGATCCTCTTCGGGCGCCTCGTCAAGGGCGGCCACGTCCAGGTGGTGCTCAAGGACGGCAAGCTGGCCTTCGAGATCGAAGGCGCCGAACGCCAACCCGGCGCCCCGATCGTCGAGAACCCCGCCGCCGACGCCGAGCCGGAGGCCGTGGAGCCGTAGGGCGCCTTACGGAGAGCTGAGACAGTCAGAAGGCCCGGGGGAAACCCCGGGCCTTTTGCGTGCGGGGGGCTGTGGCGGCGGAGGAAGGGCGGGAGGTGACTCATTGCCGACCCTCGATAGGTCCGCCGAGGGAAAGAGGGCTGAAGCTGGGGGTGCGCGGGCCCATTGGCGGCCTGACCTCGGCTAGCCCCGCCGATCCACAACATCTTGTGTGCCTGGACTGCCGCACCTCTAGAATTGGGACTCCGGCGGTTTCATCTGGTAGGATCAGTGGCGAAGCTGGATCGACCATGACCGACGACAACCCCTTCCGCAGGGGCCTGGGCGGGCCGCTCGGGCCGGACCCGTTCTCCGAACTCTCGGGGCTTGCCCGATTTACCGACCCGCCGCCGAACGCGCTCTCCGCCTTTTCGGACCTCGCCCGAATGACCGGCCAGACGAACTCCCTGTCGGAGCTCGCCCGCCTCGTCGCCTCGCCCGCGCCTCCAGCCACCGGCCTAGGGCTGCCCATGACGTCGTCTCTCGCCCAAGCTCTCAGCGGCGAACTCAGCTACCTCGGCGGCCTCGGCGGCCTTGAGAAATACCGCCAGCGGCGCGAGTGGAACGCGCGGTTTGAGCACTGGGAGAAGCCGGCGAGCACGACGGAGGAGAGCACCCTGGACCGGGCGCAGCGCATGGTGCGAGAGGCTATCGCCGGGAGCGTGTGGCTTCGGGAGCAGGGAGCGACGGTGCAGCCGCAAGGCTCGTACCACAACAATACGAACACTCGCTTGGACGCGGACGCTGACCTGCGGGTGCAACTGCCTCTGATCAAGGTCGACTACCATCCCAACGTGACGGTCCCGTACGCGCGCTCTCTGCTCGGGCTGACGGACTCTTCGTGGAGCTTCGACCAACTCTTCACGATGCTGCGTTGGGAGCTGGAGACGCTGCTCGGAGAGGCCTTCGGCAAGAGGAATGTGACGCCCGGCAACAAGGCGATCCGCGTGAAGGGCCTGCGCGGGACGCGCGCCGAGATCGATGTCGTTCCTGCCGTCCGCTACCAGAACATCATGTGGTGGGACTGGGAGGCTCGGTACAACACGATCGAGGGTGTCGCCCTGCTGTCGAAAGACGGCCGCTGGACCATCAACTACCCTGATCACCACCGCGCGAGCGGCGTCGCGAAGCGGGCGGGTACAGGTCACCAATTCAAGCGGCAGGTCCGCATCTTCAAGCGCCTGCGCGGCGACCTGGCCCAGCGAGGGCTCTTGCACGCCAAGGTCCCGTCGTTCCTCGTCGAGAGCCTCGTCTGGAATGTTGAGGACGGCTATTTCACGGTCTCCGGTGACGACATGTACGAGCGCGTGCGCCGGATCGCCCGCCGGCTCCAGTGGATGGTGCGCGACGAGAACACGGCGGCTGGGATGCTGGAGGTGAACGGCCTGAAGAAGCTGTTCACTGAGGAGCAGGCGTGGACTTGGGCTGACGCCATGGCCTTCGCGGAGGCGGTGGTCGCCCATCTCGGCGACGCCTGATGTGGTCGCTTCTGCCGGCGAATTGGCGGCTGACGCTCATCGTCGCCACCACCCTCTTCGCGGCTTGGGCCTGGGACGGTCTGCACGTCGCGTTCACCGGTCAGCACGCTTCGCCGCTTGACCTCATCTCCCCCGTCGTCTTCGGGCTCGGCACCGTGGCGACGCTCGCCTTCACGGCCACGTGGCGGATGTTGTGGAACGCGGTCCCGGCCCTCGGCCGGCGCGTGTTCCCTGACCTGAATGGGCGCTGGGAGGGCAAGCTGCTGTCGAACTGGATCGACCCCCAGACGGGGAAGGACATCGCGCCCATCGAGGCGACGGTCTGGATAAGGCAGGGCTTGTTCAAGACGACGGTCCGGCTGAAGACCGGCGAGTCCACGTCGCGATCTACGCGGGCAATATTGGAGCCCTTCCGCGACATCGGCTGCTTCAAGGTTTGGTACACCTACAACAGCGACCCCGACGCCCAGGTGCGCCACCGCAGTTCGCCCCACGAGGGGATGGCCTCGCTCGAATACGACATCACCGCGCCCGGCAAGGCCAAGATCAGGTACTTCACCGACCGGGGCACGACGGGCGACATTGAGCTGACCAGAACTTCAAGGGATCCGGACGCCTAGCATGTCCGCGAGCAAGGAAGAGGTGCGGGAGTTCCTGCAGTGGACGCTCGCCCTGCAGAGGGCGATGGAGCTAGCCGTTCGCTCTGACGATCCGGAGTACGTCTGGAAGTACTTCGGCTACAGGGAGTTCGCCCGGAAGTACGATCAGATCCTCCGCCACATCGCGTCAAGGATGGCGCTTCCGCCGATCTTGGACGCCTACGACCTGAGCAAGTTGAAGGGCCCGGGCGACACGGTAGCGCCCCAGCAGAAGGCGTTTTTCGAGAGCATCTACGCCAACGTGAGCCTGCTTCGGAGCATCCTTGAGAAGCATGCCGGAAAGGTGGAGGACGAGTTCTCGGCCCTCCGCGACTTCATCCAGGCCCGGCTGCGCAGCGCCATGTTCGAGCCGCCCGCGAACGAGCGGGAGGTCCAGAACGCGCTTGAACAACTTCTCATCGGGCGTGGCCTCCAGAAGGGCCAGGACTACGACCGCGAGACCGGGCGGGTGAAGGTCTCCGCGAAGGAGGTCGTTCCCGACTTCATCCTCGCGCCCCTCTCAACCGCCGTGGAAGTGAAGATCGTCAAGGACGCCCTGCGCGTGAAGGCAGTGATCGATGAAATCAACGCGGACATCCGCTCGTACTCCGCGAAGTACGAGAGGATCATGTTCGTCATCTACGACCTCGGGTTCATTCGCGACGAGGCAGAGTTTCGGCACGGGCTAGAGAGCCCGGGCAATGTCTCCGTCGTCATCGTTAAGCAGTGACCGCTGAGAACCCGTCCGCAAGCTCGTTCAGCTTCAGCGTCATCTCCTCGGCCATCCTCCAGTGTCTGCTTCTGGCGCTGAGCGGACGAGCCTTGCCACCAGCGCCGGGGGCTCGCCACGGACATCAGCGATGACGCCGCGGGGTGGAACGGGGCTGCCGTTCTAGCGGCTGAGCGCCACTCGCAGAGAGGCGATGAAGAGGGCCACGGCGACAGGCGCCCAGATCGCGCGCTCGGCGGCGCTCGGGGTGATGAGGTTCAGGATGCTCGCGCCGGCCAGCAACGCGACCACGCCCCAGGCGAGCCATCGGCTCGCCGCGCGCCAAGACCGCAGCACGACACCTGCCCGGCAGAGAACGACGAGGGCGAGGCTGGCGAGGATGGCGGCCTGAAGCAGCGCGATGATTCGCATGACGGGCGGGTAGACGCCGGGGACCGAGCCGCCCATGGCCAACGCCCCCCAGGGCGCGCCAAGCGCGAGCGCCAGCTGGAAGGCCACGACGACCGCCGTAAGTCCGGCGAATAGCTTTGCGGTGACCCGGGGGCTCATATGAACTCTGAGGAAGCGCCTGCGCCGAGCTCTTAGCGGACTCGCGGACTCGAACCCACGGTGAAGATCCCGGCATCGAGAGGTCGATGCGAACGCCCCGTCTGCGGAAGCATGGAGCTTGCGCAACTGCAACGGATGTTCTATCTTTGTTCTCTCCATGCCGACCACCCCCGCCACGTCCGAGATGCTCAGCGAGATGAGCGCTTGCGCCTATCGGCTGGGGATGGCGTTCGGCGCGGCGGCCGAGCGGGCGGAGGATGGCGGGGAGAGGCTGGAGATGTTCGGCCTGTTCGAGCGCTGCTTCTTCGCCGTGCGGGTGGCGACCGCGCTGCAGCTTCGGTTGCGGCGGGAGGGCGCGATCGCCGAGGGCGTCGGTCCCGAGACGGAGCGGCCCGAGGCGGAGCGTGCGGAGGCCATCGAGGCGCGGCCCGAGCGCGAGCGTTTCGAGGGTGACCGCGAGCGCGACCGCGAAACCGAGCGGGCCAGCCTGCCCCTCTTCCTGAACACCCTGCAGGGCGTGGCGGCCGAGGCCGCCGCCCTGCCCTCGCCCCTATCCGATCTTGGGCCGGCCGAGCTGCCGGCGCTGCAACAGCTCCTGGCCCGGGCCGCGCCGTCGCCCGCCCGGCCGCCGCCGCCGAGGACGCCGCTGCGCGATCGCCTGGCCGGCTCGGCCGCCCTGGCCCTCTCCGGCGTCAGCCCGGCCCTTCGGCCGGCGCACATCCCGCCGACGCGCCGCGCCACCGGCCCGCCGCGCCGCTGAGGCCGCGGAATTCACCTCCCAAGCTCCAGATCTTCCGCCACGAGGCCGGGCCCGCCCGGACCTCGGCGCCGGCGCATGCCCGCGCGACGGGCGCGCGGTCCAGGCGCGTCCGGCTCAGGCCGCCACGCCCTCGTGCGAGCGCTCGTAGGCGCGCTTATAGGCGTCGCGGGCCGTGGTGCGGGCGAGGTAGGCCTGTTCGGCGTCGCTGAGGGCGAAGCCGTGATTGCCGCCCAGGCGCAGGGCGTAGCTCACCGAGATGTCGGCGGCCGTGAACCTGTCGCCCGCCATGTAGGGCGCGCCTTGAAGCTGGCGCTGCACGAGAAGGCGGCGGCGCTCGACGCAGTCGCGGGCCCAGCGGGCGCTCCAGTTGTCGCGCTCCGCCTCGGGCGCGAGGAAGCCGCTGACCAGCGGGACCATCATCAGGGTCGCCAGGCCCGCCTCGCCCAGGTGGAGGAACTGCTGGTAGGCGCCGAAGGCCGGATCGTCGGGCGCGGGCTGCAGCGGCGTCGGCCCGTAGCGGCCCATCAGGTACTCCATGATGGCGACGGACTCGACCATGGTGACGTCGCCGTCCTGGATCGCCGGCAGGAAGTCGCCGGGATTGACGGCGAGCCAGGCCGGGTCCCGCTCCGCCGCCAGCATGTCGACCGGCCGCAGGCGGTAGGGAAGGCCCATCTCCTCCAGGACCCAGACGGCCCGGAGCGATCGCGAAGTCTGTCCGCCCCACACCGTGATCATCGTCCTCATCCTCCGTCCGATCGGGCGCTCTGGACGCGCCGCCGCGTCAGGAGCGTCCGACTTCAGGCTTCCTGTCAACGATGGGGATCGCGCTCGCGGCTCAAGGCGGCGGTCTCGGACGTTTGTCTTCCAGGAGGCCCGCACCATGAGACAGCGGACAAAGGCGATGCAGCGGACGGCGGCGGTCCTCGCCGGCGCCCTGGTGCTGATCGGGGGCGGCGTCGCGGCCGCCGACGAGCCGGGCGTGCAGATCACGAACCTCGATCAGGCCGACGCCATCGTCAGCGTGATCGACCGCAACGACGGCGACCGACTGATCCTCGACCACTACCGGATCAATCACGGCGAGACCTATTCCGTCACGCCGCGCTTCGGGCGCGACCACAGCTACGACCTGCGCTGGCACGCCGAGCGGACGAGCGACCACAAGGCCAAGGACGGCGAGTGCTTCGGCCGCGAGACGCCCTGCGGGATCGATCTCTGGGAGGCGCGCTGAGGCCTCAGCCTAGCTGATCTTGGCGGCGATCTGTTCGGCCAGCACCTTGAGCTCGGCCGGGTCGGCCATGCCGCCGCCGGCGTGGCGGCCGAGCGGCACACCCTCCCAGCGCGGGATGATGTGGAAGTGCAGGTGGAAGATGGTCTGGCCGGCCGGGGCGCCGTTGAACTGGGTGACGACGATGCCGTCGGGATTGAGCGCCGCGCGCACCGCCCGCGTCACCCGCTGCACCCCGAGGATCAGGGGCGCCAGCACCGCCGGATCCTCGTCCAGCAGGTTGCGCGCCTCCGAGCGCTTGGGGATCACCAGGGTGTGGCCCTTGGCCTGGGGGAAGACGTCCATGAAGGCGAAGACGTGGTCGTCCTCGAACACCTTGGCCGCCGGCGCCTCGCCGCGGAGGATCTTGGCGAAGATGTTCCCCTGGTCGTAGGTCCCGTCCAAGCTCATGCGCGCGCTCCCTGTCTTGCCGGCGTCGTAACAAATCCTCCCCCTCAGGGGGAGCATCTACTCGCCCTGCCGGAAGGGCGAATACTCCTCGGTCAGCCACTCGATCTCCTCCTCCACGCCGGCGCGCTCGCGCTCGAGGAAGGCGTTGACCGGGCCGCGCAGCGCCGGGTCGGCGATGTAGTGGGCGGAGTAGACGGCCTTGGGCAGGTAGCCGCGGGCGATCTTGTGCTGGCCCTGCGCCCCGGCCTCGACGCGCGGCAGGCCGTGGAGGATCGCCCACTCGATGGCTTGGTAGTAGCAGAGCTCGAAGTGGAGGAAGGGCACGTCCTCGACGCAGCCCCAGTGGCGGCCATAGAGGCAGTCGTCGCCGATCAGGTTGAGGGCGCCGGCGATCCAGCGGCCGTGGCGGCGGGCCATGATCAAGAGTACGCGGTCGGCCATGCGCTCGCCGAGCATGGAGAAGAAGGCGCGCGTCAGATAGGGCCGGCCCCACTTGCGCGAGCCGGTGTCCATGTAGAAGCGGAAGAAGGCGTCCCAGTGCTCTTCGCTGAGGTCGCCGCCGGTCAGGCACTGGACCTCGACGCCCTCCAGGGCGTCACGGCGCTCGCGGCGGATGGTCTTGCGGCGGCCCGAGGACAGGGCGCCGAGGAAATCCTCGAAGGTGGAATAGCCGGCGTTCTGCCAGTGGTACTGCTGGCCCTCGCGCAGGCCGAAGCCCTGCTCGCCCAGCCAGCGCCACTCGGCCTCGGTGGGGAAGTTCACGTGCAGGCCCGAGGCGCCGTAGCGCTCGCAGAGCGTCAGCCCGCCGCCGACGAGGTAGCGCCAGCCCTCCTCCGCCTCGACGTCCGGCCGCACCAGAAGCCGCGGGCCGGTGACCGGGGTGAACGGCGCGGCCGAGAGGAGCTTGGGGTAATAGCGCCCGCCGGCCCGCTCGTAGGCGTCGGCCCAGGCGTGGTCGAAGATGTATTCGCCCTGGCTGTGGCTCTTCAGATAGAGCGGCATCACCGCGGCGGCGCGCCCGTCCTCGTCGTCGACGACCAGGTGCTGCGGCCCCCAGCCGGCGCGCTCGACGGCGCAGTTGGCCTCCTCCAGCGCGTCGAGGAAGTCGTAGCGCAGGAACGGATTGCCGGCGTAGGCCGGGTTGGCGGCGCAGGCGTCCCAGTCCTCTCGCCCGATCTCGGCGACGCGGCGGCAGACCCTGACCGCCGGCTTCAGCGTCACGCCCTAAAGCCCTCGAAGATGAGGTTGTCGCAACCGTCCTTCACGGCCTCCCACTGCTCGGGCGACTTCACCGTCCAGGCGACGATGGGCATGCCCTGGCTGCGGAACTCGGCGGCCCTGGCGCTCGGCAGCATGTCGAGGCCCAGCGCCAGGAAGTGGGGCCTGGCGATCGCCACGTGCTCGAGGTTGGCGAAGGCCTTGCGCTGCTCTTCGTTCATCTGCGGGGCCCGGTCGTAGGAGTAGCTGTCCAGCCCCCTCAGAACGCCCGGGAAGCGCTCGGCGAACCAGGCGTGCGAATAGGGATTGAAGCCGATCACGCACACCGGGCCGGCGTGGTCGATGAGGATCTCGTGCACCCGCTGCTCGAGCGGGCCGACGTGGCCGTAGGGCGTCTTCAGCTCGACGTGCACCATCGCCCGGCGCCCGATCAGGGCGAGGGTCTCGGTAAGGGTCGGGATGCGCTCGTCCGTGCCCTTGAGCCGCAGCTCGGAGAGCTCGGCCAGGGTGCGGTCGGCGAGCTTGCCCGGCGCGCCGGTCATGCGCTCCAGCTTGTCGTCGTGGAACACCACGGCCTCGCCGTCGGCGGTCAGCTGGACGTCGAGCTCGACGCCGTAGCCGGCGGCGCAGGCGGCATGGAAGGCGCCGAGCGAGTTCTCCGGCGCGCCGTCGGGACTCCACAGCCCGCGGTGCGCGACCGGCGGCGCGAAGAGCAGGTCCCAGGCCTCGCCGAAGCGCTGCCTCACGACAGGGCCACCACCGCGTCGACCTCGACGGCGAAGTTCATCGGCAGGCGGTAGACGCCGACCGCCGAGCGGGCGTGGCGGCCCGCGTCGCCGAACACCTCGACCATCAGGTCCGAGGCGCCGTTCACCACCTGCGGGATCTCGAAGAAGCCGGGGCCCGCCTGGACGAAGCCGCCGAGCTTGATCACCCGCTTCACGCGGCCGAGGTGGCCTTCGCAGGCAGCCTTCATCTGGGCGATGAGGTTGATGCCGCAGAGCCGGGCGGCGCGCTTGGCAGTCTCGGCGTCGACGTCCTCGCCGACGATTCCCTTAACGCCGCCGGAGGCGTCCACCGACACCTGGCCGGAGATGTGGATCAGGTCGCCGGTGCGCACGAACGGCACGTAGTTGGCGACGGGAGGATTGGGCTGCGGGAGGACGATCCCCAGCTCGGCGAGGCGGTCTTCGATCTGCGACATGGCCGCAGGTCTACAGCCGGGTTAGGCATGAGAAAAGGCCCGGACCTCACGGCCCGGGCCTACGCTCGGTACGCTACTCTACTGAAGCTGGGCTCAGCGGGTCGCCTGCAGGCGGCCGACCACGTCGGAGACGCGCTCGTTGAGCGGCTTGAAGCTCTCCTTGAAGGAGGCGGTGAAGGTCTCGGTCATCTTGCCGATCTCACCGACGTAGGCTTCGAAGGCGCCCTTGGCGAAGGTGGTCTGCAGCTCGAAGAGCTCCTGCGGCGTCTTCGCGCCGGCCAGGGCCTTGGCGGCGCTCACCTGGGTCTCGAAGGCGTTCTTCGAGTAGGCGACGGCCTGGGCGCCCAGGGCCTTGGCGGCGCTCACCTGGGTCTCGAAGGCGTTCTTCGAGTAGGCGACGGCCTGGGCGCCCAGGGCTTCGGCGCCCTTGGCGGCGGCCGAGACCGACGCCGCGACGGCCTCGAAGTTCTTCTTGGAATGGGTGTTCGCCTCGGTCAGGGCGGCGAGGGTCTTCTCGACGCCGTCCTTGAAGGCGGTGTTGGCGGCGGTGGTGATCTGGTCGACCGTGGCGCGGGCGGCCTCGGCCTCCGGCTTCAGGCTTTCGACGGCGGCCTTCACCTTTTCGGCGGCCGGCTTGAGGGTTTCAGCAGCGTCCATGGCTGGGCGTCCTTGAGCGATGGGGAGGAACGGCTCTTCGCCGCGATGCAACAGGCTTTGGCGGTAAGTTTGGGTACGAAACCCCCGACGTTGCCAGGACGCTCTCATGTTGCACTGCAGCAGTCAAGTGAATTTTTGTGCACTGCACAATGACGAAAGCGTGACCGCATTTCCGCGACAATTCAGCCCGTTCAACTCCTTGTTTACCGTGGCGCAACCGTGAGCGTGCCATGGTACCTACGATTCAGGCGTGGTGAGCCGCGCCCGGTAACGTTCAGATTCGACGGACGAAAGCATGCTGAAGCACGCCCGCCGCCTTTTTGTGTCCCTTGGCTTGGCCGCCGCAACCCTGATGGCGGCCACCCCACCGGCGGCGCAGGCGCAGATCCCCTACTTCCGTAACCTGCTGGCCGCCACGAGCGGCCGCTATGCAGCGATCGTGGTGGACGCCAAGACCGGCGAGGTCCTCTACGACCGGCATGCGGACGCCCCGCGCTACCCGGCGTCGATCACCAAGGTGATGACGCTCTACCTCACTTTCGAGGCGCTCTCGACGGGCAAGCTGCACCTGGACGACCGGGTGGTGTTCTCGCCCCACGCCTCGGCCCAGGCCCCCACCAAGCTGGGCGTCCGGCCCGGCGATTCGGTGAGCGTCAGCGAAGCCATCCAGGCGATGACCACCCTGTCGGCCAATGACGCCGCGGTGGCCATGGCCGAGAAGATCGGCGGCACTGAGAGCCGCTTCACCGCCCTGATGAACCTGCGCGCCCAGGAGCTGGGCATGCAGAACACCCACTTCGCCAACGCCAACGGCCTGCCCGACAGCCGCAACCTGTCGACGGCGCGGGACATCGCGATCCTGTCGCGGGCGGCGATGCGGGATTATCCGCAGTACTACCATTACTTCAGCCAGCGCTCGTTCACCTTCCGCGGCCGCTACGTCCAGAACCACAACCACATGCTGGAAGGCGTGCAGGGCGTCGACGGGCTGAAGACCGGCTTCACCAACGCCTCGGGCTTCAACATCGCCATCTCCGGCGTGCGCGACGGCCGCCGCCTGATCGTCGTGGTCCTGGGCGGCCCGACCCGCGTGCAGCGTGACCAGAACGCCGAGGACCTGCTGCTCACCGGCTTCGACGTCATGCGCCGCCGCGCCATGGGCGAGAAGCTGACGATCGCCCAGAACCTGTTCGAGCCGGAGCCCACCGGCCCGGTGGTCCGCCCGCCGGTCGAACAGGGTGACGGCGACCAGGACGCCCTGAAGATCGAGCTGACCTCGGCCCCGCCACCGCGGGCCAAGGTGCGAGGCCAGCCGGCCAAGCCGGCGGCCAAGGCCGAGCGCTGGGGCGTGCAGGTGGGCGAGTTCCGCAGCCGCGCCGACGCCAAGGAGCAGATCGCCCTCGTCCAGCGCAAGTTCGGCAGGCACTTCGACAGCGCCGATGGCGCGGCCGAGAAGGCCGGCCGCCGCTACCGGGCGGTGTTCACCGGCTTCTCGCAAGGCGAGGCCAAGGACGCCTGCCGCGCCCTGAAGGCCAAGCGCCTCGCCTGCGCGGTCGTCGAGCCGAGCTGACCCACGACGAGAACATGGCGGGGCGCCAGAGGCCCTGGGGAGCGATCCCCGGGGCCTTTCTCTTGCGCGCCTTCAGCCGCCGAGCAGGCGATCCCGGGCGGCGTTGAGCTGGGCGGCGAGGCCTGAGGTTCCGCCCTTGTCCGGATGGGCCATGCGCATCAGCCGCGAATAGGCCGCCTGGATCTCCTCTCGTCCGGCCTGCGGACTGACGCCGAGGATCGACCGCGCTTCGGCCAGCGACATGGCCTCTCGCCGCGGCGGCGGAGCCTCGCCCCGCCCTGCCCTCGGATTGACCCTCGGGTTGAACCTGGTCGTGCCGGCGAGGCTGAGGCCGATGGCGACGAGCGCCAGGGCCGGCAGCCAGGCCTCGCGCACCCCGAGGTAGGCGGCGGCCACGAGGCAGGCCAGAGCCCCCGTCCCCGATGCGAACCGCCACTCACGGCGGATCCTCACCGGTCGCCCGGCGCGGCCCGCCGTGACCAGCACCAGCAGGATCAGGCCGCCGAGGATCAGGTAGATCATCCGCCTATTCTGCGGCGATCGGCTCCACGTCCGCAAACCCGGAGAGGCCGAGGGCGGCCATCAGGGCGCGCAGTTCCTGGCGCGCGGCCACGTGCTGCAGCGACATGGCCACGGGCCGGATGGACGGCGAGAGGTCGGCGATGGTCAGGCCGAAGGGGAAGAGCTCGCGGTAGATCACGCGATCGCGCAGGCCCGGCCCGACGCGGAAGCCGACCTTGCGCGACAGCGCCTGCACCCGCTCGTCCAGGCGCTTGCGGTTGCGCGCCTCGGTGGGCGCCAGGCGGTTCCGCAGCACCACCCAGTCGATCATCTTGCGGTCGATGGCGGCGCGCTGCTTGCGGCATTCCCACACCGTTTCGGCGTAGAGGCTGTGGCGCTTCAGCTCGAGGGTCACGGGATCGACCACGCCGAGCATGTCGAAGTCCACGAAGCTGTCGTTCATCGGCGTGACGATCAGGTCGGCCTTGGCGTGCGCCGAACGGCTGACCGCCGTGTCGCTGCCAGGCGTGTCGATGAGCACGAAGTCGGCGGCCTCGCGCGCCTGGGCGAAGGCGTCTTCGAAGCGGGCGTCGGCGTCCGCGCCGAGCGGCACCGCGAACTCGGCGGGCATCGGAGCCTCGGCGCCGTTCGCCGCCAGCCAGGCGCGCCGGTTGGCGAAGAAGTGGGCCATCGACTGCTGTCGCAGGTCGAGATCGATGGTGGCGACGCGGGCGCCCGCGTGCAGCAGGGCCGTGGCCGTATGGATGGCGATGGTGGACTTGCCCGCCCCACCCTTCTCGTTGCCGACTACGATGACGCTGGCCTGAGGCATGCGCTCGATCTCCAAGTCCTCGGCGAAGGCCGACTCAATCGGCCCTAGCTGAGCGCGGCGGGGGAAGTCGCGTCAACGCGGCGTCGCGTGGCGCCTGTGGATGGACTTGCGCCGCCGCCCCCGCCATAAGCCGCTTCCCATGAGCCAGATGACGCCGCCCATCGTCCGCACCGTGGCCGAGCTTCGCGCCCATGTGCGCCGCTGGCGGGCCGAGGGCGAAACCGTGGGCTTCGTGCCCACCATGGGCGCCCTGCACGAGGGTCACCTGTCGCTGGTGCGCCTGGCCAAGAGCCGGGCGACGCGGGCCGTGGCCAGTGTCTTCGTCAACCCCACCCAGTTCGGACCCAACGAGGACTTCGAAGCCTATCCCCGCGGCGAGGCGCAAGACGCCGAGTTGCTGGCCAGCGTCGGCTGCAACCTGCTCTACGCCCCGACGGTCGGCGAGATGTACCCTGAAGGCTTCTCCACCACGGTGACGGTGGCCGGCGTCTCGGAGCCGCTCGACGGTGCGGCGCGCCCCGGCCACTTCGCGGGGGTCGCGACGGTGGTCTCCAAGCTGCTCCTGCAGTGTGGTCCGGATGTCGCGGTGTTCGGTGAGAAGGACTATCAGCAGCTGCAGGTGATCCGCCGCCTGACGCGCGACCTCGACATTCCGGTGGAGATCATCGGCGGTCCGACCGCCCGGGCCGACGACGGCCTCGCCCTCTCCTCCCGCAACGCCTATCTCACCCCTGAAGAGCGGCAGGTGGCGCCGGAGATCCACCGCACCCTCACGGCCGCCATCGAGCAGCTCCACGCCGGCCGGCCCGTCGCCGAGGTGGAGGCCGGGGCGATCGCCCGGCTGTCGGCCGCCGGTTTCGCCCGCGTGGACTATGTGGAGGTGCGCGGCGCCGGCGATCTCGCCCGCCTCGGGCCCGGGCCGATCACCCCGCCGGCGCGGATCCTGGCGGCGGCGTTTCTGGGCAAGACCCGCCTGATCGACAACATGGCGGTCTGAAGGTTCCCTGCGACCTCTGCGGCGCGTTGACGCACAGCCAAGCTGTCGGACAAGTCGACCTCCGCTGAAACAGCTAAGCTACGACCGACGAAAGGTCAGAGACTTAGCACTCTACGGCAAAGCTTGGCGATGAGCCGGGCCTATACCCGCGTAAGTGCTCATTTGATCTACCTCAGGTGGCTGCGACAACTTCGCTGTACCGGTTCTTAATGCCGACACACTAGGGTCTCGACCGCGCAGCACGGGGGCCTGCGCGCCCAGCACCGGACCTCAGATGGCTCTCTACAAATTCAACGGCGAGGCCGCCGCCGAGACGGCTGCGCCCGTGCAGAACTTCTATGGCGTCAGCGGCGCGGTCGACAGCGAGACCGGCGGCGCCCAGGCCGAGTCCTTCTGGGGCGGCGACGGCGACCTGATGGTCGGGGCCGGCGGGGACGACACCTACTACATCAAGTCGGCGACGGACCGCGTGGTCGAGCAGGCTGGCGGCGGGACCGACCTGATCCACGCCTGGCGCAACATCAACCTCGCCGACTACGCGAACGTTGAGAATCTCGCCGTGGACAGCGACGGCGTCTATGGCGCGGGCGACGGCCACGACAACGTCATCTACGCCGGCTCCGGGACCGAGCAGCTCTACGGCGGCGGCGGGCAGGACGTGCTGGTGGCGGGCTCGGGCAAGGACACCTTCATCGTCAAGGCGGGGGAAGGCTCGGACGCGATCTACGGCTTCAAGACCGCCACCGACGTGGTCCGGCTGAGCGCCGGCTTCACCAGCTTCGCCGACGTCCAGGCGCACATGACCCAGGTCGGCGCCGACACGAAGATCGACTTCGGCGGCGGCGAGGGCCTCATCCTGCGCGGCGTCCAGGCCAGCGCCCTGACCGGCGCCAATTTCCAGCTCGAGCTCGCGCCGGCCCGGCTTGGGGCCATGACCTTCCACGATGAGTTCTCGGGGCCCCTCTCCCTCTACGACAAGGAGAGCAATCCGGGCGGGACCTGGCGGCCGGACTACGACCTGCAGGGTACGCAGGGGGCCGGCTCCTACACCCTGTCGAGCAACGGCGAGCGGCAGATCTACACCTCGCCCTACTTTCGCGATCACAACGGCGACTTCGCTGAGAGTCCGTTCGTCTCGAACGGCGACGGGACCCTGTCGATCATCGCCCGGCCGTCGAGCAATCCGGAGATCTTCGGCTATGGCTACACCTCGGGGATGATCTCCTCGAAGGAGAGCTTCGCCCAGACCTACGGCTACTTCGAGATGCGCGCCGAGCTGCCGCACGCGGCGGGCGGCTGGCCGGCGTTCTGGCTATTGCCGGCGGACCGCTCCTGGCCCCCCGAGCTCGACGTGATGGAGACCCTGACCAACGATCCGCACGCGGACTGGACCACGGCCCATTCCGGCGTCGGCGGCACGCACACCTCGAGCGGCATCGCTTCCTACATCCCGGACACCGCCGACGGCTTCCACACCTATGGGGTCCTTTGGACGTCCTCGGACCTCGTCTGGTACGTGGACAATGTGGAGGTCTTCCACGCCGCCACGCCGGCGGACATGAACAAGCCGATGTACATGATCGCGAACCTGGCCCTCGGCGGCTGGGGCGGCTCGATCGACAACGCGGCCATGCCGGCCGAGATGAAGATCGACTACATACGGGCCTACAGCCTTGGCTCGACCGCGACGGCGAGCCCGCCGCCGGTCGTTTCGCCTCCTCCGCCCACCGGCAGCGGGCAGGCCACCTCCCCGCTCCAGCCGACCTCGGGCTCAGATGTGCTGCAGGCCAGCGCCGGCCAGGCCGAGATCCACGGCGGCGCCGGCGCCGACACCCTGACCGGCTGGTCCGGGAATTCCTTCCTCACCGGCGACGACGGCGACGATCTGATCAACGGCGGTTCCGGCTTTGACCGCACCAACGGCAACGCCGGAAACGACACCGTCCACGGCAATGGCGGGGACGACTGGGTCACCGGCGGGCGCGACAACGACCTGCTGTTCGGCGACGACGGCCGCGACATCCTCAATGGCAATCTCGGCAACGACACCATGGACGGAGGGGCCGGCGACGACGTGGTCCGCGGTGGCCAGGGCGACGACCTGCTCAAGGGCGGCGACGGGGCCGACTGGCTGACCGGCGACCGGGGTTCCGACACCCTCACCGGCGGCGCCGGCGCGGACACCTTCCAGCTGTTCTCCGGCTCGGGCGCGGACCGCGTGACCGACTTCAACGCGGCCGAAGGCGATCACGTCGCCCTCGACGTCGGCGTGCATTATCAGGCGTCCCAGGTGGGCGCCGACACTATGGTGACGCTCGACACCGGGGACAGTCTGACGCTCGCCGGCGTGTCGTTGTCGTCCCTGCCGCCCGGCTGGATCTTCCAGGCCTGAGCTGCGCAATCGCGCGAGCTGTCGCAGGGGCCGCGGCAGGCGGTCGCGCGACCCCTGCGACCCATGCGGCGGCCCGCCACACCTTAGCTGTGACAAGGCGACACAGCAGAGGTGTGCGGATGCGCGCACCCTGGTCCTGAGAAGCGCTTTCAAGCGCTACCCTAAGCTGTGGATACAGCAGCGCTTTTTCCGATGATTCCGCCTGTCTTCTCAGCCCGTTGCAGGCGTTTGCGGCGACGCTTGCCGTGGCTTCCGCACCGGCGCTGCGCCGACGCCCGGAACAGGTCCCCGCACCGCCGCCAAGGCCAAGCTGCGACATCTCTAGCCGGTGATTTCGCAAGGCCGATGGCTAACTTCCCGGCCGACGCGCAGCCAGCGCTCAGCACAACCTCGCGGCGCAGCCGCCAGCGGACGGGAACTACAAGATGAGCTACCTCAAGTACGACGGCTCAGCCGCCGTCGTGACCAGCACGCCTGTGTCCAATTTCTACGGCACCGACGCCGCCGAGACCCAAACGGGGACGAGCGCCGCCGAGGGCTTCTGGGGCAAGGCGGGCGACGTGCTGGTGGGCGGCGCCGGCGACGACACCTACTACCTTCAGGACAAGACCGCCCAGGTCGTCGAGCAGCCCGGCGCGGGCACGGACATGCTCGTCGCCTGGCGCAACGCCAGCCTGGCCGACCACGCCAACATCGAGAACCTCAAGATCGACGGCGACGGGATCTTCGGCGCGGGCGACGCCCACGACAACATCATCTACGCCGGCTCGGGCAAGGAGCAGCTCTACGGCGGCGGCGGTCAGGACGTCATGGTGGCCGGCACGGGCCAGGACACCTTCATCGTCAAGGCCGGCGAAGGCTCCGACGCGATCTACGGCTTCAAGTCCGCCACCGACGTGGTCCGGCTCACCGCGGGCTTCCAGACCTTCTCGGACGTGCAGACGCACATGACCCAGGTCGGCGCCGACACGAAGATCGACCTCGGCGGGGGCGAAGGCCTCGTCCTGCGCGGCGTCCAGGCCACGTCGCTGACGTCGGCCAATTTCCAGCTCCAGCTCGACGGTTCGAAGCTGGGCGGCATGACCTTCCACGACGAGTTCTCGGCGCCCCTGTCGGTGTGGAACGCAACCTACAACCCGACGGGCGTCTGGCGCCCGGACTACGGCTATCAGGGCGCCAACGGCGTCGGCTCCTACACCCTGACCGGCAACGGCGAGCAGCAGATCTACACCTCGCCCTACTTCCGCGACCACAACGGTGACTTCTCGGAGAGCCCGTTCACCTCGAACGCTGACGGCACCCTGTCGATCACCGCCCGCCCGTCCACCAACTCGGAGCTGTTCGGCTACAGCTACACCTCGGGGATGATCTCGACGAAGCAGAGCTTCGCCCAGACCTACGGCTACTTCGAGATGAAGGCCGAACTGCCCCAATCCGCTGGCGGCTGGCCGGCGTTCTGGCTGGTGCCGGCGGACGGCTCCTGGCCGCCCGAGCTCGACGTCATGGAGACTCTGACCAACGATCCGCACGCCGACTGGACCACCGAGCACTCGGGCGTCGGCGGGGTGCACACCTCGAACGGCATCTCGTCCTACATCCCCGACACCGCCGACGGCTTCCACACCTATGGCGTGCTTTGGACCAAGACCGACCTGACCTGGTACGTGGACGGCGTGCAGGTGTTCCACACCGCGACCCCCGCCGACATGAACAAGCCGATGTACATGATCGCCAACCTGGCGCTCGGCGGCTGGGGCGGCTCGATCGACAACTCGGCCATGCCCGAGACCATGAAGATCGACTACATCCGCTCCTACGGCCTGGCGGACGGCTCGACGACCGTGCAAGGCCGCGAGGCGATCACCGGCGGCGGCGCGGCCTATGTGGCGCCGACCACGGGCACGGCGACCACCGGTTCGACGGCGAGCACCGGCTCGACGTCGACCTCGACCACGCCTTCGAGCTCGACCACGACGGCGACTTCGAGCTCGACCACGACCTCGACCGGCGGCGCCGCGACGACCACCGTCTCCCCGCCCCCGCCGTCCCCGACGCCGGTGGATCCGAGCGCCGGCCAGAACCTGACCAGCCACGGCTACGGTGACGTGCTCACCGGCGGCTCGGGGGCCGACACCCTGACCTCCAACCAGGGCGGCGAGACCATGACCGGCGGCGCCGGCGCCGACGTCTTCGTGTTCAACACCACGCCGTGGAGCGCGACGCACATCACCGACTTCCAGGTGGGCGTCGACAGGCTGGACGTCGCCAAGCTCTACCTCGACGGCTACACGGGAAGCGATCCGGTCGCCGACGGCTACGTCCGTTTTGCCTCTGACGGCCATGGCGGCACGGCGGTGATCGTCGACCCGGACGGCCGGGCGAGCGGTCATCAGTGGGGCGACTACGTGGTCGACCTGGAGCACGTGGATCCCGCGACCCTGACGGCGGCCAAGGTGTTCGGCGGCCAGACGGTCGCCTCCACGCCCGTCTCCACGTCAACGCCGAGCTCGACGACGGCGACCTCCACGCCGACGACCTCGGTCACTGCTCCGGTCACTGCGCCCGCCACGGTCACGGGCCAGGTGCTGACGGCGAGCGGCTACGGCGCGACCCTGACGGGCGGCGCCGGCGCCGACACCCTGACCGCGGGCAACGGCGGTGAGACCCTGACCGGCGGCGCGGGAGCCGACACCTTCGTCTTCAGCACCACGCCCTGGACGGCGACCCACGTCGCCGACTTCCAGGTTGGGGTCGACAAGCTGGACGTCTCGAAGCTCTACATCGACGGCTACAAGGGCGCCGACCCTGTGGCCGACGGCTACGTGCGCTTCGCGTCCGACGGCAACGGCGGCACGGCGGTGATCGTCGATCCCGACGGCCGCGCGGCCGGCCACGCCTGGGGCGACTATGTGGTCGACCTCGAGCACGTGGCCCCCTCGTCCCTGACGGCGGCCCAGGTGTTCGGCGGTCAGGCTCCGACATCGACCACCTCCACGACGACGACCCAGCCCACCGCGCCCACGGCGCCGGCCGGCGTGGTCCTGACCTCGTCGGTTGCGGGCGACAGCCTCGCCGGCGGCCAGGGCGCCGACACGCTCAACGCCAGCCGCGGCGCGGACACCCTTACGGGCGGCGCGGGCGCCGACCACTTCGTCTTCGCCCATGAGCCTTGGGCGCCGGCCCACATCACCGACTTCACGGCCGGTGAGGACAAGATCGACCTGCGCGGCCTCTTCCAGGGGACCGGCTACGCCGGGACCGACCCGGTGGCCGACCACTACTTGACCCTGATCCCCGACGGGAACGGCGGGACGGCGGTGCTGTTCGATCGCGACGGCGCGGGCTCCGGCCAGCAGTGGGGGGACTATGTGATCGACCTCGAGCACGTGTCCCCGGCCAGCCTCACGGCCAAGGACTGGATCGTCGGCTAAGGCCTCAGCAGCGGCGCTACCAGGGGCCGTCACCAGGCTCCGCCGGCGATCGTCGGCCGGGGCCTGGGTCCCAGGGGCGCCAGCCAGCGGCGGGCGAGCTCGGTGAGCGGCAGCTCGATGCGACGGTGGGCGAACACGCCCACCATCGCGACCAGCACGAAAGCGACCGGGATCAGCGCCCACGCCATGGCCGGGCCGAGCCCGGCCAGCCGCTCGCCGGCCTTGCTGACCACCTGAGTGCAGAAGAAGTGCGTCAGGTAGGTGGCGTAGGACGAGGCGCCGAGGAGCTGGATCCAGCCCTGCCTCAGGACGAGGCCGGCGCGTTCGGCGACGAGGCCGCTCGTCACGATGACCAGGGCCGGAATCCCCGCCGCCCAGGCGCGGTCGACGGATGGCCAGAGGGTGGGCGCGAGCACCATGACCGCGAAGGCCGCCGCGCCGGCCGCGACTGCGATCCAGCCGGCGGCGCGGGAGCGCGGCAGGCGGTCGGCTACGAACAGGGCGCCCAGCAGCATGCCGGCGCCGAACTCCAGGATCATCGGGGCGGTGTAGAAGGCGAGCACCGGATCCGCCGGTCGCAGCACCAGGCCCGCCGCAGCCGCCGCCGCCAGCACGGCGATCGAGAGCGCCAGGCCCGCCCGCCGGCTGGGCAGCAGCAGGCCGAGCGCGAAGATGACGTAGAAGGCCATCTCGTAGTTCAGCGTCCAGCCGACGAAGACCACCGGGTGCATGGCCCCGTCGGCGCGGGCGTAGGGGATGAAGGCCAGGGACTTGGCCAGCTGGATCGGATCGGCGGTCGTGGACTGCAGGAGGCTCGGCGCGACCACTGCGAGGGCGAACACCGCCAGTGTGATCGCCCAGTAGAGTGGCGCGATGCGGGTCAGCCGGTTGCGCAGGAAGCCCTGTGGCGTCTGGCGGCGGCCGGAGGTGGTCACCACCATGATCAGGCCGCTGATCACGAAGAAGACGTCGACGCCGGAATTGCCGAAGACGGTGATCCCGGCGGGCAGACCGGCGAGGCGCGCCAGGGTCTCCAGGTGCACGAACACCACCAGGAAGGCCGCGAGTCCTCGCAGCGCCTGCACATTGAGCAGCATGGAGCCCCTTTCCGCGACCAGCCGCCGCCCGACGGGCGCGCGGGCGACGCTGAGCTAAACAGCGGCGCTGGCGAAAAGGTTCACCACCTAGGCGCAAGTTCGGGACGGGGCGCTGCGACGGGAAAGCGCTCTTGCGAAGACGCTCTGACCCACCGTCCGAATGGGGCCGAGATGGCGCGCCGGTGGACCGTCGTAGCCCGCCGCAGCGGCTCCAATCTAGGTGCGCGGAACGGCCGGCGGTAGGGCGCGCGTTCTAGTGGGCCCTGGAGAGCCGCCTTGGACCTTGCAACCCGCGTCTACAATCACGCCTGGCGGCTGGACCCGATCGTCCGCTCGCTGCTCGACACCGACTTCTACAAGCTGCTGATGCTGCAGCTCATCTGGCGGCTCTACCGTCAGACGCCAGTGACCTACGCCCTCACCAACCGCAGCCGCGACGTCCGCCTGGGCGAGGAGCTGGACCTCGGAGAACTGCGCGAGCAGCTCGACCACGCACGCAGCGTGAGGCTCAGCCACAAGGAGCGGCTCTGGCTCGGGGGCAACGCATTCTATGGCCATCCGCAGATCTTCCAGCCCGACTTCCTGGCCTGGTTCGCCGACTACCGCCTGCCCGAGTACGAACTCGCGCGGGACGGTGACCAGATCCGCCTCGCCGTCCACGGGACCTGGGCCGAGACGACCTTGTGGGAGATCCCGGCGCTCTCGATCATCTCAGAGCTCCGCGCCCGGCGGGCCATGCGCGGCATGGGCCCCTTCGAACTCGATGTGCTCTACGCCCGGGCCAAGGCGAAGCTGTGGGCGAAGGTGGAGCGGCTGCGGGCGCTGGACGGGCTCGCGATCTCGGATTTCGGGACGCGCAGGCGCCACGGTTTCCTGTGGCAGCGCTGGTGCGTCCAGGCCCTCAAGGAGGGTCTGGGTGCGGATTTCATCGGCTCGTCCAACACCCTGATCGCCATGGAGGAAGACCTGGAGGCGATCGGCACCAACGGACACGAACTGCCGATGGTGGTGGCCGCGCTGGCGGACGGTGACGAGGCGCTGCGCTGCGCCCCTTACGAGGTGTTGCGGGCCTGGGAGCAGGTCTACGGCGGCAACCTGCGGGTCGTGCTGCCCGACACCTTCGGCACCACCGCGTTCCTGCGCGACGCGCCGGCCTGGGTCGCCGACTGGACCGGCTTCCGGCCGGACAGCGCCCCGCCCGTCGAGGGCGGCGAGGCGATCATCGACTGGTGGCGCGCCCACGGCCAGGATCCGCGCGACAAGCTGCTGATTTTCTCCGACGCGCTCGAGGTGGAGACCATCGAGGCCGTGCACCGGCATTTCCTGGGCAAGGTCCGGACGAGCTTCGGCTGGGGCACGCACCTGACCAATGACTTCGAGGGCTGCGCGACGGACGAGCGGCCGGGCCTTTCGCCGGCCTCGCTGGTGATCAAGGTCACCGAAGCGGCGGGGCGGCCGACGGTGAAGCTCTCGGACAACCCGCGCAAGGCCCTGGGCGAGCCGGCGGAGGTGGCGCGCTATCTGCGGGTCTTCGGCCAGGAGGGCTTCGCCGCCCGAGAGCTCACCGCCTGAGGCTCCGGCGACATATCCCACAAGGGCGCCGCGACGGCAGGCTTGACGGCCGCGGCGGCGGGTTCCGAAGTCTGGCTGGCGAAGAGCTCGCGCGAGGCGGGCCACGGGAGGCTTGCATGGCGTATGAAACGATCCGCTACGAGGCGGAAGGGCCGATCCTCACCATCACCTTGAACCGGCCGGACAAGCTCAACGCCTACACCGCCCAGATGGGCGCGGAGCTGGCCGACGCCTTCCACCGCGCCGACGAGGACGATGCGATCCGCGCGGTGATCCTGACCGGCGAGGGCCGCGGCTTCTGCGCCGGGGCCGACATCTCGGCCGGCGCAGGCAGCTTCGACACCACCTCCGGCGAAGGGGCCAAGAACTTCGGCGGCGGCCGGGCGACCGGCGGCCGCGGCGCCGATTTCATCGGGGCCATGTTCAACTGCCGCAAGGCGACGATCGCCGCCTTCAACGGCGCGGCCGTGGGCGTCGGGATCACCCTCGCCCTGCCCACCGACATCAAGATCGCTTCCAGCGCAGCGCGGTTCGGCTTCGTCTTCGCCCGCCGCGGCCTGGTGCCCGAGGCCGGCAGCGCCTGGTTCCTGCCGCGGCTCGTGGGCCTGTCGCAGGCGCTGCGCTGGTGCCTCACGGGCAATGTGTTCGACGCCGCGGAAGCCCTGCGTGGCGGCCTGGTCAGCGAGGTGGTGGCGCCGGAGGAGCTGCTGCCCCGGGCCCGCGCCATCGCCGCCGAGATCGCCGAGAACACCGCGCCCGTCTCGATCGCCCTCACCCGCCAGATGCTGTGGCGCTTCGGCTCCGCCGAGCAGCCCTTCGACCTGCTGAAGGTGGACGGCAAGTTCGCCATGGACCTGGGCGCCACCGGCGACGTGAAGGAAGGCGTCTCGGCCTTCCTCGAGAAGCGGCCGCCCAGCTTCCCCGGCCGCGTCTCCGACGGGATGCCGGCGGGGTATCCCTGGTGGAGCGAAGCGTCCTAGTCTCGCGGGCATGGAGCCCGTCCTCGCCGTCGAAGGCCTGCGCAAGACCTATGGCCCGCTGACGGCGGTGGACGGCGTCTCGTTCCACGTGGACCCCGGCGAGATCGTCGGGCTCGTGGGGCCGAACGGCGCGGGCAAGACCACGACGATCAATATGATCCTCGGCGTGCTGGAGCCGTCGTCCGGCGCGATCCGCATCGAGGGCTACGATATCGAGCGCCGCCGCACCGCCGCGCTCAGCCACACCAACTTCGCCGCCACCTACGCGCCCCTGCCCGGCAACCTGACGGTCGAGCAGAACCTGCGGGTCTTCGGGATGATCTATGGCGTGCCGGACCTCACGGCCCGCATCGAGGCGCTGCTCGCCGAATACGACCTGCTCGCCCACCGCAAGGCCAAGACCGGCGTCCTGTCTTCCGGAGAGCAGACGCGGGTGACCCTCGCCAAGGCCATGCTCAACAAGCCCCGGCTCCTCCTGCTCGACGAGCCGACGGCCTCCATCGATCCGGCCACCGCCCGGCGCATCCGTCGCCACATCGTCGACGTGGCCGAAAAGGCCGGCGCGGGCGTCCTCTGGACCAGCCACAACATGTACGAGGTGGCCGAGGTCTGCGACCGGGTGCTCTTCCTGTCGCACGGCCGCATCCTGCTCTCCGGCGAGCCCGAGGCCCTGGTCGCCGAACACAAGGCGGCGAGCCTTGAAGACCTGTTCGTCAGCGTCGCCAACGAGCAGCTGGATCCGAACGGGGCGAGCGGGGTCCACGCCTGATGCGCGCCTCGCGGACCCTCGCCATCGTGCTGCGCCAGATTTATCTGCTGCGGGGCAGCCCCACCCGACTGCTGCCGATGATCGCCTGGGTGGCGATCGACATCGTGCTCTGGGGCTTCATCACCCGCTACCTCTCGGCGCTCACCGGCCCGAAGGTGAACCTCGTCGCCTCGATCCTCGGCGCTGTGCTGCTGTGGGATTTCCTCGGCCGGGTCATGCAGGGCGTGACCACCGCCTTCTTCGAGGACGTCTGGTCGCGCAACTTCCTGAACATCTTCGCCACGCCCCTGACCATCGCCGATTACATCGGGGGCCTGGTGCTGACCGGCATCGGCACAAGCCTGCTTGGTCTGATCGCCATGCTGACCCTGGCGACCACCGTCTTCGGCTTCTCGTTCCTGGCCTATGGCGCGGCGATCGTACCCTTCGTCCTCGTGCTGTTCGTCACCGGCATCTCGCTCGGCATCCTGGGCGCCGCGATCGTCCTGCGCCTCGGGCCGGCCTCGGAGTGGCTGATCTGGCCGATCCCCTCGCTCCTGTCGCCGTTCGTCGGGGTGTTCTACCCGCTCTCCACCCTGCCCGGCTGGATGCAGGCGATCGGCCGCTGCCTCGCGCCCTCCTACGTCTTCCAGGCGATGCGCGGCATCGTGGCGGGCCAGGGCGCGAACGCCGGCGACCTCGCCTTTGCGGTGGGACTGTCGGTGATCTACCTGCTCGGCGCCTGCTGGGTGTTCGCCCGCGTGTACCGCTTCGCCCTGCGCACGGGCCTGATCGCCCGCTACAGCGCCGAGACGGCGAGCTGAGCCGCGGCCTTCCCTAGTGGCCCTTGTTGGCCTTGCTGACGACCACGCCGGCGCCCGCGCCGATCACGGCGCCGACGGGTCCGGCGACCACGGCGCCGGCCGCAGCGCCGGTCGCGGCGCGCTGCTCGGTGTTGTGGCCGCAGCCGGCCAGCGCCAGCGCGGCGGCGCCGGCCACGATCAGCGTCGAGAGCTTCGTCATCTTCATCTCCGAATGCGTCCCCCGGCCGAAGCTCTAGCATTGGCGCAGGGAGTCGCCCATGCGGCAGCTTCGTCCGCCCGCCGCCGCGGTCGG
Organism: Phenylobacterium soli; assembly: GCF_003254475.1. Taxonomy (NCBI): domain Bacteria; kingdom Pseudomonadati; phylum Pseudomonadota; class Alphaproteobacteria; order Caulobacterales; family Caulobacteraceae; genus Phenylobacterium; species Phenylobacterium soli. The sequence goes on from NZ_QFYQ01000001.1 coordinate 2,876,702, forward strand.
CCTCAGGGCCGCACGAGCGCCTGTTCGGGCATCTCGATGTCGATGGCCAGGGTCGAGACCTGCGCGCCGCGGTCGAGCCGCACCACCACCTTGTCACCGTCGACCGGGAAGTGCCGGGCGATCACCGCCAGGATTTCCGCCTGCAGCACGGCGGCGAGGTCCACCGAACCGACCTGGCCGCGTTCGTGCGCGAGCAGGACCTGCAGCCGGTCGCGCGCCACAGGGGCCGAGCGCCGCCGGCGGAAGATGTCGACCAGGTTCATGCCGCAGCCCTCCGCCGGCCGAACAGGCGGCTCATGAGCCCGCGGCGCTCCGGCGGTGCGGCCGCGTCCCCAGCCTCCTGGCCCATCAGGCGTCGCGCGGCCTGGGCATAGGCGCGCGCCACAGCCGAACCGGGATTGTGCAGGGTGACCGGCGCGCCGAGGTTGGACGCGGTCAGCACGTCCGGGCTCTCCGGCACGATGGCCAGCAAGGGCGTCGCCAGGATCTCGAGCACGTCCTCGACCTTCATCATCTCGCCGCGGGCCGCCCGGGCCGCGTCGTAGCGCGTGAGCAGGAGGTGCTTGTCGAGCCGCTCGCCGGCCTCGGCGCGCCGGGTCTTGGAATCCAGCAGTCCGATGATGCGGTCGGAGTCGCGCACCGACGACACCTCGGGGTTGGCCACCACCACGGCGATGTCCGCGAAGCGCATGGCCAGGGTCGCGCCCTTCTCGATGCCGGCCGGGCTGTCGCAGACGATCCAGTCGAACCGCCCGCGCAACTCCTCGATCACCCGGCCGACGCCCGCCTCGGTAAGGGCGTCCTTGTCACGGGTCTGCGAGGCCGGCAGCAGGCTGAGGTTCTCGAGGCGCTTGTCGCGGATCAGGGCCTGGGGAAGCTTGGCGTCGCCCTGCACCACATTGACGAGGTCGAAGACCACCCGCCGCTCAGCGCCCATCACCAGGTCGAGGTTGCGCAGGCCCACGTCGAAGTCGACCACGACCACGTTCTGGCCCGCCTGGGCCAGCGCCGCGCCGAGCGCGGCCGAGGAGGTGGTCTTGCCGACCCCGCCTTTTCCGGAGGTGACGACGAGAACGTTGGACATGCGGCACACTTCCTTCCCTCGCCCGCAGGCGAGACCGATTCAATCGAGGGGCAGGAGGCGCAGCGCGCCCCGGTCGCAGAGCACCTGGACGGCACGGCCGTGGAGCGCGGGGCCCCAGTGCTCGGCCGTGCGGTAGAGACGGTCGACGCCGACCATTTCGGCTTCAAGGCGACGGCAGAAGATGCGCGCCGATGGCCCCGCCACGAGGCCCGCGATGGCGCGTCCGCGCAGCGGCCCGTAGACGTGGATCGAACCGCCCGCCAGCACCTCGGCCCCGGAGGCGACGGCGCCGAGGACGATGACGTCCCCCTCCTCGAACACCACCGACTGGCCGGATCGCACCGGGCGATCGATCAGCAGCGAGGTGGCGGCCGGACGCCGCGCGGGAGCCGACCGGCCGGACCGCCGGCCCGGCGTGGGGCTCACCGGCTGGTCGCGGCCGGGCAAGGTCTCGGCGAGCCCGGCCCAGCGCGTCCCGGCGAGGCTGGAGGCGCTGACGCCTTCGACGCCAACGAGGCGCAGGCCACGCGCTTCAAGGCCTTCCAATACGATCATCGGCGCCTCGGGACCGGCGCTGGCGATTGCGGCCAGATCGACGACGACGGGGCGGTGGGCGAAGAACCGGGGCGCTTCGGCCATCTCGCGGTCGAGGTCGCCGAACCATTCGGCCATGGGGAATTGCGGCGCGAGGACCAGCGCCAGGAAGCTGCGGCCGCGCAGGTTCAGGCGCGACAGCGGCGGCGGGGTGGCGAGCATTTCGGCGGGCATCAGTCCTGCGCCACCCACCAGCTGATGTAGGAGTGCGTCTTGCGGACCAGCAGCGAGGGGCCGGAGAAGTAGAACTCGCTGCCGCCCCAGGAGGCCTTCTCCGCCCACTGGATGGGCCGGGTGTCCTCCGACTCGAGCACCTGGCGCAGCCGGTCCCTCTTCGTCTTCGGTACGAAGCAGACGTAGGTGATCTGGACCATGGCGCATCTCCTGGCCGTCTCGGCGTCGGGAGCCACAGTTCGGCCGCGAGTCCGCGGCGAGCGCGGGGCGATCTTGCGGCGCGGCGCGCCTTATTGGTGAAGAATGGGTACCGCAGCGCTTGTTTCGCCGAGCGAGAGACCGGGCGCGCGCCTGCGCGGCCGCGCCTTTGGGAGCGCTGACGGCGCCCGAATTCTCAGGACAGGAAAATGGTAGGCCGGGTGAGGATCGAACTCACGACCATTCGATTAAAAGTCGAATGCTCTACCGCTGAGCTACCGGCCCACGACGCTTAAGGCCCACGAGCCCCGGCGAAGCGGCGCGGACCATATTCAGCGGTCCAGCCCGGCGCAAGGGACGAAGCCTTAACAGACGCGTCGGCTCGGGTAGATTGGCGGGCGATGCGCTACGCCCTCGCCGCCTCCGCCCTGCTTGCCGCCCTCCTCCTGGCGGGCTGCATGACCACCTCGGCCACGAATCCCGATCGGGTGCAGACCACTGGCCAGGCGGAGCGGGAGAACCTGAAGGGCGCCATGGGCGCGCCGCTGCGCGACCTCAACGTGCTGCGGACCAAGATCCCGCCGGTCCTGCTCGAGGCCATGGCCGATCCCTACTACCGCCCGCCGGGCGCGCTCTCCTGCGGCGATGTCGTCTCCATGATGGAGCCGCTGAACAATGCGCTGGGCGCCGATCTCGACACGCCCTCCAAGGACGAGGACGACCTGGTCGACAAGGGCCGCGGAACGGTGCTCGGCGCCGTGGCCGGCGCGACCTCCGGCGTGATCCCGTTCCGCGGCTGGGTGCGCAAGCTGACCGGGGCCGAGAAGCACGACAGCTATGTGCAGGCCGCCATCACCGCCGGGGCCGTGCGGCGCGGCTATCTGAAGGGCCTGGGCGAATCGCGCGGCTGCCCGCCGCCGGCGACGCCCAGTCACGTGAAGACCGGCCAGACGACGGTGGTCGATCAGTCGATCAGGTCGCGCTATCCGACGAAGCTAGCGCCCGCGAGCGGAACGAGCGACGGAACGTCTCCAGCCGACCCTCCGCGATAGCCGCTCGCATCTCGGCCATCAGGGCCTGGAAGAAGGCGATGTTGTGCCAGGACAGCAGGACCTGTCCGAGGATCTCGTCCGACTTCACGAGGTGATGAAGATAGGCCTTTGAATAATCGCGACTTGCCGAGACTGCGCTGGCCTCGTCCAGCGGGCTGTCGTCCTCGGCGAACCGGGCGTTCTTGAGGTTGATCGGGCCATCCCAGGTCCAGGCCTGGCCATGCCGGCCAGAGCGGGTCGGCAAGACGCAGTCGAACATGTCGACGCCGCGCCAGACCGCCTCCACGATGTCGATCGGCTTGCCGACGCCCATCAGGTAGCGCGGCCGCTCGGGCGGCAGCATCTCAGGGGCGTAGTCGAGCACCTCGACCATGGCCTCGTGCCCCTCGCCCACCGCCAGGCCGCCGATGGCGTAGCCGTCGAAGCCGATCTCCCGGAGGCGCTCCGCGGACTCGCCCCGCAGATGCTCGGTGGTGCCGCCCTGCTGGATGCCGAACAGGGCCTGGCTGTCCCGCGCCCCGAACGCCGCCTTCGAGCGCGCGCCCCAGCGGGCCGAGCGGCGCATGGCCTCGGCGGTTCGCGCCTCGGTGGCCGGAAGCGAGGTCAGCTCGTCGAGCTGCATGACGATGTCCGAGCCCAGCAGGTCGGCCTGGATCTCGATGGAGCGTTCCGGCGTCAGCACGTGCCGCGACCCGTCCAGGTGGCTCTGGAAGGTCACCGCCTCCTCCGTGACCTTGGAGATCTTGGAGAGCGACATGACCTGGAAGCCGCCGGAGTCGGTGAGGATCGGCTTCTGCCAGCGCATGAACCGGTGCAGGCCGCCCATCCGCGCCACGCGCTCGGCCGTCGGCCGCAGCATCAGGTGGTAGGTGTTGCCGAGGATGATGTCCGCGCCCGTCGCGGCGACCTGCTCGACGGTCAGCGCCTTGACGGTGCCGGCGGTGCCCACCGGCATGAAGGCTGGCGTGCGGATCTCCCCGCGCGGGGTGGCGAGCACGCCGGTGCGCGCCCGGCCCTCGGTCGCAGCGATGGTGAACGGAAAGGCCGCCATCAGGCCGCCCGCCAGAGCAGGCTGCCGTCGCCGTAGGAATAGAAGCGGTAGCCGCTGACGATGGCGTGGGCGTAGGCCGCCTTCATGGTCTCGGTCCCGGCGAAGGCGCAGACCAGCATGAACAGGGTCGACCTGGGCAGGTGGAAATTGGTCATCAGCCCGTCCGCGGCCCGGAAGCGATAGCCGGGCGTGATGAAGATGTCGGTGTCGCCCATGAAGGGCCGCACGACGCCATCCTCGCCCGTGGCGCTTTCGATGAGCCGGAGGGAGGTGGTGCCGACGCAGATGATGCGCCCGCCCGCGGCGCGCACCGCGTTGAGGCGTTCGGCAGTCTTCGCGTCCACCTCGCCCCATTCGGCGTGCATCCGGTGCTCGGCGAGGTTCTCCACCTTCACCGGCAGGAAGGTGCCGGCCCCGACGTGCAGGGTGACCCAGGCGGTCTCGACGCCGGCGGCCCCCAGGCGCTCGAACAGCTCGGGCGTGAAATGCAGCCCCGCCGTGGGCGCGGCCACCGAGCCGTCCTCGGCGGCATAGACCGTCTGATAGTCGGTGCGGTCCTTCTCGTCCTCCGCCCGCTTGGCCGCGATGTACGGCGGCAGGGGCATGGCGCCACGCTCGGCGATGGCGGCATCGAGGTCGGGCCCGGAGAGATCGAAGGCCAGCGTCACCTCGCCGCCCTCGCCCTTGGCCTTCACCGTGGCGTCGAGCGTCCCCAGGAAACAGGCGCGATCGTGGGCCTCGCCGAACGACACGCGATCGCCCTCCGCCAGGCGCTTCCCGGGCCGCATGAAGGCGGTCCAGACGTGAGGCGAGAGGCGCTTGTGAAGCGTCGCCTCGACGGCGACGCGGCTCTCCTCGCGCATCCGCACGCCCTTCAGCCGGGCCGGGATCACGCGAGTGTCGTTCAGCACCAGGACGTCGCCGGCGCTGAGCTGGCCCGGCAGGTCGGCGACCCGCAGATCCTGCAGCGGCGCGCCGGGCGTGACCACCAGCAGGCGCGCGGCGTCGCGCGGGTTGGCCGGGCGGAGCGCGATCCGCTCTTCGGGCAGTTCGAAATCGAAGTCGGCGACTTGCATGGAGCGGCCCTGAGGCCATGCGCCGGCTTTGGCGTCAAGCAGGGGGTTGCTACACGGCGGCATGGGTCTCGTGCGACTCGCCCTCTCCTTCCTGCTCGGACCGCCGGTTTTCCTGCTGGCGGCCCTCTGCGCGGGCGCGGCCGCGGCGGCCCAGCAGGGCCGCGACAGCCTGCGCTGGGACGTCCTGGCGCACTTCGCGCCCCTCTGGCTCGCAGGCGCCCTCGCCTGCGCCCTCGTGGCTCTGATCGCGTTCCGCGGCCTCGCCAAGCTGCTGGTGCTCGGGATGGCGGCGACCGGCCTGGTGTTCTCGGCCATGCTGATCGGTCCGGAGCTGACGCGGCCGGCCGGGCCCTCCGCCGCGCCGGATGCGCCAGGCCAGCTGAAGATCGTCCAGTTCAACGTCTGGCACGACAGCCCCGACCCTGAGCGGAACCTGGACTGGCTGATGCGCGAGGATCCGGACATCACCGTCCTGGAGGAGACCACGCCGCGGCTGCGCGAGGCGATCAAAGCGTCAGGCAGGTGGCGCGTCACCTGCCCCAACTGCGAGGTCATGATCCTGTCCAAGTCCGAGCCCGTCGCCGAGGGGCTGGGCAAGGTGCATGGCCCGATCACCCGCGCCACCTTCCGCGACGCCCGAGGCGAGTTCACCGTGATCGGCGTCCACAACGCCTGGCCCACCGACGCGGACCAGCCGGGCCAGGAAGCGCGCCTCGCCCAGGCCATCGCGCGCTTTCCGCGCGAGCGGACCATCGTCACGGGGGACTTCAACTCCGCGCCCTGGTCCTTCCAGCGGCGCAGATGGGACGCGCGTTTCGGCCTGATCCGCCGGGAGCGGGCGCTCTTCACCTGGCCGGCGACGCCCTACAAGCGGTTGCGCTGGCTGGGCTCGGTCCCGTTCCTGCCGATCGACCACGTTTACGCCGGCGACGACTGGGCGACGGTCAGCATCACTCGCGGTCCCAAGCTCGCCTCCGACCACTATCCCGTGGTGGCTATCCTAGCGCCCGTCGCGCCGCGCTGAGCGCGGCCTCGAGCTTCGCCCTTTGCGCGGCGCGCCGCGTCTCGAGCGCGTCCGCCCGCCGATCGAGCGCGGCGCGCTGCTCGGCGATCTCTTCCCGGGCGGCGGCGTGCTGGGCGTCGAGCGCCGACAGCCTGGCCTCCAGGTCGGCAACCTTCTTCAGCGCGGCCTTGGATGGGCCGGCCGTCTTGGCCGCGGCCGGCTTCTTCAGAGGCTTCAGCTTCGCCAGCTCGCCGCGCGTGCCGGCCGGACGGCGCAGCACCTCGCCCGGCCGCGCCGTGGCGGCGGCGACCAGGTCCGGATCCTCGGTCTCGTGGGCAAGGCCCGTCTTGAAGAGGTCCTGATGGCTGCCCCAGGCCGAGAGCGCCTTCGGCCGCGACGAGGCCGCGACCACGAAGTCGGTGAGCCCGTCGGAGGTGACGAAGACCTTCAGCCTGGGAGCCATCGGCGTGGCCCTTTAGGCGTCCGCGGCGACCTTCATGGAGACGATCTTGCCGGGATTGCGCGGCGGCTCGCCCTTGGGCAGGGCGTCGACGTTCTCCATACCCTCGGTCACCTCGCCCCAGACGGTGTACTGGCCGTCGAGGAAGGTCGCGTCATCGAAGCAGATGAAGAACTGGCTGTTGGCCGAGTTGGGATTCGGCGTCCGCGCCATCGAGCACACGCCGCGCACGTGCGGCTCGCGGCTGAATTCGGCCTGCAGGTTCGGCTTGTCGGAGCCGCCCGAGCCGGTGCCGGTGGGATCCCCGCCTTGGGCCATGAAGCCGGGAATCACGCGGTGGAACACGACGCCGTCGTAGAAGCCTTCGCGCGCCAGCTCCTTGATGCGGGCCACGTGGCCGGGCGCCAGGTCGGGCCGCAGCTTGATCGTCACGGGCCCCGTTTCGAGCGTCATGATCAGGGTGTTTTCGGGGTCCATCACTTCACCTCGGAGGGAATTTCGATATCGCACGCGGAGAAGTCCGCGCCCTTCATGCGCCGCACGCGCTCGATCTCGGCCTTGAACCAGCCGCTCTTGGGATCGATCACGCGGACCTTCGGACGCTCCCCCTCCGGCAAATCGGCCAGCAGGCGAACACGTTCCATCCGGTCCATGGGCTCGGCCACCGGCTCGCCCACCTTGATCGCCTTGACCACGTCCTGCCCGGCGATCACCCGGCCCCAGGCCGTGTAGCGCTTTTCGAGCGAGGGATAACCGGCGCGCATCAGGAAGAACTGGCTGTTGGCGCTGTCGGGATCGCTGTCGCGGGCCGCGCCCGCCACGCCGGGGCAATAGAGCGCCCAGCCGGCGACCTTCTGGTCCTTGGTCATGGCCGACAGCATCCAGGACTGGGTCATCACCGGCAGGGATTTGACGAAGCCGACCTCGGCCACCGTCTGGTCGGCGGCGAGCACGAAGGGCAGGTCGGCGCCTCGGCGGAAGGTGAACTCGGCCGGGACGTTGGGCTTGTCCGAGCCGCCTGTGCCCGTGTTCTGCGGGTCGCCGGTCTGGTCCATGAAGTTCTCGATGACACGGAAGAACTTCTGGCCGTCGAAGAAGTGGGCGAGCGCCAGCTCGCGCATGCGGGCGACGAACAGCGGCGCGACCTCGGGGACCATCTCGACCACCACTCGGCCCTTGTTGGCGTCGATGACGAGCACGTCGTTGGGGTCGGGCGTGCGCCACTCGCCGGCGGTTGGCCGGGCGGCGGGGGGCGGCGGCGGCACGATGGCCGGCTTCTTCGGGGCGGCGAGCGCGGAGGTGGAGAGCGCGGCCAGGGCGACCGCGGCGCAAAGCACAGGTTTCATGGGGTCACTCGTAGAACGCCGCCGAGTCCCGCACCAGCCCATCATCGCCGAAGCGCATGACTTCCACCGCCTCGGCGTCCGTACGCGAGCTGTGATAGCGGATCGCCACCCCGTCCGGACCGTCGTAGACGCCACGCAGCTCGAAGCGGAGCTCCGAAGCCGGCAGCGCCTTGCCCCAGTAGTCCCGGAGCGCCGCCTTGCCGATCACGCGGCCGGAAGGATCGCCGGTGAAGCGGCTGGAGTATGGGCTGACGAAGACGACGTCCTCGGCGTAGTGCGAGAGGATCGCCTCCAGGTCGTGGGCGTTCCAGGCGGCGACCCAGGCCTTGGCGAAGGCTTGGGGTTCGGGCCTCAAGATCGGCCGACCTTCTCGAGCAGGCGCTCGGCCACCGCCGGGCTGACGAACTTGCCGATCTCGCCGCCCAGGATGGCGATCTCCTTGACCAGGCGCGAGGCGATGGCCTGGTGCCGCGGGTCGGCCATCAGGAACACGGTCTCGATCTCCCGGTCGAGCTGCTGGTTCATGGCGGTCATCTGGAATTCGTATTCGAAGTCGGCCACCGCGCGCAGGCCACGGACGATCACCGAGGCCTCCACCTGGCGAGCGAAGTGCATCAGCAGGCCTTCGAACGGCTGGACGACGATCTCGGCGCGATTGCGGAGCGGCTCGACCGCCTCCTCGACGATGGCCACCCGCTCGTCGAGGGAGAACATCGGCCCCTTGCCGGTGTTGATCGCCACCCCGATGACCAGCCGGTCCACCAGCTTCACGGCCCGACCGATGATGTCGGTGTGGCCGTTCGTGATCGGGTCGAACGTTCCCGGATAGAGCCCGATACGCGTCATGCGCCGTAGGTCCCCCAACTGGTCCGCTCCGCCTTTCGCCGCCGTAGGGAGTTCTGGCAAGCGCTAAGTTGCCCGGAAGGACCTCAGGCCTAACCTTGCGGCGCCTGGTCCTCGCCGCCGGCCTCGCCCTCGGGTTGATCCGCCTCTTCCTGCTCGCCCTGATCGGGCAGGCGTTCGACGGAGACCACGTGCTCGTCCTCGTGCTTGCGGAAGATGATCACGCCCTGGGTGTTGCGGCCGGCCAGGCGAACCTGGTTCACCGGAACGCGGATGAGCTGGCCCTGGTCGCTGACCAGCAGGATCTGGTCGCCGTCCTCCACCGGGAACGAGCCGGCCAGCTTGCCGCCCCGCTTGGTGAGGTCCTGGGCGAGCAGGCCCTGGCCGCCGCGGCCCGTGCGGCGGAACTCGTAGGCCGAGGTCCGCTTGCCGTAGCCTTCCGTCGAGACGGTGAGCAGGATCTCCTCCGCCGCGCCCATCTCGGCGATGCGGTCCGGCGTCAGCGAGGCCTCGCCTGCACCCTCCTCCTCGTCGTCCGGAACGGAAGCCTCCTCCTCGCCCTCGCCCATGGCCGCGCGCATCAGGCGAGCGTGCTTGAGATAGGCGGCGCGCTCGGCCGGGCTCGCCGGAGCCGTGCGCAGGATGGCCATGGAGATGACCACGTCGCCCTCGGCCAGGCGGATGCCGCGCACACCGGTGGAGTCCCGGCCGGCGAAGACACGGACCTCTTCGGTGGCGAAACGGATGCAGCGGCCGAGCGCGGTGGTCAGCAGGATGTCGTTCTGGCCCGCGTTGCAGACGCCGACGCCGACGATCGCGTCGCCGTCGTCGAGCTTCATGGCGATCTTGCCGTTGCGGCGGATGTCCACGAAGTCGGAGAGCTTGTTGCGCCGCACGTTGCCCGAGCGGGTGGCGAACATCACGTCGTACTGATCCCAGCTCGCCTCGTCCTCAGGCAGCGCCAGGATGGAGGTGATGCTTTCGCCCGGCTCGATCGGCAGCAGGTTGACGAAGGCCTTGCCGCGGCTGGTCGGCGTGCCGAGCGGCAGGCGCCAGACCTTCAGCTTGTAGGCCTTGCCGCCCGAGGAGAAGAACAGCATCGGCGTGTGGGTGTTGGCGGAGAAGACGCGGGTGACCGCATCCTCTTCCTTGGTCGCCATGCCCGAGCGCCCCTTCCCGCCCCGGTGCTGGGTCCGGTAGATCGACAGCGGCGTGCGCTTCACATAGCCGCCGTGCGTCACGGTGATGACCATCTCCTCGCGAGCGATCAGGTCCTCGTCCTCGACGTCGGCGTCGCCCTCGACGATCTCGGTGCGCCGCGGCACGGCGAAGCGCTCGCGCACCTCCACCAACTCCTCGCGGACAATGCCCATCACCTTCTCGCGGGAGGCCAGGATCTCGAGGAAGCCCTTGATCGCCTCGGCCAGGGTCTCGGCCTCGCCGAAGATTTCGTCACGGCCGAGGCCCGTCAGGCGCGACAGGGTCAGGGCCAGGATGGCGCGGGCCTGCTCGTCGGTCAGCCGGATGCGCGCGCCGTCCACCACCACGGTGCGCGGATCGGCGATCAGCTCCACCAGCGGCAGCATGTCCCCGGCCGGCCAGTCGCGGGCCACCAGGCGCTCGCGGGCCTCGGCGGGATCCTTGGACGAGCGGATGATGTGGATGAACTCGTCGATGTTGGCGACGGCGATGGCCAGGCCGACCAAGACGTGGCCGCGGTCGCGCGCCTTGCCGAGCTCGAACTTGGTCCGCCGCACGACCACTTCCTCGCGGAAGTCGACGAAGGCGGCGATCATCTCCCGCAGCCCCATCTGCTCGGGCCGGCCGCGGTTCAGCGCCAGAGCGTTGACGCCGAACGAGGTCTGCAGCGGGGTGTAGCGGTAGAGCTGGTTGAGGATCACGTCCGCCGGGGCGTCGCGCTTCATCTCGACGACGATGCGCATGCCGTCGCGGTCGCTCTCGTCGCGCAGGTCGGCGATGCCCTCGATCCGCTTCTCGCGGACCAGCTCGGCGATGCGCTCGACCAGGGCGGCCTTGTTCACCTGGTAGGGGATCGCGGTGATGACGATCGCCTCGCGGTCCTTGCGGATCTCCTCGACGCTGGCCTTGCCGCGCATCACCACCGAGCCGCGACCCGACAGCAGCGCCTGGCGCGGCGCCGTACGGCCGATGATCTCGCCGCCGGTCGGGAAGTCCGGGCCGGGCACGATGTCCAGCAGCTCGTCCGTGCCGATCTCGGGGTTGTCGATCAGCGCCAGACAGGCGTCGACCACCTCGCCGAGGTTGTGCGGCGGAATGTTGGTGGCCATGCCGACGGCGATGCCGCCGGCGCCGTTGACCAGCAGGTTGGGGATCCGCGAGGGCAGGACCACCGGCTCCTGCTCGGAACCGTCGTAGTTGTCCTTGAAGTCGACCGTGTCCTTGTCGAGGTCGGCCAGAATCGACATGGAGGCGTGGGTCAGGCGGCACTCGGTGTAGCGCATGGCCGCCGGGGGGTCGTTGTCCACCGAGCCGAAGTTGCCCTGGCCGTCGATCAGCAGCAGGCCCATCGAGAACGGCTGGGCCATCCGCACCAGGGTGTCGTAGATCGCGAGGTCGCCGTGCGGGTGGTACTTACCCATCACGTCGCCGACGACGCGGGCCGACTTCACATAGCCGCGGTCAGGGGTGTGCCCCTGCTCGTTCATCGAGAACAGGATGCGCCGGTGCACCGGCTTCAGGCCGTCGCGCACATCCGGAAGCGCGCGGCTGACGATCACGCTCATGGCGTAGTCGAGATACGAGCGCTTCAGCTCATCCTCGATGGCGATAGGCGCGATGCCCCCCTGCCGGTCGGCGGGAGGCGTGGTGTTGTCATCGGTCAAGGGAGGGATTTCGCCGTTCGAATCGAGACGCTTATGTGGGGATCATGGTTAGCACCCTGAAGGCCCGGGCGCCATCTCTGCGCGCGCATGCGTACGCATGCGCGTACGCGTGAGGCGCTCAGCGCATCGGCTCGGCGACCGCGAGGATCTCGTCGTGGGTGATGGGTTGCGGCGCGAACGGCTGGACGCCGCCGGCGGCGATGCGCGCCTCCAGGGCCTCGATGAACCGCTCTGGCTGGGGAACCGGCAGCTCGACCAGCAGGTCCGGACCATAGCGCCACCAGGCGAGCGCGCGGAGCCGCTCGACGAGCGCCTCGGGAAAGCGCATCCGCAGCACTCGGGCCGGGGCCCCGACCATCACCGCGTAGGGCGGAACGTCCTCGAGGATCAGGCTGCGCGCGCCGATCACCGCCCCATCGCCGATGCTCACCCCGGGGCCGATGGAGGCCTGGTCGCCGATCCAGACGTCGTGGCCGAGGCGGATGCGTTGGTCGGGCGGGCTGAAGGTCCACTGGTTAGCGGCGTCGCCACGGACGTGATCGCGGAAATAGGTCATGACGCCCTGCAGCGGGCCGGCGCCATAGCTGAACGGCGAAGTGCTGGCCCAATCGAGCGGGTGAGGGTCGCCGATCCAGGTCACGCCGCTGCCGATCGAGCCATAGCGACCGATCTCCAGCCGCCCGTCGAGCTGGGAGTGGCTGTAGGTGAAGGCTCCCATGGAAGCCGGCAGCAGGTAGCCGAAGAACATCTGCGCGTGGGGCTCGAGCCGGCAGTCCTCGGGGACCGAGATCCGCTCGCCGACCTTCAGCCTGTCGCCGCGCCAGGCGGCGTGCGCGAACCGCCGCTCGCGGAGCAGGTCGAGGAGGCCCTGGGTGACGATCACGGCGGTCATGGCCGGGCTCTACCATGGCCCGCCCGAGCCGCGACAGACCCGCGCGTGACCGCAGCCGGCGAAGCGCCTAGGTTGGCGCCAGGAGAGTCACCGTCCATGCCGTTCTTGTCCGGCGAGGCCGCGCCCTGGTTCAGGGCGCCCACGCTGTCCAGCCCCGAGTTCCTGTTCGACACCGCCGCGGGGCGCTACGTCCTCCTGCTCTTCCCGCCGAGCGACGGCGCGCCCAAGGCCGAGGCCCTGCAGCAGTTGATGATCCATCGGGCGCTGCTCGACGACGTCCGCGTCTCGGCCTTCGTGGTGCTGCGCGAGCCCGAACGGGTGAAGGGGGCGGCCGACGCCCGTGGCCTGCGCTGGTTCCGCGACGAGGACGGCGCCGTCAGCCGGCTCTACGGGGCTCTCGACGCGGAAGGTCGTGAGCGGCCTTTCTGGCTCGTCCTCGACCCGACCCTGCGGGTGATGTGGGAGGCTCCGGCCGAGGCCGGTGACGATGTCTTCCGCAGGCTGTGGTCGCTGCCGCCGCCGGCCGAGCACGCCGGGCTGTCCGTTCCCGCCCCGGTGCTGATCGCCCCGCGGGTGTTCGAGCCCGAGCTCTGCGCCCGGCTGATCCGCATGGTGGAGACCCAGGGCTCGACCTTCAGCGGCGTGATGCGCGACCAGGGCGAGGTCACCGTCGCCGTCATGGACGAGCTCAAGAAGCGCCGCGACCTGCTGATCGAGGATCCGGCGCTGCAGGCGGAGATCCGCGACCGCTTCGAGCGGCGGCTGTTCCCGCTTGTCCAGCGGGCGTTCGGCTTCGAGGTCACCGAGGTCGAGCGCTACCTGGTCACCTGCTACGACGCGGCCGACGGCGGCGTCTTCCACGCCCACCGCGACAACTTCACGTTCCAGACCGCGCACCGCAAGTTCGCCTGCTCGATCCTGCTCAACGACGATTTCGAGGGCGGCGACCTGCGGTTTCCAGAATTCGGAGCCCAGCCCTACCGCCCTCCGGCCGGGGCGGCGGCCGTCTTCGCCTGCGGCCTGTTGCACGAGGTGAGCCGCGTGACCTCTGGCCGCCGCTACGCCTTCGTGCCCTTCTTCTTCGACGCCGAAGGCCGCAAGGTGCGGGAGGCCTACGCGGAGCGTATCAGGGCCCAGCAGGCCACCTGAACCCCACGCGGCGCCGTCCGTCATGCGCGGTTCAGCAGCGTTCGAGCATGCTCTGGTGATGAGGACTTCCTATATGCCGCCCATGACCCACCTCAGCGCCCCCGCCCTCACCGCAAGCTTCGCCGCCGCGGCCGCCCTCCTCGGGCCGCTGGCGGCGCACGCCCAGACCACCATCCAGCCCGGCTATTGGGAGACCACCAGCCAGGTGATCTCGCCCTTCCCGACCAAGAAGGTCGAGAAGCGCTGCATCCGGGCCGAGGACGTGGAGAAGGTGATCGCCGGCTCGCCGAACCACAACTACACCTGCACCTATCCGACCAAGGAGATCGGCGGCGGCAAGATCCGCCTGGCCGGCAGCTGCAAGACCAAGCACGGCGATCCGGTGCCGATCTCCAGCGATGGGGTCTACACGGCCACGACGCTCAGGATGGACGCTTATATCCGTCCAAAGCTCGGCGGCCTGACGGTGCCCGTCCACGCCCGCACGGCGGCGACCCGCATCGGCGACGTCTGCCCGACGGCCCAGGTCGCCAAGTAAGCCCGGCGCACGCCCCAAAACGCCGAAGCCCCGCCGTCTCGCAACGGCGGGGCTCTGCTGCGGCTCTGACCCGAAGGCGCCTGCCGCTGCCCCCCGACAACGGCCGACGCCCGAAGGCCGTTCCGTGATCAGAACGGTTATGCGGACCAAATTGCGTCAACAGCGGCGTAAGCCACTGATTTGAAATCCGTTCAGGTCTGCAATTCGCGCAGTTTGACAACAAGCTCGGCAGGAGCGGCGTGCGCCGACCGGCGCGCGCACGCCGCGTGTCAATAAAAGCACCAATGGAGAGTGAGAGAGGGGGGGCGGGGGGAGAGAGCGAGAGGGCCGGCCGCGGGACGCTGTATAAAAGGCGTCGGAATGGCTGTCCCGCTGGAGCGGCGTCGAGGCCGGTTCCGCGTCTCGCCAGGATACGAGCTGGTGTGGGCGCCTGGAGCGCTGGTGCGTTCAGAGGCGACCGGACGCTTCACACGCCCGACCGCCTCCGAGGCTAGCCGACTAGCAGACCGGTTCATCGATCTCCGGCTGGAAATCACGGTCGGCGGGCTCATCAGGCTGGCTAGCGCCGTTCGACCTCGAGCCCTGCAGCACGGTGAGTTGGTGCTGCGGACCGGACATGGCGATCTTGGCCCGAGACTGCTTGACGCCACCCTTTTCGAACTCGTCGTAACGCAGGATGCCAGTGACTTCGACCAGATCGCCCTTCTGGACGTAGGCTTCGAGGAACTTCACCGTGCCCTGCATGAAGGTCTCGACGGTGTGCCAGGTGGTGCGAGACTTGCGTTCTCCGTCCTTCTTCCAACGCTCTTCGGTGGCGATCCGGAAGGTGGCGACCTTGGCGCCGTTGTTGGTCGTGCGGAACTCAGGGTTGGTCCCCAGTCGGCCGATCAGGGTCACGCGGTTGGCGGTCATCTTGGTAATCCTTCAGCTCGACCGGCCCGAACCTTCGGACCGGCACGCGGTCATCGCCGCGATCACGTCCCGCCAAGGACCGGGCAGACAGGGCCGGGGCGAAAGCCCGAGGCCGGTGGAAGCCGGCCTGCACAAGCGAAGCGCGGAAGGCCGGAGGGTCCGCCGCCCTCGCCTCGCGCAGCGGGGTTGGCTTTTGGACCGGTCCGCCCCGGTCAGGGATCGTGATTGAGAGCGGCGCACCGCCATGCCGGATGGTTCAGCCCCCGCGAGTTGGACTACCCAGACCGGCAACCCTCCCCTGGCGGACCGGGGACGGCATGGTTCCGATCGCCCGGGCGCACATCCCGCATGCCTGCGCTCGCTGCCGGTTCGGTGGGGAAAGGCGCCCGAAGGACCTCTGCCTGCCTAAAGGTCGACGTACGCCTTTCGGTCGGCGGCGCTGTCCCATTCGCCAAAGGCGCCGAAGGGATCCTCTGTCGCGAGCGGTCGCGCCCTGGTCATCACCCGCATCGTCGCCGGACGCCAGCAGAGCGACATCGGTCAGATGCTGCCCTGGCGCTATCAGGCCAGCCCCGATGCCGTCGTCTGAGCCGGTTCTGGACCCAGCCGCGATTCGACGTCTGCTCTCAGGTTGGACATCAAAGACGGATCGCGACCCATCGCAGACCTTGGAGCGCTCAGCGCAGGGGCGAGTGGGCAGGGAAATAGGTTGGTAGCGGAGTGGGCGCACCCTTCAGCGGTGGCCCATCATCTACGTTGCACCAGCTTCGCAGCGTCTCTCCCGTCTCGGCGTCCGCCACCATGTTCACGACCGCACAGCCACCGTGGACGAATTGTGGGAACTGCTCCCGCGGGGTGATGACGTGCATACCAGCCGGCGCGCTCGTCCAGGGGCTGGGAGTTCGGACGTAAACGCCGAGCCATACGGCACGCGGAGCAGCAAGACTGAAGGAGCCTGACGTAGTGAAGGGAAGGTCCTCATCGCTCCCGATCGTCGCTCTCATCCAGTAGCGGACATAGCGATCCTTGTTGAGATGCCGCTCTGGGAGCACGGCACGTGCGTCCGCGACTTCCACACTTGCCGGGGCTCCTGCGGAAGCAGGGGCGACAAGAGCCAAGATCACAGCGAGCAAGGATACCTGCGTTGTCCCGCGAGAGGGTGCGGGTGCCCGCCGCTAACTCAACCACATTGCCCCCGCGGCCGGACGCGAGGCCATTCGGATGAGCAAGCGCAGCGATTGGTCGGGCTGCGGCATCCCAGAGATCGTCGAGTTCATGGCCGCGGAACAGGGCCCCAGTCGCGACCCGCTCCTCGAGCGAGACCCCCCGGCTCTTGCTCCAGATCAGAAGGACCTGCACGCCGATCAACCGCTGCTCGATGGTCTTTGCGGCCCGGGCTCGACAACGAGTGAGCACATACAGAGTGGGGTTGTGAAGCGGCACACCGCTTTCACGGTCGACTAGCAGCGGCAACCGCTCACCACACGGGCGCACATGCCATCTCACCACGGGCCACATATGGACAGCTCCGAAGAGGTACGTCTTTCGGAGGCTACCGAGCGCAATCGCAGGTGCGATAGGTGCAATAAAAAAGCGGCCGGTTTCGAGATGAAACCGACCGCCTATTTACAGATCTGCCTTAGCTACCCGCTAGAACGGAATTTCGTCGTCGAGGTCGGCGGAGAACTCCTCGCGCGGGCCCGAGCTCTGGGCGCGCGGGCCGGAGGAGAAGCCGCCGGAATAGCCGCCCTCGCCCTGCTCGGCGTCGCCACCGCGGCCGTCGAGCATGGTCAGCTCGCCGCGGAACTTCTGCAGCACCACCTCGGTCGAGAACTTCTCCTGGCCCGACTGGTCCTGCCACTTGCGGGTCTGGAGCGAGCCCTCGATGTAGACCTTCGAGCCCTTGCGCAGGTAGTTCTCGGCCACCTTCACCAGGTTGTCGTTGAAGATCACGACGCGGTGCCACTCGGTCTTCTCCTTGCGCTCGCCGCTGTTGCGGTCGCGCCAGGTTTCGGAGGTGGCCACGCGGAGATTGGCGACGCGGTCGCCGGAGTTGAGGGAGCGGATCTCGGGGTCGGCCCCGAGATTGCCCACCAGGATGACCTTGTTGACGCTGCCCGCCATGTCGATGTCCTAAGCTTCCGTGTTTGCGGGCTGATCGCCCAGGCGCACGCTAGCGGCCCGTTAACACAATCGCAAGCAATCCGTTCCCCATACGTTCACGTCCGAACGGCGGTTACCCACAACCTATTGCTGCGGCATGGCGCCGGGAACGGCCAGCCGCCCGTCGCCGGTGCGCACCAGGGCGATGTAGCGGGGACCTTCCAGGGTGGTTGAAGTGAAGATCCCTTCCTTTTGAAGGAAAATGAAATTCGCCTGGTAGGCGCCGAGGATCTCCTGCGCCGAGCCGCCCATGGTCAGGAACTTGATGCGCATGGCCTCGAGGTTGGCCGCGCAGGTCTCAAGGTTCGGGGTGGCGACCACCTTGTTGTACTTCAGCGCCCCGCCCTTCTCGAACACCACGTGGTAGCAGACGCCAGGCGTGCCGGGCGGCTCGGTGCGCTTGGCGCAGCCGGCAAGCGTGGCGGTGGCGGCGAGGGCGAGGAAGAGCGCGGTGCGGATCATCGCGTGAACCTACACAAGGGGGCGGTGGAGCGCGAGAGCGTCAGGGGCCCTCTCAGGACGACGGACACGCCTGGCCCTGCTCGCTCAGGGTCCGGAAGCTGCGATTGTCGCTGGAGATCTCGATCCGGCCGGGCACCAGGCGCAGGGTCTGCTGACCCCAGCGGCCATAGAGCGCCTGGCCGGCCTTCTCGCAGCGGCCTGCGAACAGCGTCTGGGCGCAGGCGGAGAGGGTCATGTCGGCCGGCAGCTTCCGCCAGGTCCCCTCGTAGCGCCAGCAGGCGGCGGCCGGGCCGCTCGCCGACTGGGTCTCCGGGGCGGGCTGGGCCACGGGCTTGACTTCCTGCGGCGGCAGGGGCGTGACCACGGCCCCGCCCTGCTGGGCGGCGGCCAGGGCGCCGGTCTGGTCGACGCCCACGTCGAGGGCGTCGGTGGCCACGCCGTTGCGCTGGGCGCATTCAGCCAGAGTGAACTCGCCGACGAACTGGCCGGCCACGAAGCAGCGCAGCGGCTTGGTGGAAGCGACCTTGCCCTCCGGCTGGGCGCTCGGATCGATC
This sequence comes from Phenylobacterium soli, assembly GCF_003254475.1. Classification (NCBI taxonomy): domain Bacteria; kingdom Pseudomonadati; phylum Pseudomonadota; class Alphaproteobacteria; order Caulobacterales; family Caulobacteraceae; genus Phenylobacterium; species Phenylobacterium soli. The sequence goes on from NZ_QFYQ01000001.1 coordinate 2,895,117, forward strand.
ACCAGCCCCCCCTGCGAGGCGGGCGGCGGCGGCGTCGGTTCGCCACGATGGCTCGCCGTCAGCATCCAGGCGATGGAGACGCCCGCCACGAGCGCGACGACGGCGCCGCCGCCGATCAGCGCAATCCGGTTCCGATTGGGGGAGTCCATGCCCCCTCGCTAGCGTCAGCCGAACAGGCTGGCAAGCGAGGAGCCGGAGGAGGAGCTGCTGCTCGAGCTGCTGGCGCTCAGGCGGGCGAGGGCCGCTTGGTAGTCGGCGATCTGCGACTTCAGGTAGGCTGGCACCGTCCCCGAGCCCGAGGCCGTGGCGCTCTTCGGCTGCGCCGCCTGCTTCAGGTCGACGTAGATGGCCCGCACCGTGGTGATCGCGTTGTTGATCCCGTCGATCGCGGACTTGATGTCCGCCTTCGAGGACAGGTCGAGGTTCGAGGTGATGTGCAGGCCGTAGGTCTGCGAGCCCTTGTCGGCCGGCAGCACGCCCTTCTTCTTGTCGATGACCACCTTGCGGATCAGGCCGGGCTTGATCCCGAGCGACTGCAGGGCGTCGCGACCGTCGGGGCCGGGCAGCAGTTCGAAGCTCTGGCGATCGGTGGCCGGTTTCAGGCTGAGCGTCGTATGGTTGGCGTCGGTCACGGTCGTGGCGACGACGCCGAAGAGACCGGCCGACTGGATCTTCTTGGTCAGGCTGTCGAGGGTCTCGTTCGCGGCGATGGTGATGGTCACCGGCGTAGGGCTGGAGCCCTGGCGGATCTGGAACTGGTCGCCGGCGCGCAGCGAGGTGGCCGCCGTCAGCAGGTCGGAGCCGCCGTACTGGATGGTCCCCTTGGGCAGGCCCAGACGGTCGAGGGCGCTGCCGCCGCCCGTGTCCACGGCGATCGCCTCGGGCGCGTCCATCTCGTCCTTGGCCGTGAAGCGCTGCGAGTAGATGACCGCGCCGGCGCCGACGTCGAGCGCGGCCACGAAGCCGTCCTGCTTGCCGATGGCGCTCAGGCTCGGAAGGGCCGCCGTGGCCGTGCCGGTCAGCCAGAGCTGGCCGTTGGCGACCGTCACGGCGGTGACCTTGTCCGCCCCGCCGCCGCCATAGTAGGCGACCGCGTCCCCTGCCCCGGCCGTGAGGTCAGCCGAGAGCTTCACACCGAAGCCGTCGAGGCCGCCGCCGCGCGCGAGCGTCGTCGTGCCGACGCCGAGGTCCGCGCCCGTCGTGCCACCGATCAGCACATTGCCGGCGCCGTCGAGGCCGATCCCCGAGACCGAACCGCCGCCGAGGGCGCCGAGATTGCGCGTCGCGGCGAGCGACATCTGCCTGGGATCGGTGGCGTCGAACCGGCGAACCATCCCCGAGCCGCCGTCCTGGCCGGCCACCAGGACGTCGGTCCCGTTGACCACGATGCCGGCTACGCTGTCGTCGCCCGCCGTGCCAAACTGGCGGGTCGAGAGCACGGCGCCCGTCGTGTCGTAGGCGCGCAGATAGCCGTCCCAACCGCCGGACGGCGTGCCGCCGCCGATGCTGCCCTGGGTCTTGCCGGCCACGTAGACGCGGCCGGAGGCGTCGAAGGCCACGGCCTGCGCCTGGTCGGCGCCGGTCGCACCCTGGCGGTCGCTCCACATCTCCTGGCCCTGAGCGTCGAAGACGGTGACGAAGCTGTCGCTGGTCTTGGCGTCGGCCCCCGCGTCGCCGCTGTCGAGCTCGCCGGTGATCGCGCCGGCGATGGCCACCTTGCCGTCCGCCGAGACGGCCAGGGACGCGCCGCTGGCCGAAACCCCGGCCCCGAGGGTCTGGGTGTAGATGAGCTTGCCCGCCGAGTCGTACTTCAGGAGCACCGCGTCCTGCGCGCCCTTGATCGGCTGTCCGGAGACCGTGCCGGTGGCGTCCGCGAGCATGTAGACCGAGCCGTCCGCGCCGGTGGCGGTGGCGTGCACGGCGGTGACGCCGTCCGGCAGCTTCTCGGAGAACACCCGCCCCGAAACGTAGTTCTCGTCTCCCGGTCGACGCGCCGCGTCGGCGCCGGAGCCCGTCTCCAGCTTGAGCAGCTCCTGCTGGGTGACGCCGTCGTTGGTGGTGGCCTTGCCGTCCGGATCCGGATTGCCGGCCGTCTGGGCGATGAACACAGAAGGCGCCGTCGTCGGGGCCGAGAACGCCAGCTTCTCGTTGGCGAGACCTGTGAACTTGAAGCCGAACTGCGGCTGGCTGGCGCTGATGGTCACGGTCTTGCCGTTGACGGTCGCGGTCTCCGCCGCGCTGTCGGTGCGGTCGAGCTGCACGCGGATGCCGACGCCGGCCGTCTTCAGCTTGTCATTCATGTAGAGGGTGACGTTGGTCATGGTGCGCGGCGTCGCGCCCATCTCCGAAAGGTCGAAGTTCACCGTCGTGGTGTTGCCGGTGCTCGGATTGGTCACGTCGGCGCTGAACTGCACCGTGCCCTGGAAGGCCGAGACCACCGTGTCGGCCGAGCCGCTGACCAGCGGGGCGGTGGTGTAGCTGTCGGAGGCCACGCCGACGCCGGCCGCGCTCACGGCCGCGGTGTTCACGACGCCTTCGGTCAGGCGGAAATTGGCGAACTTGGTCCCCTGCACGTACTTGCTGAGCTCGTTCATCCCGCGGTCGAAGGCCGCCTGGATCTGGGTGAGCTGATAAGCCGGCGTCTTGGAGTCGTTGGCCGCATTGGCCAGGGCCTGCAGCGTCACCAGCCCCTGGTTGATGGCGAACAGCTTCTTGTAGTCGGCGCTGGCGTTGGGAACGTCCAGCTTGGCCGCCTTCTCGTCGATGAACGACTTGCCGCTGAGGGCGGCGCTGACGAGGGCGCTGGTCTTGGGCTGCTTGACGCCGGGGTTCCAGGGAGCCGTCGGAACCTTGCCGGACGCGCCACTCCCGCCCGCAGCCGTGGCCGCGGCCGAGGCGAAGCCCGCCTTGGCCTGGTACCAGTTGACCAGAACGCTCGTGTCGAAGGTGACGGTCACTGCCGCTCCGCCTACGCCGAAGACTCCTGGCGGGAGATTCGCACGCTCAGGGCTGACGAGGGGTTAAGGCGCGTAAAGAAATCCGCGCACCCAGCCCTTACCGGCTCAGCTGCGGAACAGGGCCAGCAGGGCCTGGGGCGCCTGATTGGCGACCCCGCCCCCCTGCCCGGCCAGCGCCTGCTGCACCTGGAGAGCCTGGAGACGCGCCGTGTCGGCGTCGAGGTCGGACGAGGCGCCGTTGGCCAGCGAGGTCTGCAGGCGGCTGACCACCGCGAGGTGGGCCTGGATCTGCTCCGACTGCCCGCCGATCTTGGCGAGGTGGGCCGCCACGCTGGCGCCCGCGGCGTCGAGCTGGTCGAGCAGGCCGGCGAGATCGCCGTCTGCGCCCGAGAGTCCGGTGCGGGCGAGCCCCAGACCGTCCGCGGTGAAATCCTGCGGCGACAGGGAGATGCTCGCGTCCCCGTTCACGTCGGCCTTGAACTGCAGGTCGCCCGTCGAGCCGCCGTCGAGCATCTTCACGCCCTGGAAGGACGCCGACCTCGCGATCTGGTCGAGCGTCTGCAGGAGCTGCTGATAGTCGGCGTCGAGACTGGCCTTGTCCGCGCCGCCCGATTGGGCCGAGACCGCCTTCTCGCGCATCAGTTTCAAGAGGTCGCCGATGGTCTGGCCCGCGCTCATCGCCACGTCCGCGATCGAGGCGGCGCGGTTCAGGCTGTCCTGCACCGACAGCAGCGCGCTGGCGCCGGGCAGTTCGCCGGGCCCCGCGTAGACGACGGCCGGATCCCGGACACCGCCGACCGCATCGGCCGCGTTGGACGTGGGAGCGCCCGTCGATCGGTTGGCCAGCGCGTTCTCCCGCGCCTGCAGGGCCGCCAGGGCGTTGCCGTTCACGCTCGTGACCATCTCGCGCCTCTTCCGTCAGCTCTCAGGCGCCGTCCGCGCCCGTCTTCGAGCCTGAGTAGGCCGAGTCCCGCATCGGATGGTTAATGAAACACGAATGGCCGCACACCGGGGCTCCGGCGGCGGGTCGGACCGCGAGGCGGTCGATGGCGGCTTGATCGGGGCTGCGCCCTAGATCTTCGCCTTGATGATCGCTCCGGCCGCGTAGTCCTCGGCCTGATGCATGCGCACCACCGCTTCTCGCGGCAGCTGCTGGACGATGTCGCCCGTGCGGCGATCGATGGTCTTGTAGATGAAGAGCCCGCTGGCGCGGTCCTCCTCGATGACCAGCCGCAGGTCGGCGGCGTCGTTCTGCATCGCCATGGTGTTGGAGGTCGCCGCCGGCGGCGCCGGAGACGGGGCCACACCCGTGGCGGGGGTCAGAGCGATGGTTGCGAGCTTGTTCTCCATGGTTCGTCCGCCCGCCGGGAGGCCCGGTCAGACGACTCCTCTCGTAAGGAACGGCGGGGAGGACGAGCCTCCCCGCCGCCGACGTTGCGTCTGACGCGCCGGAGCGCGCCGGATCGGCTTATCGGAAGAGGCCGAGCAGGATGCCGGTCGACTGGTTGGCGATCGACAGGGCCTGCACGCCGAGCTGTTGCTTGGTCTGCAGAGCCTGCAGGCTCGCGCTTTCCTGAGCCAGGTTGGCGTCGACCAGGTTGCCCACGCCGGTGTTCAAGCTGTCCTGCAGCTTGCCGACCAGGGTCAGCTGGTTGTCCATGGCCTTGGAGTCCACACCGAAGCCCGAGAGGGTCTGGGTGACGGTCTTCATGGCCGTGTCGACGAGCGCCAGGTCAGCACCGGCATCGGCGGCGCCGGTCGCGCCCGTCCACGCCGCGGCGGTCATGGCGACCGCATCGGCAGTGAAGTAGGTCTGACCCGCGACGACGGCGCCAGCCGTGGTCGTGGTGGCCTTGGCCGTCGAGAACAGGTTGTTGAAGCTGATGTTCGCGTGGGCCGAGTTGACGGTGATCTTGCCGTCCGAAGAGCCCAGCGCCTGCACCTGGCCCGTACCGCCGTCGACGAGGTTCACCCCGTTGAACGTGGCCGAAGCGATGGTGTTGGCGTAGGCCTGACCCAGCTTGGCGAATTCCGACGCATACTGAGCGCGCGACGGGTCGTCGATGGTGGCGTCCGAGGCCGCCAGGGCCTTGGAGCGCATCTGGGTGAGGATGTCGGTGAGCTGGGCGCCGGCCTGCAGGGTCGTGTCGACCACGGACTTGCCGTTGTTCAGCGAGTTCACCACCGCGTCGAGCGACGAGGCTTGCGCCTTTTCGGTCTGCGCGATGGCCCAGATGGCGCCGTTGTCCTTCGCCGAGGCGATCTTCAGGCCGGTGTTGATCCGGTTCTGAGTGGTGCCGAGAGAAGTCTGGGTTTCAGCCAGGTTCTGCAGGGCGATCATCGCCGCGGTGTTGGTGTTGATGGAGTTCATAGCCATCGTCGTCTTCCTTCTTCATAGGTCCGCACGCCGTTCTGGCGCGGGGGGCGTTTTGCCCAGGGTCGACAAAATCACGGCCACGCTTGACGACAGGTTAAAGCTCTGCCGCCAGCGACGAATCACTGGGTAAATTTGACTCAGCGACCCCGTTGGGCTCGGCGGAAGTTGCCGAGCGGCATGCCGCGCGGGCGCGCCGACACAACGAAAAACGCCGGCGCGAGCGCCGGCGTCGTCAGCCCAGGTCAGGCATCGTCAGCTAAGCGGCGGCGGGCGTCTCGCGCGCCGGCTCAAGGCCCTGCATCATCATCCGATTGACGTCGATGAGCGGCCCGAACTCGGCCTCGTTGCGCATGATCTCGCTGGTGTGGCGGTTCACCCAGAGGCTCAGCGAGATGATGCTGGCGCGCAGTTGCACCGGCAGCTGATTGCCCGGGCTCGAGCAGTCGGAGGCCAGGACCGACCAGAGCCGGCGGTTCCAGTCGAGCGCCTCCATCCGGCCGGCGATGTCCGTCACGTCCAGGTCCGCGGCCGCGATCAACGCGCGCGTCACCTGGCCGAACAGGCGGTATTCGATGTCCCGGGGCGATTCAGCCCGGGCGGCTGCTTGTTGGTACGCCTGAAGCGACATTCCCCAACCTCTCGTCTTCGTACTCGATCAGTTTCCGGCAGAGCATCAACGCCTTGTAGTACTCGCCGGACATACACAGCTTCGATATCTCGACGCAGTCGACCAGGACCTTGGGATTGCTGATCGCCCCCATGAACTCCGTCAGTCTCTGCGCGAACTCGTGGTAGTAACTCTGAGCCGCACCCTCATCGAGGTACATCATCATCACTGGGAAATAGATGCGGCGGGCGGGCGTACTGGCGTCCTCCTGCTGCATGATGTCCTTTTCCCGCAGCACCGAAGCCTTGTTCTGCAGGACGAGAACCCCCCGGCGATCGCCGTTCTGGACGACGGCCCCGTTGAGGACGAACTTTTCTCCCGGTTTCAGCGACAGTTTGAGCGGCACGTCGGCACCTGATCCTTTCGGCTGCGAACCGCCCCCTCGATTCGCCTGGGACCTGCATTGTCACTGCTGGCGGCCCCCGACGCATCCTCACCGTAAAGCGCCACTTCTTAACGGCCCCTTGCACGCGCGAAGGTTGCGTCCGCCCCGCCTGCACGCCGGAACGCCCTCTGTCCCCGCGGGTTTGATCTGGCGCACGGCGGCGATGGGCGCCGGGACCACAGTTCCGGTCCTCTCGCCCTCCCCCGGAAGGCGCCTCGCAAGGAGATCGGTGATGCCCGGCACGAGCTACGACGCGGATGCGGACTTCGATCCGCAGGACCAGGCCGAAACCTTCGACGAGAGCAACGTCGTCGGCGGCGAAGGCGATTCCGCCCTCGGCTTCGACAGCCCGGCGAGCCCGGGCTCCGACATGCGCACCTTCGAGGAACTACCGGACGTCGAGGACGTCACCCAGGCGGTCGGCGACGCCGATGACGACGAGGCCTTGGCCCTCGACGCCGACGAGTTCGACGAGGACGCCTTCGGCGACGCCGACCTCGAGGAGGACGACGAGGGCGATTACAAGGCCGCGACCGAGGAACGGGAGGATGACATCGACGGCCTAGGCCCAGAAGACGGGTTCAACGAGGACCGCATCGACGCACGCAGCGACATCGAGGGGCTGTCCGAGGCCGTCGAGGACGCCGACCAGGTGAGCGGCGGCGAGGACGACTTCACCAACTTCCAATCCAAGGCGCTCGACGACGACGACCTCCAGCGCCTCGGCTATTCCAAGGGCGGCAAGCCCGACGGCAAGGCCTGAGGCGGCGCGCCCAAGGCGCCGACTGACGCAGCGTCACCCTGAATCCGGCCGCGCCTGCGCGCTCAAGGCGCTTGAATGTCGCGCGCCTGCCTTTAGTCTGGCCCCGAGTTGAAACAATTGTTCGAATGCGGGCCTCGGCCCGCCGGGAGCCGGAATGAGCCAGCGTTTTGAAGGCACGGACGATTACGTCGCCACTGAAGATTTGAAGGTCGCGGTCAACGCCGCCATCGCCCTCGAGCGCCCGCTGCTGATCAAGGGCGAGCCCGGCACCGGCAAGACGGTGCTGGCCTACGAGATCGCCAAGGCGCTCGATGCGCCGCTGATCACCTGGCACATCAAGTCGACCACGAAGGCCCACCAGGGGCTCTACGAGTACGACGCCGTCACCCGCCTGCGCGACAGCCAGCTCGGCGACGAGCGTGTCAAGGACGTCAAGAACTACATCAAGAAGGGCAAGCTCTGGGAAGCCTTCGAGAGCCCCCAGCGCCCGGTGCTGCTGATCGACGAGATCGACAAGGCGGACATCGAGTTCCCGAACGACCTCCTGCAGGAGCTCGATCGGATGGAGTTCTTCGTCTACGAGACCAACGAGACGATCAAGGCGGCGGTTCGCCCGATCGTGATCATCACCTCGAACAACGAGAAGGAGCTGCCGGACGCCTTCCTGCGCCGCTGCTTCTTCCACTACATCCGCTTCCCCGACTCCGACACGATGAACGACATCGTCGAGGTGCACTATCCGGGCATCAAGCAGAAGCTCGTCGCCGAGGCGCTGCGCATCTTCTACGACATGCGCAAGGTGCCGGGCCTGAAGAAGAAGCCGTCCACCTCCGAGCTGCTCGACTGGCTGAAACTCCTCATGGTCGAGGACATCAGCGACGAGGCGCTGAAGGAGAAGGATCCCACCAAGCTGATCCCGCCGCTGCACGGCGCCCTGCTCAAGAACGAGCAGGACGTGCACCTCTTCGAGCGCCTCGCCTTCCTCGCCCGGCGCGAGGGCTCGGCCGGCGCCCGCCCGGGCCAGTAGCCATTGGCCCCGGCCGCGGGGCTTACGACGAATTCACTCGATTTTTCCAAGGGCTCCGGCCACGCTTTGCGGCGAATGGACGGAGCCCTTTCGCTATGCGCGTAATCCTGCTTGCCGCCGCCTCTACCCTGGTCATGGGCCTGGGGGCCTGCGCGCCACGCGTCGACTATGCCCACCGCACCGCGCTCGACTGCCCGGACCGGCAGGGCGTGCTGGAGCGGACCTCGATCGCCGCCGATCGCAAGACCTGCACCTATCGCGGCCCGGGCAATGCCGAGATCACCCTGCAGCTGACGCCGGTCAACGGCGACGCCGCCACGACCCTGGCGGCGCTGGAGACCTCCCTCGTGGGACCGGCCGCAGCCGCATCGGTGGAGACCGAGCCCAAGGCCCCTGCCCCGCCCGAAGCGCCCAAGCCGCCGGCGCCGCCCTCCGGTGACGTCGCCCGCGCTGCTCAAGAGGCGGCCCAGGACGCCAAGGGCTCCGGGGCCTCCGAGGAGGACTGGAACAGCGACAGCGACCGTACCGCCGTGACCATTGGCAAGAACCACGGCGTCATCGTCGATGGCGATGACCACGCCAAGGTGGACCTGCCCGGCCTGCACATCGAGGCCGGCGACCACAAGGCCAAGGTCAATGTCGCCGGCGTGAAGATCGACGCCAGCAACGGCGAGGCGACGGTCCACGTCGTCAAGGACGTGCGCCTGCGCGGCGAGCCCTTCAGCCGCGAGCGTCGGGGCCTGCGCGCCACCTTCATCGCCAAACGGGACAATCTGCCCGACGGCTATCGCTTCGTGGGCTACCAGGCGTCGGGTCCGAAGAGCGGGCCCCTGACGGTCGGCGTGGTGAAGTCGCGCGAGGACCTCGACGAGGGCAACCGCCTCTACCACGACCTCCAGCGCCTGGTGCGCCGCAACGGCGGCGCCTGAGCCTCGCGGCCGGCGGTCAGCCCGCCGGCTGGACCTCGACGACCTTGTAAGTCAGCGGACGGCCGTCCTCGTCGGTGACGGTGACGTATTCACCGACCGCGAACCGATGCTCGCCCAAGCGATAGACCGGCTCATCGTCGGCAGTGTCGGCGTCGTCGTAGTCGAAGAACCAGCGCTGGCCGCGGCGCGCCAGGCGGCCGTCCGCCGGATCCTCGTCCGGCGCGAAGCGGCGCACGACGCACTGGTCGCGGGTCTTCGCATAGCTCTCCTCGTCGAGCATGCCGTCGGCCGTCAGCGGGGCGGTCAGCGCATAGCCGCGGTGATCGTCGCCGCCGGCGAATTCGGTGCCGGGATTGCGGGCGAGCCGCATCACGATGCGCGACAGGGGCATTGGGTCGATCCTTATGAAAGCTAGTGGGACAAGAACAACGAGGGATGGTCGGAGTTCAAGAGCGTGCGCGTGGTGCCGCCGAAGATGAACTCCTGCAGCCGCGGATGGCCGAAGGCGCCGGCCACCAGGATGTCGGCCTCGGCCTTGCGGGCGGCGTAGAGCAGCACCGGCGCGGCGTCGCCGCTGTCGGGCAGCACATCGACCTCGGCCTTCACCCCGCGCGCGGCGTAGTACGACTGCAGCCGGGCCGGATCGAAGCTGCGCGAGCTGGCCTTCGGCGCGGCGAGGATCACCGCCTTGTCGGCCTTCTCCAGCAGCGGCAGGGCCAGGCGCGCGGCGCGCGAGGCCTCCTTGCCGCCGTCCCAAGCGACCGCGATGGTCCCGCCGACCTTCAGGCCCTCCCGGGCGATCAGCACCGGGCGCTGCTCGTCGGCCAGCACCTGCTGGAAGGCCTCCGCCAGGGGCCCGCGGCCGCGGGCCGGCTCGTTGGTGAAGACGACCAGATCCGAAAGGCGCGCCTCCGCCGACAGCCCCGCCCAGACGGGCGTCTGCAGGCTGATGAACTGCCGCTTGGCGTAGGTGCACGCGTCCATGGCGACGCGGGCGTTCTTCTCGCCCACCTGGGCCGCTTCCTTCAGCGACTCGAGGGCGGTGGTCTGCACCCCGCCCATGAAACCCTCGCCCATCCAGGGCATGACGTCGGCCACGTCGGCCGGGGTGTAGACGCCCGCCAGCTCCGCGCCGAACGGCTCGGCCATGAGCGCCGCCGCCGCCACCGCCGCGCGATCGCCCTGCCCGCCCGAGAGAGGCGCCATGATCCGTGCCCAGCTCATCCCGTCTTCCTTCGCGTGACCTTTCGAACCAACACCCTATGCTCGCATTGATCTTTGTCAGGGCATGCGCCAGTTCCTGATCACGACTGTGGAGGTAATGCGTCCGTGAGGAAAGGGCTGCGTCGTTCGACCCGGGAGCCGCGCGCTTGGCAACGCATGCTGTCGGGCCGGCGGCTGGATCTGCTCGATCCCTCGCCGATGGACATCGAGATCGAGGACATCGCCCACGGCCTGGCGCGCGTGGCGCGCTGGAACGGACAGACGACCGGCGAGAACGCCTTCTCAGTCGCCCAGCACTGCCTGGTCGTGGAGGAGATCGCCGCTCACATCCGTCCCGACCTCGAGCCCCGCTGGCGCCTGGCGGCCCTGCTGCACGACGCCCCCGAATATGTGATCGGCGACATGATCTCGCCGTTCAAGGCGGCGCTCGGCGTCGACTACCGCACCTTCGAGGACAGCCTGGAAACCGCCATCCACGTGCGCTTCGGCCTGCCGGCCAAGACGCCGCCGCTGGTCAAGAAGCTGATCAAGCAGGCCGACCGGGCCTGCGCCTTCTTCGAGGCGATTCAGCTCGCGGGCTTCGAGCACGACGAGGCGCTCGATTTCTTCGGCGCGCCGCCGGCCGGCTACAGCCTGGTGATCGACCCCCTGCCGGCGGCGCAGGCCCAGGAGCGCTACGTCCACCGCTACAATGTCCTGTCCGAGGCCGCCGGCTATCGCGGCTCGGACGTGGCCTTCGACACCGAGTGAGCACGGCCGTGCAACTGATCGTCTGCGGACTGGCCGACGTGGAGCCGCTGATCGCGGTCCGCCGGCCCTCGCACATGATAACCCTGCTCGACCCGGCGAGCCTGATCGAGACGCCGGCGCCGCTCAGCCCCGAGCGGCACCTGCGGCTCGGCGTCAACGACATCGTCGAGCCGATGGACGACATGGTCGCCCCGGACGAGACCGTGGTCGGGCGCATCCTCGCCTTCGGCCGCACCTGGGACGGCGAGCGGCCCATGCTGATCCATTGCTGGGCCGGGATCAGCCGGTCGACGGCGGCGGCCTTCCTGCTGGCCTGCGAGCACAGCCCGGCGGCCGACGAGCGGCGGATCGCCCTGGCCCTGCGCAAGGCCGCGCCCCACGCCTCGCCCAATCGCCGCATCGTCGCCCTGGCGGACGAGCAGATGGGCCGCGGCGGACGCATGATCGCGGCGGTCGAGGCCATGGGCGACTACGACTTCACCGTCGCGGCCCCCTTCGACTTCCCGGCCCGCCACGCATGAGCCTCGCGCCGGCCTCCACCGCCGTGGTCATCGGCCTCTCGGCCGTGGTCGTCGCCATCGAAGGCGGCGAGGCCGTGGTGCTGACCGTCCGCCCGAAGGACTCCGACCTGGAGAGCCTGCCCTTCGGCCCGTTCGATCCGGGCGGGCATCGCACCTTCGAGCTCGCCATGCGCGCCTTCGTGACCGAACAGACGCGCTTCGACCTCGGCTATGTGGAGCAGCTCTACACCTTCGGCGACAAGGGCCGCGACGCGCCGCTCGCCGACATGGGCGAAGGCAGCCCGGCCGCGCGGGTCATTTCGGTGGGCTATCTGGCGCTGGCGCCCAAGGCCGTCGACACCCACGCGCCGGACAGCCAGTGGCGGCCGTGGTCGCGGTTCTTCCCCTACGAGGACTGGCGCGCCGGCCGGCCGCCCGCGCTCGAGATCATCGAGCCCGCACTCCGCCGCTGGACGGAACGCGGCGCCGACGCGCCCCAGCGGCTGGCCCGAGCCCGCCTCGCCTTCGCCCTCGACGGCGCGCCCTGGAACGAGGAGCGGGTGCTGGAGCGCTATGAGCTGCTCTACGAGGCGGGCCTCGCGCCCGAGGCGGCGCGCGACCGCGGCGAGGCGCCCCTGCCCCCCGAGCTGCGGGCCGCGCTCGGCGAAGCCATGTTCTCCGACCACCGCCGGATCCTGGCCACGGCCGTCTCGCGTCTGCGCGGCAAGATCAAGTATCGGCCGGTGGTGTTCGAGCTGATGCCCGAGGCCTTCACCCTCTCCGCCCTGCAGCGGGCGGTGGAGGCGATCGCCGGGGTGCCGCTGCACAAGCAGAACTTCCGGCGCGCCCTGGAGCGGGCCGAGCTGGTGGAAGGGCTCGGCCGCATCGACGCCGAGACCGGCGGTCGCCCCGCCGAACTCTTCCGCTTCCGTGAGGAGCTGCTCTCGGCGCGGCCGGTCTCGGGCCTCAGCCTGCCGCTGCTGCGCGACTAGCTATTCGGCGGCGATCCGCTCGGGCGCGACCTTGCGGCCGGCCTCCCACTCCGCCTTCAACTCGCGGCTCGTCTGGCGGCTGCCGTCCGGGCTCCAGCCCGGGGGGCCGAACAGCCAGCCAAGGGCGTGGCGCGGCTGGCGCAGGATGTCCGCGCCGATGGCGATCCACTCGTGGAAGGCGACGCGCAGCAGGTTGAAGGTGCCGAGGTTCTTCACCAGGCCATAGCGGCAGGGCTCCTCGTCCAGCTCCGGCTGGAAGGTGCCGAACAGCTTGTCCCAGACGATGAGGATCCCCGCGTAGTTCTTGTCGAGGTAGCGCGGGTTGCGGGCGTGGTGAACCCGGTGGTGAGAGGGCGTGTTGAACACCGCCTCGAACCAGCGCGGCATCCGCCGGATCGCCTCGGTGTGGATCCAGTACTGGTAGACGAGGCTGATGCCCTTCTCGATGGCCACCATGGCTGGCGGGAAGCCGAGGAAGGACAGTGGCAGCCAGAGCATCCAGGTGCCGGAGATCCCGCCCGTCCAGGTCTGCCGCAGCGCGGTGGACAGGTTGTAGTGCTGGCTGGAGTGGTGGTTGACGTGCGCCGCCCACCAGAAGCGCCGCTCGTGGCTGATGCGGTGGAACCAGTAGTAGGTCAGGTCCTCCAGCAGGAAGATCGCCAGCCACGCCCAGGCCGCGTTCATCGGAATCGTGAACAGCCGGTGCTGATAGACCCACAGCGCCGCGGCCACCGTGACGCCGCCGATCAGCATGCCGGCCACCGTGGAGCCGAGGCCCATGAACAGGGAGGCGGCGGTGTCCTTCGTCTCGTATTCGGCCCGCAGCTTGCCGGCCTTTGCGAGCAGGATTTCGGCGATGATCGTGAGGATGAAGAGCGGGGTCGCGAGGGTGACCGGATCGAAGGTCTTCATGCGGCGAGATCCTTCGGCGGCCAGGCCGGCAGGTTGATCACGGCCTTCGGCGCGGCGACGTCGGCGAGGTCGAGCGTCAGGCGTCCGTCGCGGAAGGCGGCGGACAGCGCCTGGGCCCAGGGCAGCTGGCGCGCCACATAGCCGTCGCCGACCCGGCAGAGCACCAGCGCCGAGGCGCCCGCGCGGGCGAGCGCGCCGGCCCCGTCCGTGGCGACCCAGAGCTGGTCGATGGGCTTGCCCGGGAATTCCTCCCCGAGCAGGAAACGGGCGGTCTGGTCGTCCAGCGGATTGAGCGGGCGGGCGATGCGCGCCCAGGCGGCCAGACCGACCAGTGCGGCCACTGCCGCGCCGGAAGCGCTGACCTGGATCAGGAAGGCGTGACTGAGCAAAGCCGGTCGTCTCCTCGCCCGCTGCTTCATTGTTGACGCCAGTGTCACGAATGCCGGCCCCTGCGGTCAAGAAAAAGCCCTCCCCGTCGCCGGGGAGGGCTGACTTCCTTGTCTACGCGTGGCCGGACGCAGAAGCGGAAGCCGCTTCTTCCGGCCGGCGCTCGCTAGAACCTCCGGCTGTAGGCGACCGACCAGACGTCGCCGTGGCCCGAGCCGGAACCCTGGAATTCCTCGCGCGTGTAGTCCGCGCGGATGCCGTTCTGGCCGTCCCAGTGGTACTGGGCGCCGACGCCGAAGTTCCAGGAATCGCCGTCGCCCGAGCCCGACAGGTTCGAGGCCGTGCCGCCCGGACCCGTGACCGTGATGTCGCTCACCTTGGCCTTGGTGTGGCCGTAGCCGACGCGGCCGATGAGGTCCCAATTGGTCCCGACCGGCAGGAAGCCGACGCCATAGATCGCCTCCTGGTGCTGGATCTTGGCCTTGCCGGTGACCGTGGCCGTACCCACCGTCGTGGAGACGTCATCGCTCTTCACCCCGCCGGCGAGTTCGCCCTCGACGCCGAGATAGTCGTTGAACCGGTAGCCGAGGCGGCCCTGGATGGTCCCCAGGTTCACGCCGCTGTCGTGGGCGTTCGCATAGCCGATGTTGCCGTAGGCCCCGACCGGCCGCGTGGTGGAGGCGTCTTGCGCCGAGGCGATGGCAGGCAGGGCCGAGGCCAGGATCGCGGCGGACGCCGCAGCCATGAGAGCTTTCATTCGGTTGTACTCCGAAACTAACGCGAACAGCTCCCCCATGAGCCTCCCGCAGGTGGGGCCCTAACCCCGGCCCCGCCGTGTTGGTTCTGCGGCGAAGCTGTGTTCGCGCATGACGTGTGGCCCTGCGGCCACATCGCTTGGTGACGCTCCTGCGGCGCGTGCTATCAGTCCGCCACGCCAGTCGGAGGGAGTTCAAATGACGGACGCCGTCATCGCCGCCACGGGGCTCTACACCCCGCCCAACAGCCTCTCGAACGCCGAGCTGGTGGAGACCTTCAACGCCTACGTCGAACGGTTCAACGCCGCCAACGCCAAGGCCATCGAGGCCGGCGAGATCGAGGCCCTGAGCCCCTCCTCCGTCGAGTTCATCGAGAAGGCCTCGGGCATCAAGGCGCGCTTCGTCGTCGACAAGACCGGCCTCGTCGATCCGGACCTCATGCGGCCCAACATCCCCGAGCGGCCCAACGAGGAGCTGTCGGTCCTCGCCGAGATCGCCGTCGAGGCGGCCAAGGACGCCATCGCCCGCTGGGGCAAGCCGGCCAGCGAGATCGGCGCGGTAATCTGCGCCGCCTCCAACATGCAGCGCGCCTATCCGGCGATGGCGATCGAGGTGCAGAACGCGCTCGGCATCGAGGGCTTCGCCTTCGACATGAACGTCGCCTGCTCGTCGGCCACCTTCGGCATCAAGACCGCCGCCGATTTCGTCGCCAGCGGCTCGGCCCGCGCCGTGCTGATGGTCAACCCCGAGATCTGCTCGGGACACCTCAACTTCCGCGACCGCGACAGCCACTTCATCTTCGGCGACGTGGCGACCGCCGTGATCGTCGAGCGGGCCGACCAGGCGAACGACGGCTGGGAGATCCTCGGCACGCGGCTGAAGACCCAGTTCTCCAACAACATCCGCAACAACTTCGGCTTCCTGAACCGCTGCGCCCCGGAGGGGATCGGCCAGAAGGACAAGCTGTTCGTCCAGGAAGGCCGCAAGGTGTTCCGCGAGGTGGTGCCGATGGTCTCGGAGATGATCGTCGACCACGCCGGCGCGCTCGGCCTCGATCCGACGAGCCTGAAGCGCATGTGGCTGCACCAGGCCAACATCAACATGAATGACCTGATCGGCCGCCGCGTGCTGGGCCGCGACCCGAGCCCCGAGGAGAACGTCATCATCCTCGACGAGTACGCCAACACCTCCTCGGCCGGGTCGATCATCGCCTTCCACAAGGCCAACGCCGACTTCCGGCCCGGCGACACCGGCCTGATCTGCTCCTTCGGCGCCGGCTATTCCGCCGGCACGGTGTTCGTCAGGAAGCGCTAGGCGGCGCGGCGGGCGGCGGCGACGGATGCGCCGCCTTCCATTCCATGCAGCGCATTACCCGCGCCCGCACCGATGGGTGGTCGTAGAAGACGATCTCCTCGAGCCGGCCCGGTGAATCGTAGCGGTACTCGATGGTCTTCACGAGCGCCTTGGCGAGGCCGTCGGGCGCGTTGAAGTGCACCAGCGAATAGCGGTCTGCGTCGGCCTCGCCGATGCGCACGATCGAATTGAGCACCGGCGTCCCGGCGAGGGCCAGGACGGTGACGATGATGCCGAGCACCGGATACCCGGCCGGATCGCCCAGCCCGCCCACGCCCTTCGCTCCGGTCCAGCGCAGCACCAGCGGATAGAGCCGGTCGACGAGGAACAGGGCCGCGAAGGCGAGCACCGTGTAGGCCAGTGTCGACCAGACGAGGTGCAGGCGCATGTAGTGGCCCATCTCGTGGCCGACGACGCCGCGCACCTCGGCGATGTCGGCGTCCTTCTTGAACATCACGTCGCTCATGGCGATGCGGGCGCTGCCGAACACCCCGGCGACGTTGGCGGTGTAGCGGTTCGACTGCTTCGAGCCGTCGTAGATGAAGATCTTGTCGGACGGCATGCCGACCTGCCGCGCCATGGCGACCACCTCCTCGCGCACCGGACCCGGGGGCGCGGGGGTGTAGCGATTGAAGATCGGCATCAGGAACACCGGCGCGATGATCTGGATGAAGAGCACGAAGACGCCGACCAGCAGGCCGCCCCAGACCCACCAGGCGCGCTTGGCGCGGCGGATCAGGAAATAGAGACCGCTCATCAGGATGGCGGTCAGCGGCGCGACGATGACGCCCTGCATCAGGTGCTCGCCGAGCCAGCCGGCGAACGGCTGGCTGGTCAGGCCGTACTGAAGCTCGCGGAACCAGGCGGCGTAGGCGTCCCACGGCAAGGCGAGGAGGAGCTCGAGGAGAGCGTCGACGATCACCACCGCGAACACCGCCAGCCAGGGGCGCGGCTTGCCGCGCTCCACGCGATCGCGGACCTTCACCAGCACCCCTGAGCGAAGGACCAGCCAGGCGACAGCCACCGCGACGATCGCGCCCCACAGGGTCAGCCAGTGGCCGCCCACGGTGTACGCCTTGGCCTTCTCGTGCAGCGCCGGTGGCAAGGCCGCCAGGTAGGCCGCCGTCGCGGCGGCCGCGTCAAAACCCTGAGTCATCTGGAATCCCCCGTCCCCTGGGCGAGCACACCCGGCGCAGGCGCCGTTGTCACGCCCAAAAGCTGCACAGTTGCGGCCGCTCAACCCGTTTCGGGCAGCCAAGAAGTCGTCACATGCAGCGAGCTACACCTATGCGGGCAGACTCTACCGCCCGTTGCGCTACTCTAACATATGAGCAAGAGTACAGTTTTTGCTGTACCCCTTTCGGGAGAGTGCCGCATGCCGCTGAGGCGCAACCCGCCCGGCTCGGATCCCTGGCCGATCATGACCCTGGACCCGCCGTACGTCCTGGACGCCGACAAGGTCGACTTCCGCTTCATCGGTTGGACGGAGGTGAACGACGAGGAGGCGCCCGACATCGCCCTCACCGTCAACGGCGTGCCCGTGCCGATCAACGTTTTCCCGCGGCCGGAAGTGCGGAAGAACTTCCCTGGCCTGCAGGTGCGGGCGCTGAGCGCCCAGGTGAATTTCAAGGACGTCCTGGCCGACACCGATCCGATGCAGGATGGCGGCGGCTTCATGCTGCGGGCTGCGGTCCGCTCCGATCATCGGCTGCGCACCTTCGAGTACGCCGTGACGCCCGCCTGGCTGCGCGAGGTGTTCGGGCACGACGGCCTGAAGGCCTTCCCCGTGCCGCCGGAGCCGCTGCAGATCCGCGTCACCGGCGCGGCGGTGGGCTACTTCTCGGCCGGTGGGCGGGAGGTAGCGCGCCAGATCGAGGAGATCCTCGAGGCCTACGGCGTCCCTTTCCCCGAACGTGGCCGTGTGCACGACTTCGGCTCAGGCCCCGGCCGGGTGCTCGCCCAGATGGCGGTCCGCCATCCGCATACCCTCTTCTCCGCCTCCGACATCGACGCGGAGGCGATGGCCTGGTGCGCCGAGCACATGAGCCACTTCGGTGAGTTCTTCGTGAACCAGCCGCAGCCGCCCCTGCCCTTCGCCGACGGCGAACTCGACCTCGTCTATTCGATCTCGATCTTCACCCACCTGCCCGAGGACATGCAGCACGCCTGGCTGGCGGAGCTGGCGCGCGTCGTGAAGCCCGGCGGCTTCGTCCTCACCACCAAGACCAATCCCTACGTCTATGACCTGCCGGACTGGATGACGAACGCGGCCCGCGAGAAGGGCTTCGTCTATGCGCCGGACATGGGCCAGGTGGACGGCCTGCCGGACTTCTACCGCCTCGCCTACCACACCGAGGATTACGTCCGGCGGGTCTGGGGCGAGTACTTCGAGGTGCTGCACGTGGGCTCCCATGACCTCAACACCACCCAGGACGCCGTGCTGCTGCGCAAGCCGACCTCGGCGCCCGTGGCTCAGAGCGCCTTCTCGAGCACCACGAAGCGCAGGTCCGGCCTCTTCGGCTGGCCGAAGCGCTCGTCTTCGTAGGGAAACGGCCGGGTCTCGCCGGTGAGGGCGTAGCCGCGCCGCTGATACCAGGCGATCAGGGTGTCGCGGATCGAGACCACGGTCATGCGGATCCGCCTCGCCCCCGCCTGCGCGGCATAGGCCTCGGCGGCCTCCAGCAGCCAGCGCCCGAGCTGGCGGTCCTGGATGTCGGGCCGCACGGTGAGCATGCCGAGATACCAGGTCTCACCCTCGTCCACCGGCTCCAGCCACACCGTACCAAGCAGTTCGCCGCCAGGCGCATCGCGGAGGGTCAGGAGGCGGGCGCCGGGCGTCGCGGCGAGATCGGCCGCCAGCGCCTCGGCATCGGTGCGCTGGCCGTCAATGTAGTCGGCCTCGGTGGTCCAGCCTTGGCGCGAGGTGTCGCCCCGGTAGGCCGAGTTCACCAGCGCCGCCACGGCGGGCAGCTCCTCCGCGGCGGCCGGATAGAGCTGCATGCGGGCCTAGCGGTCCTTCTCGCGCTCGCCGATGGCCGACTGGGCGGCGGCCAGGCGCGCGATCGGCACGCGGTAGGCCGAGCAGCTCACGTAATCCAGGCCGACCTGTTCACAGAAGGCGATCGAGGCCGGATCGCCGCCGTGCTCACCGCAGATGCCGAGCTTGACGTCCGGACGCGCCGCCCGGCCGCGCTCGGCGGCGATGCGGATCAGGTCGCCCACGCCCTCGGTGTCGATGCTGACGAAGGGATCCTTCTCGAAGATGCCCTTCTCGATATAGGCGTTGAGGAACCGGCCGGAGTCGTCGCGGCTGATGCCGAAGGTCGTCTGGGTCAGGTCGTTGGTGCCGAAGGAGAAGAACTCGGCGTATTCGGCCAGGTCCCCGGCGCGGATGGCGGCGCGCGGCAGCTCGATCATGGTGCCGACCTTGTACTCGATCTGGCAGCCCTTCTCGGCGGTCACTTCCTTGGCCACGCGGTCGGTGAGTTCGCGGAGGAACTTCATCTCCTCACCCTTGGAGACCAGCGGGTGCATGATCTCCGGGATTGGCGCGGCCTTGCCGGAGGCGGCGATCTCGCAGGCGGCCTCGATGATGCCGCGGACCTGCATCTCGTAGATCTCGGGATAGGCGACGCCCAGGCGGCAACCGCGATGGCCGAGCATCGGGTTCACTTCGTGCAGCTCCTGCGCGCGGCGCAGCAGCTTGGCCGCGTCGAGGCCGGTGGCCTGGGCCACGGCCGCCACGTCTTCCTCGTTGTGCGGCAAGAACTCGTGGAGCGGCGGATCGAGCAGCCGGATGGTGACCGGCAGGCCCTCCATGATCTGGAAGAGCTCGACGAAGTCCTGGCGCTGCATCGGCAGGATCTTGGCCAGGGCCGCCTTCCGACCGGCGGTGTCGTCGGCGAGGATCATCTCACGAACGGCCGCGATCCGGTCCGGGTCGAAGAACATGTGCTCGGTGCGGCAAAGGCCGATGCCCTCGGCCCCGAACTGGCGGGCCGTCCTGGCGTCGAGCGAGGTCTCGGCGTTGGCGCGGACCTTCAGGCGGCGCACGCCGTCGGCCCAGCCCATCAGGGTGGCGAAGTCGCCGGAAAGCTCCGGTTCGATCATCTTCACGGCACCGGCCAGCACCTCGCCGGTGGAACCGTCGATCGTGACGATCTCGCCTTCCTTGACGCTGCGGCCGCGGGCCCGGAACTCGCCCGACTTCATGTCGATGTGAATCTCACCTGCGCCGGAGACGCAGGGCCGGCCCATGCCGCGGGCCACCACGGCCGCGTGGCTGGTCATGCCGCCGCGGGCGGTGACGATGCCGCGGGCCGCGTCCATGCCGCGGATGTCCTCGGGCGAGGTCTCCTCGCGCACCAGGATGACCGCCTCGCCGGCGGAGCCGAGACGCTCGGCCTCCTCGGCGGTGAACACCACCTTGCCGGTGGCCGCGCCGGGCGAGGCCGGCAGGCCGTTGGCGATCACCTCGCGCGGGCTGCCCGGATCGATGGTGGGGTGCAGGAGCTGGTCGAGGCTGGCGGGCTCGACCCGCATGACCGCCTCTTCCCGGGTGATCAGGCCCTCGCTGGCGAGGTCGACGGCGACCTTTAGCGCGGCCTTGGCCGTGCGTTTCCCGTTGCGCGTCTGCAGCATGTACAGACGGCCCTTCTCCACCGTGAACTCGATGTCCTGCATGTCGCGATAGTGCTTCTCGAGCTTCTCGACGACGGACTTGAACTGGGCGAAGACCTCCGGCAGCGCCTCCTCCATGGAGGGCTGCTTCTCGCCCATCTCCTCCCGCGCGATCTTGGTCAGGGCCTGGGGCGTGCGGATGCCAGCGACCACGTCCTCGCCCTGGGCGTTGATCAGGAACTCGCCATAGAGGCGGTTCTCGCCGGTGGACGGATTGCGGGTGAAGGCGACGCCCGTGGCCGAGGTCTCGCCCATGTTGCCGAACACCATGGCCTGGACGTTGACGGCCGTGCCCCAGCTCTCGGGGATGTCGTGCATGCGGCGATAGAACTTTGCCCGGTCGTTCATCCAGCTGGCGAACACGGCCCCGACCGCGCCCCACAGCTGGGCGTGCGGATCCTGCGGGAAGGGCTCGCCGAGCTCGGCCTCCACGGCCTTCTTGTAGTCGGCGACGACGGCTTCCCAGTCCTCGGCCGAAAGCGCCGTGTCGACGGTGACGTCGAGGCGCTCCTTATGCTCGTCGAGGATCTCCTCGAACATATGGTGATCGAGGTCGAGCACCACGTTCGAATACATCTGGATGAAGCGGCGGTAGCTGTCGAAGGCGAAGCGGCGGTCGCCGGCCAGCTTGGCCAGACCCTCGGCGGTCTCGTCGTTGAGGCCGAGGTTCAGCACCGTGTCCATCATGCCGGGCATCGAGGCCCGCGCGCCCGAGCGCACCGAGACGAGCAGCGGATTCGCCGGATCGCCGAACGACTTGCCGGTGATCTCCTCGACCTTCTTCAGGCCCTGGGCGACCTGGTCCTTGAGGTCGGCCGGATAAGTCCGCTCGTTGGCGTAGTAGTAGGTGCAGCACTCGGTCGTGATGGTGAAGCCCGGGGGCACCGGCAGGCCAAGCGCCGACATCTCGGCGAGGTTCGCGCCCTTGCCGCCCAGCAGGTTCTTCATGGAGGCGTCGCCGTCGGCACGCCCGCCGCCGAAGGTATAGACCCACCGCGTCTTCACCATCGTGTCGGCCGTCATGAGCTCACCCTCTCGTTTGGCCCGGCCGCAATTTCCGGGCTTAACCTGTCACTTGTCCGAAGTCCGCCACCCGCCCCATGGCGTCACGGACCTTGGCCAGAAGCCGCAGGCGGTTTTCGCGTTCCGCAGCGACGTCCGAGTTCACTAGCACCTTGTCGAAAAACGCGTCGACGGGCGCCCGCAGCGCCGCGAGCTCGCGCATGGCCGCGGCGAAGTCTTCCTTCGCCAGCGCCTTGCCGCTCTCGATCTCCATGTGGCCGATGGCGTTGATCAGCCCGGCCTCCTCGGGCGGCGCGCCGGCCATGTCGACCGGCTCGCCCGACGGTAGCGGGCCCTTCTTCTCCTCGGCCTTGAGGATGTTCACCGCACGCTTGTAGCCGGCCAAGAGGTTGGCCCCGTCCTCGGTCTTGAGGAACTCGTCCAGGGCGTTCACGCGGGAGACGATGCGCACGATGTCGTCGTCGCCGAGGGCGAAGACCGCGTCCACCAGGTCATGCCGCTGTCCCTGCTCGCGCAGCAGCACCTTGAGGCGGTCGGCGAAGAAGGCGAGCAGGTCCGCCGAGACGAACGTCCTGAGCGGCAGGCGCGTGCGCGACTGCAGGAGGATGCGGATCACCCCCAGGGCCGCCCGGCGCAGCGCATAGGGATCACGGCTGCCGGTCGGCTTCTCGTCGATGCCGAAGAAGCTGATCAAGGTGTCCAGCTTGTCCGCCAGGGCCACCGTGGCGGCCACGGCCTGCACGGGCACGTCGTCGGACGGCCCCTGGGGCTTGTAGTGGTCGCGGATCGCGTCCGAGACCTCCGGATCGAGGCCCTCGTGCTCGGCGTAATAGCCGCCCATGACGCCCTGCAGCTCGGGGAATTCCCCGACCATGCCGGAGACCAGGTCGGCCTTGCAGAGACGCGCCGCCTCGACCGCCTTGGCCGCGGTCTGGCCGTCGTCGCGGACGAACGGCGCGAGCTCTGCGGCGAGCTTCTCGATGCGCGCCACGCGGTCCGCCATCGAGCCGAGCTTGGCGTGGAAGGTCACGCCCTTCAGCTTCTCGAGCCGGTCGGCCAGGCGGACCTTCTTGTCCTCTTCCCAGAAGAACCGGGCGTCGTTCAGGCGCGCGGACAGCACCCGCGCGTTGCCGGACGCGATCGCCTTCCCGCCGTCCTCGGCCTCGATGTTCGCGACAGTGACGAAGTGCGGGACCAGGAAGCCGGTCTTCGGATCGCGCACGGCGAAGTAGCGCTGGTGCACGCGCATGGAGGTGCGGATCACCTCCGGCGGCAGGTCGAGGAAGGCCGGGTCCATGTCGCCGAGGATCGGCGTCGGCCATTCGGCGAGCCCCGCCACCTCGTCCAGCAGCCCCTCGTCTTCCACGAGCTCGAAGTTGCGCGCGAAGCAGAGCGTGCGGGCGGCGTCCATGATCCGCTCCTTGCGCTCCTCCGGGTCGAGCACGACGAAGTGCCTCGCAAGGCCATCCTGGTAGGCGTCGAAGTCGCGCGCATTGAACGACTGGCGCGCGCCCATGAAGCGGTGGCCCTCGGTGAGGTCGCCGCTGGCGATGCCGTCGATCGAGAACGGCACGACCTCGCCATCGAAGACGCAGAGGATGCGGTGCACCGGCCGCACCCAGCGCAGCGTCCCCGTGCCCCAGGTCATCGACTTCGGCCAGGGGAAGCCGCGGACGATCGCCTCGATCATCTCGGCGACGATCTCCGGGGTCGGGCGGCCGGGCTTGTGAAGGTGGGCGAAGTAGACGCCGTCCTTCTCGGTGAGCTGCTCGCGGTTCAGGCCCGTGGAGCGCAGAAAGCCTTCGATCGCCTGGTCGGGCGCGCCGACCCGGGGACCCTTGCGCTCCTCGTGCCGGTCGGCCTGGGCGGCGGGCAGCCCTTCGGCCACCAGGGTCAGGCGACGGGGTCCGGCGAAGGTCTTGATCGCCTCGGGCAGGAAGCCTTCGGCGGCCAGCCGGTCACGGACCATGCGCTCCAGGTCGCGCGCGGCCTGGGCCTGCATGCGCGCGGGGATCTCTTCCGAGAACAGTTCGACGAGCAGCTGCGGCATCAGTTGGACTCGGGTTCCAGCGGCATCGGCGACAGGTCCGCGGCTTCCTCGCGCGCGGTCTGCGGATCGGTCCGCTTGATCATCACGCGCGTGGTGTACTGGCCGTAGTACTTGCCGGCCTTGCGATATGACCAGTCACCGATCCGCGCCGGATCGAAAGTGACGATCTGTCCGGCGCGAACGCCCTCGGCGGCTTCCGGCTCGTTCAGCACCTCGCCGCGATGGTCGGCGTCACTATCGGGGCCGACGGCGAGCCAAAGGTACTCGGTCCCCTCCCGGGGCGCGGGAAAGCCGATCTTCAACAAGGCCAGGTCGATCTGCGGATCTCCGGACTTCACACGGCGCCAGAACACCGGCAGCGTCTGCTTGGCTTGGCTCTCGGCGGCCAGCATCTCGGCGTCGTCGGGCCCGGTCCACTGCACGATGTCCGCGTCCGACCGCGAGCAGGCCGGCGTCGCCACGGCGGTGACGATCATCAGAGCGACGATGCCGGGGACGGCGGCGCGCATCATGCATTGCCCCCTTCGTTGGCCACCCAGGCTTCGGCGCACATCTTGGTCAGGTCGCGGATGCGGCCGATGTAGCTCTGCCGTTCGGCGACGGCGATCGCGCCGCGGGCGTCCATCAGGTTGAACAGGTGGCTCGCCTTCAGCACGTGGTCGTAAGCCGGCAGCACGGTGATCTGGCCCTGCGGCCCGCGACCCTTCAGCAGCTCCGGCACCACCCGCTCCATGTCCTCGAACTGCCGCTTCAGGGTGGCGACGTCATAGAGGTGGAAGTTCGCCTCCGACTGCTGCCGCTCGTTTTCCAGGAACACCTCGCCATAGGTCATCGGCGCCGGGCCGTCGGGATCGTTGAAGGCCAGTTCGGTGAAGTGGTTGACGCCCTGCAGGTACATGGCCAGGCGCTCCAGGCCATAGGTCAGCTCGCCGGCCACCGGGCTCACGTCGAGGCCGCCGACCTGCTGGAAGTAGGTGTACTGGGTGACTTCCATGCCGTCGCACCAGACCTCCCAGCCGAGACCCCAGGCCCCGACGGTGGGATTCTCCCAGTCGTCCTCGACGAAGCGGATGTCGTGCAGGCGGGTGTCGAGGCCGATCGCCTCCAGGCTGCCCAGGTAGAGGTCCTGCAGATCCGGCGGGTTCGGCTTCAGGATCACCTGGTACTGGTAATAGTGCTGCAGCCGATTGGGATTCTCGCCATAGCGGCCGTCCGCCGGGCGGCGCGAGGGCTGCACATAGGCCGCCCGCCAGGGCTTCGGGCCCAGGGCGCGCAGCACCGTCGCCGGGTGCAGGGTGCCGGCCCCCACCTCGACGTCGTGGGGCTGCAGGATGACGCAGCCCTGACGGCTCCAATAGTCGTGCAGCTTCAGGATCAGGCCCTGAAACGAAAGCGGCTTGTCAGGCATCGGGTGGCGGGGCCTTCGCAGGCGCGAAAAAAGTCGGCGGACCTATAGGGCCCGCCGACCTTCGCTTCAAGCCGAACCGGCTGGTTAGATCAGTTGCCGCGCGCCGCCGTGCGCTTGCCGGCATGCGACATCGGCCCGCCGTACTTGCGCCGGTTCTCGGGCGTGTCCGGCACCGGGCCGTTGGTGACCATGGTCGTGGTGACGCTGGCGTTAGAGCCGGAGGCCGTCGCCGACGGGGCCGTGGCGGCGGTCGAGCTGGTCACGTCGGTCGAAGCCGAGCCAGTGGTCGTGCTCGTCGTCGTGCCCGTCGTAGTGGTGTCCGTCGTGGTCGTAGAGCCGCCGGTGCTCGGATAGGCGCCCGGGGTGTTGGCGGACGGATCCGTCGAACCCGCAACCGGCGGCGTGGCCCCGGTCGCGGTCGACGAGCTGGTCGAGGATTGCTGGGCGTAGGCCGCGCCGGCCATGACGAGCGTGGCGGCGCTGGCGAGGGCGAGGTGTTTCAGATTCATCTCCAAAGGACTCCTGTCGCGATCTGACCAAAAGCCCCGCCCCGCCTTTAACCTCTCAAGCTATTAGTGGCCCCGCTTGGTTCCCTTGGCGGGCGCCTTCTTCGCCGCGGGCTTGGCCGGTTCGGCGGCCGGCTTCTCCTCGGCCGGCGGGGCCGCGTCGGCGATGGTCTCAGGGACCGAGCCCGCCTTCAGCACCTGGTCGACCACATCGATGAGGCCGTTGGAGGCCTTCACGTCGGCCTGCAGGATGTTGGCCTGGTCGGCCTTGAAGGTCGCGCCGACCCCGTCGAGCACCACCTTGTCGCCGGCGCCGGTGGCCACCGGGCCGTGGGCTCCCTTGAGCTTGGCCGTGTCGACCTCGGCGTTGATCACGTGGTGCAGCAGCAGTTTCTGCAGCGCCGGCAGGTCGGCGAGGAGCTTGGCGGTGTCGCCATAGGCCGCGAAAGCCGCGTCGGTGGGCGCCAGCACCGTCAGGTGCGGCTGCTGCTTGAGCACGGCGGTAAGGTTGGTGGCGTCGAGGCCCTTGATGAAGGTCTTGAACTGGCCGGAAGCGGCCAGGGTCTGGACGATATCGCCGGCCGGGGTGATCGGCGTGTAGGCAGGGGCCGCGGCAGGCGCAGCGGCTGCGGCCGGAGCTGCAGGCTGGGCGGCCGCGGGGGCCGGAGCGGCGGGCTGGGCCCAGGCGGCGCCGGCGGCTCCGGCGACGAGGGCGGCGCAGGCCGCGGCGGTCAGCAGGCGATAGGTCATTCGACTCCTCGAGAAATAGGTGGCGCAAGCCGTCAGGCCCGCCGTCCGCGAGGTCGGCGGTTGGGCCCATTACGCCTCGCAATACGGCGAGTTTCAGGCCTCACGGGTTCGTGAATCAAGCCCTCTCGACGGGCCGTGGCGCCCGAAATGCGGGCGCCCGCGCCGCGCAGCGCTCAGGAATTGGGCGCAATCCGCCTTAATCGCGATCAGCCCCTCGGCGCCCGCCCTCTCCGCCCCGCGCGCCGATAGCGTCGAGGTGTCGTCGAGAGGGGGACCTAAACGGCGGCCTTAGGTCAACACGAGGTGGGGCCCGTCTTCACGAGGGGTCGCGCGGGAGCGAGCGGATGAAACTCATCATGGCGATCGTGAAGCCATTCAAGCTGGACGACGTGCGCGAAGCGCTCGTCGGCGCCGGCGTGGAAGGTCTGACGGTCTCGGAAGTGAAAGGCTATGGCCGCCAACGTGGCCAGACGGAGATCTACCGAGGGGCTGAGTACCAGGTGAACTTCCTGCCGAAGGTGCAGCTCGAGGCGGTGGTCGAGGATTCGGCCGTGGCCAAGGCGGTGGAGGCCATCAAGGCCGCGGCCGCCACGGGCAAGATCGGGGACGGGAAGATCTTCGTCCTGAACGTCGAGGAAGCCGTGCGCATCCGGACCGGCGAGACCGGTTCGGCGGCGCTCTGACGCGGACATCGGGACAAGGGAAATCCAATGACTTTCTTCAAGTTCAAGCGGTTGGCCGCGTTCGCGCTGGCCGCCTCGCTGGCGGGGGGCGCATTGGCCGCTCCGGCGCTGGCGCAAACCAACACCACCGAGGCGGCCCCTGCTGCCGCCGCCGCCGCGCCGGCCGCGACCACTGAGGCCGCGCCTGCGGCCGCTCCGGCTGCGGCGCCTGCCGCCGAGCCCGCCAAGCCCAAGCTCGACAGCGGCGACACCGCCTGGATGCTCACCTCCACCGCCCTGGTGCTGATGATGACCATCCCGGGCCTGGCGCTGTTCTACGGCGGCATGGTGCGCAAGAAGAACGTGATCGCGACGGTGGCCCAGTCCTTCGCCATCACCTGCCTGATCACGGTGCTCTGGATGGTGGTCGGCTACTCGGCCGCCTTCACGAGCAACCCGGACGCCGGGCTCAACAAGTACATCGGCGGCTTCGGAGAGGCCCTGATGAAGGGCGTGGCGGTGGATCAGGCCAACAGCCTGGCCGCGACCATCCCGGAATCCGTCTTCATGATGTTCCAGATGACGTTCGCGATCATCACCCCCGCCCTGATCGCCGGGGCGTTCGCGGAGCGCATGAAGTTCTCGGCGCTGCTGCTCTTCACCGCCCTGTGGTCGCTGGTCGTCTACGTGCCCGTGGCGCACTGGGTGTGGGGCGGCGGCTTCCTCGGCGGCCTCGGCGTCCTCGACTTCGCCGGCGGTACGGTGGTGCACATCAACGCCGGTGTCGCGGGCCTCGTCTGCGCGCTCGTCCTCGGCAAGCGCAAGGGCCTCGGCAGCGAGAACATGGCGCCGCACAACCTCGTCTTCACGATGATCGGCGCTTCGCTGCTGTGGGTGGGCTGGTTCGGCTTCAACGCCGGCTCGGCCGTGAGCTCGGGCGCCCTGGCCGGCGCGGCGATGCTGAACACCCAGGTGGCCACCGGCGCCGCCGGCCTGGCCTGGATGGTCATCGAGTGGGTCGAGCGCAAGAAGCCCTCGATGCTGGGTCTCGCCTCGGGCGCCGTCGCCGGCCTCGTCGCCATCACCCCGGCCTCGGGCTTCGTGAACGGCGCCGGGGCGCTCATTGTCGGCGTGCTCGGCGGGGCCGCGGCCTACGCCGGCGCGGTCTGGCTGAAGCGCATCTTCAAGTACGACGACAGCCTGGACGCCTTCGGGGTTCACGGCATCGCCGGCATCACCGGCGCCCTGCTGACCGGCGTGCTGGCCGACCCGGCCATCAACGCCCTGGGCAAGGACGCCTCGCTGATGAAGCAGGTGATCGGCGTCGCCGTGACCATCGGCTGGACCGCCGTGGCCACCCTGGTGATCCTCTACATCTGCAAGTTCACCATCGGCCTCAGGGTCTCCGAGGAAGGCGAAGTCGAGGGCCTCGACCTCGCCCTGCACGGCGAAGCCCTGCACGAATAGAGTTAGTTTCCTCCCCAAGCGTACGGAACGGGGGTCCTTCGGGGCCCCCGTTTTCGCATCGGAGCTATTCCGGGTCCGGCCAGGGACCGCCGAGGCGGCAGCGTCGGACCCACCAGTCCGGCGCCATGGCCTCGATGCGCTGGGCCAGGGTCTCGGCCTCCAGGTCGCTGCGGCAGAGGGCGAAGCAGGTGCCGCCCGATCCCGAGACGCGGGCCAGCAGGGTCTCCGGCTCGCCCCTCAGGGTCTCGAGGACGTCACCGACGGCCGGCGCCACCCGGATGGCGGCCGGCTCCAGGTCGTTGCGCTGCATGGACAGCCAGGCGGCCAACTCCACCACGTCCTCGAAGCGATCGGGTGCGGGCGGCGGCGTCACGTCGCCGAACGCGCCGCTCGCGTCATAGGCCTTGTAGACCTCGCCGGTCTGTACCGGGACCCTTGGATTGACCAGCACGGCTTCCAGCGTCGGCAGGGCCGGCGCCGGCGTCAGGCGCTCTCCGCGCCCCTCGGCCAGGACCGGACGCCCCCAGAGGCAGGCCGCGCCATCGGCGCCCAGGCTCTCGGCCACCATCTCCAGCCGATCCTCCGGCGCCTTCAGTCCGAGCTCGCGCAGCAACCGCAGCGTTGCGCCGGCGTCGGACGAACCGCCGCCGAGCCCCGCGGCCACCGGCAGGCGCTTGTCGAGGGAGATGCCGAACGGGGCTACCGGCCGCCGCGCCTCGGCGATCAGTCCGCGCGCCGCCCGCAGGACGAGATTGTTCCCCTCCCCCTCCAGGGCCGACGCGAAGGGACCAAGCACCGTCACCTCGAGCGCCTCGGCCTGATAGGCCATGACCACGTCGCCGATGTCGGCGAAGACCATGAGGCTGCAGATCGGGTGATAGCCGTCCGCCGCGGGCGGGCCCACGTGCAGGAACAGGTTCACCTTCGCCGGCGCGAACGCCGCCTTGGGCATGGCTATTCCCCGGCGATCTTGCGGGCGGGGCCGTCGGGACCGGCCGCCGAGGCGATCTTCGCCTCCGCATCGCCCTTGATCTTGGAATCGGGCTGCAGAGTCAGGACGCGCTTCCATTGGAACAGCGCCTCGTCCTTGCGCCCCACCTTCCAGTAGGCGTCGCCCAGGTGGTTGTTGATCTCCGGATCGCCGGCCTCGAGCTCGACGGCCTCCTCGAGCTTGTCGACGGCCTTCTTGTAATCGCCGAGCCGGTAGTAGGCCCAGCCCAGGCTGTCGACCATGGCCCCCGAGCGCGGATTGGCGGCGACCGCCTTCTCGACCATGTCCATGGCTTCCTTGAGATGCTCGCCGCGGTCGATCCAGGAATAGCCGAGGTAGTTGAGCAGCTCCGGCTCCTCAGGCGCGGCTTGCAGCGCAGCCTTGAGGTCCTTCTCGCCTTCCGGCCAACGGCCGATCCGCTCATAGGCCACGCCGCGGGCGTAGAGCAGCCGCCAGTCCGGCGTCTTCGCCTCCTTGATCAGGCCGCTCAGGACCTCGGCGGATTCGGCATACTGCTCGTCGGCGCGGAGCAGGTCGGCGAGGGTCAGGCGTCCTTCCACGGATCCCGAGGCCGCCGCCGTGCGGGCGAGCTTCAGCGCGGTCTGCTTGTCGCCGGCGTTCTGATAGGTCCAGGCGAGCTTGGCCTGGGCCGAGGGGTACTGCACCGAACCCGGCCGGGGCTTGGAATAGGCCTGTCGCGCGGCGGCCTGGTCGCCGGCGGAGGACATCAGGTCGCCGACCATCATCCAGGCCTCGTCGCGCGCTGGGTCGAGCTTGAGCGCCAGCCGCAGATAGGCCAGGGCGAACTGCGACTGCTTGGCCGTGGTCATCACCGCGGCGGGGGCCAACAGCGCTTGGGCCGCACCCTCCCGCAGGGTCGGCTGAGCCGGCGCCGGGCGGCCGGCGGCGGCGCGCTCGCGGGCGGCCTTCAGGGCCACGCTGGTCGGATCCTGGCCGAGGATGCTGTCGTACAGCGCGACGGCGTCGGCGCGGCGGCCCCTGCGCTCCAGGAACTCGCCATAGGCGATGACGGCGGTCTCGCTGCGGGCCGCGCCGCTCAGCACCGCCTTATAGTCCGTCTCGGCCTCGTCGTAGCGGCGGGCGCGCTCGTAGAGCTGCGCCTGGCCGAGCTGGCCGAAGTATTCGACGACGCGGTCGCCCCTCACCTGCGGTCGAACCAGCGAGCCGTCCAGGTCGCCGGCCTGGGCGGCCGCCCATGGCGCGAGCAGCGCGGCGGCGGAGCGGTGCGGGAAGGCGATCCCGTCGCCGGACAGCATGTTGTACGCATCCAGCCCGCGGCCATCCGCCAGGGCTTTCACCGCCACCGTCAGCTTGCCGAGCCGCTTGGCCGATTCGGAGGCGCTATCGCCGGTCGGCGCCAGGGCCGCGGCGCGATCGATGTCGCCGGCAAGCAGCGCCGCCGTGAACGCCTTCTCGGCGACCAGGGCCTCGCCCTCCCCGGCGCTGCGCGCCTGGTCGAAAAAGCGGGCGGCCTCGGCGCTGCGTCCCTCGTTGAGCGCCGCCTCGCCGGCCAGGAAGCGGCCATAGGGCGAGGCGATCGCCGGATCGGCGGCGGCTGCCGGCTCGGGACGCGCGCTGGCGCAGCCCCCGATCAGGACGACGGATGTGGCGGCGGTGAGGAGGAGACGGCGACGCATGGGCCGAGCTTCGATGTGAAAAGAGGCCGCCGCAAGGACGACCTCTCTCAAGGATCACATATTCGGATAATTCGGCCCGTCGCCGCCCTGCGGCGTGGTCCAGGTGATGTTCTGCGACGGGTCCTTGATGTCGCAGGTCTTGCAGTGGACGCAGTTCTGGAAGTTGATCTGGAACCGCGGGTTCTGGCCATTGTCGTCGTAGAGAACCTCGTAGACGCCGGCCGGGCAGTAGAGGCGCGC
The DNA here is from genome assembly GCF_003254475.1 of Phenylobacterium soli. Taxonomy (NCBI): domain Bacteria; kingdom Pseudomonadati; phylum Pseudomonadota; class Alphaproteobacteria; order Caulobacterales; family Caulobacteraceae; genus Phenylobacterium; species Phenylobacterium soli. The sequence continues at coordinate 2,926,530 of NZ_QFYQ01000001.1, forward strand.
GGGCTCTCCGTACTTGGGCAGGTTCACGCTGACCGGGATCGTCGGATCCTTCAGCTTGAGGTGCGCGGGCTGGTTCTCGTCGTGGTTCGTGCTCGACAGGAACACCGACGACAGCTTGTCGAACGACAGCACCCCGTCCGGCTTCGGATAGACGATCGGCTTGTAGTCCTTGGCCAGGCCCGTGGACGCCGCATCAGTCTTGCCGTGCTTCATGGTCCCGAAGAACGAGAAGCCGTTGAAGATGTTGGTCGTGTGCATGTCGACCATGGCGAGGAAGCCGCCGATGCTCGTGCCGTACTTGGAGAGCAGCGGCTTGCCGTTGCGGACCTTGCTCAGCTCCTTGCGGATCCAGGAGTGGTTCCAGGCGGTGTCGTACTCGACCAGCTCGTCGCCGGCGCGGCCGGCGGTGATCGCCTGGAAGGCCGCCTCGGCGGCCAGCATGCCGCTCTTGATGGCGATGTGGCTGCCCTTGATCCGCGGAACGTTGAGCATGCCGGCGCTGTCGCCCAGCAGGACGCCGCCCGGGAAGTAGAGTTTCGGCACCGACTGCAGGCCGCCCTCGGCGATGGCGCGCGCGCCATAGGCGATCCGCTTGCCGCCCGTGAGGTACTTGGCGATGTCGGGGTGGTGCTTGAAGCGCTGGAACTCGTCGAAGGGCGAGAGCCAGGGGTTCTTATAGTTTAGGTGCACCACGAAGCCGATGGCCACGTAGTTCTCGCCGAAGTGGTAGAGGAAGCTGCCGCCGCCGGTGTGCTCATCGAGGGGCCAGCCGGTGGTGTGCTGCACGAGGCCGGGCACGAACACCTCGTCCGGCACCTGCCACAGCTCCTTGATGCCGATGCCGAACTTCTCCGGCTCGCGGCCTTCGCCGAGGCCGTACTTGTCCTTCAGCACCTTGGCGATGGAGCCGCGCACGCCCTCGCCGATGAAGACGTACTTGCCCTTCAGCACGATGCCGGGCTCGTAGTTCGGGCCCGGATTGCCGTCCTTGTCGCGGCCGAACTCGCCAGCGACGACGCCGACCAGCTTGTCGCCCTCGAACACCGGCTGCGAGGCCGCCATGCCCGGATAGATCTCGACGCCCAGGCCCTCCGCCTGCTGGCCGAGCCAGCGGCAGACGTTGCCGAGCGAGGCGATGTAGTTGCCGTGGTTGTGCAGATAGCCCGGCATGGCGAAGGTCGGCAGCTCGAGGCTGCCCTGCGGCCCGAGCAGCATCCACTTGTCTTCGGTGACCGCGGTCTCAAGCGGCGCGCCGAGTTCCTTCCAGTTCGGATACAGCTCGGAGATGCCGATCGGGTCGATCACCGCGCCGGAGAGAATGTGCGCGCCGACCTCGGCGCCCTTCTCGAGCACCGCCACCGAAACGTCGGCGCCGGCCTCGGCGGCGAGTTGCTTGAGCCGGATCGCGGCGGACAGGCCCGACGGGCCGGCGCCGACGATGACGACGTCGTACTCCATGCTCTCGCGTTCGACGTCTTCGCTCATGTTCGCCCCAATGCTCCCTCGTGGCGCAGGCGAGCCATGCCTGCACGTTCGTCGGGGGTCTTATCGTGATGTCACACAGGGGCGGTCAAGCACTTACCCCACCGCGGGCGCGCGAGTGACGTGGGGAAAAGCTCTGTTGTGAAAGCGTTGGGACGCGGAAGATCACTCGGCCAGCCGCAGCTCTGGGCCCGCCCGGCGCTCCGCGCAAACGCCGATCGCCAAGATTTGCTCGCCGCCGCCCCACAGTTCGACGCCGAGGTGATGCGAACTGGCGCGAAGAAGCGCGTCCGCCGCGCGGCGGGCGTCACCGAGGTTCGCCGCCGAAATCAGGTGCAGCGTCGGAACCGAATAGCGGTCGTCGTGGACGAACACCTCGTAGCCGTTCATGTCGTCACTCCTCAATGAGAGGACGCCCCGGGGGCGAATTCGGCCCTAAGGAAAGCGCCGAAGCTCAAAAAATCGGCTAGACTTCGCCAAGCCCTGAGACAGTCAGCTCTCTTTCCTGACGAGACTCAAGACATTTTATTATTTTATCCCGGCATACTGATTAGGCGCTTCGCCATTCTATACACGATGAGCGTCGGACTAATTCTTATCGTCTTCGGCTTGACCAGCAGGCGGCTGCATCGGCGCAAAATGAGTAAGAAACTCCAATGGCGGCTCACGCGTTGCAGCCTTGCCATGAGCCCGCGCAGGGGGCCAGGAGTGGGATCAATTCGTCTGGAGGCCGTCGATGTCTGACGTCAGCCGAGGAGAACGGCTGCAGATCATGCTGACCGAGGAGGAGCTGACTGCGCTCGACGACTGGCGGTTCGCCCGGCGAATGCCGAGCCGGGCGGCGGCCGTGCGCGAATTGCTGCGCCGGGGCCTCGCCGCCGAAGGCGCGCTGACGCTCGACGGCCGTACGCGCTCAAAGGATTTCGGCGTCGTCGAGGGAACCGGAGAGCCCGAAGGCCTCGACGGGCTGGACAGCGCCGAAGTCTGATCGCCCTGCCCGGGCGGCCTGCGCCGCCCGGGAGAGCCAATGTAGCTAAGGTCTAGCCGAAGTCCCCGGGCGCGAGATCCGTGAGGGTCTTGCCCACCAGCACCACGCCGGCGTCGACATGGTTGTTCGCGTGGGTGTCGGCGAAGACGATGACGTCGTTGCCAACCTCCACGGCGACCACATCCACGCCACCCGCGCCGATGTCGTGCCGCGCCAGGGCGACCGCCGAGGCGTAGTCGCTGGCTGTGGCCGTCTCGAAATTGGCGTCGGTGACGTGCAGCTTGTGACCGAAGACGAGCTTGTCCTCACCGCTGGTGAAGTCGGTGATCTGGTCGAGCCGGTCGGCGGTCTTGCCCAGATGCCCCTCGCCCTTGATCACGAAGAGGTCGGCGCCATCGCCGCCGGTGAGCACATTGGCCCCCTCCCCGCCGGCCAGCGTGTCGTCGCCCGCGCCGCCGTCCAGGGTGTCCGCCCCGCCGTCGCCGCGCAGCACGTCGTTGCCGTCCAGGGCGGAGATGCTGTCCGCCCCGTCCTCCCCCTTGAGCACGTCGTCGCCGGCCGTCCCGGTGAGGGTCTGAGCGGCATGGTCCTCGCTTTCAGGCCCGCTGACGCTGTCGGCGCCGCTCGTCGAATGATCGTCCTCGACGTGCGTCGCGGTGATGGTGTCGTTTCCGCCGGTCGTCGAGGTCTGGGTCTCGTCGCCGTCGTCGGCGTGGCTGGAATGCTTGGACAAATGCCCTCTCCCTGATGATAGGGGACAGGCCTTGCGTGGCCGCCCCTCGAAACACCAACGTGCAAGCTTGGCTGTTTCATCCGACACGCGAGTCCGACGCGGCCGTCGTCAGGAGTTCATCGATGCCTCGCCCCCTGCCCGAGACCGGCGTCGCCTGGGACGCCCTGAAGCCCCGGATGGCCGAGTACGCGAGCGGCGACGTACGCTGGCGCGAGGGGAAGACGGCCGTCTACGTGTTCAACGCCGGGCCCGAGATCGAGCGGGTGCAGAGGGAGGCCTACGCCCTCTTCCAGTCGGAGAACGGACTGGGCCCGGCCGCCTTCCCGAGCCTCAAGCGCATGGAAGAGGAAGTCGTCGGCTTCGGCCTCGAGCTGCTGCACGCCCCCGAGGGCGCGAGCGGCGTCATCACCTCCGGCGGCACCGATTCCATCACCATGGCCATGAAGGCCGCGCGCGACTATGCGCGGAAGGGAAAGTGCGTCTCGGGGCCCCTCAACATCGTCATCCCGCGGTCCGCCCACCCCGCGTTCGACAAGGCCGCGGCTTTGATGGAGATCGAGGTCCGGCGGATCGCGCTCAGGGACTACCTCGCCGACGCCGCGGCGATGGGCGCGGCGGCCGATGCGGCCACGGTGATGATCGTCGGCTCGGCGCCGAACTTCCCCTACGGCCTGATCGACCCGATCGGCGAACTCTCGGAGCTCGCCCTGACGCGCGATCTGTGGCTGCACGTAGACGCCTGCGTCGGCGGCTACCTCGCGCCGTTCGTGCGCATGAACGGGGCCGACATCGCGCCCTTCGACTTCGCGCTGGCGGGCGTGCGCTCCATCTCGGCCGACCTGCACAAGTACGGCTACGCCGCCAAGGGGGCCTCGACCGTCTTCTTCCGCGCGCAGGCCCTGCAGCAGTTCATGGTGTTCGACTTCCAGGACTGGCCGGGCGGGCGGATGGTCACCCCAACCCTCGCCGGCACTCGTCCAGGCGGCGCGATCTCCGCGGCCTGGGCGGTGATGAACGTGCTGGGGGTCGCCGGCTATCGCGAAAAGCAGGCCCAGGTGGTCGCCGCGCGCGAGAAGATCCAGGCCGGCGCGGAGGCGCTCGGCTTCCAGGTGTTGGGTCGTCCGCAGCTCGGCCTGATGGCCTTCCGCCATCCGGACGCCGACGCCCTCGGCCTCTGGGCCAAGATGCGCGAGCGGGGCTGGTTCACCAGCCTGACCACCGAGCCCAGGAGCCTGCACCTGATGCTCTCGCCCTTCCACCTGCAGGTGGCGGACGCCTATCTCGCCGACCTTGCCTGGGCCCTCGCCGAGGTGAAGGGCGCGGCGGCCCCGGCCGGCGTCGAAGCCCGTTACTCCTGACAAAAAAAGAGCCGCGCCCCGAGGGGCGCGGCCAGAAGCGAACGGGGAGGAAGTTCGTCGCTTAGAACTTGGCTTCCACCGACACGAGCACGGTGCGCGGTGGGCCGTAGAAGGCGCTGACCGAGTTGCCGTAGAAGACGGCCGCGCTCTGCGGGAAGTTGTAGCCGCCGACACGGTAGCGCTCGTCGGTGAGGTTGGTCCCCTTCAGGCTGACCCGGTAGCGATCGCCCGGGGCGGTCCACACCAGGCTCGCATCGACCAGCCAGTAGGCCTTCTGGTCGAGGATCGAGGGCGTTTCGAACATCGAGAACTTGTCGCGGTAGGAAACCGACGGCGTGAAGGCGAGCCGCCCGTCGGCCAGGTCCACGCCGTAGGTGAAATAGGCCGAGCCGGTCCATTCCGGGGTGTTCTGGAAGACGCGGCTGTTGGCGAAGTCCTCCACCAGCTTGGTCGCCGGGTTGTAGGCCTTGTACTCGTCGAACTCGGCTTTGATGTAGCCGAGCGTGGCGCCGGCGGTCAGGTTCGAGGTCAGCGAGGCCGTGCCTTCCAGCTCGACGCCGTACATGTGCGACTTGCCGATGTTCAACACCTGGCTGGCGATCGAAGCGCCGACCGGGGTCTGCACCGTCACCTGCTGGTCCTTGTACTTGGCGTAGAACAGGGCCGAGTTGAGCGACAGGCGGCGGTCGAAGAAGTAGCCCTTCAGGCCGCCCTCGTAGCTCTCCACCGTCTCCGGCGCATAGCCGTTCTTGGAGCTCGGGGTCAGGATCTCGTCGGCCCGCATGTCGAAGCCGCCGGACTTGAAGCCCTGGCTGTAGGAGACATAGCCCGTCAGGTCCGGATCGAACTTGTAGCTGACGCTGACCCGCGGGGTGAACTTCGAGAACGAGCGGCTGTTCGTGAAGTTCGAGCGCACCAGGCCCGGCACGGCGGCCGCGTTGCCGAACAGCGGGCTACGGATGCCCGTGAAGTTCTGGCGATAGACGTGGCCTTCCTTGTCGTCCTTGGTGTAGCGGCCGCCGAACGAGACCTTCAGGGCGTCGGTCACGTCGTAGCTGAAGTCGGCGAAGGCCGAGTAGCTCTCGGTGTCCACATAGCCGGCCGTGGCGATGGTCAGGTTGAGCTGGCCGACGACGGTGTCGAAAGCGCCCGCCGCCGTGGCGTTCAGGTAGTAGACGCCCGCCACGCCCTGCAGCTTCTCGCCCGTGTAGAGCAGCTGCAGTTCCTGGGTGAACTGGTGGTCGGCGTAGTAGCCGGGGATGTCGAGCAGCGGCTGCGGCAGTTCGTCGAAGTCGATGATCGTCTTGGTCTTGCCGTTCCGGTAGGCGGTGATCGACTTCAGCTTCAGGGTGTCGGAGAGGTCCCATTCGCCGGTCAGCGACAGGCCCTTGGACTCCACGTGGTTCTTGTCGCCCGCCCCGGCGTAGGTGTCGTAGACATTGGAGGGCGGCGCGCCGCCGGCGATCGGCTGGCTCAGGATGTTGAGCGCCGGCACTTCGCGGTGGCCGTGACGCGGCGCGGAGTCGTCCTGCACCATGTCCCCGGCCAGGCGGAAGAACAGCTTCTCGGTCGGGCTCCACTCGAGCGTGGCGCGCATGGCGTCCACGTCCTTGTTGTAGTGCTCCGCGCCGGTGTTGAGGTTCTTGCCGTAACCGTCGTGGCCGAAGTGGCCGTAGGTCAGGCCCATGCGCAGGGTGTCGGTGAGCTTGCCCTTCACCGACGCGACGGCGTCGAACTCGTTGTACGAGCCGTAGGTCCCCTTGACCTTCACCTCGGTCTGGTCGCCGATCTTGGCGGTGACGTACTTCACCGCGCCGCCGATCGTGTTGCGGCCGTAGAGCGTGCCCTGCGGGCCGCGCAGCACTTCGATGCGCTCGATGTCATAGACGTCCAGCACCGCGGCCTGCGGGCGGGCGACGTAGACGTCGTCGACATAGAGGCCGACGCCGGGCTCGAAGCCCCACAGCGGATCCTGCTGGCCGACGCCGCGGATGAAGGAGATCAGGGTCGAGTTCGAGCCGCGCGCCACCTGCAGAGTCAGGTTCGGCGTGAACTGCTGCAGGGTGGTGATATCGCGCGCGCCCTGCTGTTCGAGGCGCTCCGAAGTGACGGCGGTGACCGCGACCGGCACGTCCTTCAGGGATTCTTCCCGCCGGCGGGCGGTGACCACCAGCTCTTCGACCGCGCTGACGCCCTGGCCTTGCGAGGCCGTTTGCGCACTGGCGATGGCCGGAATGGCGGCGCAGGCGGCGCCCGCCAGGAGCGCCGTCTTCAACATGGCTTTCATCAAGCTCCTCCCCTGGGTCTCCCGTCCGGTCCCCCATGGCGCGGACGACGACCCGGTCAGTTTTTTCACCGAATGGCGAATTAGGCGCGTAGATGCCGTGCATCGCGCGCCGCGCGCCAGCACCTGCCGCGACGGAATGCCGTGTTTTTAATCAACTGATGAATTTACGTCACAGTCGAGCTGCGGAGCGCCGGGCGGGCTTCAATGGGCCGGGCGACGCGCGATGATCTCTTCCAGCCCCGCCGCGCAATAGGCGAACAGGCGCGCGCGCACCGCCTCCATGTCGTTCGACCGGCAGAGGCCGTCCGACAGCTGATCGATGCGGCCGGTCTCCGACAGCGCCAGCATCATCGAGCCGGTGAGGAACTGGTAGCACCAGTAGAGGTCGCGGATCTCGGCGTCCGGCCGGGCTGCCTTCAGGGTATCGATCAGGCGGCTCACCACCGGGTCGAAGAACCGGTGCATGGTCTCCCCGCCCCAGGCCGGGGTGTTGTTCACCAGGGCGACGAGCCGGAAGTAGTTCCGCCAGCCCGGGTCGCCGGTCATGGAGAAGTCGATCAGCGGGCCGATGAACGCCTCGATCACGCCTTCGACGGTCATGTCCTGCGGATGGGCGGCCCGATAGGCGGCCATGGCGTCGAGCCGCGCCTGGTTCAGGATCTCGGCGCGCCGGGCAAACACCGCGTCGAACAGCTCGCGCTTGGCGCCGAAGTAATAGTGGATCAGGGCGGTGTCGACGCCCGCCTCGGCCGCCACCTGACGAACGGTGACGCCATAGAAGCCGTGACGCGAGAACAGCTCCTCGGCAGCGTCCAGGATGACGCCGCGCAGGTCGGGTCCCTCGCCCTTCCTGCGCCGTCCCCGACCGCTCGCCGGGGCCTTTTCGCCTGTGCTCTCGCCGCCGGCCATACCCGCCTTCTCGGCTGGCTTGGCCGTTCGGACAAGCCCCGCCGTGCAGCGGGGCCGCCGATCGCCGGGAAACCGGCCCTCACCTGGTCGGTCAACTGCTCAGGGCTTGAGCACCACCTTCACGCAGCCGTCCTGCTTGTCCCGGAAGGTCTGGTACATCTCCGGCGCCCGGCCGAGCGGCACGGTGTGGGTGACCACGAAGGTGGGATCGATGTCGCCCTCGTCGATGCGCCGCAAGAGGTCGTCGGCGTACTTCTTCACGTGCGTCTGGCCGGTGCGGACCGTCAGGCCCTTGTTCATCAGGGCGCCCATGGGGATCGCGTTGGAGAGGCCGCCGTAGACGCCGGGGATCGAGACCGTGCCGCCGGCCTTGCAGGCCATGATCGCCTCGCGGAGCGCGATCGGCCGCTCGGTCTCGAGCTTCAGCGCGGTCTGCACCTTGTCGATGAGCTCCAGCACCTTGGTCGGGCCGTGGGCCTCGATGCCGACGGCGTCGATGACCTTCTCCGGACCATGGCCGTCGGTCATGTCCTTCAGGGTCTGGATGACGTTGATCCCGGTCCGGTCCAGCGCCTCGGCGCCCTGGGCGCGGGCCATGGCCAGCCGCTCCGGCACGTCGTCGATGGCGATCACCCGCTTCGCGCCGAGCTTGAGGGCGGCCAGGATGGCGAACTGCGCCACCGGTCCGCAGCCCCAGATCGCCACGGTGTCCTCGGGCTGGATGTCGGCCTGGTCGGCGGCCTGCCAGCCGGTCGGCAGGATGTCGGAGAGGAAGAGGTAGCGTTCGTCCTCGCCCGCCTTGGGGATCTTGATCACCGTCGTCGCCGCGTAGGGCACGCGCAGGTACTCGGCCTGGCCGCCTGCGTAGCCGCCTGTGATGTGGGAGTAGCCGAACAGGCCGGCCACGGTGTCGCCGAAGAAGGCCTTGGCGAGGTCCGCGTTCCGGTTGGTTCGCTGGCAGAGCGAGAAGTTGTGCTTGCGGCACTGCTCGCACTCGCCGCAGACCATCTGGAACGGCACCACCACCCGGTCGCCGACATTGAGGCCCTTGTCCCTGGCCTCGGATCCGACCTCGACCACCTCACCCATGGGCTCGTGGCCCATGACATCGCCCAGCATCATGGTCGGCACGAAGCCGTTCATCAGGTGCAGGTCCGAGCCGCAGATGCAGGTCGAAGTGACGCGGATGATCGCGTCCTTCGGATCCTCGATCCTCGGATCGGGCACCTCCTCGCAGCGGATGTCCTTCTTGCCCTGCCAGCAGATCGCCTTCATCGCCTCGCCTCCGACACGCAGTTCCGCTTCACATTGGTCATCCGGATGGCCGTGATCACGTCGAGCGCGGTCACCGCCAGCACGAAGCCCAGGGCGGCCTTGGCCGCGCCGCGCTGGGCGTTCCGCGGATTGTCGAGCGCCTTGAGGACGGCGATATCGAAGGCGTCGCCCGCCACCCGCGTCCAGAGCATGCCGGACTTGGTCGGATCGCCGGCCAGGGTCAGGCCGGTCCACATCTCGCGCAGGCCGAAGATCGCCTGGATCACCGGCGCCGGGGCGTCGACCCCGAGGGTCCGCGCCACGCTCTTGGGGAACATGAGCCCCCAGACACCGAGGCCGATGGCGGTCATGCCGATGTTCATGGAGAGCGTCGGGCTGACGGCGGGCCGGGCCCGGACCCGGTCGGTGGACAGATGCATCTTCTTGCCGGACGGCCCGATCGCCAGGCGCGGCGAGCGGGACATCTGCTGGACGCGCTTGGCCGGCGAATAGGAGATCTTCTCCTTCACCTTCGCCAGCACGTTGGGGAAGTCTTTGGATAGGCCGTCGGGCGAGCGCCCGTTCGGCCGGGCCTGGCCGGTGTCGGCAAGGGTCATGCGACGCCTCCTTCGGGTGAGACCATGAGAAGCCGCCGGGGGCGGCCGATGTTCCGGTCGTCCGTTCAGGACTGGCCGGAGCCGGGCTCGGCCATCTTGCGGTGCATCTCGGCGAGCTGGCTCTGGGGCGTCACCGCGGCCATGGCGGCCTGCATCTTGTTCTTCATGCCGGCGACCACGTCGCCCTCGCCCTTCATCATCGCCTCGAACCCAACCTTGGCGACCATGGCCGGATCGTCCTTCTTGCCGGTCCCGACCTTGGTGTCGGAGAGGCCCGCGCGCTCGAAGAAGTCGGTGTCGGTGGCCCCGGGCATCAGGCAGGTGACCGTGATCCCGGTGTCCTTCAGCTCGTTGCGCAGGGCGAAGGAGAAGCTGTCGATGAACGCCTTGGTGCCATTGTAGACGGCCTGGAAGCTCCCCGGCATCAGGCCGGCGATGGAGCCCGTGAACAGCACACGCCCCTTGTCGCGCTCGCGCATGCGTCCGACCACCTGATGCACGAGGTAGAGCGTGCCGGTGACGTTGGTGTTCAGCACGTGCATCCAGTCGCTCACCGCCTCGTCCAGGAAGGCGTGGCCGAGGCCATGGCCGGCATTGGCCAGGAGAACGTCGACCGGCCGTCCGCCGATCAGCTCGACGAGGCGATCCACGCCCTCGCGCTCGGCAAGGTCGACCTGCAGGTGGTCGACGTTCGCCCCCATCTGGCGGAAGGCCTGGGCGGCTTCGACGATTTCCGGCCGGTCGGCGGCGATCACCAGGTCGTGGCCGTTCTCGACGCAGAGCTTGGCGAGTTCGTAGCCGATGCCCGACGAAGCGCCGGTGACCACGGCGAGCGGTCGAATGGAATCTGACATGACGGATGTCCCTCAGGGTCTGGGTTCGCGCGCCCAACCGGGGTCCGGAGGGGGCAGTTCCGTCACGTTTCGAAAAAGCGGTCCGCCGCGCCGCGCTATTGTCGGAGCGCCCAGGCGCCGGACGTCCTAGGATGCGGACGCGGCACGCGCGTCCTCACTACAGGAGACAACCATGGCCAAATTCCTCGCCGTCTTCACGGGCTCGCCGGAGGCCGCTGCGGCGGCCGGACCGATGGACGACGCCACCGTCGCCAAGGGCATGGAGGCCTGGGGCGGCTGGATGGAGCGCCACGCGGCTCAGGTGGCCGAAACCGGCGGCCCGCTCGGCAAGACCAAGAAGGTCTCCAAGTCCGGGACCTCCGACATCAGCAACAACCTCGCCGCCTTCGTGATCGTCGAGGCGGATTCGCACGAGGCCGCGGCCAGGATGTTCGAGGGCCATCCGCACTTCACGATCTTCCCCGGCGAGGGCGTGGAGATCATGCCCGTCCTGCCGATCCCGACCCGCTAGGGGTTCAGCCACTCCGTCAGCCCCTCGCGCCGGCAGAGCTCGAGGAAGGCGGGCCGCGCGCGCATGCGCTGCACGTAGCCCGCCAGCCGCGGCCAGCTCGTCGCCGGCCGCTCCATGTTGCGCGACCAGCGCATCAGCATGGTGGCGAGGAAGTCGGCGGTGGTGACCTTTTCGCCGAGAAGGTAGGGCCGGCCGTCGGTCAGCAGCTCGTCCAGGCGCGTCCAGACCGCCTCGACCTTGGCCTTCGCCAGCGCCTGGACGTGGGCCGCGCCCTCGGGCGCGCCGTCCTTGCCGGCGTAGAACCAGTCGCGGAATGGCGGCGAGAGGTTGTTGGCGAGGTAGACCATCAGCTCCAGCCAGCGCGCGCGGTCCGTTGACCCGGGCGCGGGCGCGAAGCCGTGCTCCGGATGGCGCTCGCTCAGCAGCATGAGGAGCGCCGCCGACTCGCCATAGGCCTCCCCGTCGATCGCCAGGGTCGGGACGCGCCCCTGGGGATTGAGGCGCAGGTAGTCGGCGCTCTTCTGGGCGCCGCCCTCCAGGTCCACCGCCTCGGCCCGGAAATCCACGCCCAGCTCGATCAGCATCCAGTGGACGCATAGGCTCGCCGTCCCCGGTGCGTAGAAGAGTGTGTATGTCATGGCGCCTGAGGTAGCAGATTCCTTCTCCCGCGGCGGCGGAGCGGCTAGGATCGCCCTGTGCCCGTCGCCGAACCGACCGACCGCCTGATCGCCGAAAGCCTGCTCGCCTTCTGGGCGGACGCCGGTGTCGACGCCGTGCTGCTCGACGCGCCGGTCGATCGCATCGAGGCCGGGCGCATCGTTCCGCCCCAGCCGCCGGCCCGCAAGGTCGCCGCGGCGCCGGCGCCGGCCGCGGCCCGGGCGGGTCAGCCCGACATCTCCGCCGCCATCGCCGAGGCCCAGGCCCGCGCCGCCGAGGCCGACAGCCTGGAGGCCCTCAAGGCCGCCATCGCCGCCTTCGACGGCTGCCCGATCAAGTTCGAAGGCGCCGCGCGCCAGTCGGTCTTCTACCGCGGCGCCGAGGATGCGCCGGTGATGGTGGTCGGCGAAGGCCCCGGGGCTGAGGAAGACGCCCAGGGCCTGCCCTTCGTCGGCCGCGCCGGCCAACTGCTCGACCGGATGCTCGCCGCCGCCGGCCTCAGCGATCGGGTGATGATCACCAATACCGTCTTCTGGCGACCTCCGGGCAACCGCACGCCCTCGCCCCAGGAGCAGGCGATCTGCGCCCCCTTCGTCGAGCGCGCCGTGGCCCTAGTGAAGCCGAAGGCCCTGCTGCTGGTGGGCGGCGCCTCGGCCAAGTCCATGCTCAAGCGCGAAGAAGGCATCCTGTCGCTGCGCGGGCGCTGGTTCGAGTGGCGCTCGGCCGACGGCGGGCTCGAGCTGCCGGCCATGCCGACGCTGCATCCGGCCTTCCTGCTGCGCCAGCCTGCGGCGAAGAAGCGCGCGTGGGCGGACCTTCTGACCCTCACCGAAAGGCTTGATCGTCCCCTGAGGCCCGGTTAGCCCTTGGTCGGGGACTTCAAAGAGGACCGCGGACCGTCTCGCTTCGGGGGGCGTCGCGGAGACGGCATGACGCTGACGAAGCGCCTGCAGGTCGGGGCCGCCGTGCTCGCCTGCGCCGCCGCCATTTCGACCGCCGCGGCGGCGGAGACCCCGCACGCGCTCTCCACCGATGACGCCGACCGCTATGTGGCGGCCTTCCAGGACGTGGAGCGCGGCGACTTCATCGACGCCCAGATGAAGGCCGCGGACATCAAGGACAAATCGCTCCTCGGCTACCTCTCCTTCCGCCAGCTGATGCATCCCACGGCGCACAAGGCCGCCTTCGACGAGCTGTCGGACTGGCTGGCGCGCTTCCGCGACCTGCCGGTGGCCGACCGCATCTTCGCCCTGGCGGCCAAGCGCAAGCCGGCCGACGCCGCCGATCCGCCGCAGCCGGCCCTGCTGCTGGGTGACGACCCCGGCCACGCCGAACTCGCCGCCGCCTCGGATCGCGCGCAGAAGGCCCGCGACGCCTTCTTCGCCGGCGATCTGCAGCGCGCCCTGGAGTTGGCGCCGGCGGCCGGCGAGCGGTTCATCGCCGGCATGGCCGCCTATCGCCTCAGCCAGTTCCGCGAGGCCCAGGCCTACTTCGCCGAGGTGGCGCGCGACGGCGCGCGCGACGCCTGGACCCGCTCGGCCGGCGGCTACTGGGCCGCCCGCTCGTCCGAGATCCTCGGCGAGAACGACAAGGCCAAGATCTTCCTGCGCGCCGCCGCCCAGGCGCCGGACACCTTCTACGGCATGATCGCCGAGCGCCGGCTGAAGCTGATCGCCGGCAAGACGCCGGACGCGCCCTCCATCGATGGCCTGATCCGCGCCGCCTACAGCCGTCCGCCAGCCGAGGTGATCGACTTCGTGGCGGCCGACAGCCGGGCCCACCGCGCCGCCGCCCTGGCCCAGATCGGCCGGCTGCAGGAATGCGGCCAGGAGCTGCGCGCCGGCCTGGCGCTCGCCCGCACCGAGGAGGAGCGCGCCCGCTGGGGCAAGCTCGCCCAGACCCTCGGCATCTCCACCGACGCGCCGGCGCCGGGCGTCGCGCCCCGGATCGCGGCCCGCGCCGACTACCCGACCCCGGACCTGCAGCCGCGTTCCGGCTTCACCATCGATCGCGCCCTGGTCTACGCCATCGTCCGCCAGGAGAGCGGCTTCAACCCGCAGGCGGTCTCGCCGAAGGGCGCGATCGGCCTGATGCAGCTGATGCCCGACGCCGCCGCGCGCGCCGCCGGCGACGACAAGCTGAAGGCCGACATGAGCCCGATGTTCGACCCGGCCATGAACCTGCGGGTCGGTCAGGACTATCTCACCTGGCTGATGGAGCGCGGCGTCGGCCCAGACATCCTCCGCGCCGTGGCGGCCTACAACGGCGGGCCGGGCCTGGTGAACAAGACGGCCCAGGCGCTCGGCCCCGACGCCGACGACCTCCTCCTGATCGAGAGCATCCCGGCCTTCGAGACCCGCGCCTACGTCCAGAAGGTGATGGCCGGCTACTGGACCTATCGCCAGCTGTTCGGCCAGGGGACGGCGAGCCTCGACGCCCTGGCCGGGGGCGCCCGCCAGGTGGACGCCCGCCTCGACCTAGCCGATCCGGCGCGCGCCACCGCTCAGGGCGCGGCGCAGGCGATGCAGGTCGGGATGAACTAGGCCGGCGGCCTTCGCCCGGCCGATCAGCACCGCGCCCGGGGCCCGCCGCAGGAAGCCGCCGCCCTCCCCCGTCACGATGGCCTCGCGACCGCCCTCGCGCAGGTGCAGGGCCAGGGCTTCGATCCATCCCAGGCGCGGCCGGAAATCGGCCCCCATGATCAGCAGCAGGTCGGATCTCGCAGCTCCGATGGCCTCGGCGAGGTCCTGGGCCAGCTCCGCGCCGGTCTCCTCGCGCAGCACCTGAAGCAGCTCCTCCGGGCCGCCTCCCGCGATCGTCGCCTCCCTGACGAGGCCCTCCACCGCAGCCGAGGTCAGCACCGCCAGAACCCCTGGCAGACGCTCCCCCTCGTTCTGCGCCTCGACAATCACCGAAAGCATGGCTCGACCTGCCCGCGCCACGCGGGGCCCGTCAACTTGGTTCTTGTTTCGTTCTCGTCGCGCGGATAGGCTTGCCTCCGTGACGACCTTCACCCAGCAGATCCGCGGGCGCGGCGCCCGCTCCAACCGCAGCGGCCGCTACGAGGCGGAGGCCCGCGAGGCCTTCGACGACGGCTGGACCCTGGACGACGAGGTCGTCGACACCATCAGGACCACCGTCTCGCCGGAGAAGGCGAAGGTGATCATCACCCGCAATGACAGTCCCGACGTCGGCTTCAACCGCTCCATCAACCCGTACAGGGGTTGCGAGCACGGTTGCATCTACTGCTACGCCCGCCCCGCCCACGCCTACATGGGCCTGTCGCCGGGGCTCGATTTCGAGAGCAAGCTGTTCTTCAAGCCCGAGGCCGGCCGGCTGCTCGAGAACGAGCTGAGAAATCCGCGCTACACGCCTGAATTCATTCATATCGGTGGCAACACCGATCCCTACCAGCCGCAGGAACGGGCCCTGCGCGTCACCCGCCAGGTGCTTGAGGTCCTGGAGCGCTTCAACCACCCGTTCTCGATCATCACCAAGTCGGCCCTGATCCTGCGCGACCTCGATGTGTTGGCATCCAGCGCTGAGAAGAACCAGGTCCGCGTGGCGATCTCCATCACCACCCTCGACCGCACGCTCGCCCGCTCGATGGAGCCCCGCGCCGCCACGCCCGAGCGCCGGCTCGAAGCGGTGAAGCGCCTCTCCGAAGCCGGCGTGCCGGTGGTGGTCATGTTCGCCCCCTGTATCCCCGGCCTCAACGACCATGAGATGGAAGCCGTCCTGGAGCGGTCGGCCGAAGCCGGCGCGGTCGGCGCCGGGTATGTGGCCCTGCGCCTGCCGCTGGAGATCAAGGACCTCTTCCAAGAGTGGCTCGCCAGCGACCACCCCGACCGCGCCGCGCGGGTCATGTCCCTCGTGCGCCAGATCCGCGGCGGCAAGGACTACGACAGCCAGTGGGGCAAGCGGATGAAGGGCGAGGGGCCGATCGCGGCCCTGATGTCGCGCCGCTTCGCGACCGCCAGGAAGCGCTACGGCCTCGACCGCCCCCTAGCGCCCCTCGACCTCACCCAGTTCCGCCCACCGCCCAAAGCCGGCGATCAGCTGGCGCTGTTCGGATGATCAGCGCTGGAACACCCCTACGAGTTCGACGTGCGGCGACCA
Source organism: Phenylobacterium soli (assembly GCF_003254475.1). Taxonomy (NCBI): domain Bacteria; kingdom Pseudomonadati; phylum Pseudomonadota; class Alphaproteobacteria; order Caulobacterales; family Caulobacteraceae; genus Phenylobacterium; species Phenylobacterium soli. The sequence continues at coordinate 2,942,299 of NZ_QFYQ01000001.1, forward strand.
CAGGAACTGATCGACCGGCAGGACGCGCTCGAGCCGGAAGCCCGCGTCGATGAGGGTGCGGGAGTCGCGGGCGAAGGTCGCCGGATTGCAGGAGACGCCGATCACCCGGGCCACACCAGAACGCGCGAGCTCGGCCGTCTGTTCGGCCGCGCCGGCGCGGGGCGGATCGAACACCGCCACGTCCACGCGCTTCAGCTCCTCGGCCAGGACAGGCCGGCGAACGAGGTCACGCGCTTCGGCGGTGACGCCCTTCAGCCCGGGCGCGCTGGCCAGGGCGGCGGTGAGCGCCCTCACCGCCTCGCCGGCGAAGTCCGCCGCCAGCACCGGCGCGATCTCGGCAAGGCGGAAGGTGAAGGTGCCGACGCCGCAGTAGAGGTCGGCGATGCGGTCCGCGCCCGCGGCGGCCTCGGCCACGAAGCCGGCCATCGCCGCCTCCGCCTCGCGCGTCGCCTGGAGAAAGGCGCCGGCCGGCAGGGCGACGGTGGCGGCGCCCAGGCGGACCGTCGGCTGGCGTGCCATGTAGGCCACCTCGCCGTCGAGGGTGACCCGTGCGAAGTCCGCCTCCGCGGCGCGCTCGGCGAGCTGCATCCGGGCGTCGGCCGAAAGGCCGCCGGACTTCCGCTCGACCCCGGAGATGTCGATGTCGATCCCGGTGTCGGTCAGGGTGACGTGCAGCGTTGGGGCCGATTTCGGGTGCTCGAAGAGCGGCGCGGCTAGGCGCTTCATCGCCGGGATCGCCGCCTGCAGCTTCGGGTCGGCGATCGGGCAGACGGCAATATCCACCAGGTCCCAGGACTTGCGGGCCTTGTAGCCGAGCCGGGCGGCCTCTGCTGACCCCTTGCGGGCGTGCAGGGCCAACCGGCGACGGGTCGCAGGCGCCGCCGCGAAGGCCGGCAGGATCTCGGCCTCGATGTGCTGGCGCGCCAGGGTGCCCGCCAGGCGCTCGACCTTCCAGGCGAGGTAGGGCTCGTGCGCCCAATGCTGAAGGGCGCAGCCGCCGCAGGCGAGGAAATGCGGGCACGGCGGCTCGACGCGCTCGGCGCTCGGCGCGAGCACCTCGACGAGCGACAGCCGCTCGCCGCCGCCCTCGGCGCGGACGCGCTCGCTCGGCAGGGTGAACGGCACGAACCGCGGGCCCGCGGCGACGCCGTCGCCCTCGCCGCCCATGGCCTCGATGACCAGGTCGACCGGAGGGCCGGGCGGCGGCGGGGCGGGCCTTTGACGGCGTTTGTGGGGTCTCATGGTGTCCTGCCCTGCGCCGCGCCGCTGAATTCCTGATGAACGAAAATGAACGGCTCGGTTGGCCGCCGTTCAGACAAGCCCCTGCATAAGCTTCCCGGAGAGCGGCTCAACTGCCGCGCATGCGTTTCGAGAGAGGGGACTTCCATGAACCGTTCGAGCTTCGCCAGGGGCGTGGCCGCCGCGGTCGCCGGCGCGATGGCGCTGGGCGCGGTCGGCGCTTCCGCCCAGGCCCAGCCCTACGGCCAGTACGGGTACTACGGCAATGGCGGCGGCTACTACGATCCGTGTCGCCGCGAGGCCAACGGGCGCGGCATCACCGGCGCCCTGGTGGGCGGCGGCCTCGGCGCCGTGATCGGCAGCCAGGTCTCGGCCAACCACCACCGTTCGGACGGCTCGCTGCTGGGCGGCGCGCTCGGCGCCCTCGTCGGCGCCGGCGTCGGCAACTCCTCGGCCGCCTGCCGCAACGGCTATGCGCCGAGCTATGGCCCTGGCTACGCCCCGCCGCCCCCTCCTCCCCCGCCGCCGGCCGCCTACAACAGCTACGGCGACGATGGTTATGACCGGCCCTATCGCTACGAGGGCCGCTACGAGGATCGCGACTGGGCCTACGGGCGCCACGGCGAGCGCTTCCGCATCGCCCAGGGCCGCGTCGGCGCCGACGGCTGCACCCTCGCCGAGAGCCCGATCTACCTCCCCGATGGTCGCGTCCAGAAGCGCTTCGTGCGCGTCTGCATGGACTCCGACGGCCGGTATCAGGTCGTCGACTGAGCGTAGAGTTTAGACGTCGAGCCGACCTGAAGCGCCGCGGGGCCGTCCCCCCGCGGCGCTATTTTTCTGCGCCCGCGTCCTTGCGCGCCCAGAGCAGCCATTCGCGGTTGCCGTCGCCGCCGGCGATCGGGCTGTCGGCGCTCGCCTGAACGGGCCAGCCCGAGGCGGACAGGAACTCGGCCACGCCGGCCAGGGCCTCGGCGCGCACCGCCTCATCCTTGACGAGGCCTCCCTTGCCGATGCGCTCGGGCCCGACCTCGAACTGCGGTTTCACCAGGGCGATGAGATCGGCGCCGTCCCCGGCCAGGCCCAGGGCCGCCGGCAGGGCCTTGGCGAGGCCGATGAAGCTGACGTCGGTGACGATCAAGCCCGGGCGATCCGGGATCATGTCCGGGGTCAGGGAGCGCGCGTCGAGGCCTTCCAGGCTCACCACCCGCGCATCGGCCGCGAGCCGGGAATGAAGCTGTCCCCGCCCGACGTCCACCGCATAGACCTTCGCCGCACCCCGGCTGAGGCAAACCTCGGTGAAGCCCCCTGTGGAGGCGCCCACGTCCAGCACCACGCGCCCCGCCACCTCCACCGGCCAGAGGTCGAGGGCTTGGACGAGCTTGAGCGCGCCGCGGCCGACCCACGGATGGGCAGCCGTCGCTACGATCTCGCAGGTCTCGTCGATCGCCTCCGAGGCCTTGGCGACCGGGCGTCCGTCGGCCGTGACGCCGCCGGCTTCGATGGCCGCGCGCGCCTTGGCGCGGCTCTCGAAGAGGCCGCGCTCGACCAGCAGGACGTCGGCGCGCTTCCTCAGGCCGCCGTCAGGCCGAAGCCTGCTCCTCGACGAACAGCTTCTTGAGCTCGTTCTTGAGGATCTTGCCGTTGGGATTGCGCGGCAGGGTCTCGTGCCAGAACACCACCTTGATCGGCACCTTGAAGGCGGCCAGCCGCTCGGCGACGAAGCCGCGCAGCTCGTCCTCGCTGGCCTCCGCGCCGGGCTTCAGGGTGACGACGGCGGCCGGCTCCTCGCCGAGCGTGCGATGCGGCACGCCGACGATTGCGGCGTCCATCACGGCCGGGTGGTCGTAGAGGACGTTCTCCACCTCGACGCAGTAGATGTTCTCGCCGCCGCGGATCAGCATGTCCTTGGCCCGGTCGATGATGAAGCAGAAGCCTTCCTCGTCGAGGCGCGCGAGATCGCCGGTGCGCACCCAGCCGTCGACGAAGGTCTGAGCCGTGGCCTCCGGCTTATTCCAGTAGCCCTTGCAGTTCATCGGCCCGAAGGACCAGAGCTCGCCCACCTGGCCGGCCGGCAGGACCGTCTTGCCGTCGACCGGGTCGCGGATCTCGAGCTTGGCGACCGCGGCGGCCGGGCCGCAGCTATCCGGCCGGTTGATGTAGTCCTCGGCCCCGTTAGAGGTGACGGTGGCGCAGGTCTCGGTCATGCCCCAGCCCTGGCCGGGCTGGGAGTTCGGGAAGGTCTCACGCAGGCGCCGCACCAGCTCCGGGGCCGACGGCGCGCCGCCGTAGGCCACGCTCTCCAGCGACGAGAGGTCGTAGTTGGCGCGGGCCGGATGCTCGATGAGCTGCCAGGCGATGGTCGGCACGCCGCCGGCGGACTGGATCTTCTCCCGCTCGATCAGCTCGAAGGCGCGGATCACGTCCCACTTGTACATCATGACCAGCTTGGCCCCGGCGAAGGTCGAGGCATTGAGCACCGCCATGCAGCCGGTGACGTGGAAGAACGGCACCGAGATCAGGGACGAGCGCTGCGGCGCGTTGGGATCGGGCGCGGGCGGGGCCTCGCCGCGGCGCAGGAAGCTGCGCGCGCCGGCGGCGGCGGCGGTGATGATGTTGCAGTTCACCGCCCGCTGGGTGGCGAGCGCGCCCTTCGGGCGGCCCGTGGTCCCGGAGGTGTAGAAGATGGTGGCGTCGTCCTCGGGGTCGATCTCGACCGGCGGCAGGGCGACGTCGGGCAGGCTCTTCCAGGCGTTGGCTTCGCCCAGCACGTCCTCGAGCTTGGTGACGAGCGGGTGGGCGATCTCCTCGGCGGTCTCGCGCGAGACGTAGACGCGGACGAGGTCGGGGCAGTTGTGCAGGTGCTCGGCGATACGCTCGTAGCGCTCGGCGTCGACGACGGCGACCTTGGCGCCGGAGTCGGTCAGGCCGTACTCCAGCTCCGGCCCGGTCCACCAGGCGTTCAGCGGCGTGACCACCGCGCCCAGCGAGGCGGCGGCGTAGAAGCCCACCACCCATTCGGGCAGGTTGCGCATGATGACCGCAACCCGGTCGCCCTTCCTGACGCCCTGCTCGGCCATGGCGTGCGCGAGCTTGGAGACGGCGCGGTAGAAGGCCTCGAAGCTGACCCGCTCGTCCTCGTAGACGAGGAAAATCCTGTCGCCGTGCGTCCGGGCGGTCTCGACCACGGCGCGCAGCGACGGCGGCTGGTTCTTCCAGACCTTGGTCCGCACGCCCCGGATCTCGCGCTCCTCGACCTCGGCCGGCGAACCGGGCTGGGTGATCAGGGCGTGGGCCTGGGCGATCGACATCGCGGGCCAGCCAGGGGGAAGCGCGGAATCGGTCATGGGGGCGTTCTCCTACTGGCGGCGCAGGTCTTGGCGCCCGCGCCGCGTCGTAGGTGAACAAGCATAACCTAGCGTCAGACGCAAACGGCCGTTTGGCGGCGCCTGCGCCGTAGCGGTCACCTCGCGCCGTAGAGATTCATGACGTCGCGGCGGAAGGCCGACTGGCTGTCGGGGCGGCTGTAGAACATGTGGCCGCCCGGATAGATCGAGATCTTCACCCGCCCCGGATCGCCCATCTGCGGCATCTGGTCGACGATCAGCTGCGAGGCGAAGAAGGGGCAGGAAAGGTCGTCGTAGCCGTGGACGATCAGCACCTTCATCTTCGGGTCGGCGGCCACCGCCTGGCGCAGGTCCGAGACGCTCTCGACCTGGGTGAACCAGTTCTTCTCCCAGGCCTGGTTCACGGCGTTGGAGAGGGCGTTGTAGCGGCCCTCGACCTTCCAGCCGACCGTGCGGGTGGTGAAGTCGACCATGGCCGAGGTGGTCGGGGCGATGATGGCGTCGAGGATCGGGTCGCCGGCGCGCTGCTGCTGCGACCAGGGGTACGGGTCCCAGGTCGTGACGTTGCTGTCGTAGACGGAGGCAAGCTTGCCCTCCTTGCGATAGAGCTCTCGCAGGAACGTGCCGGTGTCGACGCGGCCGCCCATGTGCTGCACCAGGGCGGGGTCGAGGCCGGTGTAGCGAGTGACGTGGTCGACCACGCGGTCCACCGCGGCGGGGTCCTTGCGGCCGGCCAGGAGATCCACGGCGAAGTCGGTGCGGGCGTAATGTTCGACCTCGGCCAGGGTCTGGCCGTTGAGCGGCTTGCCCTGGCGCTCGTAGTTGGCCGCGGCCATGGACGGCAGGGCGACGATGTAGGGCAGCGGCGAGATGTCCTCGAAGGCCTGGGTGCGGGCGTCCAGGAACGGGGAGACCATCACGACGCCTGACGGACCGACGCCCAGCTCGGACTGCAGGTAGTGGGCGATGGCGGGGGCGCGGTAGCCGCCGTAGCTCTCGCCGACCACGTACTTGGGCGAGGCCATGCGGCCGTTCTTCACCAGCCAGTCGAAAACGATCCGCGACAGGTAGGCGACATCCTCCTTGACCTGGAAGAAGTGCTTCTTGGTCTCCTCCTGGTCGACCAGCGAACGGGAGTAGCCGGTGCCGACCGGATCGATGAAGACGAGGTCGGTGAAATCGAGCCAGGTGCCGGCGTTGTCGATCAGCCGGACCGGATCGGAGGCTGAATCGCCCTGGGCGCCGAACTGGATCCGCTTCGGCCCGATGGCGCCCATGTTGAGATAGACGCTGGCCGCGCCCGGGCCGCCGTTGAAGGCGAAGGTCACGGGCCGGGCCGGATCGCGCGGGCCATCGACGGTGTAGGCGGTGAAGACCACCTCGGCGATCTTCTTGCCCTTCTCATCCCGCACCGGCAGCGAGCCGACGGTGGCGGTGTAGTTCACCGTCTTGCCGGCGATGTGGATCACCTGCTTGACGCTGGCGTCGGCCGGGAACGGCGGGAAGTCGATCTTGTCCTTGTCGCCGCCCTTGTCCTTGGCGGCGTCGGCCTTGGCCGGCTCGTCGGCGGCGAAGGCGGCGCTCGTCGCGCTGAAGCCCACGCACAGGGCCAGGACGGCCGCGGCCGCCGTCATCGTCTTACGCATGCTAAGGATTCCCCCTCTGGTCGCCGCAGGATGGCCAAGAACGGCGCAGCCGCAAGCGAAACCGCAGATAGATTTCGCGGGTCTGCGGCGATGGAGGGGAAGAACCTTCCTTTCCCGCGGACGTGAAAGGAAGGCGGTGCGCCCTAGGCCTTCTCTTCGACCTTGTCGAAGTCGCTGGCGTCGTGACGTTCCTTGATGCCGTTGCCTTCGGCGCGGTTGACGCGGCGCCCGCGCTGCACGGCGGGGCGGTGGCCGACGGCCTCGGTCCAGCGCTGGACATTCTTGTAGGACCCCACGTCGAGGAACTCGCCCGCCCCGTAGACCAGTCCCTTGGCCAGCGCGCCGTACCAGGGCCAGGTGGCCATGTCGGCGATGGTGTACTCATCGCCCGCCAGGTACTCGGCCTCGCCGAGGCGCCGATCCAGCACGTCCATCTGGCGCTTCACCTCCATGGCGTAGCGGTCGATGGCGTATTCGATCTTGAACGGGGCGTAGGCGTAGAAGTGGCCGAAGCCGCCACCAAGGAACGGTGCGGAGCCGACCTGCCAGAAGAGCCAGGACAGGGTCTCAGCGCGCTTCTCCGGATCGGCGGGCAGGAAGGCGCCGAACTTCTCGGCCAGGTGCATCAGGATCGCGCCGGACTCGAAGAGCCGGATCGGCTTGGGGCCTGACCGGTCCATCAGGGCCGGGATCTTGGAATTGGGGTTCACGTCGACGAAGCCGGACGAGAACTGGTCGCCGGAGCCGATGTTGATCAGCCAGGCGTCGTACTCCGCGCCCTTGTGGCCCAGTTCGAGGAGCTCCTCGAACATGATGGTCACCTTGATGCCGTTGGGCGTGCCCAGCGAATAGAGCTGGAAGGGATGCTTGCCGACAGGCAGGTCCTTCTCGTGAGTAGGGCCGGCGATCGGGCGGTTGATGTTGGCGAACCGCCCGCCGTTCTCCTTGTTCCAGGACCAGACCTTGGGCGGGACGTACTCGCTGAGCTGCTGGCCAGCGGGTTTGGCGGCGTCGGTCATTCGGCGGACTTTCTTGATATGCGTGGAGCGGCCCAGGGCTTGGCATATTGGCGCCCTCGGCGCGCGCCGCAATGTCGCAGCCGCACGGCATAGCTTCAGGGCATGGGGCGAGCCCCTCCCCGTCCACGCCGGGGCTAGGCCGCCCCGAGCCTCGCCAACGCCCCTTCCAGCTTGGCCTTGGCCGCTTCGGCGTCGGCGAGGCGCTCGCGGTTCTCCTCGACCACCTCCTCGGGCGCGCGCGCCACGAAGTCGGGATTGCCGAGCTTCTTGCCGAGTTTGTCGATCTCAGAACCGAGGCCGGCGACTTCCTTGGCCAGGCGCGTCCGCTCGGCGGCGAGGTCGATGAACTCGGCCACCGGCAGCGCCAGCGTCGCGCCCTTCACCACATAGGGGATGGCCCCGACGGGCGCGGCGTCCTCGAAGCGGACCTCGGCGACGCGGAGAAGCTGGCCGATCAGAGGCGCGGCGGCCTCGAGCACCTTGCGCTGCTCGGCCGAGGCTTCGATCACCAGCAGCGGCGGGCGGGCCGAAGGCGGCACGTTGAGCTCGGCGCGGACCGAGCGCCCCTCGGAGATCGCCTCGACGATCAGCTCGATCTCGGCGTCGGCGGCCGCATCGACCAGGCTCGCCGACAGCTGCGGCCAGGGGGCGGTCAACAGGAAGCCCGTGTGCGCGCGCGCGGCCCCGAGGTCGGCCGTCTGCGCCCACAGTTCCTCGGTGAGGAACGGCATGATCGGGTGCAACAGGACGAGGATCTGGTCGAGCACCCAGGCCGCCGTGGCTTGCGTCTCGGCCTTGGCCGCGGCGTCGGCGCCATTCAGGATCGGCTTGGAGAGCTCGACGTACCAGTCGCAGAAGGTGTTCCAGATGAAGCGGTAGAGGGTGTTGGCCGCCTCGTCGAAGCCGCAGTCGGTGAGCGCTTCGGTCACCGCCCCCGCCGTCCGCACCGTCTCGCCGACGATCCAGCGATTGAGCGTGCCCTTCACCTGGGATGGGTCGAAGGCCTCGGCGCGGGCGCAGCCGTTCATCTGGCAGAAGCGTGTGGCGTTCCACAGCTTGGTGCCGAAATTGCGATAACCTTCAATGCGCTGCCGCGAGAGCTTGATGTCGCGCGCCGCACCGCTCATGGCCGTCAGGGTGAAGCGCAGGGCATCGGCCCCGAACTCGTCCACCAGCTCCAGCGGGTCCATGACGTTGCCCTTGGACTTGGACATCTTGGCGCCCGAGGCGTCGCGGACCAGGGCGTTGATGAAGACCCGCTTGAACGGGACCTCGCCCATGAAGTGAATGCCCTGCATCATCATCCGGGCGACCCAGAAAAAGATGATGTCGAAGCCGGTGATCAGGGTGTGGGTCGGATAGAAGCGGCGGACGTCCTCGCTCTTTTCGGGCCAACCGAGGGTAGAGAACGGCCACAGGGCGGAGGAGAACCAGGTGTCGAGGACGTCCTCGTCCTGCTTCAGGTCGGTCGGCCGGCCGTAGTGCTCCTCGGCCTGACGCCTGGCCTCGGCCTCGGTCTCCTCGACGAACACCTTGCCGTCCGGTCCGAACCAGGCGGGAATGCGGTGACCCCACCAGAGCTGGCGCGAGATGCACCAGGGCTGGATGTTCCGCATCCACTCGAAATAGGTCTTCTCCCAGTGCTTGGGCACGAAGACGGTGTCGCCCGTTTCCACCGCGGCGATGGCCGGCTTGGCCAGCACCTCGGCGGCGACGTACCATTGGTCGGTCAGATAGGGCTCGACCACGACGCCGGAGCGGTCGCCGTGCGGCACCATGTGGCGGGTCTTCTCGATGCCGCGCAGCAGCCCGAGCGCCTCGAACTGCTCCACCACCTTCTTGCGCGCCGCGAAGCGGTCGAGGCCTCGGTATTCGGCCGGCGCGTTGTCGTTGATCCGCCCGAAGTCATCGAGGACGTTGATCATCGGCAGGTTGTGGCGCTTGCCCACGGCGAAGTCGTTGAAGTCGTGGGCCGGCGTGATCTTCACCGCGCCCGAGCCCTTCTCCGGATCGGCGTAGTCGTCGGCGATGATCGGCACAGGGCGATTGACGATGGGCAGGCGCACGGCCTTGCCGATCAGGCCCTTGTACCGGTCGTCCGACGGATGGACCGCGACCGCCGTATCGCCCAGCATGGTCTCTGGGCGTGTCGTGGCGACGACGATCTCGCCGGAGCCGTCCTCCAGCGGATAGGCGAAATGCCAGTAGTGGCCGTCCACCTCGCGCTGCTCGACCTCGAGGTCGGAGATGGCGGTCTGGAAGTGCGGGTCCCAGTTCACCAGCCGCTTGTCGCGGTAGATGAGCTTTTGCTTGTAGAGGGTGACGAACACCTTGCGGACGGCGGCCGAGAGGCCCTCGTCCAGGGTGAAGCGCTCCCGGCTCCAGTCGCACGAGGCGCCCAGCCGGCGGAGCTGGTTGACGATCGTCCCGCCGGACTTGGCCTTCCACTCCCAGACCTTGTCGACGAAGGCGTCGCGCCCGAGGTCGCGGCGACCGATGTTGCCCTCGGCGGCGAGCTGGCGTTCGACCACCATCTGAGTGGCGATGCCGGCATGGTCGGTGCCCGGCAGCCACAAGGCCGCCTTGCCGCGCATCCGCTCGAAGCGGATCAGCACATCTTGCAGGGTGTTGTTCAGCGCGTGGCCGATGTGCAGCGAGCCGGTGACGTTCGGCGGCGGGATGACGATCGAGAACGGCTCGGCGTTCGGGTCGTTCGTCGGCGCGAACGCGCCGGAGGCTTCCCAGGCGGCGTACAGGCGCGGCTCGGCGGTCTTGGGATCGAAGGTCTTTTCAAGCATGGGGCGTCTTTGAGGCTGGCGGGCTGCATACATGCCCGCGCCATCAGGGGGAAGCATCCCTCCTCTTCGGAGGAGGATGGACCGGGCGTAGCCCGGACCGGGTGGGGGCGCGAGGATCAGGCCCGGCGCACGTCGCTCGAGCGAAACTCCCCCCGTCCGGGCCGCCGGCGCGGCCTTCCCTCCCCCGAGGAGGAGGGCCGGGGGTTAGCGTACTCGGCTGCGGGCGATGCGCTCGACCTCGGCCTGGACGGCCTCCTGGACGATGGCCGGCAGGTGGTCGTCGAGCCATTGCTGGAGCAGCGGGCGCAGGAGCTCGCGCACGACGTCTTCCAGAGTGCGGCCCTCGGCGGGCATGGCGACGGTCTCGGCGAGCTTGCCGAAGGCGTTGGCCGCCGCCGCGGCGGCGGTCGCGCTGACGAGGCTGGGCGCAGGCGCCTCGGGCGCGGCCGCGACAGGCGCGGGGGCAGGCTCGGGCGCGGCCATCGGCGGCGGGGCGGCGGGGGCGGGCTCGGGTTCGGCCGGCGAATAGACGTCGAGGTCGCCGTGGGTTTCGACCCGATCGGTCAACTCCAGCGCGTCATCGTCTTCCTCGGGCTCCGGCTCCGGCTCGGCGACCGCCAGGACAGGCTCCGGCTCGGGCATGGCCGCTTCCGGCTCCGGCTCGGGCGCGGGCTCCTCGACGGGGGGCGCAGCTTCCTTGGCCGCCCCTTCCGGAGCCTCATCCTCGGAGATGATCCGCCGGATGGAGGCCAGGATCTCCTCCATCGTCGGTTCCTGGGAGGTCTGTTCTGCCATGCGCCTTCCGCCGAAAAGACGAGAATCCGTCGCTGCCCAGCCTAGGCGGGGTTCGGCCATCCTGCAATTTCCCGGCGGCCGGACGCCACCGTGAAATTCGCCCGTGGGGCGAAACCCACCGGACGAGGACGCGCCGAGAGCGGGCCGACTACTTCTTCGGCGCGGGCGCAGCCGGCGGCGGCTGCAGGCCCGGCGGGATCGGCTTTTCCTGCGGCATGGGCCTGGCCATGGGGATCGGCGGCACGGCGACCGCGCGGTCGACGATGGCGATGCCCTCTTCCCACGGCACCCAGCCCAGCGAGATGCGCAAGCGTCGGAAGTTGTGGGCCGCGTCGTACTGCGGCGTAGTCGGCACCAGATCCTTGCCCTCGAGCCGGCCCATAGCCAGCAGCAGGTTGGCTGCCGAGACATACTCGTCGTGGCGCGCCGAGACGAGGCTTAGCTGGGCGTTCCGCAGTTCGACGTCGGCGTTCAGCACGTCGAGGGTGGTGCGCAGGCCGACCTGCTGCTCCTGGCGGGTGCCCTCGGCGGCGATCTCGGCGGCGCGCACCTGCTGGGTGTTGGAAGTGATGTTCGCGCGCGAGGCGATCAGGGTGTTCCAGTACTGGGTCACCTGCTGCAGCACCGAGCGGCGCTGGCCCTCGATGGTGATCCGGTCGGCGTTGTTGCGCTCGATGGCCTGGCGGATGCGCGAGGAGGTCAGGCCGCCGTTGAACAGCGGCAGGGTGACGCCGAGCGTCGTCGTCACGTCCTTCTGGTAAAGGTCGCGAGCAATCGGATCGATGCCGGTCGAGCCGTTGAAGGTCAGGGTGCTCTGCAGGTCGACGCGCGGCATGCGCTCGGCGCGGGCGCCGGCGACGCGGGCGCGGCTGGCCTGCTCCGCGAACTGCTGGGCGCGGAGCTGCGGGTTGAATTTCTCGGCGACCGAGAAGGCCTCGTCCGGGTCGGCCGGCAGCAGGTACGCCAGCGACGGCTCCGGCTCGAGCGTGCCGGGGTTCTGGCCGACGACGGTGGCGTAGGCGGCGCGGCTGACGGCGAGCTGGGCCTGGGAGCTCTGAAGCTGCGCCTGGGCGGCGGCGAGGCGCGCCTCTGACTGGGCCACGTCGGTGCGGGTGATCTCACCCACGTCGAAGCGCGCACGGCTCTCTTCGAGCTGGCGCTGAAGGACGCCGAGGTCCTCCTGGCGGATGTTGAGGGCCTCCTGGTCGCGGCGGACGTCCTCGTAGGCCTGGATCACGGCCTGCAGCACCTGGGACTCGACCCGGCGCAGGTTCTCGCGGCCCTGAAGCACGTCGGCCTGCGCGGCCGAGACGGCCGCGGCGGTGCGCCCACCGGTCCACACCGGCTGGCTGAAGGACAGCCGAGCGCCGCTCGTGTTGCCCTGGGAGATCGAAGGTGTCCGGATCCCGCCGCCGATGGCCCGCGGCGTGCGGACGTCGTCCCAGCTCACCGAGGCGCTGGCGGTGATCGTCGGGCGCCAGCCCGAACGGGCCTGGACCCAGTTCTCGTCGAGCGCGCGTTGCGTGGCGCGCTGGGCCTGAAGCGTGGGGTTGGTCTGATAGGCGAGCGCGATGGCGTCCGAGAGGGTCTCGCTCCAGGCGGGCGCAGCGGCTGCGCTCAGGCCGGCGACGCCCAGTCCGGCCGCCAGCAACCGTCCGCGAAGGCTCTTCGACATTCCAAATCCCCGGTGAGACGAGAAAGACGTATGCCCTATATGCCGAGCCATGAGGCGAAGACTAGGGGGCGTTCGCTTAAGCTTTTTTCATGTCCAGATTTCGGCGTTGTTTCATGTCAAATCAGAAAGCAAAGCCGTGCTGGATTTCAAGGCCGGCAAGAACCGCGGGCGTAGCGTCGAAAAGCTCGCGACGGCCGACGCCGTCCTCCGCCTTCACGTAGACGCAGGCCTTGCCCACCGGGCCGTCCCGCTCGATCACGCCCAGCCGGCCGCCGAGCGCCAGGGCGTTGAGCCACGAGGCCGGCGCCTTGCCCACCGCGCCTTCCACCAGGATGACGTCGAACGGACCGGCCGGAACCGCCCTCAGGTCATCGCCGTCGCAGCGGGTGACGGCGAGGCCGAGCTGCTCGAGAACCGCAGCGGCGTAGGGCGCGGCGATCGCCAGCGCCGTCTCGCCCGGCATCGGGCGGACCACCTGCAGCAGCTTGGCCACGTCGCGCGGCTTGAGAAGGACGCGGCCTGGCGCGTGCTCCACCTCGATGTCGGCATAGGCGAGGTAGGCCTTGCCCGCCGGCACGAAGCTCTCGCGCGGCAGGACGCGCATGGCGTCATGGATGCGCACATCGGTGACATCCTGGGTGCGCACCTGGCTCTCGACCATGTTCTCACGGGCGGCGGCGTAGTCGGCCATCGGGAATCCTCTTGAACGCGAGTCGTGAACCTTCGGGGCCGCGAGCGGGCGTGCGGCTTATAGCGCGCCGGAGAGGCAAGGCAATCGGACGCCTCGTCTACTGGCCAGAGTCTGTTGGCAAGAGTCGTTGCCGCAGACGTTCGCTTCTGTTAGCGATCCGCCCCTCTCCCGGGCGCCCCCTCTGGCGCGGCGCCCGCGAACGGCCTGATGGCGGAGTGGTTACGCAGCGGACTGCAAATCCGTGCACGCCGGTTCGATTCCGGCTCAGGCCTCCACACTTTCCAATCAATTCCACCTCTCCCGCCTGTGGCCCCGCCGCCCGGGAACAAAGCTTCGCCTGAGCGACTTCATCATCTTCGAAGCCGACTTGGGGGATGACCGCATGAGCGTGGCCGTGGCCGCTGGCCAGAAGATGCGGGCCGCCGTCCTGGCGGGGCCCGGCCAGATTCGCCTGGAAGAGGTGACCCGGCCCGAGCCGGGGCCGGGCCAGGTGCGCCTGAAGCTGGAAGGCTGCGGGGTCTGCGCCTCGAACCTGACCCCCTGGGCCGGGCCCGAGTGGATGGAGTTCCCGACCAAGCCCGGCGCACTCGGCCATGAAGGGTGGGGTGTTGTGGACGCGGTCGGCGAGGGCGTCAGCGGGCTGAAGGTCGACGACCGGGTGGCCGCCCTCTCCTACGCCGCCTACGCCGAATACGACCTAGCCGAGGAGAGCGCCTGCGTGCGGCTGCCGGCGAGCCTGGCTGGCGAGCCCTTCCCGGGCGAGCCGCTCGGCTGCGCCATGAACATCTTCCGCCGCGCCGAGATCCGGCCCGGCCAAACCGTCGCCGTGGTCGGCGTCGGGTTCCTGGGCGCCCTCCTGACGCGGCTCGCCAAGGACGCCGGGGCGAGGATCATCGCGGTCTCGCGCCGGCCCTTCTCCCTCGACGTCGCCGCGCGGATGGGCGCCGACGAGCTCGTCGCCATGGACGATCACTGGAAGATCATCGAGACGGTGAAGGACCTGACCGAGGGCCGCTTCTGCGAGCGCGTGATCGAGGCGGTCGGCAAGCAATGGCCGCTGGACCTCGCCGGCGAACTGACCGGCGAGCGCGGCCGGCTGGTGATTGCCGGCTACCACCAGGACGGGGCGCGACAGGTCAACATGCAGCTCTGGAACTGGCGCGGCCTGGACGTGATCAACGCCCACGAGCGCGATCCCGAGCTCTACATGCAGGGCATTCGCGAGGCGGTGGCGGCAGTTGCCGCCGGCCGGCTCGACCCCTCCAGCCTCTACACGCACGTCTACCCGCTCGAGGAGCTGGACGCGGCGCTCGACGCCACCCGAGACCGGCCAGACGGCTTTCTCAAGGCCCTGGTCACCTACCCATGAGCGAGACCCTGGCGCCGGCGGCGGCCGGAACCGAGACGAAGCCTCGGCTCGGCTTCCTTGGAGTCGGCTGGATCGGCCGCCACCGCATGGAGGCGATCCTGGCCGAAGGCGCCTGCCAGGCCGCGGCGGTGGCGGACGCCTCGCCCGAGATGTGCGCCGAGGCGCTGAAGCTGGCGCCGCAAGCCCAGCTCGCCGGCTCGCTGGACGACCTGCTGGCCGCCGGTGTCGACGGCGTGGTCATCGCCACCCCCAGCGCCCTGCACGCCGAGCAGGCGATCGCCGCCCTCGAGGCCGGCGCAGCGGTCTTCTGCCAGAAGCCGCTCGGCCGCACGGCTGCGGAGGCGAAGGCGGTGGTGGACGCTGCGCGCCGGGCCGACCGGCTGCTGTGCGTCGACCTCTCCTACCGCTTCACCGAGGGCATGCGCGCGATCCGCGAGATCGTGGAGGCCGGCGGCCTTGGGCGCGTCTATGCCGTCGACCTCGTGTTCCACAACGCCTACGGCCCGGACAAGCCATGGTTCTATGACCCGGCGCTCTCGGGTGGCGGCTGCGTCATGGATCTGGGCGTCCACCTGGTGGACCTGACGCTCTGGACCCTCGGCTTCCCGGCGGTCACCGACGTGCAGGCCCAGTTGCTGGCGGGCGGCGAGCCGCTCTCTGCGCGGCCCGACCGGGTGGAGGACTATGCGAGCGCCCTCCTCCAACTGGAGGGCGGGACCTCCGTCCGGCTTGCCTGTTCCTGGCGGCTGCACGCCGGGCGCGACGCGGAGATTTCGGCAGCCTTCTACGGCACGGACGGCGGCGCGGCCCTGCGCAATGTCGGCGGCTCGTTTTACGACTTCACGGCCGAGCGCTACCACGGCACCGCGAGCAAGACCCTCGCGTCCCCGCCCGACGCCTGGGGCGGTCGTGCGGCGGCCGACTGGGCGCGCCGCCTCGCCGCCGGTGAAGGCTTCGATCCCGCGGCCGAGCGGCTGGTCGAGGTGGCTCGAACCCTGGACAGGATCTACGGACGATGAAGGCGCTGATCCTCAACTGCACCCTCAAGGCCTCGCCGGAAACCTCGAACACCGAAGCGCTCGCCCGGGTGCTGATGGGCGAATGGGCCAAGGACGGCATCGATTGCGAGCTCGTCCGGCTCGTCGACCTCGACATCAAGCCTGGAGTGAAGTCGGACGAGGGGGACGGCGACGCTTGGCCGGGGGTTCGCGCCAAGATCGCGGCCTGCGACATCCTGGTGATCGCCACCCCTACCTGGCTCGGCCAGATGTCCAGCGTCGCCAAGCGGGCGCTGGAGCGGATGGACGCCTTCTTCAGCGAGATGGACGACCAGGGCCACACCCTCGCGATGGGCAAGGTCGCCGGCGTCGTGGTGACCGGCAACGAAGACGGGGCGCACCACATCGTCGGCACCGTCAGCCAGGCGCTCATCGACGTGGGCTTCACGGTGCCTGGCCAATCGTGGACCTATTGGCACCTGGGGCCCGGCCCCGGTCCGGATTACACGGAGACCGCGCAGGCCCACGACTACTCGGACAAGGTCGGCCGCAACGCCGCCCGCAACCTCGCCTGGGCGGCCCGCGCCCTGGCCGCATCGCCGGCGCCGCGCCAGGAAGCCTGAGCGCCGGAAGTCACATCTGGTTAACCGTGATGTGGTGATGCTCAAGGCCCCTTCGTGGGAAAGCCAGTTCCGAGTCGATGATCCTCAATCCGTTCAAGCTGAAGGCCGGCCTCGCCCTTTCCGAAGAGGCCGATGACCTGGAGGCCCGCTTCGGGCCGGCCGGCGCCGTTCGTCACGTGCGCGACCAGATCGCCCTGTCGCGCCGCAGCGCCCGCCAGCACCTCTATCGGCTGCACGACGAGATCGTCCGCCGTCACCCTTCAGTCTCGCCGGCGTAAGTTGCCGATGTCCCCCCGCCGCATGGATCGGGCCCAACGGATGCGCGCTCAGCGCCTCTGGTGGGAACGCAACGGCGCGTTCTTCCGCGGTTTCCTGGTGGGCGTGGCGGTCACGACGGTGGTGGCCTGGCTGATCGTGCGGTTCGTCTAGCCGAGGCTGATCCGAACGCCGGGCGCGAGCGTATCCGGCTGACAGCAGCTTCGAGAGACCCCTTACGTGACCGTCCTGGTGTGGTTTCGGCGCGACCTGCGGCTGGCCGACAATCCGGCCCTGGCCCAGGCGATCGCGACCGGCGAACCGATCCTGCCCTTGTATGTATTGGACGACGAGGACGCCGGATGCTGGGCGCCCGGCGCCGCCTCGCGGTGGTGGCTGCACGGCTCCCTGACGGCTCTTGACGCCGACCTGAAGGCGCGCTCGGGCGGACGCGGCCTCGCCCTTCGCCGCGGGTCGGCCGAACGGGTTGTCGGCGATCTGGCCCGAACCGCGGGCGTCAGCGCGGTTCTCTGGAACCGGTGCTACGAGCCCTGGGCCGTCGCCCGCGACGCACGGCTGATGATGTCGCTGCGCCAGAGCGGAATCGCCGCGATCTCGTTCAACGGCTCGCTGCTGACCGAGCCGGGACACTTCCTGAACCGCCAGGGCGAGCCCTATCGCGTATTCACGCCCTTCTGGCGGGCCCTGCGCGCCCAGGCCGAGCCGGTGGGCGCCTCGCGGCCGCCGGAGCGGATCGACATCGCGGGCGCGCCGAGCGAGCGGCTGGCGGACTGGGATCTCCTGCCGACCCGCCCCGATTGGGCGGGCGGACTGCGCGAAACCTGGACGCCGGGCGAGGCCGGCGCGCGGGCCCGGCTCAAGGCGTTCCTCGCGGGCGCGGTCTTCGAGTATGGCGACATGCGCAATCGCCCCGATCGGTCCGGAACCTCGCGGCTCTCCCCTCACCTGCACTTCGGCGAGATCAGCCCCTGGGCGGTCTGGCGGGCCGTGACGACGGCGGGAATGGCCAGGACGGGCGAGCCGTTCTCGGCGGGCGTCGACACCTTCCTGTCGGAGCTCGCGTGGCGTGAGTTCAGCGCCCATCTGCTGTTCCACTTCCCGGACCTGCCGACGAAGGCGCTGAAGCCGGAGTATGACCGGGTCGGCTGGCGACACGACCGTGCCGGCCTGGAGGCCTGGCGGCGCGGTAGGACCGGCTATCCGATCGTCGACGCCGGCATGCGCGAGCTGTGGGCGACCGGCTGGATGCACAACCGGGTGCGGATGATCGTCGCCTCCCTCCTCATCAAGGACCTGCTCATCGACTGGCGCGAGGGCGAGGCCTGGTTCTGGGACACCCTGGTGGACGCCGATCTCGCGAACAATGCGGCCAGCTGGCAGTGGGTGGCCGGGTCCGGCGCCGACGCCTCGCCCTGGTTCCGCATCTTCAATCCAGTGACTCAGGGCGAGACCTTCGACCCGGACGGCGACTACGTGAGGCGCTGGATCCCCGAGCTGGCGAAGCTGCCGACGCGGGCCATCCACGCGCCCTGGACCGCGGGCGCGGCGGACCTGGCCGCCGCCGGCGTGCGCCTCGGCGACACCTACCCCCGGCCGATTGTCGACCATGCCGAGGCGCGGCGCCGGACCCTCGACGCCTACGCCGTGACCAAGGCCTGAGCCGTCAGTCCATCAGCTGTTGCGACAGGTAGGTGTATTCCAGCGCCAGTCGCAGGGCGGTCTCGTTGAGGTTGGCCGCCGCGGCGTGTCCGCCCTCCATGTTCTCGTAATAGAGATAGTCGTAGCCGAGCGCCTTCAAGCGCGCGGCGGCCTTGCGGGCATGGGCCGGATGGACCCGGTCGTCCTTGGTCGAGGTCTCGATATAGACCCGCGGATAGGGCTGGCCAGCCTTGAGGTTCTGCAGCGGCGAATAGCCCTCGATGACCCTGCGCTCCTCGGGATTGGCCGGGTCGCCATACTCGCCGACCCACGAGGCTCCGGCGCCGATGCGCGTGTAGTTGATCATGTCAAACAGCGGCACCTGGATGACCACGGCGCGATAGAGCTCCGGGCGCTTGGTGAGGGCCACGCCCATCAACAGGCCGCCGTTGGAGCCGCCCATGATGCCGAGACGCCGCGGGCTGGTGATCTCCCGGTGGATGAGGTCCTGGCTGACCGCGAAGAAGTCGTCATAGACCCGCATGCGGTTGAGCTTCAGGCCGGCGTTGTGCCAGCGCGGCCCGAACTCGCCACCGCCGCGAATGTTGGCGACCACATAGACCCCGCCCCGCTCCAGCCAGAGCTTCCCGACGGTGGCGGCGTAGGCCGGCGTCATCGAGACCTGGAAGCCGCCGTAGGCGTAGAGCAGCGTCGGCGCCTGGCCGTCGAGCTTCAGGTCCTTGGGCCGGACGACGAAATACGGGACCTTCGTACCGTCCTTCGACGTGGCCCAGTGCTGCTCCACCACATCCTTCGAAGCGTCGAAGCGCGCGGGCAGGCTCTTGAGCTTGACCGGCTCGCCGCCCGTCGCGTCCGCCAGCCACTGGGTGGACGGGGAGAGGAAGCCGGTCACCGACAGGATCAGCCGGTTGTCGTGCTCCGAAGCCGAGGCGATGTGGATCGAGGAATCCTTCGGCAGGTCGAGGCGCGTGGCGGTCCAGCCCGTCTCGCCCGGCGCGAAGGAGAGGACCTGGCCCTTTACATTGTCATAGAGGGCGACCACCAGCCGGTCGCGCGTCGAGGCCACCTGCTCCACGGACTGGCTCGGCGTGGGGCGAAGGACGAGCGAGGGCTTGGGATGAGCCGGGTCGGCCTGGAGGGCCACAAGATCAAGGCTCAGCAGGTCGCCCTCCTGGAAGCCGGCCTCCGGCCAGTCCTGCTCCAGCGTCAGGATCACCCGGCCCGCCACATAGGCCTGCACGGTGGAGCGGGTCGGCAGGCCGGTCTTCACCGCGCCGCCATCCGTGAGGATCAGGTGCTCGGTGTTGAAGAAGTCGAGGGCGCGCTCGATCAGGACGGCGCGCGCGGTCCCGTCGGGGTCGCGCAGCACAACGGGCGAGACGGCGACGTCCTTGACCTGGCCGCGATAGACCTCGCGGGCGGCGTCCAGCGGCTCGCCGCGCTTGAGCAGCTTCACGACATAGGGATAGCCGCTCTCGGTGACCTCGCCCTTGCTCCACTCGGTGGCGACGACGAGCGTGTCGCGATCCACCCAGTCGACGTTCGGCTTGGCCTCGGGCAGCTGGAAGCCGCCGTCCACGAAGCGGCGCTCGACGGCGTCGAACTCGCGCACCACCGCCGCGTCCTTGCCGCCGTTGGAGAGCCGGATCAGGCAGTAGCGGTCGTCGGGCGCGAGGCAGGTGGCGCCGCCGAACACCCAGGTCACGCCCTCCGCCTTGGCCAGGGCGTCGACGTCGAGCAGGGTGCGCCACTCTGGCGCGGCGCTCCGGTAGCTCTCCGGCGAAATGGTGCGCCAGAGCCCCTGGACGTGGTCCTGGTCCTGCCAGAAGTCGCGCAGCGCCCCGTCGCCGGCGAAGGCGACGTTGGGGATGCGATCCTTCGCGGTGACGATCTTGAGCGCCTCGTCGTGCAAGGCCGCGTAGCGCGGGTCGGACTGCAGGCGCGGCAAGGAGGCGGCGTTCTCCGCCTTGGCCCAGGCGATCGCCTCGGCGCCCTCGATCTCCTCCAGGGCGGCGTCGCTGGGCGTGCGGGAAGGCTGGGACGCCGCGGCCATGAGGAAGACTCCCGCGAGGATGATGGCGATGGAACGCATGAGGCCCGATTGACGCTGGTTCGGGGGCGAAGCTCAAGGCCGGAGGCGATGGCCCGGCGGGATTGATCCGCGTCAAGGTGGACATCCCCCGCCGGTCCAGCCTCGCGGCGGATCAGACCGAAAAGGAGCCAGCCATGAAGGTCAAGGACGCCATGCATCCGGGCGTCATCTGCGTGGAGCCGGACACCCCGATCCGCGACGTGGCGCGCACGATGAAACAGGAAGACGTGGGGGCGATCCCGGTGAAGTCGGACGGCGAGCTCGTCGGCATGATCACCGACCGCGACCTCGCCTGCCGGGCGCTGTGCGACGGCCTAGATGTCGCGACTCTCAGGGCCCGCGACGTGATGACCAGGGGCGCGATCTGCTGCCTGGCGGGCGACGACATCTCGGACGCCCTCGGCGTGATGGAAGGCCAGAAGATCCGCCGCCTGCCGGTCATGGACCGCGACGGAGCCCTGGTCGGCATGCTGAGCCTCGGCGACATCTCGCGCGGGGTCAGCGACAAGGTCTCGGGCGAAGTCCTGAAATCGGTGACGGCGCACCACCGCTAGGCGCCGCGCGCCTCGCGCCAGATGGCGAGCGCCAGCTTCGGGCGGACCAGGAACAGGCCGGTCCAGACCGCCAGGGCGGCGGCGCGGCGAAGCGCGTTGCGGCGCGGGCGGACGTCGAGTTCGAAGACGGCGGCGTAGTCGCAGGCGATGGTCATGGGGCTCTCCTCGTTCACGGGACGAGGCGTATCGGCCCTATGCGTCAGATCCGGACGTATGCGCCTTGCGGGCCAGCTCGATCTGCTCGACGAGCGTGTCCTTCAGGACCTGCGGCGCCACCACCTGCACCTGGTCGCCCCAGGTGAAGAGGTGCCAGGCGAGTTCCCGCATGCCCGACGCGCGGAAGCGGACGATCACCGACCCGTCCGTCTGCTGCTCGAGGCTCTGGTCGGAATGGAAGCGCCAGCGCAACGCCCCCTCCGCCGAGGCCGGCAGGATGCGGAGCACCACGTCCTGGGTGTCGTCCTGATAGATGCCGAAGCTCTCGTCGGCGTAGTCCTGCAGCGAGAAGGCAGGATCGCGGCGCGCAGGCCTGTCCGTGACGTCCGGGTCCTTGATCCGGTCGAGGCGCCAGTTGCGTGGCTTGCCCTCGCCCTCGGCCGCGACCAGGTAGTTCGCCCGGCCGAACAGGATGCCGTAGGGCGCGACCTCGCGCACCCGCCCCGGCTGGGAGCCGCCCTCGTAGCGGAACGTGAGCGTGGCCGCCGCCTTCAGGGCCTCGCGCACGGCCGAGAGGACCGTCTCGTCCTCGAACGGCCTCGGACCGGCCTGCACCGCGATGGTCTCGGCCTGGAGCAGCGCCTCCAGATCGGGCGCCAGGCGGCGCCGCGCCGCGGCGCGGGTCGCGGACAGCACCTTCTGCTCCAGGGATTTCAGAGCCTGGGCGCGCGCCGAGGCGCCCTGGGCCGCGAAGGTCTCGGCCGCGGTGGCGAGGGCCGCCAGCTCCTCGGCCGTCGGCGCCTGGAAGAGCCCGTCGAGCCCGGCCGGGATGCGGAAGCGCCGGGTCGGCGGATCCTCCACCTCCTCCATCTGCGGGAAGACCTCGCGGACGGCGTCGCGCATGCGCTCGGCGGTGCGGCGGCCGACGCCCAGCCGCTGCGCGATCTCATCGAGGGTGAGGCCCTCGGCCGTGCTGGCGAGCATCCGCGCCAGCTCCAGCAGGCGGCCGGCCTTTTCGTGCCTCATCTAAGGTACGTCCGATTCTGTCGCGCCAGCCGATCAAACCCTAGCCATCGACATCCCGCAACGGAGTTCGGACCGATGGCTTCCTACCGTCCCTTCCGCCCCGCCTACCGCCGCCCCGCCCGCGCCCTGCCGCAGCTGGAGCGCCCGGCTCTTCCCGCCGCCGTGGTCGACGCGGTGCTGCGCTTCCACGACGAGGAGCAGGACCAGGGCGCCGGCCGCACCCTGCTTCGGCTGTCGCAACGCCGCCTGAGGGACAAGGAGATCCGCGCGGCCCTCGGCGAGCTGACCGCGCGCGCCGCCAACGTCTCGATCCTGTGGAACGAGCGCGAGGGCGAGATCATCCGGGTGCTGGAGGCGGCGTGATCGGCGATGCTCCCCTTGAGGGGGAGCTGTCGCGAAGCGACTAAGGCGTTGAGAGGCAGGGCCTTTGATGTTCGTGGACTTCAACCCCCTCCGGCCCTCCGGGCCACCTCCCCCTGGAGGGGAGGATCTATAGTCCTTCGTGCTTGTAGCTCGGCTGGTCGATGGCGAGCTGGTCCAGGACGTTGGCGCGCAGGGCGGGCAGCAGTCCCGGCGTCTGGGCGTTCATCTCGCCGGCGCGCAGCTTCTCGCAGAGCTCCCAGTTCAGCGCCTCGAATGTGCCGCCGTGGCCGAGGATCGGCTCCAGGCGCTGGACGGCGGCGGCCTTGGCCTCGTCGCCCAGCTTCAGCTCGCGCGCGACGGCGGCGATGGCGTTGGCGGCGACGCGGGCCAGGAACTGGTTGCGCGGGTCGAGCTGGGGCCGGATCTCGTCGATCCAGCGGCCGACGGCCTCGGCCAGTTCCTCGGGCTTCGGGTGGGTGATCACAGGCCCGCCTCCAGGATGTTGACGAGGTCGATCTCGGTCTCGGAGACGCGGCGGCCGATCATCGGCCGCTCCACCGAGTTCGTCGCCCCGCTCTGCCAGCTCATGTACATGGTCAGGCACATAACGCCCCACTTCAGGCTGCCCAGCGCCTGCCAGAAACGCACGCGCTCCAGGGGGATGGGCACACCGCCGGCGGCCTCGTAGCCGGCCAGCAGGTCCTCGTACTCGCCGAAGCCGCCGACCGGTCGGTCGGGGCGGCCGAACCGCCAGGAGTTGACGCAGATCCAGCCCAGGTCCTCGGCCGGATCGCCGATGTGGCAGAGCTCCCAGTCGAGAACGGCGGCGAGCCCCTTCTCCGGGTCGATCATCAGGTTCCCGTTCCGGAAGTCGCCGTGCAGCAGCACCGGCGCGCGCGGCGCGGGGACGTGGTCGCGAAGGTGACGGAAGGCGAGCTCGAGCACCGGCCGCTCGGCCCCGGAGACACGGTAGATCTCCTCGTACCGATCGAGCTCGACGGCGGCGTCGGCGAACTTCAGCCCGGCCTCGGCGGGCGGCTCGACGCTGTGGATCCTGGCCAGCACCTCGCCGCACTGGCGGGCGAGCAGCGGACGCACGCCGTCGAAGCGGGCGTCGGTGTTGATCTTGCGCCCGAGTGTCTCGCCGGCCACCCGGCGGGTGACGTGGGCCTCGCCGAGGCCGTCCTGTTCATCGCACAGGTGGACGAGCGGCGGAGCCGGGGCGTCTTTGGCCCGGACGGCGCGGATCAGGGCCGCCTCGGCCGCCAGGCTCGTGGAGCGCGAGGTCTCCGCATCGTAGGGCCCCGAGCGGCGCCGCAGGATCATCTCCTCGCGGCCCTTCGGCCCCTCGATGGCGAAGGCCCAGGTCTCCATGCTGGCGCCGCCGGACAGGCGCTGGGCCTCCACCGCGCGCGCACCCTCCCCGGAGAGGCGGACCGCGAGCTTCTGGAGCGCGGCTGGGACGTCCACGGTCATGACCGTACGGAACCTTCAGGCTGGTTTATCCTGGGGCCGATCTGGGGGGCGCCGGCCCCGCTTGTAAACCACTCACGCAAGGTCAGAGCCGCGCACAAAAGCGGCCCCGTAAGGAAACGAACCATGGATTTCGAACTGCCGCCCCACCTCGTCGAGTACCTGGCCGAGCTGGACCGTTTCATCGAGGCGGAGATCAAGCCGCTCGAGCAGCAGGACGACAACATCCGCTTCTTCGACCACCGGCGCGAATACGAGCGCACCGACTGGGAAAAGGGCGGCCTGCCCAAGAAGGAATGGGAGGAGCTGCTGGCCGAGGCCCGTCGCCGCGCCGACGCGGCCGGGCACCTGCGCTACGGCTGGCCGACCGAACTCGGCGGCAAGGGCGGCAGCCAGCTCGACCTGGCGGTGATCCGCGAGCACCTGGCGGCCAAAGGCCTGGGCCTGCACAACGACCTGCAGAACGAGCACTCGATCGTCGGCAACAACCCCTTCATCCTGCTGTTCAAGGAGTTCGCGACCAACTCCCAGTATGAGCGCTACGCGGACCAGCTGCTCTCCGGGAAGCTCCGGACCGGCTTCGGCCTGACCGAGCCCTATCACGGCTCCGACGCCACCTTCATGGAGACCACCGCCGTCCGCCAGGACAAGGACGGCCAGCCCGGCTGGCTGATCCGCGGCGAAAAGATGTGGACCACGGGCATGCACGTGGCGACGCACATCATGGTCTTTGCCCGCACCAGCGGGAAGGACGGCGACGCCAGCGGCATCACCTGCTTCATCGTGCCGGCCGAGACGCCCGGGGTGAAGGTGGAGGAGTACCTCTGGACCTTCAACATGCCCACGGACCACCCGCGCGTGAGCCTGACGGAGGTCTGGGTGCCCGAGGACGCCTACTGGGGCGAGATCGGCAACGGCCTGGCCATCGGCCAGAGCTTCGTCCACCAGAACCGCATCCGCCAGGCCGCCTCCTCGCTGGGCGCGGCGGTCTACTGCATCAACGAGAGCGTGAAGTACGCCCGGATGCGCAAGCCGTTCGGCAAGGCCCTGGCCGAGAACCAGGCGATCCAGTGGCCGCTGGTGGAGCTCGCCACCCAGGCCGAGATGCTCCGCCTGCTGATCCGCAAGACCGCCTGGGAGATGGACCGCATGGACCACAAGGAGATCGAGCGGACGATCTCGGACAAGGTCTCCATGTGCAACTACTGGGGCAACCGGCTCGTCTGCGAAGCGGCGGACCGGGCCATGCAGGTGCACGGCGGCATCGGCTATTCGCGTCACAAGCCCTTCGAGCACATCTACCGCCACCACCGCCGCTACCGGATCACCGAGGGCTCGGAGGAGATCCAGATGCGCAAGGTGGCCGCCTATCTGTTCGGCTACCTCGGGCCTCGCCGTAAGGAGATGGCGGGCCTGACCTGGGACGACGTCGATTACCGCAAGTCCGACCGCCCGACCGACGCCGAGCGCGCGGCCACGCAGCGCGACGACCAGGGGATCGCCGACGACTATGTGCAGCCCATCCCGGCGCGGCCCTAGGCCGCGGCGCTCTCCCCGTATAGCCGGTCGAACACCGGCGGCAGGCTGTCGGGGAGGCCCATCAGGGGCCCTGAGGACAGCAGCAGCACCACCTCGTCGCCGCTGAGCGCCGAGAGCGCGCCGATCGCCTGGTCGGCGCGCGCGACGCCCTGCACGGAGACGCCGGCCGCGCGGGTGCGCTGCAGGATCTCATCGTGGGTCGACTGGTGATGACTCTCGGCCCCGTGGGTCGGCGGCGGAACCATGAGCACGCGGGCGGCGCCGGCGAACACCGTGTCGTACCAGGCGAGCGCGTCACGGCTGCGCCAGGAGAAGGTGTGCGGCTCGAAAACGACGGTGAGCGGCCGGTCCGGATAGTGCAGCAGCATGGCCTCGATGGCCGAGCGCGCCTTCTCGTAGGACGAGCCGAAGCCCTCGATCACCGGGATCGCCGAGCGGGTCGTCAGCCGGTCGAGGCGACGGCGGATGCCGCCGAACGAGGCGACCGCGCGGGCCAGTTGCTCCTCGGTGACGAGCCCCCGCTCCAGCAGGTAGGCGGAGACGCCGACGATGTTCTCGATGTTGTGTTCGCCCAGCAGGGTCGTGGCGAGGGGAATGCGCCGCCCTGCCGGGCTGACCAGGGTGAAGCGGCTGGTCTCGCCGAACACCACCTCGTCGGACCACCAGACGTCGTGAGATTCCGGGCAGCGCCGGGTGTCGTACCAGACGATCCGGCAGGCGGCCTCGCCGACGATGGCGCGGGTCGCCGGATGCTCACGGACCGTCAGCAGCCCCTCGCCCGGCAGGAGGCGCAGCAGCTCGCGGAACGGCGCCTCGTAGTCGGCGAAGGTCGGGAAGACGTTGACGTGGTCGTGGATCAGCGAGGTCAGCAGCACATCGCGCGGGTGGTAGAGCACGAACTTCGAGCGGCGATCGTTGGGCCCGACGATGTACTCGTCGCCCTCGAGGACGACCTCGGGCGCGCTCCCCCAGTGGCCGGTGGCCGGCAGCGAGGGCGAGATGGCGCCGATCATCCATCCCGCGTCGACGCCGCTCTCGCGCAGCACGTGAGCCATCAGGGCGGTGCAGGTGGACTTGCCGAAGGAGCCGGCGACCACGGTGTTGAGCCGAGCCGCCGTCGCCTCCCCCACCAGCTCCGGGAAGGTGGTGATCCGCACGCCCCGCGCCTTGGCCGCGGCGACCTCGGGATTGTCGGCGCCGCCGAGCTTGGCGCTGGCGCCCAGCACCAGGAGGTCGAGCCCCTCGGGCAGGTTCTCGGCGGCGAAGCTGCGGAAGAAAGGAAAGCCCAGGCTCTCCACATAGGTCGACAGCGGCGGGAACGCGTCCGCGTCGGAGCCCGACACCTCGTGGCCCGCGTCACGCATCATCAGGGCCACGGCGCTCATGCCGGCGCCGGCGATCCCGGTGAAGTGGATGCGCATCGGACGAGCCTCGATTCGTGACGCGGAGACGATCCGCATCGACTAGCCCAAAGCCCTCGCCGCTCCAATCCGGGGCGACAAAGGGTCTCTCGCAGGGCGACCTTGGAATCGCATCGATTCGCCCAAGAGGCGCGCCGGCCGCCGTGATTAATGAGTCATTTGAGGCGCTTACCTCCGTTAACCACCGATTAACCGCGAAGATTCACCCTGTCGGCGTCTTCCTTGAAGACACCCCACCATCACCGACTTTATTTAGCCCGGCGCTTGCGCCGGGCTCTTTTTTCGCCCGCAGGTCCGGCCCCTGTGGACAGCGCGATCACGAGCGCTTGCGCCCCCGCCCGGGCACGCGTATATGCCCGGCCCTCGACGGCCTGATCCCGGATAGCTCAGTTGGTAGAGCAGTCGGCTGTTAACCGACTTGTCGCAGGTTCGAGTCCTGCTCCGGGAGCCATCGAGACCGCCTGAGGCGACGCCGTCTCGGCCCTCCCTTTCAAGACAATGAAACCGGCGCCTCGCAGAGGACCTTCCTTGCCTATCGCGCGCTACGCCCTTGCCATGCGCACTTTTCTGACTATCCTCATAAATGATCATACTCGCATAAAGCCCGCGGCGTAGCGTCAGCGGGCCAGCGCATAGCCCGCGCGAGCGGGAGAGGAGGAACGATGACGGCGCGTACAGGCAAAGAATATCTGGCCGGTCTGGCCGACGAGCGAGCGGTGTGGCTCGGGGCCGAGAAGGCCGATGTCTGCACCCACCCGGTCTTCGCGGGCTCGCTGGGCGGGATGGCCGGCTACTTCGACTGGCAGAACAGCCACGCCGAGGCCTGCCTGGTCGACGATCCTGAAACAGGCAAGCCGATGAGCGCCAGCCTCATCGTCCCGAAAACCGGCGAGGACCTCAGACGTCGCCACGCCGCGTTCGAGTCCTTCGCGACCTATTCCTGCGGCATGCTCGGCCGCACGCCGGACTATGTGAACGTGACCCTCGCCGGGTTCATGGCCCGCAGCGACATCTTCTCGGCCAAGGGCGACGCCACCGGGGCCGAGCGCCTTGGCCGCTTCTACCGCGAGGTCGTCGAGAACGACCTGTCCCTCACCCACACCATCATCCATCCGGTGGTCGACAAGTCGCTACCCGACCTCGAAGGCGTGAACGGCAAGCTGGCGCTGCGGGTGGTCCGCAGGACCAAGGACAGCATCATCGTCCGCGGGGCCAAGATCCTCGCCACCCTCGGTCCGTTCGCGGATGAGCTGTTCGTCTATCCGGGCCAGCCGCAGCCGCCGAACGCCGACCCGGCCACCCTGCTGTCGTTCTCAATCCCGATGGGGGCGAAGGGGCTGCACACCCTCTGCCGCGACCACTACGGCGTCAGCGCCAGCGTCGCCGACCGGCCGTTCTCCAGCCGCTTCGACGAGCAGGACGCCTTCATGATCTTCGACGACGTGGAGATCCCGCTGGAGCGGGTGTTCATCGACGGCGATCTCGACGTCTACAACGGCCTGATGCGCGGCGGCTGGGCCGCCAACATCATGCAGCAGACCTGCATCCGCGCTGCGGTGAAGCTGGAGTTCGCCTATGAGCTCTGCGCCCGGATGGCCAAGGCCACCAACTCCGACAAGCGCCCGGACACCGCGG
The DNA here is from genome assembly GCF_003254475.1 of Phenylobacterium soli. Classification (NCBI taxonomy): domain Bacteria; kingdom Pseudomonadati; phylum Pseudomonadota; class Alphaproteobacteria; order Caulobacterales; family Caulobacteraceae; genus Phenylobacterium; species Phenylobacterium soli. Next base: position 2,970,690 of record NZ_QFYQ01000001.1, read on the forward strand.
CCATGCTGGGCGAGCTCTGGGGCTATGCCTGCCTGACCCGCTCCGGGGTCAGGGCCGCCGAAGCGGACGCGCGCGACTGGGGCAACGGCGCCTTCTTCTGCGACGACCGGCCGCTCCGCGCCCTGCGGGCTCAGATGCCCGGCTGGATGGTCCGCGCCAACGAGATCATCAAGACGATCGGCTCCCACAACCTGCTGGCGACGCCGACCCATGACGCGATGGACCATCCCGAGATCGGGCCGCTGATCCAGGAGTTCATGCCCGGCTCGAACGGCATGAGCGCGCGCGAGCGAGCGTCCCTGTTCCGTACCGCCTGGGACTTCGCGGGCTCAGCGCTGGGCGGGCGGGTAGAGCTCTACGAGCGCTTCTACCTGGCGAGCGCACCCCGCAACATGGCCCTGGACCACATGTTCGCCCAGATGGAGCGCCCCTGGTCGCAGGTGCCCGACATGCTCGCGGCCGCGGGCGCATAGGCTGACGGCGTCGCCCGCCGGCCTGCCCCTAGACGGGTGCAGGCCGGCGGAGCCCCATGATCGTCACCGCCAGGTGCCGTCTGAGCGTCTCCTGGAACCAGGCCTTCGAGTGGCGCGCCCGCAGCCACTGGAGAAGGTCCATGTAGTAGCTGGAGAACAGGGTCTCGGCGACCAGGCGCGAATCGAAGTCCGCCCGCAGCTCGCCCCCCTTGTCGCGCTCCAGGAGCCGCCCAAGGCGCTCGAAGATCGCCTCCATCAGTTCCGAAACGTCACCGCTGGGCTCATCGTTGACCGGGAACATGATCTCCTTGAGCAGGATCCGCGCGAGATCTCGGTCGCGCGCGTGGTGCTCCATCATGGCCGTGAACGCCTGGACCAGCTGGTCGAGCAGCGGCGCGTCCTTCGGCAGGCCATCGAAGGCGGCCACGGCGCGCTCGAGCATCTCGTCCTTGAACACGAGGACGAGGAGATCCTCCTTGGAGCGGACGTAGAGAAACAGCGTCCCCGTCCCGATATCGGCCGCCTCGGCGAGCTCCAGCGTCGTGGTCTGGTTGAACCCCTTCTCCGCGAACAGTCGGCGGGCGGCCGCGACGATCCGCGCGCGCTTCTCGAGCTTGTTGCGCTCGCGGCGGCCGAGGGAAGCCCCCTGCCCCGTCGGCTTGTTTGCCCGGCTCGATCGCGTGTCCATCGTCATCCTCTTCGCCCTTCGGCTCCCCAGGCATTCCGGGCGTCGCCGCCCTTGTCAATCGCGCCGCGGAGCCCGCGCCCCGCGGACACAACGGAATTGACGAGCCCGGATCGAAGTGTAAACTGACTATGCTCAGAAATGAAGATGGTCAGTGTTGGGCCGCCCGGCCCGCTGACCACCAAAGCCCGCCGCGGGGCGATGAAGGAGGATGACGGTGGCCCAGAACACAGCCCTTATCGCCGGGGTGGAGGTCTCGACCGACCACTGGATCGACGGACGCCGCGTGCCCTCCAAGGAGCGGTTCCAGGACGCCTCTCCGATCGACGGTTCGCACCTCGCCGAGATCGCCAGCGGCGGAAAGGCAGAGGTCGATGAGGCGGTGGACGCGGCGCGGCGCGCCTTCCCCGCCTGGGCGGCGCTCGGGCCGGAGGGTCGGCTGCCGATCCTGAAGGCGTTCGCCGAGGGCCTGCGCGCCCGGGCCAAGGAGCTGGCCGCGGTCGAGACCATGGACAACGGCTCGCTGCTCGGCGGCAACCTGATGCGGGTGGTCCCTCGGGCCGCCCAGAACATCGAGTTCTTCGCCGACTGGGCGACGACCCTGCAGGGTCACGTCATCGAAGGCACGGAGGTGACCAACCACGTCCGCTACGACCCTGCCGGAGTGGCGGCGCTGATCACGCCATGGAACGCACCGCTCATGCTGACCACGTGGAAGGTCGGGCCGGCGCTTGCGGCCGGGGACACCGTGGTGGTGAAGCCGCCGGAATGGGCGCCCCTCACCTGTTCGCTGATGGCCGAGGTGGCGCATGCCGCGGGCCTGCCCCCGGGCGTCCTCAATGTGGTGCAGGGAATCGGCGAGCTCGCCGGTGACGCGCTCGTCAAGCATGGCGAGGTGGATCGGATCAGCTTCACCGGCTCGACCGACACGGCCAAGCTGATCGGCGAGGCGGCCGCCCGCTCGATCACGCCCATGAGCGCTGAGCTGGGAGGCAAAAGCCCGTTCATCGTCTGCGCCGACGCTGATCTCGACGCCGCCGCACAGACCGTCGCCGCCCAATATATGAACGCCGGCCAAGTGTGCCTCGCAGGCACCCGCGTGTTTGTCGAGGTGTCGATCGAAAAGACGTTCCTCGAGAAGGTTCGGGGGGCGGTCGCTCACATGGCCGTGGGTGACCCGCGCGATCCCGCAACGCGCGTCGGGCCGCTCATCACCCGGGAGCACTTCGACCGGGTGGCCGGGTTCGTGGAGCGGGCGAAAGCAGCCGGCGCGGAGGCGCTGTGGGGCGGATCCCCCGCCAACTTCGGACCGCTCTACTTCCAGCCCACCCTGTTTGCGAACGTCGACCCGGCATCGGAGATCAGCCAACGCGAGGTGTTCGGCCCGGTCCTGACCTGGCAGACCTTCGAGGACGAGGCGGCGGTGATCGCCGCCGCCAACGACACACATTACGGGCTGGCCGGCGTGCTGTTCAGCCGCGATGAAGCCCGCGCCATGCGCATCGCCTCGCAGGTCGTGGCCGGCACGCTGTGGGTCAACTGCTTCTTCGTTCGCGACCTCGCCGCCCCGTTCGGCGGCAGCCGCGACTCCGGGATCGGCCGCGAGGGCGGCTCCTGGAGCTTCGATTTCTACAGCGACATCAAAAACATCGCGGTCCGCAAGGGATCGTTCGGACAGCAGGGAGGCTGACATGGGCGGCGTGACTGAGCTTGGCTATCTGACGCTTGGCGTCAGCGACCTCGAGGCTTGGAAGGCGTTCGCCTCACAGGTGCTGGGTCTGGAAGTCGTTCCGTCCCTGGAGCCGGACAAGTGCTACCTGCGGATGGACTACTGGCATCATCGGGTCACCCTGGTCCGTGACGACGCCGACGATCTGCTCGTCGCCGGCCTACGCGTCGCGGGACAGGACGAATTCCGTGACATGGCCTCGCGCCTCGACGCGGCCGGCGTCGTCTTCCGGCTGGGCTCGCAAGCCGAGGCCGAGGCCCGGCACGTGCTCGAGGTCATGATGCTGGCCGACCCCAACGGCTTCGCCATCGAAATCTTCCACGGCCCCCACGTCCAGTTCGACAAGCCGTTCCATCCAGGCCGCCCGATGCACGGGCGCTTCAAGACCGGCCTCGGCGGCCTCGGCCACATCATGCAGTCGCAGACCGCCGGCCTCGGGAAGACCTATGAATTCTACCGGCTCCTCGGGATGCGTGGCGGCATCGAGTACAAGATGCCCCTTCCCGGCCTGCCGCAGCCGGTCCCGCTGATGTTCCTGAACTGCAACGAGCGGCAGCACACCTTCGCCTTCGCCGGACCCGGCGAGAAGCGCATCAACCACATCATGTTCGAGGTGGAGAACATGGCCGACGTGGGCCTGGCCCACGACCTCGTCGTCCGTGCCGGCCTGCCGATCATCATCCAGCCCGGCAGCCATGCGAACGATCAGATGTTCTCGTTCTACTTCAAGAACCCGTCGGGATTTATGAACGAGATCGGCTGGGGCGGCCGGCCCGCCCAGGCCCAGTCCGAATATTACGAGGGCGACGCCTTCGGCCACGCGCCGGTCCCCGGCTCGATGAAGGGCTTCATGGTCCCGGCCTGACCGCTCACGCGCGCGCCGGCGCGACCAGACAGATAATCAAGGGAAGGAACTCTGCGATGTCCGTGCTTGATGGACCCAGGGAAGAATGGCGGCGAATTCTTCATGAGGGGACCCCGAAGTGGGTCCGCTCGGAGGGTGATCGCCTCGTGCTCGGCGACGGGCGCGAGGTCGGCGAGGCGGAGGCCAACTATCTGCCTCCCTGCGAGCCTACAAAGATCATCTGCATCCACCTCAACTACGATTCGCGCCGGGTGGAATTCAAAGCGCCCCCGCTGGTCAATCCCACTTATTTCCAGAAACCGACCACCGCGCTCAACTCGCATCGGGGCAGCGTGTGCCGGCCCGCCGACTGCCAGTACCTGAACTACGAGGGCGAGATCGCCGCCATCGTCGGCAAGCCGATGCGGAACGTGGCCCGCGAGGACGTCTGGGAGTGCTTGGCGGGGTTCGCTCCGGCCAACGACGTCGGCGCCCAGGACTTCCGCGACACCGACGCCGGCTCGATGCTGCGGGTGAAGGGACAGGACGGCTTCTGCCCGGTCGGGCCGGGAATCGTCCGGGGCGTCGATATCCGCGAGCAGAGCGTCCGCACCTACATCAACGGCAAGGTCGTCCAGGACGGGCCGGTCAGCGACATGACGTTCCCGATCGACTTCCTGTTCGCCGACCTCTCCCGGCACATCACCTTCCTGCCCGGCGACATCGTCCTGACCGGAACGCCGGCCAACTCCCGTCCCATGACCATCGGCGATGTGGTGGAGGTGGAGGTCACCGGCGTCGGCCGGTTGAGCAACACAGTCGTGGAAATCCCGGCGCCGGCCTACGCCGTCGGTCATCAGCCCACCGATTCCGAGGCGGTGCGGCGCGTCGCCCTCGGCCAGTTCTGATGGGCGCTATGGCAGGAAACACCCTCAAATCACGACTGTGGGCCGGGGAGGTCCTTCTCGGCGCCTGGTGCATGATCCCAGACGCCCTGCCGGCCGAAGCTCTGGCCCGTGCCGGCTACGACTGGGTGCTGGTGGACATGCAGCACGGCTGCATGGACTTCGAGACCGCACTAGCCATGATCCGGGCGATCGATCTCGCGGGGGCCGCGCCGATCGTGCGGGTCCCATGGAACGAGCCTGGCATCATCGGCCGCCTCCTGGACGCGGGCGCGATGGGCGTCGTCATCCCGATGATCCAGACGGCGCAGGACGCCCAGCGTGCGGTCGAGGCCTGCCTGTACCCGCCCGCCGGCCGTCGCAGCTTCGGCCCAGTTCGCGTCGGCCTCCGCGACGGTCCGGCCTACTTCAAAAGCGCCAATTCTCAGGTCCTGGTCATTCCGATGATCGAGACGGCGGAGGCCCTGGAACAGGTGGACGCCATTGCACATACCCCGGGCGTGGACGCCCTCTTCGTCGGTCCGTTCGACCTGTCAATCGCGCTCGGGTTGCCGCCCGGGGACAATGACGGACAGCCGGCGTTCGACGAGGCGATTGCGCAGGTCGCCTCGGCAGCGCGCAGTTCGGGCGTGAAGATGGCCGTGCTGTCGAACGCGGACGTGGCGCCGCGACGGCTCGGACAGGGTTTCCAGATGGTCTCGACGACCACCGACATCGCCGCCCTGTCGGCGGTGGGGCGGGCCGATCTTCAGGCGGTCCGCAAGTCGATGACGGGACCGCGCCATGCTCGATGAGATCACCCGCACGCGGATCGTCGATGATCTCGAAGGGGCGTACCGCACTCGCGCACCCCTGCCCCTGCTGACTCGGACCTACCCCGGGATCGAAGTCGAGGACGCCTACCGCATCCAGGAGGCGTTCGTCGCGCGCCGCGTGGCCGGTGGCGCTCGGATCGCCGGCTACAAGGTCGGCCTGACCTCCAAGCCGATGCAGGAGATGGCCGGTTCGGACGAGCCGGACTTCAGCGCCGTCACCGACGGCATGTTCCTTCCCGAAGGCACGCCGATCTCCGCGGCGAACTTCTTCGATCCCATGATCGAGATCGAGATCGCCTTTGTGATGAAATCCGCCCTGAAGGGGCCCGGCATCCTGCCGGTGGACGTGATCCGAGCCACCGACTTCGTTGTTCCGGCCATCGAGATCGTCGACTTCAGGGTCGCTCGGGCGCCGGGCATGAACATCATCGACACCGTGGCCGACCTCGCCGCCTGCGGCGGCGTCGTCCTCGGGGCCAATCCACGCCGCCTCGAGGCCATCGACGTCCGGCGGGTCCAAGGTTCGATCTTGCGGAACGGCCACGTCGAGCAGGAAGGTGAAGCTTCCGCGGTACTGGGCAACCCCGTCACCGCCGTGGCCTGGCTGGCCAACAAGCTCGGCGGATTTGGCGTCGCCTTCGAACCCGGCCAGGTGATCCTGACCGGCTCGTTCGTCAGGGCCTTCCCGATCAAGGCGGGCGACGAGATCGTGTGCCGGTTCGATCAGGGCCTGGGCGATGTCGCCACATCCTTCGTCTGAAGTCGCCACACCGCGCCCGACGAGCGGCGCAGTCGACCGGGCCGGATTCGACACAAGGGCCTTCCGCGACGCCCTGGGCGCTTTCGCGACGGGGGTGACGGTGATCACGACGGTTGACCGCGACGGCGTCCCGGCGGGCGTCACCTCCTCCAGCTTCAACTCGGTGTCGCTGTGCCCGCCTATGGTGCTTTGGTCCTTGGGGCGCGCGAGCCGGTCGCTGGCGGCGTTCCAGGGCTCACAGCGCTTCGCCGTGCACGTGCTCCAGGCCGGTCAGGAGCCGCTGGCTGCCCAGTTCGCCTCCAAGGCCCAGGACAAGTTCGCCGGGCTCCGGTGGAGCCTGTCGGACCACGGCACCCCGGACCTCCGCGATTGCGCCGCGCGCTTCGAATGCCGCACCGCCGCCGAGCACGACGGCGGCGATCATGTGCTGATCCTGGGCAAGGTGCTGGACCTGCGGCTGGCGAAAGACGCCGCGCCGCTTGTCTTCCACCGCGGGGCCTTCCGGGCGCTCTGAGACCTCAGTCCACCCGCGCGCCGTCGACGGCCGCGAGCCGGACGGCTGGGCGGTCCGGCGCCTGCTCGCGGTCGTGGGTGGCCAGGAGCCGAAGGTCGGCGAACAGGGCCACGGTGTTGGCCGCGACGCCCAGCACGAACGGATAGCGCCAGCCCCAGGCGGCGAAGTCGGCGGCGGAGAGCCCGACCTTGAAGATCGCGAAGATGGCGGCGGCCAGCAGCAGGGCGGCGAGGACGCCGAGGCTGCGGACGAAGGCCAGGGAGACGCGCCCCTCGCGGGTCAGGGCCACCTGGGCGAGCGCCGGGCTATCGGCGCGCACGCCGCCGAGCGCGAGGCCCTGGGCGGTCCGGCAGGCGGCGAGGAACAGCACCGCCAGTGCGCCGGCGGGCAGGAAGGCGATGGCCGCCGTGGAGGCTCCCAGCATGAAGCGGGCGGCGGTCAGGCGCACGCCCCGGCCATGGCGGCGGTCCACTGCCCGGAAGAGGATCTCGCCGAGCGGCCCCATGGCGTAGGCGAGCGCGCAGACCCCGAGGCTGGCCGCCACCGCCAGGGTCCGGTCCATGCCCGGGAACAGGACCTGCGGGAAGATGAAGACCGCGGCCGCCAGGCAGGTGAAGGCGTCGAAGGCCTTGGGGAAGGCGCCGATGGCTACCGCCCCGGCCACGTCGCCGAGGCCAGGCGCGCGGGCGCTGGAGTGCAGCCGCCGCGCCTCGACCTCCAGGCCGAACGACGACGGCAGGACATAGCCGCGCGCGTACTCTTGGCTCATCGCCATTCCTCCCCAACGCAGAACCGGCCCACCGGGCCGCGCCGCCTGATCGGCGGTCTCTTGGGGAACAGCATGCCTGAGGCCCACGGGGAGGCAAGCCCCTAGGACAAACCGTCCAATCCCGAGCCCCGCAGGGCGGGCGTATTGCGACGCAATATAAATCTGGTTCGGGTTCAGAACGGTGAAAATCGGTAGATTTTTCAGGGGCGCGGCCGCCGCGCCCCTGCTGCTCGGCTTGGCCGGCTGCAAGATGGTCGTGATGGACCCCGCGGGCGATATCGCGGTGCAACAACGCGACCTCATCCTGCTCGCCACCGGACTCATGCTGCTGATCATCGTGCCGGTGATCGCGCTGACCCTGTTCTTCGCCTGGAAGTACCGGGCCTCGAACCTCAAGGCGGATTACGACCCGGAGTGGCACCACTCGACCAAGATCGAGATGGCCGTCTGGGCCGCGCCGCTGGCGATCATCATGATCCTCGGCACGGTCACCTGGATCACCAGCCACACCCTCGACCCCTATCGTCCCCTGCCCCGCCTGGCGCCGAACCGGCCCGTGGCGGCGGGCGTGAAGCCGCTGCAGGTCGAGGTCGTCGCCCTCGATTGGAAATGGCTGTTCATCTATCCGGAGCTGGGCGTCGCCACGGTCAACGAGATGGCCGCCCCGGTGGACCGGCCGATCGCGTTCAAGATCACCGCCTCCTCGGTGATGAACTCCTTCTACGTCCCGGCCCTGGCCGGACAGGTCTACGCCATGCCCGGCATGCAGACCCAGTTGCACGCGGTGGTGAACAAGGCGGGCGACTACGAGGGCTTCTCGGCCAACTATTCCGGGGCGGGCTTCTCGGGAATGAAGTTCCGCTTCAAGGGCTTGAGCGAGGCCGACTTCCAGCGCTGGGTCGCCGCCGCCAAGGCCGGCGGCCCGCAACTCACCCGCGCCGACTACCTGAAGCTCGAGAAGCCGTCCGCCGACGAGCCGGTGCGCCGCTTCGCCGGCGCCGACCCGAACCTCTTCCTCGACGTGGTCAACCGCTGCGCCGCGCCCGGCCAGGTCTGCAAGGACCGCATGACCCACACCGCCCAGGCCGACGCCGCCGCCGTCGCCCAGGCCAGGAATCCGCAGTGCGCCGACCCGCGCGCCGCCAAGCGGCCGGCCCTCTGATCCGGTAATCCGATGTCGAACAGCTCAGACCTCACCCACTTCATCTTCGGCCGGCTCAGCTGGGACGCCCTGCCCCTGCACGAGCCGATCCTCATGGGCACCTTCGCCGTGGTCGCCCTCGGCGGCCTGGCGGTGCTCGGCCTGATCACCCGCTACAAGCTCTGGGGCTATCTGTGGCGCGAGTGGTTCACCAGCGTCGACCACAAGAAGATCGGCATCATGTACATCGTGCTGGCGGTGGTCATGCTGCTGCGCGGCTTCGCCGACGCCCTGATGATGCGGGCCCAGCAGGTGATGTCCTTCGGCGCCGACCACGGCTACCTGCCGCCGCAGCACTACGACCAGATCTTCACCGCCCACGGCGTGATCATGATCTTCTTCGTGGCCATGCCCCTGGTCACGGGCCTGATGAATTTCGTGGTGCCGATGCAGATCGGCGCCCGCGACGTGGCGTTCCCGTTCCTCAACAACTTCAGCTTCTGGATGACCGTCGGCGGCGCGGTGACGGTGATGATGTCGCTGTTCGTCGGCGAGTTCGCGCGCACCGGCTGGCTCGCCTACCCGCCACTGTCGAACCTCGCCTACAGCCCCGACGTCGGGGTCGACTACTACATATGGTCGCTGCAGATCGCCGGCGTCGGGACACTGCTATCGGGCGTCAACCTGATCGCCACCATCGTCAAGATGCGGGCGCCGGGCATGAGCCTGATGAAGATGCCGGTGTTCACCTGGACGGCGCTCTGCACCAACGTCCTGATCGTCGCCACCTTCCCGGTGCTGACCGCGGTGCTGGCGCTGCTGTCCATGGACCGAATGGTCGGCACGAACTTCTTCACGAACGACCTCGGGGGCAACCCGATGATGTACGTGAACCTGATCTGGATCTGGGGCCACCCGGAGGTCTACATCCTCGTCCTGCCGGCCTTCGGCGTGTTCTCCGAGGTCGTCTCCACGTTCAGCGGCAAGCGCCTCTTCGGCTACACCTCGATGGTCTACGCCACCGTGGTGATCACGGTGCTCAGCTACCTCGTCTGGCTGCACCACTTCTTCACCATGGGGGCCGGCGGCGACGTCAACGGCTTCTTCGGGATCACCACCATGGTCATCTCGATCCCGACCGGGGCCAAGATCTTCAACTGGCTCTTCACCATGTACCGTGGCCGGGTGCGCTACGAGCTGCCCATGCTGTGGACCGTCGGCTTCATGGTCACCTTCGTCATCGGCGGCATGACGGGCGTGCTGCTGGCGGTGCCGCCGGCCGACTTCGTGCTGCACAACTCGCTGTTCCTCGTCGCCCACTTCCACAACGTGATCATCGGCGGCGTGGTGTTCGGCATGTTCGCCGGCATCGCCTACTGGTTCCCCAAGGCCTTCGGCTTCAAGCTCGATCCGTTCTGGGGGAAGATGTCCTTCTGGTGCTGGTTCGTCGGCTTCTGGCTGGCCTTCACCCCGCTCTACGTCCTCGGCCTGATGGGCGTGACCCGCCGGCTCAGCCACTTCGACGATCCCTCGCTGCGGATCTGGTTCGCCATCGCCGCCCTCGGCGCCCTGGTCATCCTGATGGGCATCGTCTCGTTCATCGTCCAGATCGTGGTCAGTGTCATGAAGCGCGATGAGCTGCGCGACGTGACCGGCGACCCGTGGAACGGCCGCACCCTGGAATGGGCGACCTCCTCGCCGCCGGCCGACTACAACTTCGCCTTCACGCCGGTGATCCACGCCCACGACGCCTGGTGGGACATGAAGCAGCGCGGCTACGTGCGCCCGACGTCCGGCTTCCTGCCCATCCACATGCCCAAGAACACCGGCGCCGGGGCGGTGCTGGCGGGCCTTTCGACGGCGGTCGGGTTCGCCCTCGTCTGGCACATCTGGTGGCTGGCGGCGGCCGGCATGGCGGCGATCGTCGTCGCGGCCATCGCCCACAGCTTCAACGACGACCGCGACTTCCACATCCCCGTGGAGGACGTGATCCGCGCCGAAGGCGCGCGCACCGAGCTTCTGAGGAAGGTGGCATGAGCACCGCATCCAGCCTCCGCCTGGTGGCGGACCGGGCCGGGCCCGACTTCTATCTGACCGAAGAGCACCACCCGCAGAACGGGACCCTGCTCGGGTTCTGGATCTACCTGATGAGCGACTGCCTCATCTTCGCGGTGCTTTTCGCCACCTACGGCGTGCTCGGCCGCCAGTACGCCGGCGGCCCGACCGGGGCGGAGATCTTCGACCTGCCGATGGTGGCGGTGAACACGGCCATGCTGCTGTTCTCCTCGATCACCTACGGCTTCGCGATGATCGCGACCCAGAACGGCCGGGTGAAGGAGACCCTGGGGTGGCTGGCGGTGACGGGGCTCTTCGGCTGCGCCTTCCTCGGCCTGGAGCTCACCGAGTTCGCCCACCTGATCGGCGAAGGCGCGGGGCCGCAGCGCAGCGCCTTCCTCTCGGCCTTCTTCACCCTGGTCGGCACGCACGGCCTGCACGTCACCTGCGGGGTGATCTGGCTGGTCACCCTGATGACCCAGGTGGCCGACCGCGGCCTCACCTCCACCAACCGCCGCCGGCTGATGTGCCTCAGCCTCTTCTGGCACTTCCTGGACGTCGTCTGGATCGGCGTCTTCTCCTTCGTCTACCTGCTGGGAGTGCTGTGATGAGCGCCACGACCCCCGAGATCCATGGCGCCATTCATGGCGAGGCCCATCACCACCATGACGATGGGATCCCGCACTTCAGCCGCAAGGACTACCTCGCCGGCTTCCTGCTGGCCGCGGCGCTCACCGCGGTTCCGTTCTGGCTGGTCCTGACCCATCCGCTCGGCAACCCCGGCCTGACCGGCCTGGTGGTCATGGGCCTCGCCGCCGTGCAGGTGGTGGTGCACATGGTCTACTTCCTGCACATGAACAGCCGCTCCGAAGGGGGCTGGACCCTGCTCGCGCTGCTGTTCACCCTGCTGCTGGTCGTGATCGTGCTCTCGGGCTCCCTATGGGTGATGTACCACCTCGACCACAACATGATGCCGATGACCCCGCAGCAGATGCGGGAGGCCCCCTGATGGCGCGCGGCCGCGGCCGGCGCGTCGTCGCGTCGATCGCGGCCGTCCTGGCCTTCGCCCTGCTCTGCGCCCTCGGGACCTGGCAGCTCGAACGGCGCGCCTGGAAGCTCGACCTCATCGCCCGGGTGGACGCCCGCGTGCACGCCGCTCCCGCGCCGGCCCCTGGCCCCGCCGACTGGCCCGCCGTCTCGGCCGCCCGCGACGAGTACCGGCGCGTTCGCGTCGCCGGGATGTTCCTGAACGACAAGGAGACCCTCGCCCAGGCGGTCACCGAGCTCGGCCCCGGCTACTGGGTGATGACCCCGCTCCGCACCGAGGGGGGCTTCACCGTGCTGGTCAATCGCGGCTTCGTCCCGGCCGACCTGAACGACCCCGCCGCCCGCGTCAGAGGCCAGATCTCGGGCGCCACGACGGTCACCGGCCTCATGCGGATGAGCGAGCCGCACGGCGGCTTCCTGCGGGCCAACCGACCCGCCGAGGACCGCTGGTACTCGCGCGACGTGGCGGCGATCGCGGCGGCCAAGCACCTCGGCCCCGTCGCCCCCTATTTCATCGACGCCGACGCCACCCCAAATACTGGAGGTTGGCCGCGCGGCGGACTTACCGTGATCAGCTTCCGGAACAGCCACCTCTCCTACGCCCTCACCTGGTTCGGGCTGGCCGCCATGGTCGCGGCCTGGGCCGGCTGGGCCATGCTGGACAAACGACGGCCGAAGCCGGCAAGTCCGCCACGCGATGATCCCGACCGCTGACGATCCCCGGTTGACGCGCGACCAGGCCCCGCTGGCGGCCGCCACCGCGCGCAAGAACCTGCTGCAGCTCGTGCAGCTGCGCTGGATCGCCGTGCTCGGCCAGATCGTCACCATCGGGGTGGTGGAATTCGGCCTGAAGGTGGACCTGCCGCTCGCCGCCATGGGCCTGGTGCTGGCAGTGTTCGTGGCCGGCAACACCGTCAGCGTCATGCGTCTGCGCTGGCCCAACCCGGTGACCAACCGCGAGCTCTTCGTCACCCTCTCCTTCGACGCCCTGGTGCTGACCGCCTTGCTCTACCTGAGCGGCGGGCCGACCAACCCGTTCACATCGCTCTACCTGCTGCAGGTGATCCTCGGCGCGGTGCTGCTGGAGGCCTGGGCGGTGTGGGGCATGGTCGGCGTGGCCATGCTCTGCTTCCTCGGCCTGACGGCGGCCTACCGTCCCCTAGTGCTGCCGCCCGGCGGCCCCGACCTCTTCACCCTCTACATCGCCGGCGCGATCGTCGGCTTCGGCCTCGACGCCGTGCTGCTGGTGATCTTCATCAGCCGGATCAACGCCAACCTGCGCCTGCGCGACGCGCGCCTGGCGGCCCTGCGCCAGCGGGCGGCGGAGGAGGACCATATCGTGCGGATGGGCCTCCTGGCCTCCGGCGCGGCGCACGAGCTCGGCACGCCCCTGGCCACCCTCGACGTCATCCTCGGCGACTGGCGGCGCATGCCCAAGCTCGCCCGGGACAAGGAGCTCGCCCAGGAGATCGAGGACATGCGGTCGGAGGTGGCGCGCTGCAAACAGATCGTCACCGGCGTCCTGCTGTCGGCCGGCGAGGCGCGGGCCGAGAACGCCGGGGCGGCCTCGCTCAAGTCGTATCTGGCGGGCGTCTTCGAGGAGTGGCGCGACCGCCGCGGGCCGGCCGTGGCCGGCTACGAGGACGGGCTGGCGGCCGATCCGCTCGTGGTCGCGGACTCGGCGCTGAAGCAGGCGATCACCAACCTCCTGGACAACGCCCTCGACGCCTCGCCAGACGGCGTGTGGATGCGCAGCCGCCTGGACGGCGACCAGCTGACCATTCGGGTGCAGGACGCCGGCCCCGGCTTCCCGACCGAGATCCTCACCGGGCTCGGCAAGCCCTATCAGTCCACCAAGGGCAAGGCAGGCGGCGGGCTCGGCCTGTTCCTGGTGGTCAATGTGGTGCGCAAGCTCGGCGGCCGCGTCAGCGCCCGCAACCGCGACACCGGCGGGGCGGAGGTCACCCTCTCCCTGCCGCTCAGCGCCCTTTCGATCGAGGCCCCCGCATGAGCGACGCCCCCCAGCTGCTGATCATCGAGGACGACGAGAAGTTCGCCCAGGCGCTCCAGCGGTCCTTCGAGCGCAAGGGCTACGAGGTGCGCCGGGCGACGAGCCTCGCCGAAACCCAGGCGGTGCTGGCCGAGACGACGCCGCCGTTCGCGGTGGTGGACCTGAAGCTCGCCGGGGAGAGCGGCCTGGCCTGCGTCCAGGCCCTGCACGCCCACGACCCGCAGATGCGCATCGTCGTGCTCACCGGCTTCGCGAGCATCGCCACGGCGGTGGAGGCGATCAAGCTCGGCGCCTGCCACTACCTGGCCAAGCCGGCCAACAGCGACGACATCGAGGCCGCCTTCGCCAAGGCCGGCGGCGACGCCACCGCCCCGATCAGCCCGCGCCCCACCTCGATCAAGACCCTCGAGTGGGAGCGCATCCACGAGACGCTGGTCGAGACCGACTTCAACATCTCCGAGACGGCGCGGCGGCTGGGCATGCACCGCCGCACCCTCGCCCGGAAGCTGGAAAAGCGTCAGCTCAAGTAGGGGCTACCAGACGCCCGTGTTGGGCATCGAGGCCCATGGCTCAGCCGGCGCCAGCGCCGGGCCCTTCTGCAGCAGCTCGATGGACACGTTGTCCGGCGAGCGGACGAAGGCCATGCGGCCGTCGCGCGGCGGCCGGTTGATCGTCACCCCGCCGTCCATCAGCCGCTGGCAGGCGGCGTAGATGTCGTCCACCGCATAGGCCAGGTGGCCGAAGTTGCGGCCGCCGCCGTACTCTTCCGGATCCCAGTTGAAGGTGAGCTCGATGGTGGGCGCCTTGTTCGTCCTGGCCGCTTCCACGTCGTCCGGCGCGCACAGGAACACGAGGGTGAAACGTCCGGCCTCGTTCTCGACGCGGGAGACCTCCTGCAGGCCGAGCTTGTTGCAGTAAAAATCCAGCGAGGCGTCCAGGTCGGCGACCCGGACCATGGTGTGAAGATATTTCACCGGTCTTTATTCCTTACGGTGTAAGCTGTGCGCCATGAGGTCACGCCACGTCACCCGACGGGCCATGCTGCAATGTAGTCGCGCTCGCGGGGAATTTCTCGTCCCGTCCGAAAGTGTCTGCGAATTCATTTGCACTCGCGTAACGGTGGCATCAGACACTGCGGTCTAAGATCGGGGGCTCCGTGCGCGAACCGGCGTGTCGCGCGGGCGGACGGAGGCTCCGGGGGATAGTTCGATGCGACTGAAATCTCAGTATGTCTTTGTCATCGGCGTGGCGGCGCTGGTGGTTCTCTATTTCGTCGTCCGCGGCCTGTTCGGCGGCGGTCACACGGCGAATCCCGCCCAGGCCAAGGCGACCCCGGCCGCCAACGCGGCGCCGGCGGTGCAGGTCAAGCTCGTGCCCGAGAGCGTGCGCGAGTACGACGTGGTGCTGCGCGGCCGCACCCAGGCCACCCGCACCGTGCAGGTCAAGTCGGAGACCGCCGGCCTCGTGGCTGCAACTCCGGTTTTGCAAGGTACGGTTGTACGCCAGGGCGCAGTGCTCTGCCGGCTCTCGGTGGACGCGCGGCAGGCGACGCTCGACCAGGCCAAGGCCAACTACAAGTCCGCCCAGCTCCAGCAGCAGGCCGCCGCGGAGCTGTCGCGCAAGGGCTACCGCTCGCCGACCCAGGTGCTGGCCGCCCAGGCCGCGCTGGATTCGGCCCAAGCCTCCGTGCGCCAGGCCGAGATCGCCTTGCGCCAGGTGGAGATCCGCGCGCCCTTCACCGGCGTCTTCGACCACCGCGACGCCGAGGTCGGGACCTATCTGTCGCCCGGCCAGTCCTGCGGCGTGATGATCGAGCTGAACCCGCTGCTGATCGTCGGCGACGTGCCCGAGACGGACGCCGCCAAGCTGCACGTCGGCGAGCCCGCGGTCGCCACCCTGGTCGACGGCCAGAAGCTGCAGGGCCGCATCCGCTACGTGGCCCGCGACGCTGACCCGGCGACCCGCACCTATCACCTCGAGATCATCGTGCCGAACGGCCAGCTCGCCGTACGCTCGGGCCTCTCGGCCGACGTCCGCGTGGCCGCGGGCCAGGGCCCGGCGCACCTGGTGCCGGTCTCGGCCCTGGTGCTGGACGCCGCCGGCCGCCAGGGCCTGCGCTATGTCACCGCCGACGAGCGCGTGGCCTTCGCGCCGGTGACCGTCCTCGAGCAGACGCCGCAAGGCGCCTGGGTGAAGGGCCTCGCCGGCTCCACCCGCATCATCACCGTCGGCCAGTCGTACGTGGCCGAGGGCCAGAAGGTTCGCGTCGCCGCCGCGCTCTAGGCGCGCGGGGACCTGGGAGGGATGAGCATGATCGCCGCCCTGATCGACGGAGCCATCAAGCGCCGCAAGGTGGTGCTGGGCGTCACCCTCATCGCCGCCATCTTCGGGTTCTTCTCCTACCTGAACATGCCGCGCGAGGCGGACCCCGACATCCCCTTCCCGTTCGTGTCGGTGGTCGTGCCGTTCCCGGGGGTCAGCCCCGAGGACGCCGAGCGCCTGCTCATCAAGCCCATGGAGCTGCAGCTTCAGACCCTCGAGGGCCTGAAGCAGATGAACGCCGTGGCGCGGGAGAACCAGGCCATCGTGCTGCTGGAGTTCGAGCCGAACTTCAACAAGGACAAGGTGATGGCGGACGTCCGGGCCAAGGTCGACCTGGCCCGCGCCCGCTTCCCGCCAGACGCCGAGCAGCCGATCGTCGACGAGCAGAACCCGGCCGAGAACCCGGTCATCGGCGTGGTCATCCACGGCAATGCGCCCGAGCGCGAGCTCTACGCCCTCACCCGCGACCTGAAGGACCGGCTGGAGACCCTGCCGGGCGTGCTGTCGGCCGACATGAGCGGCGCTCGCGAGGAGATGCTCGAGGTCACCATCGATCCCCTGCGGATGGAGGCCTACAACGTCACCACCAACGACATCGGCGCGGTGATCGCCCGCAACAACCAGCTCGTCCCCGCCGGCGACCTGCAGTCCGGCTCGGGCAAGTTCGCGGTCAAGGTGCCGGGCGTGGTGGTCAATCCGATCGACATCCTGGCCCTGCCGATCAAGAAGAACGGCGACCGGCTGGTGACCATCGGCGACATCGGCGAGGTGCACCGCACCTTCAAGGAGCCGACCTCGCTGACCCGCTACAACGGCGACCGCTCGTTCTCGCTGGACGTCGTCAAGCGCATCGGCTCGAACATCCTCGACACCACCGCCCAGGTGCGTGACCTGGTGAAGAAGGAGGAGGCGCGCTGGCCCTCCACCATCCGCGCCGACTTCGTCTACGACGAGAGCGAATTCATCGGCCGCACCCTGCTGGTGCTGGAGAGTGGCCTGCTCACCGCCACCCTGCTGGTCATGCTGATCGTGGTCGGCAGCCTGGGCATCCGCCAGGGCCTGATGGTCGGCGTGGCGATCCCGGTCTGCTTCCTCCTGGCCTTCATGATGCTGCACGGGCGCGGCGTGACCCTGAACCAGATGGTCATGTTCGGCCTGGTGCTGGCGGTCGGCATCCTGGTGGACGGCGGCATCGTCGTCGTCGAGTACGCCGACCGGAAGATGGCCGAGGGCCTGCCCAAGGAGGAGGCCTTCGCCGCCGCCGGCAAGCGGATGTTCTGGCCGGTGGTCAACGGCACCCTGACGACGCTGTGCGCCTTCGTGCCGTTCATGTTCTGGAACTCGATCGCCGGGAAGTTCATGAGCTTCCTGCCGCTGACCCTGTTCTTCGTGCTGGGCGCCTCGATCTTCGTGGCCCTGATCTTCACCCCGGCCCTCGGCTCGATCTTCGGGCGCAAGGCGGCGGTGGACGCCGAGGCCCTGGCCGAGCTGCACAAGGCCGAGCACGGCGACCCCACCGAGATGACCGGCTTCATGGGCTGGTACTCGCGGACCATCTCGCGCCTCGGCCATCACCCGCTGCTCACCATGGCCGCGGCCCTGACGGTCGTGGTGGCGATCGTCATGTGGTTCGGCTCCTCGAAGCACGCGACCGAGTTCTTCCTCAAGCAGGACCCCGAGTTCGTCACCGTCTGGGTGAAGGCCCGCGGCAACCTCTCGGTGGAGGCCGACGACCAGCTCGTCGCCAGCGTCGAGCGGCGGCTGGTGGGCATCAAGGGCGTGAAGTCGCTCTACGTCCGCTCCGGCCCCATGCAGTCGCTCGGCAACGGCGGCGCGCCCAACGACACGGTCGGCCGCATCCAGGTGGAGTTCGCCGACTACGAGGACCGCAAGGAGATGGGCCTGCGCGGGGCCGACATCGCCAAGGTGGTGCGCCAGCGCGTCGCCGAGCTGCCCGGCATCCAGACCGAGGTGCGCGAGCCGCAGGGCGGCCCGCCGATCGGCAAGGACATCCAGGTCGAGCTGCGCGGCCGCGACCCGGCGGTGCTGAACCACGCCGCCGACATCGTGAAGGCCAAGCTCGAGGCCGATCCGCAGCTCAAGGACCTCGAGGACAACCGCACCTCGCCCGGCATCCAGTGGAACCTCAGCGTCGACCGCGAGGCCGCCGGCCGCTACGGCGTCGACGTGCTCTCGGTGGGTCAGGCGATCCAGTTCGTCACCGGCGGGGTCCTGGCCGGCCGCTTCCGGCCGGACGACGCCACCGACGAGCTCGACATCCGCGTCCGCTTCCCCTCGGAAGCGCGCAACGTGGCCGCCTTCCAGAGCCTCAAGATCACCACGCCCCAGGGCCCGGTGCCGGCGAGCTATTTCGTCAAGCAGGTGCCGGCCCAGCAGGTGACCTCGATCTACCGCCGCGACAGCCAGCGGGTGGTCATCGTCCAGGCCAACGCCAAGCCGGGCGTCGCCGCCAATCAGAAGATCGCCCGGCTCAAGCCCTGGCTGGAGAAGGCCAATCTCGACCCCTCGATCCGCTGGAAGTTCCGCGGCGCCGACGAGGAGGGCCAGAAGGCT
The DNA here is from genome assembly GCF_003254475.1 of Phenylobacterium soli. Classification (NCBI taxonomy): domain Bacteria; kingdom Pseudomonadati; phylum Pseudomonadota; class Alphaproteobacteria; order Caulobacterales; family Caulobacteraceae; genus Phenylobacterium; species Phenylobacterium soli. The sequence goes on from NZ_QFYQ01000001.1 coordinate 2,989,334, forward strand.
CAGGCCTTCTTCATGACCGCCATGACGGTCTCGCTGTTCATGATGGGCGTGATCCTGCTGTGGCAGTTCAACAGCTTCTACGGCGTGTTCGTCACCCTCTCGGCCGTGGCCCTGTCGACGGTGGGCGTATTCCTGGGCGTCCAGGTCAACCTGCTGCACACCTTCGACTACATCTCGGTGATCATGATGGGCACCGGGGTGGTCGCCCTCGCCGGCGTCGTGGTGGGCCACAACATCGTGCTGGTGGACACCTTCTACCAGCTCCGCCGGCAAGGCTTCGCCGCCGACGAGGCGTCGGTGCGGGCCGCCGCCCAGCGCTTCCGGCCGGTCATGCTGACCACGGTTGTGACCGTGGTGGGCCTCCTGCCCCTGATGTTCCAGATCCACCCGAACTTCCGGGCCGGCCATCTGGAGTACAAGGCGCCGGGTTCGGAGTGGTGGGTGCAGCTCTCGGCCGCGGTGGTCTGGGGCCTCTCCTTCTCGACCCTCCTGACCCTGGTGCTGACGCCGGTCATGCTGGCCGCGCCCAAGACGCTGTCGGCGCGGTTCGGGCGGATGTGGGGCTGGGGCCGCAAGAAGCTCGGCCTGCCCCCGAAGGGCCCGGCCCGGCCGATCCCCTCGAACGACCTGCCGCAGGCGGCGGAGTAGGCGGAAGCCGGGGATGTCGCTGACCCATCGCCTGGCGAGCGAGGCCGACATCCCGGCCCTCTCGGCGGTGATGGACGCGGCTATCGCGGAGCTGCAGCGGGGCTTCCTCGACAGCGAGCAGATCGCCGCCAGCCGCGCGATCATGGGGCTCGACCGTCAGCTCGTCGCCGACCGCACCTATTTCGTGGTCGAGGACGGCGGCCGCATCGCCGGCTGCGGCGGCTGGAGCCGGCGGGCGACCCTCTATGGCGGCGACCATACGCCCGGTCGCGACGCCGCCATCCTCGACCCGGCCACGGAGCCGGCGCGGGTGCGGGCGATGTACACCCACCCCGACTTCGCCCGCCGCGGGGTCGGCCGGCTGATCCTGCAGCTCTGCGAGGACGCCGCACGGGCCGAAGGCTTCAGGCGTCTGGAGCTGATGGCCACCCTCTCCGGTCGGGCGCTCTATTCCCAGTGCGGCTACCGCGACATCGAGGCCGTCGAGGACGCCCGCGGCGGGGCGGCCGTGCCGCTGGTGCGCATGGCTAAGGCGATCAGCTGACGAGCTCGGCCGCCCGCGTCTGGCGCCGCCACAGGGCCGCATACTCGCCGGTCTTCTCCAGCAGCTCGGCATGGGTCCCATGCTCGACGATGCGGCCGCGGCGCAGGACCAGGATCTGGTCGGCGTCGACGATGGTCGAGAGCCGGTGGGCGACCACCAGGGTGGTGCGCCCGGCGCGCACCTTGCGCAGGGTCTCCTGGATCGCCGCCTCGGTGGGACCGTCCAGCGCGCTGGTGGCCTCGTCGAGGATCAGCAGGCGCGGGTTGGCCAGCAGAGCCCGGGCGATGCCGACCCGCTGGCGCTCGCCGCCGGAGAGCTTCAGGCCCCGCTCGCCGACCAGGGTCGAGAGCCCGTTCGGCAGGCCCTCGATGAAGGGGCCGAGTTCGGCGGCGTCGGCTGCCGCCCGCACCTCGTCCGGCGTGGCGTCCGGCCGCGCGAAGGCGATGTTGGCGAACAGGGTGTCGTTGAAGAGGGCCACGTCCTGCGGCACGAGCGCCACCGCCCGGCGCAAGGAGGCGAGGCGCACCGCCTTCAGGTCGAGCCCGTCGATCGCGACCCGCCCCGCCTGGGGATCGATCAGCCGCATGGCCAAGCGCACGGCCGTGGTCTTGCCGCCGCCGGAGGGACCGACGATGGCCACGGTCTGGCCGGGCCGGACCTCGAAGCTCACGCCCCGCAGGCCGACCGAGCGGGCGTCGTGGCGGAAGCTGACGTCCTCGAAGGCGAGCGCCGCCCCCTGCCCGCTGGCCGGCGGCAGGTCCCTGGCCTGGGGCGCATCGGTGATCTCCGGCGCAACCCCCAGCAGGTCGACCATCTGCTCCATGTCGATGAAGGCCTGACGGATCTCGCGGTAGTTGAAGCCCAGCATGCCGAGCGGCTGGTAGAGGTTCCGCAGCAGCAACGTCGCCGTGAAGATGCCGCCCACGGTCATCTGGCCGTGCACGACCGTGAGACCGGTCACCACCGTCATCACCGCAAGACCTGTCTGCAGGATGGTCTGCTGGGCGAAGTTGAGCATGTTGAGCGAGGCGTTCGCCCGGACGCTGGCGTCCACGTAGTCGCCCATGGCCTGGCCGTAGCCGCCGACCACGCGCGTCTCCGCCCCGAAGGTTTTCACCGTCTCGTAGTTGATGAGCGCGTCCACCGCGAGGCCGGCGGCCTTGCTGTCCGTCTCGTTGAGCGCCCGTCGGTGCGACAGCCGCCAGTCGGTGATCCTAAAGGTGACGATCACATAGATGACTATGGTGACGAAGGTGATCGCCGAGAAGGCCCAGCCCAGGCGCAGGGCCATGACGCCCATGGCCAGCAACAGCTCGATCAGGGTCGGGCCGATGTTGAAGACCACGCTGCGGATCAGGAAGTCGGTCGAGCGCGAGCCGCGGTCGATGATCCGCGACAGGGCGCCCATCCGCTTGGACTGATGGAAGTCGAGCGAGAGGCCGAGCGCGTGCTGGAAGCTCTCGACCGCCGCCCTGGCCATGGTCGCCTGGGAGACCCGCAGGAAGATGGCGTCGCGCAGATAAGGGGCCGAGGCGGCCGCCAGGCTCAGCCCCGAGGCGCCGAGCGCCCCGATCACGAACAGCGGGAAGGACGGCTCGGCCTCGCGCGAGGCCAGGTGGTTGATGGCGTCGCCCAGCACCACCGGCGACCAGACCCCGGCGACCTTGCCGAGGAAGACCAGGCCGAGGGCCACGCCCAGGCGCAGGTGGAGCTGCGGCGCGCCCGAGCGCAGCACCAGGCGCCAGAGGTCGCCCATGGAGCTCCAGACGTCGAATGTCACGCCCGCCGGCGCGACGCCGCCCGGCTCGCGCGCCCGCGCCGCGGCGGCATGGATGTGAGCCAAACCGTATGCCCCTCGCTCAGCGCCGCTCAGTCGAGCAGCAGGGTGGACTGCACCCCGCCCCCGGGCGTCAGCCAGTCGAGCCTCAGGGCGCCGCTGGTGAACTGGCTACGCAGCGGTCCCTGCGCAAGGGGCGCGGGCGGGTCGATCGCGACCTGGGCGGTGTTGGTGAAGCTGTCGCCGGCCGCCTCGATCGCATGGACGCCCTTGGAGAGCGGCTGCGGCAGGGCGATTGTCCAGCGGCCCTGGGCGTCGGCGCGCACCTGCGCCGCCTGGCGTCCGTCGAGGCGCAGGAAGATCAGCGCGCCGGCCGGCGCAGCCCCGGAGACCACCACCGAGCCGTCGCGGTCGAAGTCCACCGCCGAGAGCGAGGGCGCCGGGCGCGGATCGAGCCGCGCGGCCCCTGCCCCGGCCCGCAGGACGGCCGCGCGGCCTTGCGGCCCGACGGCCAGATAGCCCTGGGCCTGCACCTGGCGGCCCTGGACCTTTTCGGACAGGCCGAAGATCCGCGCCTCGTTGGTCGGTGGCAGGTCGAAGCGGAAGCGGCCCTGGGCGTCGACCGGCGCGAACACCGCCTGACCCTCGGGCGTCGCCAACCGCACCTGCGCGCCGGCCGGCGCGGTCCCGGCCACGGTCACGCCGGCCGGGCCGCTACGGACCTCGTGCACGGCCGGCGGGGCGGCGTAGGCGGTCTGCGGATCGTTGGCCGCCGGCTTGTCGGCCGGGGCCGCGGGCTTGCGCCCACAGGCGTTGAGCGCCAGGGCGGCCGTCAGGGCGGCGACCAGGACGGTTGCAGGAACGAACAAGGTCGCGGTTTTCGGGAACACGGGACGATTGAATCTCCTTAACCTCAGCCCTAGCTAATCGGACCTTCGGGACGGGCCCGCAAGCGTCGGTCCGCGAGGAGATGGCCACCCCATGGCGCAAACCACCCAGGCCCTGGACGCGATCTGCGTCTTCTGCGGCTCGTCCGACGCCGCCGATCCTGCCTTCCTGACCGCCGCCAAGGACCTCGGCGCGGCCCTGGCGGCGGCCGAGCTGAAGCTCGTCTATGGCGGCGGCGGGGTCGGCCTGATGGGCGCCTGCGCCCGCGCCGCCCACGAGGCGGGCGGCCGGGTGCTCGGCATCATCCCCGACTTCCTGGTGGGACGCGAGCGGGCGCTGGAGAGCGTCGAGCACGTGGTCGTCAGCAACATGCACGAGCGCAAGATGATGATGTTCGAGCGCGCCGACGGCTTCGTCATCCTGCCCGGCGGCGTCGGCACCCTGGAGGAGGTGGTCGAGCTGCTCTCGTGGCGCCGCCTCGACCTGCACGCCAAACCGGTGGTCTTCTACAACCCGCGCGGCTTCTGGGCGCCCCTGTTCCAGCTCTTCCAGATGACCGTCGACGAGAACCTCACCCCGCCGGAATTCATGGATTGCTGGAAGTCGGTGGAGACGGTGGAGGAGATCGTCCCCGCGCTCTTCGCGATGTCCGGCGAGACCGTCCAAGTCGACCAGCGCCTGGCCCGCAAGGCCTAGCTTCCCAAAACACAAACGGCCCCTTGCGGGGCCGTCGAAGTCTGCAACCGCTCCGCGAGGGTCAGTCGTCGCGGTGGACGCGCTCGCGCCGCTCGTGCCGCTCCTGGGCTTCCAGGCTCAGGGTGGCGATCGGGCGGGCTTCGAGACGGGCCACGCCGATCGGCTCGCCGGTCTCCTCGCAGTAGCCGTAGGAGCCGTCCTCGATCCTGCGGAGCGCCTCGTCGATCTTGGAAATCAGCTTGCGCTGGCGATCGCGGGTGCGCAGCTCCAGTGCCCGGTCGGTTTCCGACGAGGCCCGGTCCGCGAGGTCGGGATGGTTTTCAGTCTCGCTCTGGAGGTGCGTCAGGGTCTCGCGAGATTCCCTGAGGATTTCCTCCTTCCAGTTCATGAGCTTCTGCTTGAAGTACTCAAGCTGACGCTCGTTCATGAACTCCTCGTCCTCGGAAGGACGGTAGTCGGACTTTTCAGCCAGAACTGCGGCTGTTTTCATGGACACCTCGAGCCCCCTGAACTCCCCGAGTGACACGCGGGCGGCTTATAGCAAAATGAACAGTGGTTTCAAATCGCTCGCGGTAATACCCGCGTGATCATGCCGCACGCGGGCCCTCGCCCTCCCCCTGGGTGAGGCTCCGGGCCTGCTCAAGCTTGGCGAGCTCAACCGAGGCGCGCGTCTCTATCTCGTCGAGGAGGCCTTCGAGGCGCGGATCGTCGGTGGCGGCGCGCTGTTCGCGGATCGTGCGGTGCAGGCGCTCCAGGTCGGCGCCGGTCACCCGGCCCTCCAGGAGGGCGATCTTCAGGCCTTCGAGCACGTCCAGCAGCCGGCTCGCCCGGCCCACCGCCCGGCGCTTGCGCTCCAGCGGACCGCCGACGTCCTGCAGGGTGAGCAGCGCCTCGACCCCCACGACCGCATTGGCGGAGCTGACGCCCGTGCTCTGGCTCGGCGCGGCCGGGGCCTGCGCGCCCGGCAGCCGGAAGCCATCGCCGCCGCCGGCCGGGCGCGACGAGCGTGGCCCGCCCGCCTGTCCGACCCCACCTGTTCCGGTGACCTTCATGCGCCGACTCTACTCCTGGCTCAGCCTGAAGGTTCGGGCCCGGGTGATTGCAGTATGGTTAATGCCGGGCAATTTCTGCCGGGAGGCGCCGGCAACCTGCCCGTTAACCATCTGTCCTGCTGATTTTACATAGGTTTTCGACGCGCTCCAATTGGCACGCGCCTCGCATGCACACGAGCGAAGCAGCTTCGTCGGTGAACATGCGTCATCTCTTCCGAGCCCTCGCCGCAGGCCTCCTGGCCGTCGCCGTCTCCGGCGCGCCGGCCTTCGCCAAGTCGCGGATCAAGGACATCGTCGACTTCGAGGGCGTGCGCGACAACATGCTGGTCGGCTACGGCATCGTGGTCGGCCTGAACGGCACCGGCGACGCCCTGCGCAACGCACCGATGACCAAGCAGAGCCTCGAGGCGATGCTGGAGCGGCTGGGCGTCAACACCCGCGACGCGAACCTGAACACCAAGAACGTCGCCGCCGTGATGGTCACCGCCAAGCTGCCGGCCTTCGCCGCGGCCGGCGCCCACGTCGACGTCAACGTGTCCGCCCTCGGCGACGCCAAGAGCCTGCTGGGCGGCACCCTGCTGGTCACCCCGCTTCTGGGGGCCGACGGCCAGGCCTATGCGGTGGCCCAGGGCACGGTGCAGACCGGCTCGATCAGCGCCCAGGGCGCCTCGGGCTCGACCGTCTCCAAGGGCGTGCCGACCGCCGGCCGCATCGCCGGCGGGGCCATCGTCGAGCGCGAGATCGCCTTCAACTTCGACGCGATGCCGCAGATGCGGCTGACCCTGAAGAACCCCGACTTCACCACCGCCCACCGCATCGCCGACGTGATCAACGCCAAGTGGCCGGGCTCGGCCCTCGCCGAGAACCCGACCATCGTGGCCGTCCGCGCCCCCGCCGGCCAGGACATGATGGGCTTCATCACCCAGGCCGAGAACCTCTCGGTCGAGCCCGACTCGCCCGCGAAGGTGGTCATCGACGAAGTCGCCGGCGTCATCGTCATGGGCGAGAACGTTCGGGTCTCCACGGTCGCCATCCAGCAGGGCAACCTGACCATCACGGTGCGCGAGAGCCCGGCGGTCAGCCAGCCGCCCCCCTTCGCCCGCACCGGCAGCACGGCCGTGGTGCCCCAGTCCGACGTCTCGGTCGACGAGGAGAAGGGCAAGCAGTTCCTGACCGTGAGGTCGGGCGCCTCGCTCGCCACCCTGGTCGCCGGCCTCAACGCCCTCGGCGTCACCCCGCGCGACATGATTTCCATCCTCCAGACCATCAAGGCCGCGGGCGCGCTGCAGGCCGACATCGAGGTGATGTGATGACGACCCCGCTCTCGGTCTCCCCGTCCCTGCTCGCGCCCACCGCCCAGCCCACCGCCGCGGAAATGGCCAAGCGCAGCCAGATCAAGCAGACCGCCCAGGACTTCGAGTCCTCCTTCCTGTCGGTGATGATGCAGCAGATGTTCGCCGGCCTCTCGACCGACGGCCCCTTCGGCGGCGGCCCCGGCGAGGAGATGTTCCGCTCGGTGCTCACCGACGCCATGGCCAAGCAGGTCACCAGGACCGGCGGCGTCGGCGTCGCCGCGAGCGTCGAGCGCGAGATGCTCAAGCTGCAGGGGCTGAGCTGATGGCCCTCTCCGCCCAGGACGCCACCGACCGCGTCGCCCAGCTCGTCACCCTGACCGAGCGCCTCACCGAGCTGATCGCCGTCCAGGCCCAGGCCTTCGAGCAGCACCGTCCGCAGGACGCCGCCGGCCTGATCGACGAGACCTCCAAGCTGGCCAACATCTACCGCCACGAGTCGGCCAAGGTGCGGGCCAATCCGAAACTGATCGCCGGCGCGCCCCTGGCCGACCGCACCCGGCTGGTCCGCGCGACCGAGGCCTTCGACGCCGTCCTCGCCCGCCAGTCCCGCGCCCTCGACGCGGCCCGCACCGTCACCGAGGGGTTGGTCAAGGCCATCGCCGAGGAAGTCGCCAGCCAGCGTCAGAAGGGCGCCGCCGAAGGCTATGGCCCCAGCGGCGAGCGGGCCGTGAAGCCCGCGGACGGCCGGGCCATCACCCTCAACCGCCGGGCCTGAACCTCCCGCCCGATTTCAAACGATTGTATGACCTTGCGGAACGGGGTTATGGTCGGCCCTGCCGCCGGGCTGTTCCGGCGGACTACGTTCTCAGGGCGGGGTGAAACTCCCCACCGGCGGTAATGCCCTCCAAGGCTCCATGCGGGCGGCGGAGGGACGAGCCCGCGGGCGCCTGACGGCCAGTCTCTCCAGTCGGCCGGCAGGGACGAGCAGACACCGGTGCGATCCCGGGGCCGACGGTCATAGTCCGGTTATGAGAACCGCCGATCCGCGTCCGGACTCCGCAAGGAGTCCCGCGCGGACTTCGGCGTCTCCCTGAGTCGTGGCTCAACCCCGATCAGGGATTAGACCATGACCCAAGCGATCCAACAGGCCAGCCAGCCGGTCGCCTACGAACTCCCCACCGCCAACGGCGCCTATCGCGCAGCCCGCATCGGCTTCGTGCACGGCCTGTGGCATGCCGACATCGTCCGCGAGGCCCATACCGGCTTCGTCGAGGAGATGACCGCGCTCGGCTTCCCCGCCGAGGGCATCGACCGCTTCGAGACCCCCGGCGCCTTCGAGATCCCGCTGCACGCCCAGACCCTGGCCCGCACCGGCCGCTACGCCGCGATCGTGGCGGCGGCCTTCGTGGTCGACGGCGGCATCTACCGCCACGATTTCGTCGCCGGGACGGTGGTCAACGCCCTCATGCAGGTGCAGCTCGCCACCGAGACCCCCGTGTTCTCCGTCGTGCTGACGCCGCACCATTTCCATGAGCACGACGTCCACCAGCGGTTCTTCTACGAGCACTTCCGGGTGAAGGGCCAGGAGGCGGCGCGCGCCTGCCGCCTGACCCTCGACAGCCTCGCCAAGCTGGCGGCGTGAGGGAGGCGCGGCGATGGATCAAAGCATCGACGGCCCCTTGCCGGGTTTCGAGCCGCACGACCGCAAGAGCCCACTGACCGATCCCTGGGAGCCGCTCTTCAGCCGCCTGGCGGGAGAGCGGGTGATCCTCGGGCTGCGCGCCGCGGCGGCCCACACCAACAGCCGCGGCTTCGTCCACGGCGGGCTGATCTCGGCGCTGGCCGACAACGCCATGGGGCTCTCCTGCGCCCGCACGCTCGGCCACGCCGGCGGCCTGGTGACGGTGAGCCTCTCCGTCGACTTCCTCGGCGCGGCCTACAAGGGCCAGTGGCTGGAGTTCGACACGGTGTTCGTGAAACCGGGCTCCACGCTCTGCTTCGCGCAGGCCTTCGTCACGGCCGATGGCCAGCCGTGCGCCAGGGCCGACGCGGTCTTCCGCGTCGTCGGGCGCGAGGCGGAGAGGAAGGCGTCATGACCGCAAGCTGACCGTCCGCGCGACCCCGATTTCCGCGAGGAAGTCGGGGTCGTGACTGGCCACGAGCAGGGCCCCGTCATACCCGCGGAGCGCCGCCTCCACCGCGGCGATCGAGTCGAGATCGAGATGGTTGGTCGGCTCGTCGAGGATCAGGAGCTGGGGCGGCGCCTCGCCGGCCAGGACGCAGGCCAGGGCCGCGCGCAGCCGCTCGCCGCCGCTCAAGGCGCCCACCCGCTTGCCCGCGTCCCGGTTACGGAACAGGAAGCGCGCCAGGGCCGCGTGGGCGTCGTTGATCGTGGCCGCTGGGTTCAGTCGGCGATAGGCCTCGATCAGGGTCTCGTCCGTCTTGAGGATCGCCGTCTGCTGGTCGACGAGCGCCGGGCGGACGCCGAGCCGCACCGCGCCAACAGTGGGCGAGAGCTCGCCGGCCGCCAGGCGGATGGCGGTGGTCTTGCCGGCGCCGTTCGGCCCCTGCAGGGCGATGCGCTCCGGCCCGGTGATCCGCAGGCTGAATCCTGAGAGGACCGGTGGGCCGCCGGCGTAGGCGAAGCCCGCGTCCTCGATGACGAGCACCGTCTTGCCCGCGGCGAGACCCGAGGGCGGGAGATCGAAGGCCAGCGTCCGCAGGCGCTCCACCCTGGCCCCGGCCTCGGCGAGCTGGGCGACGGCCTCCGCCTTCTGGCGCTCGGCCAGGCGATCCCCGCGGCCGCCCGAGTTCTCGGCCCGTTCGGCCTGGCGCCCCAGCAGGATCTTCGGCTCGCTCCGGCGCGCGGCGAAGCGGCGGCCGGCGGCGTCGCGGCGCGCCTGTCGCTCGGTGGCCGCCTGGGCCTCACGCGACGCACGCGCCACCGCCCGCTCCGCCTCCGCGAGGTCGCGCGCTGCGGCCGCCTCCTCGGCGGCCTTGCGCTCGGCATAGAGGTCGTAGCCGCCGCCATAGATGCGGGCGCCCAGGCTGGTCAGTTCGACGATCCGGTCCATGCGCCGCAGCAGCGCCCGGTCGTGGCTCACCACCACCGCTCCGCCGCTCCAGGCGCCCAACGCCTCGGCCACCAGGGCGCGGCCCGCCGCATCGAGGTTGTTGGTCGGCTCGTCGAGCAGGAGGACGTCGGGGCCGCGGGCGATCAGGCCGGCGAGCGCGGCGCGGGTGCGCTGGCCGCCACTGAGGTCGGCGGCCGGGCGCTGCAGGTCGAGGCCGGCGAGGCCCACGCCCGCCAGGGCGGCCTCGAGGCGCGCCTCCAGCGTCCAGTCCGCCTCTGCAAGGTCCTCGGCGTCCCCCTCCCCGCCTGCGATCCGGGACAGGCGCGCGAGGGGCTCGGCCAGGCCCATCAGATCGGCGACGCAGGCGCCAGGCGGCGGCTCGAGCGACTGGGCGAGCACGCCCACCGAGCCGGTGCGGGCGACGGCGCCCTCGGCGGGATCGGCCTCGCCGGAGAGGATGCGCAGGAGCGTGGTCTTGCCGACGCCGTTTCGGCCGACGAGGCCTGTACGCTCGCGGCCGAGGGCGAGGGTCAGGTCTTCGAAGAGGGTGCGGCCGTCAGGGGTTCGGGCGGCGACGGAATCGAGCGTCAGGAAGGCGGGCGTGGAGGGGGCAGACATGGGCGACCGATGCGACGTGGACGTTCGGGACGAGCGGGATGTCCGTCGCGTGGCGCATGGTCGAAGACCTCCTATACGGAAGGCGCAAAGGTAGGGCGCGCCGCAGGGGGGCGCAACAGCAGCCGATCAGGTCCCAGTCAGCGACTGGTCTCGGCCTCCCGGCGGGCGCGGTCCCGGTCTTCCTTCGAAGCCAGCGGCTCCGGCATGACCAGCAGGACCAGGGAGAAGCCCGCCCCGGCCATCACCAGCAACCATTCGCCGATGCCGGCCGCGAAGCCGAGGACCGCCGCCACCCAGATCGCCGCCGCCGTGGTGACGCCCACCGTGCGCAGGCGCACGCCCGGATGGACGATGACGCCGGCGCCGAGGAAGCCGATGCCGGCCAGCATGCCCTGCAGGGTGCGGCTGGTGGCGGCCGGGTCGATGACGCCGAGCCGGGCGGCCATGGCCCCGGCCACCGCGCCCCCGATGCCGATCAGGCCGAAGGTGCGCGCGCCGATGAACTGGTAGCGGCGCGAACGCTCCAGCCCGAGCATCGAACACGCCAGGGCGGCGACGAAGATGCGGAGGATGATCTGCGGATCTGACATGGCGGGACTCAATGCCCCGACAGTCCGAACCCCGCTTTGAGGCGGGTCAAGCGCTCAGGGCTGGTCGGCCCCGCCTAGTCGGCCACCGCGGTCAGGACGCCGGACGCGGTGTCCGGATGCAACTCGCCCATGAAGTTGTAGGTCCCCGGCTTCAGGGGCCCCACCGTGAAGCTCGCCCGAGCCCGCGGGGTGACGTCCTTCTCGACGCGGAGGTCTTCGCTGTCGAATTCCTCCACGGCGGGATCTTCGTTGATGAGCTCGATGCGCACCGTGCGGCCGGCCGGCACCGTGACCTTGTCGGGCGCGAACCGGTGGTCCCGGAGGGTCAGGCTCACCCGCACCTCCTCCGCGCCAGACGCCGCCGGCGCGCTCGTCGCCACGGCGGGAAGGACGGACAGCAGGACCGTCAGGACAGCAGCGACCGGTTTCGAGCCCATGGGCTTCTCCTCGATTGCCCCACCCTTATCCTGCAATTGACAATCGCTCGCAACACTATATGCGAACGGCTCGCAACAAATGGAGTGATACGGGCATGGGCAGGGCGGGACTGGCGGCGGCGGCGATCGTCGCGGCGACGATGGGCTGGGCGGGAGCGGCGAGCGCGGCCCCGGGCCTCGCCAACCAGGTCTATTCGCCCTACGTGAAGAACGGCGTCACCGAGGTGGAGGTCCGCGGCGGCCGGCTCACGGGCGGCGACGAGAACGGCGACTCCGCGGCCGTGGTCGAACTGGAGCACGGCTTTTCCGACCGCCTGAGCCTGGCTGTTCTGGGCGAGTTCGAGGACGAGCCCGGCGATGGCCGCAAGCTCGATTCGATCGCCGTCGAGGGCGTCGCCTACCTCGGCCAGTTGCCGGGGACCGGCGTCGACGTCGGCGCCTACCTCGAATACGAGCAGCGCATCCACAACGAGTCCGGCAAGCTCGAAGGCAAGATCCTGCTGGCGCGCCAGTTCGGCCCGGTCCACGGCCTCCTCAACCTGATCGCCGAGCAGGCGCTGACCGACCGCCCCGGCGAGGGCGCCACCGAGTTCGGCTACGCCGCGCAAGGCACGCTGGACGCGGGACGTCACGTCCAGGTCGGGCTGCAGGCGTTCGGCGACCTCGGCACGAACCGCGCCTTCGGCGGGCGCCAGGCGCACTTCCTGGGCCCGATGGCGCGCTGGGAGGGTCGCCCGGCCTGGGCCAAGGGCGAGCTGGAGTTCGAGGCGGCCTACCTCCTGCCGGTCGGCGAAGCGCGTCACGCCACCGACGGCCAGGTGCGCTTCGCCCTCGAATGGGAGAAGCGCTTCTAAGGGCGCGGAACTCACGGACAGGCGGCCGCAAGATCGTTTGTCCGTGCCCGTCCCGCCCGCGATCCTCTCCCTGAGATCGCGGAGGCCCCATGACCCTGCACCAGCTCACGCCGGCGGCCCTGCCGCTGCTGCCGCTCATCGATCCGCTGCGGCTGCCGCGCCGCCTCGCCGGGCTCTGGTGGCGGATGCTTCAGGCGCACCTCGCCGAGCGCCACGGCCTTCGCGATCGCCACCGTCTCCCGCCGCCCTGGGACCGCTGAGCCGCGCTCGGCGTCGGTCTCGCGCCTGAGTCCTGGCGGCCACACCGACCGGCGCTCGTCGATCGCCGTGATCCGGCCTGCTTGACAGTCCGGTGACGGCCCAGCCCATCCTCCCGCCACAACCGGCGATTGGTTCGCTGAGTCGCTTCGCGCGACCGGCGCTCCGACGCCCTACTGGGGGAAATTGATGAAGCTCCTAACTCGCGTCGCCCTGATGGGCGTGACGGCCCTGTCGGCCGGCGGCAGCCTCGGCGTCGCCTACGCCCAGCAGCAGAACAACCAGGTCTCGGAAATCGTCGTCACCGGCTCGCGCATCCGCACGAGCCCGCTCGATCAGGACCAGCCCGTGGTCCAGATCGACCAGGAGATGGTGGCCAAGAGCGGCCTCACCTCGACGGTAGACGTGCTGCAGCGGATCCCGTCCGCCGGCGGCGGCCTGAACGCCAAGTTCAACAACTCCGGCAACTCCGGCAACCCGCCGGACGGCGGCGGCGTCGGCGCCGGCTCCGCCGAGATCGACCTGCGCTACCTCGGCTCGCGCCGGGCTCTGGTGCTGGTCGACGGCCAACGCTGGGTGGGCGGCGCCTCCGCCTCGGGCGTGCCGGGCTCGGTCGACCTCAACACCATCCCGACGGCGATGATCGACCGGATGGAAGTGCTCCAGGAAGGCGCCTCGCCGATCTACGGCTCCGACGCCATCTCGGGCGTCGTCAACATCATCACCAAGCAGCGCCAGAACGGCTTCCAGGCGAGCGCCCAGGTGGGCGAGTTCTCGGAGGGCGACGGCCTGACCCAGGACTACAACGTCTCCTGGGGCGTCTCGACCGGCCCGACCTCGATCGTGATCGGCGGCGGTTACTTCAAGCAGGATCCGGTGTCGTCCAACGACCGCTCGATCTCCCGCTTCCCGGCGCCCTACTCCACCTCCTGCCTCGACGGCGGCTGCTCGTCGGGCACGCCGCTGGCGCGGGTGCTCGTCCACGATCCCAACACCGGCAACGACCTCGACCTGACGCTGCGTCAGGCGCTGGGCGTCGGCGTGCGGCCGACCTACATCCCGGCCGACCCGACCAGCGCGGCGGGCAGCTACAAGGCGTTCTCGACCGCCGACCGCTTCAACTTCCAGCCCTACAACTACATCCTGACACCGCTGGAGCGGGTGAGCGCCTTCGCCACGGTGACCCAGGACATCACCGATAAGGTCCACTTCCGGGCCCGCGCCTCGTTCGTGGAGCGCAAGTCGGCCAACCAGGCCGCGCCGCTGCCGCTGTTCGTCGGCCCCGACGCCGGCAACGGCAACCTGCTCGACACGATCACCATCTCGGCGAGCAACCCCTACAACCCGTTCGGCTTCGACCTCGGCCCGGGCACCCTGACCTTCGTCGGCCGCCGGATGGTCGAGGCGGGCCCGCGCCACTACGAGCAGACGGTCGACACCTGGAACGTCATGGGCAGCTTCTATGGCGACTTCGGCGTCATGGACCGCACCTGGCACTGGGACGTGAACGCCGAGTGGTCGCGCAACCACGCCGACCAGACCTTCACCGGCAACATCAACGCCGCCCGCGTGCAGCAGGCGCTGGGCCCAATCGCGCAGTGCACGGGCTCCTGCGTGCCGCTGAACCTGTTCGGCGGCGCCGGGACGATCACCTCGGCCATGCTCAACTATATCGGCTTCACCGAGCATGACTCCTCTCAGCAGGAGCTGTCGGACGTCACCGCCAACATCACGGGCGACCTGTTCGACCTGCCAGCCGGGCCGCTAGCCTTCGCCGCCGGCCTCGAGCACCGCCGCACCACCGGCTACTTCCAGCCCGACGCCCTCGTGGTCGAGGGCCTGACCTCCGACATCCCGGCCCAGCCGGCGAGCGGCAAGATCACGGTCAAGGAAGCGTATGGCGAACTGCGCATCCCGCTGATCAAAGACACGCCGTTCATCTACCGCCTCGACGCCTCGGTGGCCGGCCGCTGGTTCGACTATTCCACCTCTGGCAAGGACTCGACCTACAAGGGCGGCCTCGCCTGGCGTCCGGTCGAGGACGTGCTGGTCCGCGGCTCCTACGCGCAGGGCTTCCGGGCCCCGACCATCGGCGAGCTGTTCGGCACCGCCTCGCGCTTCGACGCCAGCGTCACCGACCCGTGCTCCGACATGCTGGGGCTCGCCGGCGGCACGGCGGCCAGCGCCACGGTCCGCGCCAACTGCGTCGCCCGCGGCGTGCCGGCCAACGGCAGCTACGTGCAGCTCAACCCGCAGATCGCGGTCATCACCTCGGGCAACCACGACCTGAAGCCCGAGACCAGCAAGGGCTGGAACTACAGCTTCGTCTGGGAGCCCAAGTTCCTGCGCGGCCTCTCCTGGGCCGACGGCGGCTCGATCGAGGTGGCCTATTCGGACATCAAGCTCGACGGCGCCATCCAGGCGCTGAGCGGCCAGACCCTGCTCGACCGCTGCGCCAACACCAATGACCCGCTGTCCTGCGCCACCATCACGCGCACGGCCTCGGGGGCGATCTCGGGGATCTCGAACCCGCTGATCAACATCGGCGGCATCCAGACCCGGTCGCTCGACGTGAACCTGCTGTGGCGCTCGCCGGAGTGGGACATGGGCCGCTTCAACGCCAGCTGGAACACCACGCGGCTCCTCGAGTACACCGAGCAGCAGCCCACCTCGACGGGCTTCCAGCCGGTGAAGCGCGAGGGCACCGAGCGCGGCAGCCCGAGCCAGGCCTTCCCCAAGACCAAGTCCAACCTGATGGTCGACTGGGACAAGGCCGACTGGGGCGCGACCCTCGGCGTGCGCTACATCTCCTCGGTGACGGAGCCGGCCGCCGGCAACAACAAGATGGCGGCCCGCACCTATGTGGACGGCCAGATCCGCTGGACGCCGTCGTTCCTGACCACCGGCCTGTCGCTGGCCCTCGGCGCGAACAACCTGTTCGACAAGGACCCGCCCGGCTGCATCAGCTGCGACCTGAACAACTTCGACCCCAACGTCTATGACGTGCCGGGCCGGTTCATCTACTTCCGCCTGAGCTACCGCCCGCAGTAGGGCGCGCCTCGGCGAGAGTCTGGCCCGCCCGGGCGACCGGGCGGGCGTTCTCTTGCCGAGGTCTGTGAGCTCAGATCACGAACGAGGGGCGGAGATGTCGTTTGCGGCCGACCGATGTTCGTCCGATGCTCCGCTTGTGAGCTGAGATCACGATGCCGAAGCGCCGACACCTGCCGCTGACCGCCCTGCGCGCCTTCGAGGCCTTCGCCCGGCATGGGCGGATGAGCCTGGCGGCCGATGAGCTCTGCGTCACCCACGGGGCGGTGAGCCGCCAGGTTCGCAGCCTCGAGCGCCTCTGCGGCGTCCGCCTGACCCACGGCCCACGCAACAACCTTCGGCTCACCGACGCCGGCGAGCGGCTGGCCCGCTCGCTCGGCGCGACCTTCGACGAGCTGGAGCGCAGCTTCGTGGAGGTGAGCGGCGCCGGCGACCGCGAGATCCATGTCTCCTGCGTCGGCACCCTCGCTATGCGCTGGCTGATCCCCAAGCTCGCCGGCTTCCACGCCCGCCATCCGGAGATCTCGATCCGGGTGACCGAGGCCTACCGGCCCGTCGATTTCGCGCGCGAGCCGTTCGACGCGGCGATCCGGCTCTCCGAAACGGCGCATGTGGAGGGCGGCACGGCGACCCCACTGCTCGACAACTTCCACGGCCCGGTGCTCTCGCCGGCTCTGCACGCGGCGGGCGTCAGTCCCGCCCAGCTCGGCGCCCTGCCCCGCCTGCACACCCGCTCCCATCCGCAGGCCTGGGCCGAGTGGGCCGACCATGCCGGCATGCTGCTGCCCGAGACGTCAGAGCACCGCGAGTACGAGCACATCTTCTACACCCTGGAGGCCGCGGCGGCGGGGCTCGGCGTCGGCATCACGCCTTGGATCTATGTGGCGGGCGACATCGCCGCCGGTCGCCTCGTCGCCCCCTTCGGCTTCGTGCGCACGCCCGCCCGCTTCCAGCTCATCCTGCCCGACCAGACGCCGAAGAAAGGCCTCGCCCGCTTCCGCGACTGGCTGCTCGAGGAGGCCGCCACCGCCCCGCCGCCGCCGGAGATGGCCCTGGTCGGGGCGTGACCCCCATTCTCCCATGGGGGGCGGTGGTCCGAAGCACCGGAGGGGCGCCGTCCGCGCCGCCCGTCGACCGCCCTGCTCTTCGACCTCCTCAGTCGCTCCGCGACAGCTCCCCCTGTGGGGGAGCATTGGAGATCGCGGCTTTCGGACCTGTGTTGATCTTGCCCGATTGAAGCGCCGGGCCGCGCGGCCGATCTCTCGCGCATGGACGCCCGCCTTCCCGCCGCCGACCTTTCGGCCCGCATCGACGGCCTCGACTGGCCCGCCCTCGAGGCCGAGCTGAACGCCCACGGCTGCGCCGTCGTGCGCGGCCTGCTGACGCCCCAGACCTGCGCCGCTCTCGCGGCCTGGTACGATGCCCCGCAGCATTTCCGCAGCCAGGTGATCATGGCCCGCCACGGCTTCGGGCGCGGCGAGTACCGCTACTTCGCCTATCCCCTGCCCGATCTCGTCAGCACGCTGCGCGCCGGCTTCTATCCGCCCCTCGCCGCCATCGCGAACCGCTGGAACCAGGCCTTGGGGGTCGAGACCCGCTTCCCCGCCGCGCACGCCGATTTCCTCGCGCGCTGCCACGCGGCGGACCAGACGCGCCCGACGCCGCTCCTCCTGCGCTACGGTCCGGGCGACTACAACTGCCTGCACCAGGACCTCTACGGCGAGCACGTCTTCCCGCTGCAGCTCGCCATCCTGCTCTCCGCGCCGGGCCGCGATTTCGAGGGCGGCGAGTTCGTCCTCACCGAGCAGCGCCCGCGCATGCAGTCGCGCGTCGAGGTCGTGCCCCTGACCCAGGGCGACGCCGTCATCTTCCCCGTCCGCGAACGGCCCGTGTCGGGCGCCCGCGGGCCCTATCGCGTCAACCTGCGCCACGGCGTCAGCCGCCTGCGCGCGGGATCGCGCCACACCCTCGGCGTTATCTTCCACGACGCCGCCTGACATCGAAGGAGCCTTCCCTTGTCCTATGTGATCACCGGCCTGCCCATCGAGGACTTCCGCCCGCTGTTCGGCCTTTCCGACGCCGAGCTCGCCGGCCGCGGCATCCAGCGCCACACCGCCACCGCCGACCACGGCTATGCCTGCCGCCTGACGCTTCAGGACGCAAAGACCGGCGACACCCTCCTGCTCCTCAATTTCGAGCACCAGCCCGCCGACACCCCGTTCCGCGCCAGCCACGCCATCTTCGTCAACGAGAGCGCGGCCGAGACGGCCCGCTACGTGGACGCGCCGGCCCCGGTCCTGACCTCGCGGCCTTACATTTCCCTGCGGGCCTTCGACGCGGCCGGCATGATGACCGACGGCGTCGTCGCCCCCGGCCCGGAGGTCGAGCCGGCTATCGAGAGTATGCTGGCCGACCCGAACGTCGCCTACATCCACGCCCACTACGCGGGCAGGGGTTGCTACGCCGCCCGCATCGACAGGGCATAAGCTTGCCGCCAGCCTCTTGAGCCGGAGCAAGGTTCCGGCTCTAACGGGGGCTGGACCGCGCGGGGGCGCGGGGGTTTGGAAGGCAAGAGAATGGCGGCGAAAGAAGCGGCTCCGCGCGTGGAGCTGACGGTCCGGGGCGTGATCCTGGGGGTGCTGATCACCTTCGTCTTCACCGCCGCCAACGTCTTCCTGGGCCTGAAGGTGGCGCTGACCTTCGCCACCTCGATCCCGGCCGCCGTCATCTCCATGGCCCTGCTCCGGGCCTTCCGGAACGCCTCGATCTACGAGAATAACATCGTCCAGACGGTGGCCTCGGCGGCCGGCGCCATGGCCTCGGTGGTGTTCGTCCTGCCGGGCCTCGTCATCGTCGGCGCCTGGACGGGCTTCCCGTTCTGGATGACCTTCGGCCTCTGCGCCCTCGGGGGCGTCCTCGGGGTCATGTACACGATCCCCCTGCGCCGGGCGCTCGTCACCGAGAGCGACCTACCCTATCCCGAAGGCGTCGCCGCCGCCCAGGTGCTCAAGGTCGGCTCGGGCGAGCACGGCGACACGCCCGAGGCCGAGGCGGACAGCCGCAAGGGCCTGATCACCATCACCGTGGGCGCCCTCGCCGGCGCCGCCTACGCCCTTGCCACCGCCGCCCAGCTGTTCTCCGCCGAGGTCTCCCGCTACGTGCGCACGCCCAACGGCGGCGCCACCGGCCTCGGCGCCCAGGCCTCCCTCGCCCTCTTCGGCGCCGGCCACCTGATGGGCGTCGCGGTCGGCGCGGCCATGATGGTCGGCCTGATCGTCGCCTGGGGCTTCGCCGCCCCGATCCTCACCGCCATGTCGCCGGCCGATGCGGCGACCAGCGTCTCCGACTGGGCCCAGGGCGTCTGGAGCCACCAGGTGCGCTTCATCGGCGCCGGGGCGATCGGCGTCGCCGCCATCTGGACCTTGGCCAAGCTCGCCAAGCCCCTGGTCACCGGCGTCGCGGGCGCCATGGCCGCCGAGCGCCGCCGCCGGGCCGGCCAGGGCGCCAGCCTGGCCCGCACCGAACAGGACATCCCGATCGGGGTGATGACCCTGATCTCGCTCGCCTGCCTGGCGCCGATCGCGGTGATCATCGCCGTCTTCCTGTCCGGCGGGCCGCTCGCGGGCCTCGTGGTCCCGCTGACGATCGCCGCCGTGCTCTACATCGCGGTGGCGGGCTTCGCCGTGGCCGCGGTCTGCGGCTACATGGCCGGCCTGATCGGCTCGTCCAACAGCCCGGTGTCGGGCATGGCCATCCTGTCGGTGCTCGGCGCGGCCCTGATCGTCGCGGCCATCGGCCTGCCCGTGCTCAAGGCGGGCGACGCCAAGCCGCTCGTCGCCTTCGCCCTGCTGGTCACCAGCGTGCTGATCTCGGTGGCCATCAGCGCCAACGACAACCTGCAGGACCTCAAGACCGGCCAGCTCGTCGACGCCACGCCCTGGCGCCAGCAGGTCGCCCTGGTGATCGGCGTCATCGCCGGCTCGCTGGTGATCCCGGTGATCCTCAACCTGCTCAACAAGGCCTACGGCTTCGCCGGCGCGCCGGTGCACGGCATTTCCGGCACGCCCCTGGCCGCGCCGCAGGCGACCCTGATCTCGACCATCGCCACCGGCGTGATCGGCGGCAACCTGAACTGGGGCCTGATCGGCGTCGGCGGCCTCGTGGGCGCGGCCCTGGTCGCCGTCGACGAACTCCTCCGCCGCAGCGGCCGCTACAGCCTGCCGCCGCTAGGCGCGGCCCTCGCCATCTACCTGCCCTCCAGCGTCACCGTGCCGGTGATCATCGGCGCCTTCGCCGGCTGGATCTTCGACCGCCGCGCGGACAAGGGGCGGAGCCCCGAGGCGACCAAGCGCCTCGGCGTGCTGCTGGTCTCCGGCTACATCGTCGGCGACTCCCTGCTGAACGTGGCCCACGCCGCCCTGATCGTCGCCACGGGCAAGGGCGCGCCCCTGGCCCTCGTCCCCGCCGACTTCGCCCCGGCGACGCCGCTGGCCATCGCCGTCTACGCCCTGGTGGCCGCCGGCCTCTACCTGTGGGTCGCCAGACAGGCGAAGCGGGCCTGATCCTCGCCTGTCCTGATCCTCCACCCTGCTGACAGCGTGGTGTCAGCAGGTCCGGAGGCCGGATCGACGCAGGGGCTTCGTTCCCCTTGCGTTCTGGTGTAATGAGTCGGGTCGGACGCCTACATTAAGGCGCTTGCCGAGCGTCCTTGCGGGCGCCTTGTGGGGGACCTTCGGCGAAGACCAATCGTTTCCGGGACAAAATGGCCGACCACCAGAACCTGATCCGCGTCCGTGGGGCGCGTGAGCACAACCTCAAGGACGTCAGCGTGGACATCCCGCGCGGCGAGCTGGTGGTGCTGACCGGGCTCTCCGGGTCGGGCAAGAGCTCGCTCGCCTTCGACACCATCTACGCCGAGGGCCAGCGGCGCTACGTGGAGAGCCTCTCGGCCTACGCCCGCCAGTTCCTGGAGCTGATGAGCAAGCCGGACGTGGACCTCATCGAGGGCCTGTCGCCGGCCATCTCCATCGAGCAGAAGACCACCAGCCGCAACCCGCGCTCCACCGTCGGCACGGTGACCGAGATCCACGACTACATGCGCCTGCTCTGGGCGCGCGTGGGCGTGCCCTATTCGCCGGCCACCGGCCTGCCGATCGAAAGCCAGACCGTCAGCCAGATGGTCGACAAGCTGACGGCCCTCGACGAAGGGACCCGCATCTACCTGCTCGCGCCCGTGGTGCGCGGCCGCAAGGGCGAATACCGCAAGGAGATCGCCGAGTGGCAGAAGGCCGGCTTCCAGCGGCTGAAGATCGACGGCGAGTTCTACCCGATCGAGGACGCGCCGGCCCTCGACAAGAAGTTCAAGCACGACATCGACGTGGTCGTGGACAGGCTGGTCACCAAGCCTGGCCTCGAGAGCCGCTACGCCGACAGCCTGGAGACCGCCCTGCGGCTCGCCGACGGCATCGCCGTGGCCGAATGGGCCGACAAGGACCCGACCGAGGCCGAGCCCCGCCGGCTGATCTTCTCCGAGAAGTTCGCCTGCCCGGTCTCCGGCTTCACGATCAGCGAGATCGAGCCGCGCCTCTTCTCGTTCAACAACCCCTACGGCGCCTGCCCGGTCTGCGATGGCCTCGGGGCCAAGCTCGCCTTCGACGCCGACCTGGTCGTTCCGGATAAGGACCGCACCCTGCACAAGGGCGCGGTGGCGCCCTGGGCGCGCGGTCCCTCCCCGCTCTACACCCAGACCCTGCAGGCGCTGGCGCGGCACTACGGCTTCTCCATGGACGAGCCCTGGTACAAGCTGCCGGACAAGGCCAAGCAGGTGGTGCTGCACGGCTCGGGCGATGAGAAGGTCCGCTTCGTCTACGACGACAACGCCCGCCGCTACGAGGTCAACAAGACCTTCGAGGGCGTGCTGCCGAACCTCGAGCGCCGCTGGCGCGAGACGGATTCCTCCTGGGTCCGCGAGGAGCTCGGCCGCTACCAGTCCGAGACGCCGTGCGAAGCCTGCGGGGGCTTCCGCCTGAAGCCCGAGGCGCTGGCGGTGAAGATCGCCGGCAAGCACATCGGCGAGATCTCCAACCTGGCGATCAAGAACGCCCGGAACTGGTTCGACACCCTGGACGGCCAGCTCACCGACAAGCAGATGGAGATCGCCCGGCGGATCCTGAAGGAGATCAACGACCGCCTGCGCTTCCTGGTGGACGTCGGCCTCGACTACCTGAACCTCTCCCGCGGCTCCGGCACCCTTTCCGGCGGCGAGAGCCAGCGCATCCGCCTGGCCAGCCAGATCGGCTCGGGCCTGACCGGCGTGCTCTACGTCCTCGACGAGCCCTCCATCGGCCTGCACCAGCGCGACAACACCCGCCTGCTGAACAGCCTCAAGGGCCTGCGCGACCTCGGCAATTCGGTGCTGGTGGTGGAGCACGACGAGGAGGCGATCCTCACCGCCGACCATGTGATCGACATGGGCCCGGCCGCCGGCGTCCACGGCGGCGAGATCATCGCGCAGGGCAAGCCGGCCGACATCATGGCCGAGCCGAAGAGCCTGACCGGCCAGTATCTCTCCGGCGCCCGCGAGATCGAGGTGCCGCAGGACCGCCGACCGTTCTCGAAGAAGAAGATGCTGCGGGTCATCGGCGCCACCGGCAACAACCTCAAGGCCGTCACCGGCGAGATCCCGATCGGCGCCTTCACCTGCATCACCGGCGTCTCGGGCGGCGGCAAGTCCACCTTCACCATCGAGACCCTCTACAAGGCCGCCGCGCGCCGGCTGCACAACGCCTCTGACGCCCCCGCGCCGCACGAACGGATCGAGGGGCTGGAGCACTTCGACAAGGTCATCGACATCGACCAGTCGCCGATCGGACGCACGCCGCGCTCGAACCCGGCGACCTACACCGGCGCCTTTCAGCCCATCCGCGACTGGTTCGCCGGCCTGCCGGAGAGCAAGGCGCGCGGCTACGGCCCCGGCCGCTTCTCGTTCAACGTCAAGGGCGGCCGCTGCGAGGCCTGTCAGGGCGACGGCCTGATCAAGATCGAGATGCACTTCCTGCCGGACGTCTACGTCACCTGCGACGTCTGCCACGGCCGCCGCTACAACCGCGAGACGCTGGAGGTGATGTTCAAGGGCAAGAACATCGCCGACGTCCTCGACATGACCGTCGAGGAGGCCGCCGAGTTCTTCAAGGCGGTGCCGCCGATCCGCGAAAAGATGGAGACGCTGAAGCGCGTCGGCCTCGGCTATGTGAAGGTCGGCCAGCAGGCGACGACGCTCTCGGGCGGCGAGGCCCAGCGGGTCAAGCTCTCCAAGGAGCTGAGCCGGCGCGCCACGGGCAAGACCCTCTACATCCTCGACGAGCCGACCACGGGCCTGCACTTCGAGGACGTGAAGAAGCTCCTGGAGGTGCTCCACGAGCTGGTCGACCAGGGCAACACCGTGGTCGTCATCGAGCACAACCTCGACGTCGTGAAGACGGCCGACTGGCTGGTCGACTTCGGTCCCGAAGGCGGCGACGGCGGCGGCGAGATCGTCGCCCAGGGCAGCCCCGAGCAGGTCGCGGGCAATCCCAAGAGCTGGACCGGCCGCTACCTCGCCGAACTCCTCGAACGCCACCGCGAACGCCGCGGCGCAGCCAGGAAACGCGCATGATTCTCTACGGAGCGCCCAACCCGGCGCCGAACCCCAGGCGGGTGCGCATCTTCCTGGCGGAGAAGGGCATCGACCTGCCCGAGACGCCGGTCAGCCTGATGAAGGGAGAGCACAAGAGCCCCGAGCACCGGGCGCGCAATTCGCTCGGCCAGGTGCCGACCCTGGTGCTCGACGACGGCACGGCGATCTCCGAGACGGTCGCCATCTGCCGCTACTTCGACGAGACGCAGCCTGAGCCGCCGCTGTTCGGCCGGACTCCGGTCGAGAAGGCGCTGGTCGACATGTGGATCCGCCGCGTCGAGTTCACGGTGATGCAGCCGGTCGGCAACTTCTGGCGCCACGCCCATCCGCGCACCGCCGCCCTGCTGACCCAGTACAAGGACTTCGGCGAGTCCAACCGCGAGGCCTACGGCAAGGCCCTGAGCTGGCTCGACCGCGAGCTCGCCGGACGCGCCTTCATCGCCGGCGAGGCCTATTCGATGGCCGACATCTGCGCCCTGACGACGGTGGACTTCGCCGACTGGATCGGCCTGCCGGTCCCCGACGATCTGTCGAACGTGCGGGCCTGGCGCGAGCGCGTCTCGGCCCGGCCGAGCGCCCAGGCCTGAGCCGACCTAGCCTTCCAGCGCCTGGTAGGCCGCCATGGCCGGGGCCGCGCCGAGCACGATCATGAACGGAGAGAGCACGAGTTCGAAGGCCATCTGGGAAAGGTAGAGCCCCGGGTGGCTCTGCAGGGCCTCGGGGTCGCTCATCGCCTCGATCACCGAGCCGAAGCCGGCGGTGAAGCCCGAGACCAGCACCAGCGCCACCCAGGCCGCGATGCTGACCAGGGCCACGAGGCACGCCGCCAGCAGGGACATGCCGATGAGCCGCCAGACCTGGCCGCGGGTGATCCGCCAGGACTGGGCGAAGACCAGCCGCCGCTGGGCGAAGGAGGCCGGCGCCGCCATCGAGAAGCGCACGCCCAGCCAGACCGCCGCCACGAAGCCGGCCGTGACGATCGCAAAGCCGGCTCCAGGCGTGTCGCGCATGGCCGCCGCGCCCATCACCGCCACCCCGATCACCAGGAAGATGATCACCATCAGCCCGAGCCAGACGGCGAAGATGCGCAGCTCGTCCGGTCCGATCCGCAGGTGCAGGAAGGCCGGCTCCTCGGGGCGCACCATCAGGCGGTAGAGGCCGCCGACGATGATCACCTGGATGGCGACGGTTCCGATGCTGGCCACGAGCCCGCCGAGCACGCCGCTCAGCTCGCTCGCGCCGCCGCCGGCCGCGGCCGAGACGCCGATGGCGACCACCACGGTCACCACGATCATGGCCACCAGGGCGACGAGATTGAAAAGGGCCCAGCCCGCCACCACGCGCCAGTGGCGGCGGATCGTCTGGGCGCCGGCGAGCGCCGCGTCGCTGGGCGAGAAGCTGGTCATCGAGGATCCCAAGGGTCGGACGCCCAGCTTAGCCTTGCCGGCGTCAGGCGCTCAACGGCTCCGCAGGGGCAGGCGCGGCCGGCGGGTCCACGTGGAGCTGCTGGTAGGCGACCGCCAGCGGCGAGGAGATCATCACCACCTGCACCACCTGCAGGATCAGCTCGAGCGCCAGGTAGAGCAGGAACGAGATCAGCGCCGCCGGGCCGAGATGGCGGATGTCGGCGATCGCCTCGGCGCCGCCGGCCAGCGCCACCAGCGCAGCGGCCACGATGCTGATCAGCAGCCAGACCATGATGTAGAAGATCACCGCTAGCACCAGCATGCCCAGCAGCCGCCAGAAGTGGCCGCGGGTCAGGGCCCAGGCGCCCTTCAGGTCGATCTTGTGCTCGGCGAAGGTGTAGGGCGTGACCAGCGACAGGCGCACGCCCACCCAGATCGTGAAGGCCAGGATCGCGGCCGCGCCGATCAGGGCGAACACCCCGCCACCCTGTCCTGCGAGGTTGAGGGCGATGAACTCCACGAACAGGCAGATGAGGCCGATCACCACCATCAGCACATTGACCGCCGCGAGCTTCAGCTCGTCGGCGCCGAAGCGCAGGTGCAGGAAGCCCTTCTCCTGCGGTCGCAGCACCAGGCGGTAGATGCCGGCCTGGAACGTGGCGGTGAGGGCCATGACGGGGGCCAGCACCAGCAGGAACGCCGGCCACGACTTGGCCAGCATGGTGCTGATCTGCTCGATGTCGTCCGGCGCCAGGTCGCGCTTGCCAACGAGGTGCATCAGCTGGGGATCGAGGGCGGCGAGCATGAGCTGGCCGATCAGGGTGATGCCGATGGCGTAGACCACGCCCCAGGCAAGCACCGTTCCGGGGCGCTCCCGCGTCAGGCGGAAGCCCTCGAGGGCGGCGTCACTCGGCGAAAAACGGCTCATCTGCGTCCCTGACCCACTCGCCTTCCTTTGAACGAGTCGGTCCCCCTTTCGCTGCAAATTGTGCGGGGCCGCAGGCGCACGCAAGGCCCCGCTCGCGAACGGGCCCGATCGTTGCTAGTTAGCCACGCATGACGATCAGACCCGTGCACGTGGTGGGCGGCGGCCTCGCCGGTTCCGAAGCCACATGGCAGCTGGCCCAGGCCGGCGTGCCCGTCGTGCTCCACGAGATGCGCCCCGTGCGCAAGACCGACGCCCACCAGACGGACCGGCTGGCCGAGCTGGTCTGCTCCAACTCCTTCCGGGCCGACGACTGGACCGGCAATGCGGTCGGCCTGCTGCACGCCGAGATGCGCAAGCTCGGCTCGGTGATCATGGCCTGCGGCGACGCCCACCAGGTGCCGGCCGGCGGCGCCCTGGCCGTCGACCGGGAAGGCTTCTCCGAGGCCGTCACCGCGCGCCTCGAAGCCCACCCGCTGGTCACCATCGCCCGCGAGGAGGTGGCCGGCCTGCCGCCCGCGGATTGGGACAGCGTCGTCGTCGCCACCGGCCCCCTCACCTCGCCCGCCCTGTCCGAGGCCATCCTGGCCCTCACCGGCGAGGGCCAACTCTCGTTCTTCGACGCCATCGCCCCGATCGTGCACCTCGAGTCCGTCGACATGGACATCGCCTGGCGCCAGTCGCGCTACGACAAGGAAGGTCCCGGCGGCGATGCGGCGGCGTACATCAACTGCCCGATGACCAAGGAGCAGTACGAGGCCTTCATCGACGCCCTGCTGACCTCGCCCAAGTCCGAGTTCAAGGAGTGGGAGCACGTCCCATATTTCGACGGCTGCCTGCCCATCGAGGTGATGGCCGAACGCGGCCGCGAGACCCTGCGCCACGGCCCGATGAAGCCGGTCGGGCTGACCAATGCCCACAAGCCCGACGAGAAGGCCTACGCCATCGTCCAGCTGCGCCAGGACAACGCGCTCGGCACCCTTTGGAACATGGTCGGCTTCCAGACCAAGCTGAAGCACGGCGCCCAGACCGAGGTCTTCCGCATGATCCCCGGCCTCGAGAAGGCGGTGTTCGCCCGTCTCGGCGGCCTGCACCGCAACACCTTCCTGAACTCGCCGCGCCTGCTGGACGGGACCCTGCGCATGAAGGCCGACCCGCGCCTGCGCTTCGCGGGCCAGGTCACCGGCGTCGAGGGTTATGTGGAGAGCGCCGCGGTGGGCCTCCTCGCCGGCCGCTTCGCCGCCGCCGAACGGCTGGGCCGCGCCGCCGTCGCCCCGCCGCCGACCACGGCGCTGGGCGCGCTCGTCGCCCACATCACCGGCGGTCACCTGGAAGGCGGCGCCGGCTCGTTCCAGCCGATGAACATCAACTACGGCCTGCTGCCGCCGCTGGAGGCGCCCAAGTACGGCCCCGACGGCAAGCGCCTGCCCAACAAGGAGCGCGGCCGCGCCAAGAAGCGGCTGGTGGGCGAGCGCGCCCTTGCCGACCTCGACGCTTGGATCGAAGGCCAACGGGCGCTCGAACCGGCGGAGTAGCTGGATCCGTCGCTAGATCCGCCCTCTGGCGACAGCCCAGATGAGACGCAGCCGGCGGGCAAGGTCCGAGCCTTTGCGCCGGCCGGCGAGCGCCGCGTGGGCGACGGCCGGGAACGCCTCAGGCGGGAGGTGCTTCATCGCCGCGCGGGCGCCGGCCAGGGTCTTCTCGAAGACGCCGCCGAACACCGGCGCCTCGGCGGCCTTGCGCCCGAGCGCCCAGGCCGTGCCCGCGGCCCGCGCCGGTCCGACATCGGCGCCCGGCGCCAGGATCAGGGCGGCGATCTCGGCGGCTAGGCCGCCCGTGTCCCGCGCCCAGGCCAGCGCCTCCTTGGCGTCCATGGGCGAGGCGTCCAGCTCGCGATAGCGGGCGTCGATCAGGGTCTCCAGCGGGGGGCGGGTGAGCCCGCGGCGGCGGACCGCCTCGGCCAGAGCCTGGGCCGTCGGATGGCGGCGCACGGGCCGACCCTCGAAGATCTCGTCCAGCACCTCGCGCCACCAGGTCAGCCGGATCTCGCCCAGCAGGGAATTGCTCGTGATCCGCGGGGCGCGCGCCAGCTCGTGGTCGAAGGCGTAGAGCGCCACCACGTCGGCCCGCTTGTCGGCGTCGCCGATGAACCGGCTCGACATCCAGCGGTCCGGGTCCACGCGGCGCAGCTGGGTGTCCAGATCCGCGGGGTCGAGGTCTTCTTGCGGCGCGTCGTCCATCACTCAAAACCAAAAGGCCCGCCGGTGAGGCGGGCCTTCCGATCCTAGATCGTTTCGGCGATCAGCCGAAGATCGTCTGGTTCATGGTCATGGTCACCAGCATCGGCACCGACAGGAAGGTGTTGATGCGGGAGAAGATCATCGCCTTGCGGCCGGCGGCCGCCTTGGCGTCCGCGTCGGCGTCGACGATGCCGAGGGCGATCTTCTGGGCCGGCCAGATGAAGGCCCAGACGTTGATGAACATGATCGTCGCCAGCCACATGCCCAGGCCGATGAAGGCGAACTGCGGCACCTGGAAGCCGTTGCCCAGCAGGAAGGCCGAGACGAGGTAGCCGCGGTTGAAGGCCAGGATGATTCCCATCACCCAGGTGAACAGGGCCGCCCAGCGGAACCAGAACAGCGCCTCAGGCGCGATGTACTTCGAGACCGCCGGCTTCAGCTCCGCCGGGATCTCCGGCATTTTCCGGATCTGCACGAAGTTGAAGTAGTAGAGCAGGCCGATCCACAGGATGCCGAACAGCACGTGCAGCCAGCGGAACACGCCCTGCCAGAAGATGGCGTCCGCGCCGCCGTGGTGCATCAGGTAGCCGGCGATGATCACGATCGCCAGGATGAAGCTGACGATCAGCGTATTTCGCAGGTTTGAGAGCATAGCAGTCATGGAAACGTCCCCGAGCGAGTCCTACCGTTGGACTCAGGTATAGGGCGTTTCGACGCAGGCCGGAAGGCACGGCGCAGCTTGGGGCGCCCCTAGGAGAGCACCGGCCGCCTAGACGGCGATCAGGGCGGCCGCCAGCCGGCGGCCCTCGGCCGTGAGGAAGTTGTAGAGCTTGGCGGCCTCGGCCGTGGCCATGAACTCCAGCCCCATGCCCATGGCGCGCAGGGAATCGCGCACCGCGATCGGCGGCATGGCGTTGACCTTCCCGACCCCGAGCAGCAGGAATTCCACCTCGGCCCGCCCGGCCGCGAAGACCGGAGCCAGGCTCTCGGGCGTCAGCTCGGCGAGGCTCGCCACCGCCCAGCTTCGCGCCTCGTCCCCGACGATCAGCACCGAGCCGGCATGCCACTCGCCGGAGAGGCGGAAGCCGCCGGCCCCGTAGCTGTCGATGGTGGGGGCGTTGCGGGCCACGAGGACCGTTCCCCTTAGGGCCGGGCCGGCCGCGCGCCGCCCGGCGGCTGGATCACCTCGGCGTCGTCCTCGCCGCGCTTGACGCCCCACAGCATGATCACCGGGGCGGCGATGTAGATCGACGAATAGGTGCCGATCACGATGCCGAACAGCATGACGATGGACAGGCCCCACAGCGAGGGCCCGCCGAACAGCGCCAGGGCGATCAGCGCCAGCACGGCGGTGAAGCTGGTGATGATGGTCCGGGTCAGCATCTCGTTGATCGACATGTCGATCACCTCACCGAGCGGCATCTTCTTGTACTTCCGCAGGTTCTCCCGGAAGCGGTCGAAGACCACGACGGTGTCGTTCATCGAGTAGCCGATGATGGTCAGGATCGCGGCGACGACGGTCAGGTTGAACTCGATCCGCATCACGGCGATCAGGCCGAAGGTCAGGAAGACGTCGTGGAACAGGGCCGCCACCGCGCCCAGTCCGAACTGCAGCTCGAACCGGAACCAGATGTAGAGCAGCATCAGCAGGATCGCGCCGCCCAGGGCCATGACGCCCGAGCTGAGCAGCTCGGTGGAGACCTTGGGGCCGACGACGTCGGCGCGGGTGAACTTCACCGGCGACACCGCCTGGGCGATCTTCGCCTTCACCGCCTCGGCGGTCTTGTTGGCGTCGGCGCCTTCCGGGGTCTGGAAGCGGACCATGGCCGAGGACGGCGAGCCGAAGCCCTGCACCTGGATGTCGCCCAGGTGCATGGAATCCACCGCGCCGCGGATCTTGCTGAGGTCGGCCGCGGCGGGCGCGGTCGACAGCTCGAGCACCGAACCGCCCTTGAAGTCGATGCCGCACGCCAGCCCGCCGCAAGGCGGGGTGAACGGATAGAGCGCCAGGAACAGCGAGCCGATCACCGCGACGATCGACAGCGCGGCGAAGTACTTGGCCAGCCGCACGAACCGGAAGTGGGTGCGGACCGGCAGGACCTTGATCAGGGGCCAGAAATGCATGGTCTTGGCTCCTTACGCGATCGGCAGGGACTTGGGCCGGGTGGTGCGGAACCACCAGGCGAGCAGCACTTGGGACACCAGCACCGCCGAGAACACGGTCGTCAGCACGCCGATGGACAGGGTCCAGGCGAAGCCCTTCACCGGTCCGGAGCCGAACTGGAAGAGGATCAGCGCCGACAACAGGTGGGTGATGTTGGCGTCCATGATCGTGCCGAACGCTCGGCTGAAGCCGGCGTCCATGGCCGAGATCAGGTTGCGGCCAGCCCGTAGCTCGTCGCGCATGCGCTCGTAGATCAGCACGTTGGCGTCCACCGCCACCGCCAGGGTCAGGATCAGGCCCGCGATGCCCGGCAGGGTGAGCGTCGCCTGGGTGAGGCTCATGATGCCGATGATCATCAGGCCGTTCACGACGAGCCCGATCAGCGAGATGCCGCCGAAGAGGACGCCGTAGATGCCGATCATGAACACCACGACGCCGGCCAGGCCGACGACGGCGGAGATGGTGCCGGCCCTGACCGCGTCGGCGCCCAGTTCGGCGCCCACCGTGCGCTGTTCCTCGACCTTCAGCGGGGCCGGCAGGGCGCCGGCGCGCAGCAGGACGGCGAGGTCGTTGGCGCTCTCGGCGGTGAAGTTGCCCGTGATCTGGCCCGAGCCGCCGGTGATGGCGCTCTGGATGACCGGGGCCGAGATGATCTTGTTGTCGAGGACGATGGCGAAGCGCTTGCCGATGTTGGCGCTGGTCACGTCGCCGAAGCGCCGCGCGCCGACGCCGTTGAAGCGGAACTGGACGATGGCGCGGCCGGTCTGCGAATCGAAGCCCGGCGAAGCCGAGGTCAGCATCTCGCCCGTCACAACCGACCGCTTCTTGACCAGCAGCGGCGGGCCGTCTGTGGCGTTGGCGTAGGGCAGCAGGATGTCGCCGGGCGGCAGGCGGCCGGCGGCCACGTCCTGCGGCGACACGCCCTCGTCGACCATCTGGAAGGTCAGCTTGGCGGTCTGGCCGATGATGTTCTTCAGCCGCTCCGGATCGCTCTCGCCCGGCACCTGGATGAAGATGCGGTTCTTGCCCTGGCGGGCGATGTCCGGCTCCTTGGTGCCGAGCTGGTCGATCCGCCGGCGGACGATCTCGATCGACTGCTCGACCGCCTTGGCGGCCTCGGCGTCGAAGGCCTCGGGCACGAAGGCGACGCGGATGCGCTGGTCAGGCTCGGTGGCGACCGTCACCTCCTGGCCGCCGGCCGCGCCGGCCAGCGGAACCGCCAGGGTGCGCCGCAGGGCGTTCTGGGCCTCGGTCAGCTTGGCCGGATCGGTGATCCGCACGCTGATGCCGCCGTTCACCTGGCCAAGGTCGGTGAAATCGATGTTGTCGTTGCGCAGGGTGGTGCGCACGTCCTCGATCATGTTGGTCAGGCGCTCGGCC
This sequence comes from Phenylobacterium soli, assembly GCF_003254475.1. Classification (NCBI taxonomy): domain Bacteria; kingdom Pseudomonadati; phylum Pseudomonadota; class Alphaproteobacteria; order Caulobacterales; family Caulobacteraceae; genus Phenylobacterium; species Phenylobacterium soli. The sequence goes on from NZ_QFYQ01000001.1 coordinate 3,020,903, forward strand.
ATCAGCGCCTGGGTGTTGACCTCGAGCAGCAGCGAGGAGCCGCCCTGCAGGTCGAGACCCAGGTTCAGCGCCTTCTTCGGCACGAAGCCCGGAAGGGCGTCGAGCGTCTGCTTGGGCAGGAGGTTGGGCAGGGTGAACACCAGCCCGAGCACCGTCGCGATGACGACGAGCAGGACCTTCCAGCGCGAAAGGTTCATCATGGCGGGGGTGTGGCCCTAGTGCTTCGAATCGTTCGCGGGGGCCGGCTCGCCGCGGGTGCGCACCTCGGAGATCATCGACTTGACCACCTTCACGGTCACGCCGGTGGCGATCTCGACGCCCACTTCCGCGTCCTCGACCCGCACGACCTTGCCGATCATGCCCGAGGACAGCACCACGGTGTCGCCGCGCTTCACCGCGGAGATCGCCTGCTGGTGCGCCTTCATCCGGCGCTGCTGCGGCCGGATCATCAGGAAATAGAACAGCACGACCAGCGCGATCAGCGGCAGGAACTGGATCAGCATGTCCTGGGGACCGCCCGTGGCGGCGCCGGCGGCGGTCTGGGCGTAGGCGGGGGTGGCGAACATGGCCTCTCCGAGTAGCGTCGCGGGCGGCCGATGGGGACCCCCGTCAAGGTGGCCGGAAGCTATGGGCTCTGCCGCGGTTTTGCAATGGAACCCGCCGACAGGTAAGCCGAAGTCCATGGACGCCGAGCTACAACCCCTCCTGCTGCGGATTGCCGAGGCCCTGGAGCGGCTCGCCCCGCCGGCCGGGGCCCGCCCCGACTTCGCCGCCGCGCGGCTGTTCCGCCACGATCCGGACACCGGCGCCTTCCACCCCGCGCCGGACTATCCCCTGTCGCTGGAAAGCCTGGTCGGCGTCGATCGACAGAAGGGGCGCTTCCTCGAGAACCTGCAGCGCTTCGCCGAGGGCCTGCCCTATAACCACGCTCTCCTCTGGGGCGTGCGCGGCACCGGCAAGAGTTCGCTCGCCAAGGCCGCCTTCATGGCCGTGACCAAGACCGCGCCCGACCTGAAGCTGGTCGAGGTCGACCGCGACCAGGTGACCGCCCTGCCCCAGCTGTTCGACGCCCTGCGCGTCCGGCCCGAGCGCTTCCTGGTGCTCTGCGACGACCTGTCCTTTGAGGAAGGCGCGGCGGCCGCCAAGGCGCTGAAATCGGCCATGGAGGGCGGCGTCTCGGGCCCGCCGGCCAACGTCCTGTTCGTCGCCACCTCGAACCGCCGCCACCTGATGCCGCGCGGCCACGGCGAGGACCGCGGCCTGATCGCCGCGGCCGAGGACGCCGAGGAGGAGGTCAGCGTCTCCGACCGCTTCGGCCTGTGGATCGGCTTTCCGCCGATGGACCAGGAGACCTACCTGGCGGCGGTCAGGGGCTACGCCGAGACCTACGGCCTGGGCGTCGAGGATCTCGATCGTCGCGCCCTGCAGTGGGCGCAGACCCGCGGCGGCCGCTCAGGCCGCGTGGCCTGGCAGTTCATCCGCGACCTGGCGGGCGAACTCGGCAAGAGCCTGCCGCTGTAGACCGCTCCCATCTCTCCCCTGAAAGGGAGGGAGTCAGCGCGGCAGGACGAGCTTGGGATCGACCGGCCGGGCGCGCTCCAGCGGGCTCGGCGCATAGCGCACCTCGAAGTGGAGCTGCGGCTCGGCGACCCCGCCGGTGGAGCCGGCCTGGCCGATCTCCTGACCCTGGCTGACCTTCTGCTGCATCTTCACCTCGACGCGGGACAGGTGGCCGTAGGCCGTCACCCAGCCGTCGGCGTGCTTGATCAGCACGAGGTTGCCGAAGCCCGGCACCTGGTCGCCGGCATAGACCACGTCGCCGCTGGCGGCGGCGCGGACCGCGTCGCCGGCGTTGGCCTGGATGTTGACGCCGTCATTGCGCTGGCCGGCGGTCTTGGGGCCGAAGTCGGAGATGATCTGGCCCTTCAGCGGCCACTGGAAGCGGCCCCGGCCAAGCTCGGAGATCTGGGCGTCGGTCGGCGGCGCGGCGGCCTGGGGCGCGAGCGGCGGGCCGTTGGTCGTCGCCGGTGGCGGCGAATAGGGCCTCGGCGTCACCACTGGCGGCACGTAGGGCCGAGGAGTCACGGCCGGCGGGGCCGAGCTCGGCGCCGGGGTGATGGTCGTGGTCGCACGCTCCGGCGGCGTAATGACCTGCGGCCGCTCCTCGACGGGCGGCGTATAGACCCGCGGCCGCACGGTCGGCGCGGCGGGACGCTCCTCCTCGCGCCGCGGCGCGGGCGACGCGCCGTGGTCGCGCCAGCCCTCCGGCAGGACGAGCTTCTGACCCGAGCGGATGGAGGCGCGGCGCGACAGGCCGTTGGCCGCTCGCAGCTTCTCGGTGGACACGCCGAAGCGCCGGGCGACCTCGGCGAGGGTGTCGCCCGAACGGGCCACATAAGCCTTCGAATAGATCCGCGGACCTTTTAGCGTCTGACCCGGACGGATGGCCGAGCCCTTCAGCTTGTTGTCCTTCTTCAGCGTCGGCACGTCGGTGTCGAGCTTGTCGGCGATCTTGTCGAGGGTGTCGCCCCTCTTGACCTTGTAGGCCACCGGCGGCCCCTGGACGTCGACCACCCGGCCCGCCGCCGACGAGCCCTCGGAGACCTCCTCCCGCGCCGTCGTCTTGCGCCGCGAGGACGTGGCCTTGGGCGCCGGCTCCTCGGCCGGCGCTTCCGCGCCCGGAAGTTTCAGGGTCTGGCCGGCGTGGATCGAGCCCCGCGCCGAGATGTCGTTGGCCTCGCGCAGCTCGTCGAGGCCAATGCCGAGCTTCTTGGAGATCGAATAGAGGGTGTCGCCCTTCTTCACCGTGTAGCTGGTCGGCGCCTCGGGCTCGGCCTTGGCGCGGGACCTCTTCGACGAGGTCTTCGGCTCGGCCTTGTCGGCCGGCTTATCGGCGCCGGGGACCTTCAGCTCCTGGCCGACGTCGATCGCATTGCCGCGAAGCCGGTTGGCCTTCTTCAGCTCGGTCACCGAGACGCCGAGCTTGTCGGCGATCTTGCCCAGGGTGTCGCCCTTTCGGACCGTATAGGTCGAGGGCGTCTCGTCGGCGACGGGTTTGGCCGCGGCCTTGGTCGCATGGCGCCGGTGCGTCGCCGCCAGGAACAGCTGGGCCGGAGCCTCGCCGCGATCCACCGCCGGCGTGAACAGGCCTTCCCGCGCCGAGGCGGACACGCCCGCCCGCGAGGCGTCGGCCATGGACACCGCATAGGTCGGCGTCGCGCACGCTCCGAGAGCGGTCGTCGCGAACAGGACCAGGGCGGATCTTGCGAGGATTTGCGTCATCGCCGCTCCCAAGGGCAGTCAAAGGAATCATTCTGGGCGCGAGGGCAGTTTGGTGGATGCCTCCCACCCCCGCCACCCGCAAACGTCCGTAGCGGAAGCCTCTCAGAGCTCCTTGGCCACGCCGTCCAACAGGGGGACGAAGCGCACATCTGTTAGCGCCTCGACGGTGAAGCCCCCCTTACCGTCGCCGGTATATCGTCGGAGTTCCTGCACCGGACCCTTGCCGATGGGCGCAACCAGGATGCCGTTCGGCTTCAGCTGCGAAAGCAAGGCCTTGGGCTCGGACGGCGCCGCCGCCGTGACCATAATGCGGTCAAAAGGCGCCTGTTCTGGCCAACCTTTACCGCCGTCTCCGAACTTGGTGATCACGTTGGTGAGACCGAGCGCCTTGAAGCGGGACTCGGCCTCCTTCATCAGCGTCCGGTAGCGCTCGATGGTGTAGACCAGCCGCGACAGCTTCGAGAGGATCGTCGTCTGGTATCCGGAGCCGGTGCCGATCTCGAGCACCCGCGAGCGGCTCTCGACCTTCAGCGCCTGGGTCATCAGGCCGACGATGAACGGCTGGCTGATGGTCTGGCCGCAGGCGATCGGCAGGGCCGAATCCTCGAACGCCCGCTCCTTGAAGAGGTCCGGCGTGAACAGCTCCCGGGGCGTCGTCTCGATGGCGTTCAGCACCGCCGGGTCGGTCACCCCTTGCGAGCGCAGCGCCAGGACCAGGCGGGCCAGGGCGGCGTCGGGCGTCTCGTTGTCCTCGGCCATGCGCCTAGAGCCTCGGCGGCGGGCCGCCGAGGGCCCCCTTCATCGCGTACACCGTGGCCATGTGCGACAGGTCGATGTGCAGCGGCGTCACCGAGATGCGGCCTTCGTAGAGGGCGCGCAGATCCGTGCCCTCCTCAGGCTTGGAGCGCTCGGGCCGGAAGCCGATCCAGTAGTAGTCGCGGCCGCGCAGGTCGGTGCGCTTCTCGGCGATGCGCACCTGCACGTCGCGGAAGCCCTGACGGGTGACCTCCACCTCGCCGACCTTGTCGACGGGCAGGGCCGGGAAGTTGACGTTCATGATCACGTCGGCGGGCCAGCCCACCTCGACGAGGCGCTTGACGATCCCGGGCGCGAAGGCCTCGGCCGCCTCGAAGTAGTTGTCCGACGGGTCGTAGGAGCCCATCTGCGACAGGGCGACGCCCGGCACGCCCAGGGCCATGGCCTCGATCGCCCCGGCCACCGTTCCGGACATGGTCACGTCCTCGGCGAGGTTGGCGCCGCGGTTGACGCCCGACAGCACCAGGTCCGGCGGACCGCCCTCCATCAGCTCGCGTACGCCCAGCATGACGCAGTCCGTCGGCGTGCCGGTGGTGGCGAACTTGCGCTCCCCGAGCTTCCGCACCCGGATCGGCTCGGCCAGGGTCAGCGCCCGGCTGGCTCCCGACTGCTCGTACTCGGGAGCGCAGACCCAGACGTCGTCCGACAGCTGGGCGGCGATCCGCTCCAGCACGGCCAGGCCCTCGGCGTTGATGCCGTCGTCGTTGGTGAGGAGGATCCTCACCCCTCGCCCCCGATGTGCGTCAGCCCCGGCAGGTAGCGGTGCAGGGCCTGCGGGATGGCGATGCGCCCGCCCTCGTCCTGATAGTTCTCCATCACCGCCACCAGGGTCCGGCCGACGGCCAGGCCCGAGCCGTTCAGGGTGTGAACGTAGCGCGTGCCCTTCTCGCCGGCCTTCTTGGCGCGGGCGTTCATCCGCCGGGCCTGGAAGTCGCCGCAGTTGGAGCAGGAGCTGATCTCGCGGTAGCGGCCCTCGGACGGGATCCACACCTCGAGGTCGTAGGTCTTGCGCGCGCCGAAGCCCATGTCGCCGGCGCACAGCAGCATGGTGCGGAACGGCAGCTCCAGCCGCTTCAGCACGGTCTCGGCGCAGGAGACCATCCGCTCGTGCTCCTCCACCGACTGGTCGGGCGTGGTGATCGAGACGAGCTCGACCTTGTTGAACTGGTGCTGGCGGATCATGCCGCGGGTGTCGCGGCCCGAGGCGCCGGCTTCGGAGCGGAAGCACGGCGTCAGCGCCGTCACGCGCATCGGCAGCTCTTCCTCGGCGAGGATCTGCCCCATGACGAGGCTCGTCAGCGGAACCTCGGCGGTGGGGATCAGCCAGCGGCCGTCGGTGGTCTGGAAGAGGTCGCTCGCGAACTTCGGCAGCTTGTCGGTGCCGTAGGCGGCCGCGTCGTTGACCAGCAGCGGCGGGTTCACCTCGGTGTAGCCGTGCTCCTCGGTCTGCAGGTCGAGCATGAACTGGCCGATGGCCCGCTCGAGCTGCGCGAGCTGGCCCTTCAGCACGACGAAGCGCGCGCCGCTCATGCGGGCGGCGGCCTCGAAGTCCATCAGGCCGAGGCCTTCGCCGATCGACTGGTGGTCCTTGGGCGAGGAGATCGCGAAGGGCTCGCCCCAGCGGCGGACCTCGACGTTGTCGTGCTCGTCCTTGCCCGGCGGCACGTCGGCGGCCGGGATGTTGGGCAGGGTCTCGAGCAGCGACTTCAGGCCCTCGCCCGCCTCGCGCTCGGCTTCGGCGTGGGCCTCGAGGTCCTTCTTCAGGGTCTCGACATGCGCCATCAGGCGCGTGGCCTCGGCCTCGTCCTTCTGGGCCTTGGCCTGGCCGATCTTCTTGGAGGCGTCGTTGCGCTCGGCCTGGAGCGCCTGGCCCTGGGTCTGGGCCTCACGGAGCTTCGCGTCGAGGCCGAGGATCTGCGCCACCAGCTCGGAACCGGACAGCCCCTTCGCGCTCCAGGCTTTCTCGTAAAGCTCGGGGGTTTCGCGAATGGCTCTTACGTCGTGCATCGGAGGCCGTGGGCTATAGGTGGGCGGCCCTTCCTAGTGCGCGTCGGCGGGGGCGCCAAGGCGCTAGGCTGCGGCGGCGGCGTCCTCGCGCGCTCGGCGCCCCTCGATCAGGCGCACGCAGCCGATCGAGATGAAGTAGAGCAGGATGATCGGCAGGGCCAAGAGGGTCATGCTGATCGGGTCGGGCGGCGTGACGATGGCCGCGGCGATGACGATGCCGGCCACCGCGAAGCGCCAGCCGGAGAGTAGGGTCCGGGAGCTGACCAGCCCCGCCATGGCCACCAGCGTCAGCACCACCGGCAACTGGAAGAACAGGCCGAAGCAGATGACGAGCGTGGTGATCAGGTCGAAGTAGTCCGACACCTTTGGCAGGAGCTGCACCGAGATCCCCGCCGTGCCGACGATCTGCTGCGAGAGCGAGAACCACAGCACGAACGGCATGATCATGTAGTAGACGAGCGCCGCGCCCATCACGAACAGCGCCGGCGCGGCGACGAGGAACGGCAGGAAGGCGCGCCGCTCGCGCTTGTAGAGGCCCGGCGCCACGAAGGCGTAGACCTGCCAGGCGAGCACCGGGAAGGCGAGGATGATCGCCCCGAACGCGGCCAGCTTCACCTTCGTGAAGAAGAACTCCAGCGGCGCGGTGAAGACGAGGCTCGTCACCTTGCCGGTCGGGGTCGGCAGGTCGAGGACGCCGATCAGCGCCAGGAACATGTTCTTCGCCCCGGTCAGCATGGCCAGGGCCTGGGCGCCGAGGTCGGACGCGTGGGTGTCATGGCGCAGGGCCAGGAGCTGGGCGGCGATCGAGAACGGTCGCAGCAGGAACTCGAACAGCGGGCCGGCGAAATAGAAGCAGACGAGGAAGGCGGCGAAGAAGGCGATGATGCAGGTGATCAGCCGCTGACGCAGCTCGACCAGGTGGTCCAGCAGCGGCGCGCGGGACGCCTCGATCTCGGCCTCGTCGGAGGTGTAGTCGCTCACCCCTCGCCTCCCGCCGGCTTGCGGGCCCGCGTCCTGGCGTCCGGCTTGGCGCCCGCGGCCGCCTTCTTGGCCGTTGTCTTGGCCGGCGCCCTGGGTGCGGCCTCCGGCTTGTCCTTTGCAGCGGCCGGAGCCTTGGCCCTAGCGCGCGGCTTCTTGGGGGCCGGCTCGGCGGCGGCGATGGTCATGGCCGGCGCAGCCTCGGCCGGACCGGGCGCCGAGGGCGCCTCGCTGTACTGATAGCTCATCGGCGGATGCAGCTGGACGCCGACGTCGGCAAGGCTTTGGTGGATCTCGCCGACCACCTGGTTGGTCTCGGCCAGGCCCGCCGCGCGGGCGGCTTCGTCGGCGAGTTGGCCGCGGCGCAGCGCCTCGACCTCACGCCGCAGCTCGTCGAGCTCGGACTGGCGGGCCATCTCGTCGAAGCTGGCGCGGAACTCGGCCGCCATGCCGCGCAGCTTGGCCATGAACTGGCCGAGCCGGCGCAACAGGATCGGGAGGTCCTTCGGGCCCACGATCACCAGGGCCGCGATGGCGGCCAGCAGGAGCTCGAGGCTCTTTCCTTCCAAGAACATGACGTGGCCTTAGCGCGCTTTCACCCGCGAGGAAACGAGACGGCGCGGCGCCCGGCTCAGCTGTGAGCCTTGTCCTTCTCGGACTCCTTCGGCAGCGGCTTGGCTTCGGCCGTCTTGGTCTCTTCGTCCTCGCCCTTCAGGCCTTCGCGGAACGCCCGGATGCCCTTGGCGGTGTCGCCCATGATGCCGGAGATACGCCCACGGCCGCCGAACAGCAGCGCGAGCAGCGCGACCACGATGAGGACGTGCCAGATGGAAAGCGAACCCATGACGCCAAAGCTCCTTCAGGCGGACGGCGGCCCCCGGACCGCGACCCGCGATATGTCTCGACGGGCTATATAGTCCGTCCCGCCAACGCACGCCACGCGGCATTCCGAGGCGCTAGCCCGCCCCGCCAGCCGCGCGGAACTAGTTTTCCAGCTCCTCGGCCTCGCCGAGGTAATCTGTGTGGAATTCGGGCGCCTCGCCGGCTTCCAGCGGATCCTCGTCGGGCCCCAGCGCCGCCGGATCGGGCATGGCGAAGTCGGCCGGAAGGTCCAGCGAGAGCAGGCCCGCGGCCTTCATCTCGGCGACGCCCGGCAGGTCGGCGAGGCTCGCCAGCCCATAGTGCTCCAGGAAGGCTTCGGTGGTGCCGTAGGTGACCGGCCGGCCCGGCGTGCGCCGCCGCCCGCGCATGCGCACCAGGCCGAGCTCCAGCAGGACGTCGAGCGTCCCGCGGCTGGCCGCCACGCCGCGCACCGCCTCGATCTCGGCGCGGGTCACCGGCTGGTGGTAGGCGATGATCGCCAGGGTCTCCTGGGCCGCCTTGGAGAGCCGGCGCGGCTCGTCGCGCTCCTCGGTCATCAGCCAGGCGAGATCGGCGGCGGTCTGGAAGCGCCAGCGGTCGGCGACGCAGACCAGTTCCACGCCCCTGCCCGTATAGCGGGCGGCGAGCGCCGCCAGGGCGGCCTCCACGTCCGCGCCTTCCGGCAGCCGCCGCGCCAGGTCGTCGAGGCTCAGGGCCCCCGCCGCCGCAAACAGCAGAGCCTCGACCTCGCGTTCGGTCTCGGCGGTCACGATGCGATCCTCCCCTCAAGGGGAGGTGGTCCGAAGGAGCGGAGGGGGTTGCGGCCCACGCCCCTCGCCGCCGGGGGCTTCAACCCCCGCAGTCGCTTCGCGACAGCTCCCCCTGGGGGGGAGCATCTTAATTCCGGGCCCCTCACGCCGCCTCTCCCTTGCGGGCGCGCAGGTAGATGTCGGCGAAGGCTTCGAGCTGGCGGGCTTCGAGCGCGCCGTCCTTCACCAGCTCCAGGCTCGCCGAGAGGGTCGAGGCGACATAGGATTTGCGGCTCGGCCCCTGCCCTTCCGGGCCGAAGGGGGCGACGCCGGTGAGCGGCGTCCAGCGGTCGAGGTCGGGCAGCAGCCGGCGCAGTCGCTCGCGGGCGTCCTCCAGCGGATAGGCCTGCTGGGGCCGCGGCTGGTAGCGCCGCGCGGCGTCTTTCTGCCGCTGGCCGATGTAGGCGCTCATCAGGGAATAGAGGTCGCCTTCGATGCGCCCGGACGGCACGATCTTGATGGCTTCGGGGTCGCCGCGGCCGAACACGTCGCGGCCGAGCTGGGGCCGGATCTTCAGCTCTTCCGCCGCCTTGCGCATGGCGTCGAGCTTGGCGAGGCGGAAGGCCAGCCGGGCGGCGACCTCCTCGGCCGGCGCCTCGTCCTCCTTGAGCTTCTCCGGCTTGGGCAGCAGGAGCCGCGACTTGAGGTAGGCGAGCCAGGCCGCCATCACGAGGTAGTCGGCGGCGAGCGAGAAGCGCCGGCGGCGCGCCTCCTTCACGAAGGCCAGGTACTGCTCGGCCAGCTTGAGCACCGACAGCTTGAGGAGGTCGACCTTCTGGCTGCGGGCCAGGGCGAGCAGCACGTGCAGCGGGCCCTCGTAGCCGTCGATATCGACGATCAGCGCCTCGCCGTCCTCGACCGCCGTCTGCACGGCGGAGAAATCGAGGCCGGGCTGGAAGCCGCCGCTCACGCCGAAATCCGCAGCGCCGCTTCGAAGCGGGCCACGGCCTCCTCGACGTCGAGCGGCTCGGAATGGCGCGGGATGCGGGCCAGCGCCGCCTCGGCGCGGCGGGCCGCCTTGCCCTTCAGGGGTCCGCAGCCTTCGACCACGGCCTTCATCTCGTCCATGTCGCCGTTGCAGTGGAGCACGACGTCGCATCCTGCCGCGAGCGAATCCCTCGCCCGGTCCGTAAAGTCGCCCGAGAGCGCCTTCATCGAAAGATCGTCGGTCATCACAAGGCCGTCGAAGCCGATGGCGCCGCGGATGGCGCGCCTGTGCACCTTCTTCGAGGTGGTGCCGGGCCGCTTGGGATCGATGGCCGTGTAGATCACGTGGGCGCTCATCGCCATCGGCATGTCCGAGAGGGCCTTGAACGGAGCGAAGTCGCGCGCGTCGAGCTCCTCCCAGGACGCCTCCACCACCGGCAGCTCCATGTGGCTGTCGGCCATGGCGCGGCCGTGGCCGGGCATGTGCTTGACCACCGGCAGCACGCCGCCGGCGATCAGCCCCTCGGCGGCGGCGCGGCCGAGGCTCGCCACCTCCTCCGGCGTCTGGCCATAGGCGCGGTCGCCGATGATCTCGTGGCCGGAGGGGTCGGGCACGTCGAGCACCGGCACGCAGTCGACGTTGATCCCCAGCGCGGCCAGATCATGGGCGATGAGCCGCGCCCCGAGGCGGGTGATCTCGCGCTTGAGCAGCGGGTCGTTGCCGGCGAGCTGGCCATAGGCGCGGCCCGGCGGGTACTTGCGCCAGTGCGGCGGCCGCAGGCGCTGCACTCGACCGCCCTCCTGGTCGATCAGGATCGGCGCGTCCTCGCGGCCGACGGTCTCGCGCAGGGCGTCCGTCAGGCGGCGCACCTGGTCGGGATCCTCGGCGTTGCGCGCGAACAGGATGAAGCCCCAGGGCTTCACGTCCCTGAAGAAGGCGGCCTCCTCCCGGCTCAGCGCCGCGCCGGCGCAGCCCAGGATGCAGGCCAGGCGGCTTCCCTTCGCGCTCACTTGACGAAGCAGGCCTTCCCGGCGGCCTTCAGCTTGGCGCAGAAGGCGGCCGCGGCCTCCTTGCTGGCGAAGCCGGTGACCGAGGTGCGGTAGAGGACCTTGCCGTCGCGGTCGACCTTCTCGACGCCCTTGCCCTTGCCGGCGGCGAGGCCCGGCGCGACGGCCACGGCCTCGTTCCAGGTCTTGTCGGCCAGCGCCGGCGAGGACACCGCCCCGATCTGCACGGCGGCCGCGCCCTTGGCGGCGGGCGCAGGCGCTTTTTCGGCGACGACGGGCTTCGGCTTCTCGGCCGCGGGCTTGGGCGGCGGGACGACGGCCACCGGTTTGGCCGGGATCTGGGCGGCGGGCTTGGCCGGGATGGGCGCGGGCGTCGGCGCCGGCTGGGCCGGGCGCAGGGCCGGCGGCTGGGCGGTCGGATGGGCCGCGGCGGCGGCCTGAGCCGTGGGTTGCGGCGGCGCCGGCTGGGGCGCGGTCTGCGGCGCGGTTTGGGGACCGGGCTGGGCCGGCGCCAGGACCACCGGCGGACCGACCGGGGCCCGCGCCTGCGGCTGCTCAGGCGGCGGGGTGAACTGCGGCTGGGCCGGGACCATCTGCGGCGGCTGGCCATTCTCCGAGCGGTAGATCTCCAGGCCCGCGGCCGGATCCTGCGGCTGGGCCTCGGCCGGCGGCGGGGCCTTCATGCCGGCGACCGGCGTGCCGACCACCTGCGGCGCGCCGCCCGCCTGGCGCACGCCGGAGCGGTAGAAGACGAAGATCGCGGCGGCGAGGCCCAGCAGCACCAGGACGCTGACCACCAGGGTCAGCGGGAACGGCCGCGCCCCGCGCACGGGCTGGCGCGCCTCGAAGGACAGGGGCGCATCGGTGGGCGGCGTATAGGCGCCGCGCTCGTGGTCGGACATGGGCCAGGGCTCCGAACGATCGTCCGGCGCGCGATCGGCGAATCACGCGCCACCAACCCCAAGTCTAGCGAGCGATCGCCGCGGGGTCGGCTTCGAGGCCGCATTTTCTGTGGGCGGACGGGCCCCTGGAATGGGGCGTCAGGCCGCAGCCGCGCCCAAAGTCACCCCCACACGTCGAGGTGGAAGAGCTTCTTGTGCTCCTCGATGGCGAAGCGGTCGGTCATGCCGGCGATGTAGTCGCAGACCACCCGGGCGCGGCCGGCCTGGTCGCGCTCGGCGGCGCGCTGGCCCCATTCGGCGGGCATCACGTCGGGCTCGGAGAGGAACAGCTGGAACATCTCGCCCAACATCCGGCGCGCCTGGCTGCGGGTGCGGTTGACCCGCCAGTGGCGGTACATGCGCTCCATGAGGAAAGCGCGGAGCTGGCCGAGGTCCTCGACCATGTCGCGCGAGAAGGCGACCAGGGCATGGCCCAGCATGCGCACGTCCTCGGGACTCTCGACCTTGCCCGCCTTGGCCCGGCGCTGGGTCTCGGCCAGCACGTCGTCGACCATGGCCCCGATCATCCGCCGCACCGCCTCGAGCCGGATGATGGTCTGGTCGCAGTCGGGATAGTCGCGGAAGGCGCTCTCCACGTGCGGCCCGATCAACGGCACGTCGAGCAGCTCCTTGAGGTGGAACACCCCGGCCGCCACGCCGTCGTCCACGTCGTGGTTGTTGTAGGCGATGTCGTCGGAGAGGGCCGCGACCTGGGCTTCGGCCGAAGCCCAGGTGTCGAGCCGCAGGTCGTAGTCGGCGTCGAACTCGGCGATCGCCCGCCAGGAGGGCCGCGAGAGGCGGTCGACCACCGGGCCGTTGTGCTTGATGACCCCTTCCAGAGTCTCCCAGGTGAGGTTCAGCCCGTCGAAGCGCGGATAACGGCGCTCCAGCTTGGTCACCACCCGGAAGGTCTGGACGTTGTGGTCGAAGCCGCCGAAGTCCTCCATCTGGATCTGCAGCTCGTCCTCGCCAGCGTGGCCGAACGGCGGGTGGCCGAGGTCGTGGGCGAGCGCGATGGTCTCGGCGAGGTCGGCGTCCAGCCCCAGGGCCGTCGCCAGCGAGCGGGCGATCTGCGCCACCTCCAGCGAGTGCGTCAGGCGCGTCCTGAAGTGGTCGCCCTCGTGGGCCACGAAGACCTGGGTCTTCTCCTTGAGGCGGCGGAAGGCGGTCGAGTGGATGATCCGGTCGCGGTCGCGGGCGAAGGGCGTGCGCGTGCGGCTCTCGTCCTCGGCGACCTTGCGGCCGCGGGAGGCGGAGGGACGTTCGGCATAGGGCGCGCGGGGCGGAAGAGAGGTGGGCATCAGCGCCTTCGATCAGCTGGCCTCTTGGTCGAAGCCGCGGGGGACCTCATATAGGCTTAGCCCTGATTTCGTTTAACCAGACATGACCACAGCAGCCAGCCAGACCCAAGACGTGACGCTTTCCGAGAGCGCCGCCCGCCGCATCCGCGCCATCGGCGAGGCCGAGGGCCGGCCGGTCATGCTGCGCGTCGCCGTCGAGGGCGGCGGCTGCTCGGGCTTCCAGTACCAGTTCGACCTCACCGACCAGCTCAACGAGGACGACCTCGTGGTCGAGCGCGACGGCGCCCGCGCCCTGGTCGACGTCGTCTCCATGGCCCTGGTGAAGGGCTCCGAGATCGATTTCGTCGAGGAGCTGGTCGGCGCCCAGTTCCAGGTGCGGAACCCGAACGCCAAGTCGAGCTGCGGCTGCGGCGTCAGCTTCTCGATCTAAGCGGCTGATCGGGCGAGATATTCGCCCACGCGATCCATCAGGAAATTGGTCCCGTGCTCGCGCGAGCCGGCATCGTCGTAGCCGTCGAGGAAGGCGCCGCTTTCGCTGAGCAGGAGGCGCGTGCCGCCCGCCGCCGGCTTGAACTCGATGGTGGCCAGGGAGACCGAGATCTTCACCCCGTCGATGTGCATCTCGTAGGCGTAGACGATGCGCGCGTCCGGCACGATGTCGAAGTAGGTGGCGTCGAACTGCGAGACGGTTCCGGATTCCCAGCGGCCGACCGCCCGCTCCCGGCCCCCCTCGCGGAAATCGAACACCCGCTCGAGGATGGTCTGCTCCTCGCCGCCGCCGAACCAGCCCGCCTTGCCCTCGGCTGTGGCGAAGGCCGCATAGACCCGCTCCACCGGGTGCGGATAGACCCGCTCGATGTGGAACGTGCCGTGGGTGATGTTGCGCTCGGTCATCAGGATTCCCCTTCCTTCTCCGCCTGGGCGTCGAGGTAGCCGCCGAGCCGGTCCAGGCGCCGCTCCCAGGCGAGGCGCCGCTCGTTGATCCACTGTTCGGCCCGCTGCATGCCGCCGGCCTCGATCTGGCAGGTGCGCACGCGCCCCACCTTCTGGCTCCGCACCAGCCCGCTCTCCTCCAGCACGGCCAGGTGCTGAACCACCGCCGGCAGGGACATGGACAGCGGCTGGGCGAGCTCGCTGACCGAGGCGGGCCCCCGGCTCAGCCGCTCCAGCATGCTCCGCCGCGCCGGGTCGGCGAGCGCATGGAACACCCGGTCGAGAGGCGCGCCGGCGGGCGCCATCAGAACGGCACCCAGTCCAGGTACGGCTTCGATTCCTCGAACGCCCGGGCATAGGAGGGGCGCGCCTTCAGCCGCTCGAAATAGGCGGCGATGTTCGGGTGGTCGGCGATCGGGAGGATGCGGTTCGCATAGAACAGCGCCGGCCCCGCCCCGCAGTCGGCCAGGGTGAAGTCCTCGCCCGCGGCCCAGGCGCGCCCCGCCAGCGCCCCCTCGAGATAGCCGTAGGCGGTGGCCAGCTGGCCCTTGACGAGCTCCGGGATCGCCTCGTCGCGCGCGCCCGGAACCTCGCGCCGGTGGTCGCCGAAACGCTGGAACGGCGCCTGGACGTAGAGATCGAAGATCCGGTCCATCAGCCGCGTCCGGCGGGCGGTCTCCGGATCGGCCGGGATCAGCCGCGCCGCGGCCGGGGTCGTCGCCGCCAGGTGCTCGATCACCGCGGTGGACTCGCCCACCACCTGGCCGCGCGCCCGATCCTCCAACACCGGCATCTTGCCGAACGGCCACAGGGCGGTGAAGCGCGCCCGCTCCGCCTCGTCGCCGAGGTCCAGCATGGCGAATTCGAAGGGCGTCCCGGTGTCGTAGAACGCGACCGCCGCCTTCTGGTGGAAGGAGGACAGCGGGTGGCCGTGCAGCACGAACATGGCGAGCTCCATCACTTAAGTTGATACTTAAGTATCACCGGTTTCCGGGCCCGGCAACCGCGGTTTCTTTGGCCCCGGTGGATCGAAGCTTGGCGGCGAAAGTTTATGGGACGTCAGCTTGGCGTGCTCTGGGACGGCGCACGGCTCTACGAAGGTGTTCCATGGCGTCCGACGCGGCCGCGCATCTCGATGCGCCCCACTCCGATCCCGCTGAAGACCGCCGCGCCCGCGCGCGCGGCGTGTCGGCCGACCTCGAAGCCATCTTCGGCCAACCGGAGCGCGAGGACGCCACGTCGCAAGCCAACTCTGCGCCCACAGGTCCGACCAGGGGCCCACTCAGCGGCCTCATGGGCCGGCGGGCGCCCGCCGTCGAGACACACCGCGGCCTGAGCCTCGCCAGCGTCGGGGCGCTGGCCGCCGCCGCCCTGGCCGGCGTCGCCGCCGGCTCGCTGATCGTCAAGCCGAAGCCGCACGCCGCCGCGCCGTCGGCGGCCCCCGCCCTGCCCCGGCCCGACGCCTTGCCGATCGAGATGGCCCCGCCGGTGCAGACGCCGCAGGCGGCCGACGCCTCCCTGGCCGCGCCCTCGCCGCCGATCCCGGCCATGGCGCTCGCCCCGCCGCCGGCGGCCAGCCCCCGCCGCGCGGCGGTGAAGCGGACCCGCGCCAAGGGGACCTGCTGCTCCTACGCCGAGGTGAAGGCCGCCGACCGGCGCCTGCGGCAGGCCTATGCGGAGGCGATCCGCGCCGGCGCGCCGCGCACGACCATCGTCTCGGCCCGCGAGCGCTGGGAGACCACCCGTCGCCGCGCCGCCCACGATCCCGCCCGCCTGGTGGCCGGTTACCGCTCCATCGCCGCCGACCTGCAGCGCGCCAGCGTCCACCGGCGCGAGCGCGCCGCGCCGCACGCCATCCGCACGCGCTTCCACCCTCGCTATCCCGCCTGGTGGTGGTGATGGCGCAGGCGGCGAGCAAGGTGGGCGGCCAACTGGTCTACGCCATCGGCGACATCCACGGCTGCTACGGGTTGATGAAGGACCTTCTGGCCAGGATCGCCGCGGACAGCGCCGAGCACGCGCGGGGCCGCCGGCCGGTCCTCGTCTTCCTCGGCGACTATGTGGACCGCGGCCCCCACTCGGCCCAGGTCATGGAGGCCCTGGTCTGGCTCCAGCGCCGCCGCGATCTCGACATCCACTTCCTGAAGGGCAACCACGAGCAGGGCCTCCTGGAGTTCATGGACGAGCCCGAGCGCGGCGCCCCGTGGCTCGGCTTCGGGGGCGCGGAGACCCTCGGCGCCTACGGCGTGCAGCCGCCGCCCGAGGCCTCGCCCGAGGCCCTGCGCGCCGCCCGCGACGAGTTGCTGGAGCGGATGCCCGCCTCGCACCTGAAGCTCCTCCTGCAACTGGAGACCCTGGTGGTCATCGGCGACTACGCCTTCGTCCACGCTGGCATCCGGCCGGGGACGCCGCTGGAGGCGCAGAGCGAGAACGACCTGCTGTGGATGCGCCGCGGCTTCGTCGACCAGCCGGGCCCCTTCCCCAAGATCATCGTCCACGGCCACACCTGGCTCGGCGAACAGCCGCAGCTGATGGAACATCGCCTGGGGCTCGACACCGGCGCCTACGCGACCGGGGTGCTCACCGCGGCCCGGCTGGAGGACGGCGAGGTGGCGATCCTGCAGGCCAGGCGCTCCGACGTCTGGGCCCCCGCCCAGCCGGAGGCGGCGACGGCCTAGTCGATGTAGTAGCCGGTGAAGTCCATGTTCTCGCCCCGCAGGCGGCGGAAGACGCGGCGCATGCGGGCGCGGCTGAGCAGCCAGGCATTGTAAGCGGCCAGCAAGGCCGCCGCGGCAATGACGCTGCGGGTGGCCGCATAGACTGCGAACAGCAGGACGAGGCTGCTCGTCAGCCAGAACGTGATGGCGCGGACGTCGCGTGCCCTCATGCTCGAACCCTTTGTGTCGATGACCCGACCGTCCCACCTGCTTCAACGGTCAGGGCGGCGTCTGGCTCCCCACCCAAACGACTGGTGCGGCGAATTGCATCCCGCCTCACGCGCGATACCGCGAAAGGCTTCATCCCTGGGTTGGTTGAGCCGGCGCGCCGGCTTGTCCTAACCCGGTCCCATGTCGGACGCGGCCCGCAGCTATGTGCTCTTCGTCGAGAACCTGAACGGCTCCGGCACGCCCGAGCGCCTGGCCTGCGAGGATCTCGACAGCGCCGAACGCACCGGCCGCGAGCTGATGGCCAAGGGCTTGCGGGTCAGCATCGAGGTGCTCGAGGAGCAGTCGCTCCTCTACACCCTGCACCTCTAGGTCAGCGCAGCTTCAGGAAGCTGTCGTCGCGGAACGGCGCGCCGGCCGACATCCGCTGGTGGAAGCCCTTGATCGGCGGCCCGGCCCCGCCGTCGCGCGGGTCGTAGACCGAGCGGTCGCCGAAGAATCGCAGCGTCAGGGTGCGCCGCCGCATGCCGCCGTGGGTCGCGCCGCCGCCGTGCAGCACCTTTGGATGGAAGACGATGATGTCGCCCGGCTCCACCGGCCAGGAGACGATGTCCCAGCCGCTGCGGTCGCCCTCGATATCGGGCAGGCGCGGCAAGCTCGACCCGCGGTGCAGCGGCGCGGTGTCGTCGCCCGGCTTGAAGGCCGAGCCGTTGTAGAGGATCCCGTGGTGGGAGCCCTTCACGAACTCCAGGGAATCCGCCTGCGACAGGCGGTCGAAGCTGATCCACACCACCGCCAGGTCCTGGCCGTCGATCGCGAGGTAGGAGGAGTCCTGGTGCCATGGCGTGCGGCGCACCTCCCCGCCCTCCTTCAGGAACACCTGCTCGTAGAAGAACCAGACGTCCGGGGTGCGCCACAGCTCGGCGACATAGGACGGGATCGGCGAGCGCTGCAGCATCTCGCGGTAGCCGGTCAGGGCGTTCGGGTTGAAGAGGTCGTTGTAGAAGGTGACCTCCGGGGTGTGGCGATCGCGCGAGGCGCCCGGCCCCGGGTTCGCCAGGCTCCACTCATAAGCGGCCAGGGTCTCGGCGAGCTGGGCCGCGTTCAGCGCCGCTGGCAGCTTGACCACCCCGTCCCGGTCCCAGGCCTCGCGCAGCGCCGGCCAGTCGTAGTCCAGAGCCAGGCTCATGCGAACACCTCCTTCAGCTCCCGCTTCAAGACCTTGCCGGTGGCGGTGCGCGGCAGGGGATCGGCGGTCAGCCTAATCGCGGTCGGGATCTTGAACTTCGCCAGCCGCTCGGCGAGGGCGGCGCGCACCTGGTCGGCGATCGGACCGCTCAGGTCCTGGGGCGCCACCTGGATGACCGCGGCCACCTCTTCCCCGTAGTCCGGGTGCGGCAGGCCGACGACGGCCGCGTCCAGCACGCCCGGCTGCTCCAGGATCGCGGCCTCCACCTCGGCGCAATAGACGTTCTCGCCGCCGCGGATGATCACGTCCTTCTTGCGGTCGACGACGTAGTAGAGCCCCTGCGCGTCCACGTAGCCGAGATCGCCGGTGCGGAACCAGCCGCCGCCGAACGCCGCCTCGGTGGCCTCGGGCTTCTTCCAGTAGCCGGGGATCACGTTCGGCCCGCGCACCCAGATCTCGCCGACCTGACCGTCGGGCACGGGCCGCCCCTCGTCGTCCACGACACAGATCTCGGCCGTCGGCGCCGGCCGGCCGACGCTGTCCGGCTGGGCGAAGTAGTCGGCGCCGCCGTTGACGATCACCGCGCTGGTGGTCTCGGTCAGGCCATAGCCGTTGCCGGGCGCGGCCTTGGCCGCGAACTGGCTCTCGATGCGGCGGATCAGATCCGGCGGCACCGGCGCGCCCCCAGAGGTCACCCCGGCGATGGAGCTGACGTCGGCGCCCGAGGCCGCCGCCGCTTCCAGGAACTGGCGGACCACGATCGGCACGCCCGAGACTCCGCTCAGCCGGTGGGTCTCGACGATCTTCACCGCCTCGGCCGGCGCCCACTTGTACATCAGCGCCATCTTGGAACCGGCGACCGCGCTGACATAGAGGCCGGTCAGGCCGCCGATGTGGAAGAAGGGGAAGGTCTGCAGCACGCCGGGCTGCGGGGTGTCGGGCCCGGGCTCCGGCGCGCCCGCCGCCACCCGCGCCGCCGCCCCGGAGAGCAGCGAGTTCATGGTGTTGGTGACGTGGTTGCGATGGGTCGCCATCGCCCCCTTCGGAAAGCCCGTCGTACCCGAGGTGTAGAGGATGGTGGCGAGATCCTCCGGGCCGACCTCGGCCTCCGGCAGGTCCTCGGCCGCCTCGCCGGCCACGGCCTCCAGGTCGACGCCGCCCAGGCCGTGTTCGCCGCGCCGCGCCACGATGACCGCGGCGGGATCGAAGCCGCCGATCAGCGGCCGCATGCGGTCGAGGCGCTCCCTGTCCACCACCACAGCCTTGGGCTCGGCGTCCTCCAGGGCGTAGGCGAGCTCGGCGGTCGTCCACCAGGCGTTCAGCGCCACGGCGATGGCCCCGATCGCCTGGCAGGCCCAGAACGCCAGGCTCCATTCGGGATAGTTGCGCATGCCGATGGCCACGCGATCGCCCTTCGCCACCCCGAGGCCCTTAAGATAGGCCGCCAGGGCCGCCACCCGGCCGAAGTGCTCGGCGTAGGTCAGCGACCGGTCCTCGTAGATCAGGAAGGGCTTGTCCCCGTGGGCGCGGGTGGCGAGCAGCAGCTCGCGCATCGAGGCGGGCGCGTTGCGATAGACGCGCGCCGGGTATCCGGCCGAGTGGTCGTGGGCGAGCTCGAACGGCCCGCTCGCGGTCATGGCCGCGATGACATCCTGGCGCGAGGGCATGGCTCGCTTCCTCCCAGGCGCTCATCGAACGGCGGGGGAGCGGGACCGGTCAAGGGTCACGTCACGTCAGACATCGACGCGGATCAACCGCCCTCGAGGATCTCCAGCGCCTGCTTGGCCAGGGCCGGCGCGCCGTTCTCGGCGGGCCGTTCGCTGGCGGCGATGCCGGCCAGGATGCGCCGGTAGACGCCCTGGGAGATGGAGGCCAGGCGGAACACGCCGAAGGCCACGTAGAACGGCCAGTCCTCGATCTCATGGCGGCCCGTGCGGCGGCAGTAGGCGGCCACATAGTCTGCCTCGGTCGGGATGCCGCTGGTGGCGAAGTCCACCCCGTCCAGCATCCCCCAGGACGGCGAATGCGAGCGCCACATGAAGCCGTTGTAGCCGAGGTCCGCCAGCGGGTGGCCGATGGTCGAGAGCTCCCAGTCGAGCACCGCGATCAGCTTCGGCTCGGTGGGGTGGAACATGACGTTCTCCAGCCGGTAGTCGCCGTGGGCGATCGACACCGACTGGTCGGCCGGGATGCGGGCCGGCAGCTTCTCGATCAGCGCCTCCATCTCCGGCACCGTCTCGGTCTCGGCGTCGCGGTATTGGCGCGTCCAGCGGGCCACCTGGCGCTCGAAGTAGTTGCCCGGCCGGCCGTAGTCGCCGAGCCCCACCGCCTCGAAGTCCACCTGGTGCAGCTTGGCGAGGGTGGCGTTCAGCTCGTCATACACCGCCGCCCGGTCGGCCGGGGTCAGGCCCGGCAGGGTGGCGTCCCGGAAGATCCGGCCCGGCAGGAAGTCCATGACGTAGAAGGCGGTGCCGATGACCTCGGGGTCCTCGCACAGGGCGCGCATGTGCGGCACGGGGACCCGGCCCTCCAGCGCCTTCATGATCCGGTGCTCGCGGTCGACCTGGTGGGCGCTGGCCAGCAGCTGGCCCGGCGGCTTCTTGCGCAGCACGTAGCGCCAGGGCCCGTCCGCCGTCTCGGTGGTGAGCAGGAAGGTCGGGTTCGAGGCGCCCCCCTGGAACTGCTGCACGCGCATGTTGCGGCCGAATCCGTCGACGTGGCGCGTGAGCCACTGCTCGAGGCGGGCCTCGTCGAAGCGGTGCGCAGGAACGACGTCGCGGACCGGGATCGCGGGTTCTGACAAGGCGGGCCTCCTCTTGATGGCCGCGAAGCTAGCGCCGTGACGCGGCGGCGCCCAAGGGCTTGAGCCAGACGCTTGAGCGGTGGGCCGGGCGCCTCTAGCTTCGCCGCCTCGACGGAGCCCCGCATGCGCATCGCCACCTGGAACGTGAACTCGATCAACGCCCGGCTGGAGACCGTCGTGCGCTGGTTCGAGGAGGCGAAGCCCGACGTCGCCTGCCTGCAGGAGATCAAGTGCGTCGACGAGAAGTTCCCCGCCGAAGCCTTTGAACGGCTTGGCTACAACATCGCCGTCCACGGCCAGAAGACCTACAACGGCGTCGCCCTGCTCTCGAAGTTCCCGCTGGAGGACGTCCGTAAGGGCCTGCCCAACCATCCCGAACACGGTGGGGAGGACGACGAGCACGCCCGCTACATCGAGGCGGTCATCGCCGGCCGGCGCCCGGTGCGCGTCGCCTCCATCTACCTGCCGAACGGCAATCCGGTGGGCACGGAGAAGTTCGCCTACAAGCTCGCCTGGATGGGACGGCTGAAGGCCCACATTCAGGCGCTTCTCGCCTACGAGGAGCCGCTGGCCCTGCTCGGCGACTACAACGTCATCCCCGAGCCGCGCGACGCGGAGTTCCCCAACAACTGGGTAGAGGACGCGCTCTTCCAGAGAGAGTCCCGCGAGGCGTTCCGGGCCCTGAAGTGGATGGGCCTTGCCGACGCCTACCTGCAGGCCGACGGCGCCCCGGGCGCCTACACCTTCTGGGACTACCAGGCCGGCGCCTGGCAGCGGAACAACGGCATCCGCATCGACCACGCCCTGCTCTCGCCGCAGGCCGCGGACCTGTTGACCGGCGTCTCCATCCACCGCGACGTGCGCAGTTGGGACAAGCCTTCCGACCACGTTCCCCTGGTCATCGAGCTGGACGTCTGAGCCCCATGGCGGCCCGCCGCTCCCCGCCGCCGCTCTCCACCGAGGACTTCCAGTCGGTGGGCGCCTTCCGCCTGGCCCTGCGCAAGTTCGCCGCCTTCAGCGACGCCTCGGCGCGCGAGGCCGGGCTGACCAGCCAGCAGCATCAGGCGCTCCTCGCCATCCGCGCCCACTCGGGCCCAGAGCCCATGACCATCGGCGAGCTGGCCGAGTGCCTGCTCATCAAGAACCACAGCGCGGTCGAACTGGTGGGCCGGCTGGCCGAGCGCGATCTCGTCGTCCGCGCGCCCTCGGAGGCCGACCGCCGCCGCATCCTTCTGCGCCTGACGCCGCCGGCCGAGGCCATGCTCGAGGCCATCACCCGGCGGAACCTCGCCGAGCTGTCCAGCAACGGGGCCATCTTCCGGGACCTCCTGAGGACGCTGAAGCGCATCGGCGCCTGAAGCAGACCCGTCCTAGGCCAGACTCAGCTAACGGGCTTAGCCTGTCGGCATGAACGAGGTCGGCCGCCTTCTCATTTCCCTCGCCTTCGCCGGCGCGGGCCTGACCCTGGCGGGGGGCGGCGTCATCTGGTCCATGGACGAGGGCCGGCGGGTGCGCCGCAGCCTCACGCGCGTCCTCGGCGAGGCGCCCCACGCCCTGCTGGTGGCGCACGGCCGCGGCAAGGGCCTGGGCTTCAACTTCACCGCCAACCAGCTCGCCCTCACCTGGGACGCCGGCGGCTGGTGCCTGGTCTACAAGATCGAGGAGCTGATCGGGGCCGAGCTGGCCGTCGATGGCCAGGTGCTGGCCCGCGTCTGGCGCGGCGAGGCGCGGCGAGCGCTCGACATGCTGCGCGGCGCCGACACCCAGGTCACCTTCCGCCTGATCTTCGACGACGCCGCCCACCCCGATTTCGTCATGGACCTCTGGCTGCCCGAGGACGAGACGCGCAAGGGCGCCATGACCTCGGCGGAGGCCGTGCAGGAAGCGAACCGCTGGATCGCCCGCATCGAGTCCCTGCTGCGCCGGCCGCTGCCGCGCCGCGAGGCGCCGGTCGTCGCTCCGGCGTCCGCGCCGCCGCCCCCTGCCGCGGCGGCCCCGCCGTCGCCGGAGCCGCCCGTCGCCGCCGCGCCGCCCCGCGCGGTCGAGCCGCCGCCCTGGGAGGACGACGCCGAGGCCTTCGACGATGACGACGAGGCCGACGCCATAACTTGACAGCGTAAAATCATCGAGCGACCGTCCGCTCCGGGAGGGACCTTCACATGCCGATGCTGATCGCCGCCGCCGCCGTTTTCCTGGCCATCCACCTGTTGATCTCCGGCACCCGGGCGCGCGACGCCCTGACCGGCCGGATCGGTGAAGGTCCCTACATGGGCCTCTTCAGCCTCGCGTCCCTCGCCGGCATCGTCTGGCTGGGCTTCGCCTACGCCCAGGCGCGGCACGCCGCGGCCGACGACGTCCTCTGGGACATCACGCCCCTCACCCGCTCGGTCCAGCTCGCCCTGCAGCTCCTGGCCATGCTGCTGATCCTGCCGGGACTGACGACGCCCAATCCGACCAGCGTGCGCCAGGAGGCGAGCCTCCAGAACCCCGAGGTCGTGAAGGGCATGCTGCGGATCACCCGCCATCCCTTCCTCTGGGGCGTGGCGGTCTGGGCGCTCGGCCACCTGCTGGTGAACGGCGACCTCGCGTCGATCATGCTGTTCGGCTCGATGCTCGCGCTCGCCCTCTTCGGCACGGTCAGCATCGACGCCAAGCGCCGGCGCAAGCTGGGCAAGGGCTGGGACGCCTTCGCCGCCCAGACTTCCAACATCCCCTTCGCCGCCGTGGCCGCCGGCCGCCAGCGGCTGAGCCTCGGCGAGATCGGCTGGTGGCGCCTGGCCCTGGGGGTGATCGCCTGGGCCGCCCTCGGCTGGGCCCACCCGCTCCTCTTCGGCGTCCGCGCCTTCCCCTAAGCCAGGGCGAAGTCCACCGCCGCCTCGCAGTGCACGATGGCGGTGTCGACGCCGGGCAGCTCCAGCTCGGCCGGATCGATCAGCAGGCCGATCTCGGTGCAGCCGAAGATCACCCCGTCCGCGCCCGCCGCCCGGCCGCGACGGATCATCGCCAGCACCTCGTCCTTCGAGGCCGGCGAGATCACGCCCTGGCAGAGCTCGTCGTAGATGATGGCGTGCAGCCTCGCCCGCTCCTCCTCGCCGGGCACCAGCGATGGGAGGCCGGCGGCCGCCAGGCGGTCCCGGTAGAAGGCCTTCTCCATGGTGAAGCGGGTGGCGAGCAGCAGGGGCCGCGTAACGCCCCTGGCCTTCAAGGCGGCGGCGGTGGCGTCGGCGATGTGGATCAGCGGCACGCCGGCGGCGGCCTCCACCTGCGGCGCGTTCGTGTGCATCGTGTTGGCGCAGATCAGGATCGCCTCGGCGCCGGCCTCGGCCAGCCGGCGGGCGGCGTCGCCCAGGATCTCGCCCGTCGCGGCCCAGTCGTCTCTGGCCTGGAGCGCGGCGATCGGCGCGAAATCCACCGACCAGACGATCAGCTTGGCCGAGTGCAGCCCGCCCAGCCGCTCGCGCACCAGACGATTGAGCTCAGCGTAGTAGATCACCGTGCTCTCGGCGCTCATGCCGCCGAGCAGTCCCAGGGTCTTCATCAGATGTCCGCGTAGACGTGGGTTTCGCCAGCCGCGCCCGGGTGGGTGACCGCGCCGAGGTGGGCCGGGCCCACGGCCTGCGCGAACTTCCAGAGCGCGCCTGAGCCGTAGTTCGTCGTGCGCGGTTCCTCAAGCGACAGCTCGTGGGCGCGGTGCTCCAGCTCGATCGGATCGACCTCGAGCGCGATGGTCCCGGCGTCGGCGTCGATGGAGATGATGTCGCCGTCCTTGACGAGGGCGATCGGCCCGCCGGCCGCCGCCTCCGGCCCCACGTGGCCGACGCAGAGCCCGCGGGTCGCGCCCGAGAACCGGCCATCGGTGACGAGGGCGATGTTCTCCACCCCCTGGCCGTAGATGGCAGCGGTGGTCGACAGCATCTCGCGCATGCCGGGCCCGCCCCTCGGCCCCTCGTAGCGGATCACCAGCACATCGCCTTCCCGGTAGTGACGGGCCTCGACCGCGGCGAAGCAGGCTTCCTCGCCGTCGAACACCCGGGCCGGGCCGCGGTGTTTGGTGTGCTTCAGCCCGGCCACCTTGACGATGGCGCCGTCCGGGGCGAGCGAGCCCCACAGGCCGACGACCCCGCCGGTCGACGACAGTGGCCGGTCCGCCGGCCGGATGACGTCCTGGTCCGGGTTCCAGACGACGCCCTCGAGGTTCTCGCGGATCGTCCGGCCCGTCACGGTCATGCAGTCGCCGTGGATCAGGCCGGCGTCGAGCAGGGTCCGGAGCAGCATCGGCACGCCGCCCGCCTCGCCCATCGCCTTGGCCGGATAGCGACCGCCGGGCATCAGGTCGGCCAGGTAGGGCGTGCGCCTCATGATCTCGGCCACGTCGCGCAGGGTGAATTCGATCCCCGCCTCGTGCGCCATGGCCGGCAGGTGCAGGCCGCCGTTGGTCGAGCCGCCGGTCGCAGCCACCACCACGGCGGCGTTCTCGAAGGCCTCGCGGGTGCAGATGTCGCGCGGCCGGATGTTGCGCTCCAGGAGCCGCACCACCGCCTCGCCCGTGGCCCGGGCGTAGTCGTCGCGGCGCTCGTAGGCGGCCGGCAGGGCCGAGGACAGCGGCAGGGCCAGGCCGATCGCCTCGGAGACGCAGGCCATGGTGTTGGCCGTGTACTGCCCGCCGCAGGCCCCGTCGCCCGGACAGGCGTGCTGCTCCAGGTCGCAGAGCTCCTCGAGGCTCATCTGGCCGGCCGAGTGCTTTCCGACTCCCTCGAACACGTCCTGCACGGTCACCTCGCGCCCCTGCCACTGACCCGGCAGGATCGAGCCGCCGTAGATGAAGGCGCTCGGCACGTTCAGCCGCAGCATGGCCATCATCATTCCCGGCAAGGACTTGTCGCAGCCGGCGACGCCGACGAGGGCGTCGTAGGCATGGCCGCGCATGGTCAGTTCCACCGAGTCGGCGATCACCTCGCGGCTGACCAGGGAGGAGCGCATGCCCTCGTGGCCCATGGCGATGCCGTCGGTGACGGTGATGGTGCAGAACTCGCGCGGGGTCGCGCCGGCCGCCTTCACCCCCTCCGCCGCCGCATTGGCCTGGCGCATCAGCGAGGTGTTGCACGGGGCGGCCTGGTTCCAGCAAGAGGCGACGCCGACGAACGGCGCGGCGATGTCCCGGCTGCCGAGTCCCATGGCGTAGTAATAGGAGCGGTGCGGCGCGCGCGACGGCCCCTCGGTGGTGTGCCGGCTCGGCAGGCGGCTCTTGTCCCAGGATCCGTCGGGGCGGCGATGCATGGACCTCTAAGCTCCCAAGGCCTGGCGCGGTTCATCGGCGGACCTTCAGAGGATCGCCCCGGGGGGCAAAGAGCAAGCAAAGTCAGACACCTAGAAATCGGTCGGCGAGCTTGGCCGTTCGATGTCGGCCCACGCGCACCCCTAGGTTGTCGCTAGGGCAGGCCGGCCAATTGACTTCGGGTCACCTCGCGCCGCGCGCGAGATCGACCCTCGCAGCACCTGTGTCATCGGCGCCAGCCTAGGTGAGTGATAATAAGTTATCGCCGTTCACTTATCGGAATCCGTTGACGCGCCTAGGGTTGCTGACGCAGCTACTGCGCCATAACCGCGCAAAATAGCGCTCGCCAGGCTGCGGGGAGGCAGCGTCGACATGAATCTAAAACATACCCTCTTTGCGTCCGGCGCCCTGCTGGCAGTCTCGCTCGGAACCACCGCCCACGCCCAAACCGCAAGTAGCAAGCCGGCCGCCCCGGCCGCGGGCACGACCATCGAAGAGCTGGTGGTCACCGCTGAAAAGCGTGAGCAGAGCCTGCAGGACGTCCCCGTCGCCATCTCGGCCTTCACGGCCAAGCAGCGCGACGTGATGGGCATCACCTCGATCCAGGACTACACGAACTTCACCCCGGGCCTCGTCTATTCGAGCGCCACCGACCGCGCGAGCGTCCGCGGCATCGGCCGCCTGACCAACATCCACGCCGCCGACGCGGCCGTGGCCATCTACGTGGACGGCCTCTTCACCACCTCGACGGTGCTGGCCGGCGCCCCGCCGCTGCTGGTCGACCGGGTGGAAGTGCTGCGCGGCCCGCAGGGCACGCTCTACGGCCGCAACTCGATCGGCGGCGCGATCAACATCATCTCGCCGAAGCCGACCGATCACCCCTACGCCGAGGTGCGGGCGATCGCCGAGAACTTCGGCTACACCAACCTCCAGGTCGCCGCGTCCGGCCCGCTGGCCGAGGGCCTGCGCTTCCGCGTGGCCGGCTACAAGCTCGACCAGACCGAGGGCTACTACAAGAACGTCAACCGCAACATGCCGACCGAAGGCGCGAAGCGGAACGAGTACGACTGGCAGTTCCAGCTCGACGCCAACCTCGGCGAGCACGTGGAAGCCTGGCTGAAGTACGAGACCCTGCGGTGGGACAACCGCGGCGGCCCCGGCGCCCGCGCCGGCTATCTCGGCGGCGCCTACGAGACCGCGCTGATGGATCCGGCCTTCACCGTGATCTACAACCCGGCCCACGGCTATTCGACCGCCAGCGGCCTCGCCGGCGTCGTCCCGGGCAGCCTGCAGCAGTTCAACGGCGGCACGACCACCACCAACCCGGCGCTGAACGACGCCCACACCTTCAACACCAACACGCCGCTGCACGTGCGCCTGACCAACACGCACCTGCTGTCGACCACCCTCGTGTACCATGCGCCGAAATTCGACGTTAAGTACCTGGGAAGCCACGAGAACTACGACTACGACCTGACCGGCGACATGGACAACACCAACGTCGCCTCCTACCAGATCCCGCTCGCTCCGGGCTCGATCTGCGGCACCCTGCACGGGGCCTTCGCGGCCGGCCTGTCGCCGCAGGACTGCGCCCCGCTCACGGTCAACGGCAACAACACCTACTACTACTTCGAACACCCGACGTGGACGAGCCACGAGATCAACATCACGTCGACCACGGACTCGCCGCTGCAGTGGATCCTCGGCGCCTACTACTTCAAGGAAGACTACGCCGCGACCGTGCCGACGGCGAACCTCGCCACGGCCAATAGCCCGCAGCTGCAGCACCCGATCCTGGGCGCGGCGGCCAACCCGTCGGGCAACTGGGCGACCAACGAGTACAGCATGACCACCGAGAGCAAGGCGCTCTTCGGCCAGCTGGACTGGAAGGCCACCGAAACCCTGAAGTTCACGGCCGGCCTGCGCTACACCAAGGACCACAAGTACGGCTCGGAAGCCTATCGCATCCTCTGCTATTCCGACGCCTGTATGCCGAGCCTCTACACTGCGCTGGGCCTCAACGGCTTCGGTCCCGGCACCGCGGCCAACTGGGGTAGCCTCCTCGGCAACCTGAACGCCCTCGGCAGCCTCGCCCCGGTGCTCGGCATTCCGGCCCTCGCGGGCCTGAACGGCCTCGGCAACGGCGCGCTGGACATCACCGGCAACCTGGTGCCGGTCACCGGCCCCGGCGGCATCAAGGGCGTCACCGACCCGGTGAAGTGCACCACGCCGACCACCTGCACCCAGGGCGCAGTCGATCCGAAGACGGGCCGCTTCATCCGTCACCTTGACGACACCTCCGACGCCTGGACCGGCACCCTCGGCGCCCAGTGGGATCCGTCGGAAGGCACCATGGCCTACGCCCGCTACAGCCGCGGCTACAAGGCGTTCGGCTTCGCCGCCGGCAGCCTGCTGAGCCAGCCCGAGGCGAAGGAAGAGACCGTCAACGCCTTCGAAGTCGGCCTGAAGAAGAACTTCGGCCGGAACCTGCAGGTGAACGCCGCCCTCTTCTACCTGGACTACGCCAACCTCCAGGCCCCGGTGACGGTCGTGAACAACGGCATCGCCGCGACGCAGTTCATCAACGTGCCGAAGTCGCGGTCCGACGGTCTGGAGCTGGACGTGATCTGGCAGCCGATCGACCCGCTGCGCCTGTCGCTGGATTACTCGTTCAACGACACGGAGATCACCAAGAGCGGTCTCTACACCGACGTGAACAACACCGGCAGCGGCCCCGTCAGCGTGAAGGGCAACAAGCTGCCCCAGGCGCCGCGGAACAAGGTCGCCCTGAACGGCACCTACACGTTCAACCTGGATCCGGGCAATCTGAGCCTGAGCGCCAGCTACGTGTGGCGTGACAAGGCCTACGCCAACATCTTCACGCGCTCCTACAACGAAGCGCCGTCCTGGGATCAGTTCGACCTGCGGGCCGCCTTCACCGATCGGGACAACAAGTACACGATCATCGGCTACGTGAAGAACGTCGGCGACACCAAGGGCTACGACGCGGCCATCGCCGCTTCGCAGCGCATCTCGACCCCCACCGGGGCGCCGAACTTCGAGCTCACCCCGCCGCGCACCTACGGCGTCGAGCTGCAGTATCGCTTCTTCTAAGCCTTAGGCCCTCATCGGCCCGAAGAGGGCGCTCCGGTTCGCCGGAGCGCCCTTTTTCTTGGTCCGACGGACATTTTGACAGACCGACCTGCTTTTCAAATTTTTTCGCCAGTTCTGCCAAATAGCTAGGTAAACTGAACGTCGATCACCCGTACCGGCTCTTGAATGGCGAATTGACGTACCGCGTGTTCTAATTCAGCCTCCCCAGCGTTAAGCCGGCGCGGCCGCAGAGCCGCCCGGGGTTCGGGAGGGGCTCTTCAGATGATTTCCAGGACGACTCTGCTCGCCACCAGCGCCCTGCTGGCCGCCTCGCTCAGCGCAGGCCAGAAGGCCGCGGCCCAGGACGCCCGCCAGGCTCGGCCAACCGCGGCCGGCGCCACCACCATCGAGGAGCTGGTGGTCACCGCCGAGAAGCGGGCCCAGAACCTCCAGGACGTGCCCGTGGCCGTCTCCGCCTTCACGTCCGAGAGGCGAGACCTGGTGGGCATCAACACCATCCAGGACCTCACCAACTTCACCCCCGGCCTCGCCTACTCGTCGGGCAACGACCGGATCTTCCTGCGGGGCATCGGCCGGCTCACCAACAACCTGGCCTCCGAGCCGGGCGTCGCCAACTACAACGACGGCTTCTATTCCTCGTTCTCGACCAACGCCGCCCTGCCGCCGATCCTCGTCGACCGCATCGAGGTGCTGCGCGGGCCTCAGGGCACGCTCTACGGCCGCAACGCGGTCGGCGGGGCGATCAACATCATTACCAAGCGCCCGACCCAGGAGTTCTCCGGCGAGGCGCGGATGATCGTCGGCAACTACGGGCTCAAGAACTACCAGATGCTCGTCAGCCTGCCGGTGAACGAGGACCTGCGCTTCTCCGTCGGCGGCTACCACATCGACGAGGACGGCGGCTGGTTCCACAACGTCGCCGGCGGTCCTGACGAGGGCGAGGTGCGGCGCGAGACCTATCTGATCGCCCAGATGGACGCCACGCTCGGCCCCGTCGACGTCTGGCTGAAGTACGACAGCTTCCAGATGCGCGACCGGGCGACGCCCGGCGGGCGCACCAGCGGCAGCGCCCTCACCCCGGTGGATCCCTCGCTCTTCCCGCCCGGCACGCTCTCGCCGCCCACCGGCTACGGCCTGCTGTCGGGCCTGAACCTGACGGCGCTCGGACCGGCGCGGAACAACATCGTCTTCCAGACCGGCGACGTGCGGGCCTTCAGCGCCAATACGCCGAGCACCCAGCACGAGGACCCGACCCAGGAGCTCGCCGCCCACGTGACCTGGCATCTGCCGGGCATGGACCTGAAGTACGTCGGGGGCTATGGGCGCTATTTCTACAATCAGATCAGCGACTACGATAACACCGCGGTGCTGTCCTACCAGGTTCCGCTGAACCCGACGGCGGTCTGCCGCTTCGTGCCGGGGTGCCAGCCGCTGACCGTGCGCCCGAACGTCATCCTCAACTACATCGAGGACAAGAAGTTCTGGAGCAACGAGTTCGACCTCGCCTCCACCGGAAGCGGGCCGCTGCAGTGGATCGCCGGCCTCTACGAGTACGAGGAGCAGTACCACCAGCCGGTCTACATCACCGAGCCGGACCAGGCGCAGCTCTCCACGCCCTCGAGCGCGGCCCCGAACCCGACGCGGCTGATCTACTACACCGACCAGTTCATGCACGCGCAGTCGCGGGCGGCCTTCGGCCAGGTCGACTGGCAGGCGAGCGACACGGTCAAGCTCACCGCCGGCCTTCGCTACACCTTCGACAAGAAGAAGGGCGTCGAACAGGGCCGCCTGTTCTGCTTCGGCTGTTCGGCGGCGGTGGACCCGCGCAACCTCGGGACCCTGACCCCGGTCATCGACATCACCGGCTCGAGCTTCAGCGGCGCGCGCCCGACCGGTTCGACCCTGCCGCAGAAGGGCGTCGTGGCCCCCGCGGTCACCGACCCGGCGACCGGCATTCGCAGCCGCCGCCTGGCCGACACGTGGGACGCCTGGACCGGCACGGTCGGGGTGGAATGGAAGCCCGAGGCGCGGACCATGGCCTATGCCAAGTACAGCCGCGGCTACAAGGCGGGCGGCTTCAACTCCGGGACCATCCAGGCCTTCCCCGAGACCGACGCCGAGCACGTCGACGCCTACGAAGTCGGGCTGAAGCGCGACTGGAGCCCTACGCTGCAGACCAACGTCTCGACCTTCTATTACGACTATCAGGACGCCCAGGTGCCGATCAGCGTCCAGTTCCCGAGCCAGCCGATCATCACCCTGTTCTTCAACCTGCCGAAGGTGCGCAACATCGGCTTCGAGCTGGAGAGCACCTGGATCCCGCTCGAGAACCTGCAGCTGCTGTTCAACTACGCCTACCTCGACGCCAGGATCACCGATCCCGGCGCCATCCAGGACCCGGTGACCGGCGTCGTCGGCGCCAAGAACAACCACATGCCGCTGTCGGCCAAGAACAAGGTCTCGCTGAACGCGAACTACACCTGGGAGCTGAGCGGCGGATCGCTGAACCTGTCCGGCAGCTACGTCTGGCGGGACAAGGTCTACAGCTCGATCTTCGACCATCCCTGGTACCAGGCCGGCGCCCGGGGCCAGATCGACGCGCGCGCCACCTGGACCGGCGAGTCCAAGCGCTACAGCGTCATCGTCTATGGCAAGAACCTGACGGACGAGAAGGACTTCGACACCGTCAGCGCCACCGTCCAGTCGAACGGCAGCCTCAGCCGCACCTATGTCCTCGTGCCGCCGCGCACCTATGGCGTGGAACTACAATACCGCTTCTAGAGGCTCGACCATCGGCTGATCGCGCCAGGCGTCCCGCTCCGGCGGGGCGCCTTTCGCTTTGCGGCTTGACGTCCGCCGCGCCGATGCGCCCTACAGCACGGGACAAGATCGAGGGAGCCCAGACGTGAGCCAGACCTTCCGCGCCCTGCGCGTTCACAAGACCGACGCCGGCCAGGAGCTCCGCTTCGAGGACCTCACCCTCGCCGATCTCGGCGAAGGCGACGTGGTGGTCCGCGTCGACCACTCCACCGTCAACTTCAAGGACGGTCTGGCTCTCACCGGCAAGTCGCCGGTGGTGCGCGCCTTCCCGCTGGTTCCGGGGATCGACTTCGCCGGCGTGGTGGAAAGCTCCGAC
This sequence comes from Phenylobacterium soli, assembly GCF_003254475.1. Classification (NCBI taxonomy): domain Bacteria; kingdom Pseudomonadati; phylum Pseudomonadota; class Alphaproteobacteria; order Caulobacterales; family Caulobacteraceae; genus Phenylobacterium; species Phenylobacterium soli. Next base: position 3,053,168 of record NZ_QFYQ01000001.1, read on the forward strand.
CACGCCGAGTTCAAGGCCGGCGACCGGGTGGTGCTGAACGGCTGGGGCGTGGGCGAGGGCCACAACGGCGGCTACGCCCAGATGGCCCGGGTCAAGGGCGACTGGCTGGTGAAGCTGCCGGACGCGATCTCCAACGCCCACGCCATGGCCATCGGCACCGCCGGCTACACGGCTTTGCTCTGCGTGCTCGGCCTCGAGCGCCTGGGCGTCACGCCGCAGAAGGGCGAGGTGCTGGTGACCGGCGCGGCCGGCGGCGTCGGCAGCGTCGCCATCGCCGTGCTGTCGAAGCTCGGCTACACCGTCGTCGCCTCCTCGCGCCGCAAGGAGACCGAGGGCGACTACCTGCGCGGCCTCGGCGCCGCCGACGTGGTGGACGCCGCCGACTTCCAGGGCCCGGCCCGCCCGCTCGCCAAGGAGCGCTGGGCCGGCGCGGTGGACGCGGTCGGCAGCCACACCCTCGCCAACGTGCTGTCCCAGACCCGCTATGGCGGCGTCGTCACCGCCTGCGGCCTCGCCCAGGGCATGGACCTACCCGGCTCCGTCGCGCCCTTCATCCTGCGCGGCGTCACCCTCGCCGGCATCGACAGCGTCATGCGTCCCAAGCCCGATCGCGTGGAGGCCTGGAATCGCCTCGCCAAGGACCTGGACCTCGCCAAGCTCGACGCCATGACCAGCCGCGCCAGCCTCGCCGACCTCCCCCGCCTCGGGACCGAGATCCTCGAAGGCAAGGTCCGCGGCCGCGTCGTCGTCGACGTCAACGCCTGACGCGCGGGCGAGGCGATCGCCGCGCTTCGCCCCTCAGAGCGCCTTCTCGATCTCCTCCGTCACCTCGCTGTCCAGCGGGTCGGTGCGCGGGCCGAAGGCGCGGATCGCCTCGCCGTTCCTGCCGATCAGGATCTTGTGGAAGTTCCACACCGGCTCGGCCGGCTCGCCGAGCTGGCCCACGGCCCACTTATAGAACGGGTGGGCGGTGTCGCCCTTGACGTCAGTCTTGGCGGTGAGCGGGAAGTCGATGCTGAACCGCGTCTCGCAGAAGTCCTTGATCTCGGATTCGGTCCCCGGCTCCTGGCCGGCGAACTGGTTGCAGGGCACGCCCAGCACCACCAGACCACGGTCCTTGTACTCCGAATAGAGCTTCTCGAGCCCGTCGTACTGGGGGGTGAGTCCGCATTGGGAGGCGGTGTTGACCACCAGCACCACCTTGTCGCGGAAGGTGGTCAGCGGCAGCGGCGCGCCGTCGATGGTCTGGAAGGCGAACTCGTGGGCGCTGGCGGACATGGGGCGTCTCCTCTGGGTGGCGGCATCACAACCTTTGCGGAGGATATGGTCGTCCTCCTGTGGCGCCGGCGCAACTTAACGTAACGTTGTGTGCCCCCGGATCGCGGAACGTCGTTCATCCGTCATTGACGCCCAACTCAGCCGGCGCAAGCCTCAGCGGATAACAACAAACGGTCACGCAATGACGTGCCCGGGGAGGAAAACCAATGAGCCTGAAGATCCATCTTCTGGCGACGAGCGCGTTGCTCGCCGCCGTAACTGCGTCGGCCGCGGAGGCGCAAACGCGTCCTGCCAGCGGCACCACCATCGAGGAACTGGTCGTCACCGCCCAAAAGCGCGAGGAAGCGCTCCAGGACGTGCCGATCGCCGTCTCCGCCTTCAACCAGGACTCGCTCGAGAAGCAGAAGATCGAAGGCGGTCCGAACCTCGTCCTGGCCGTTCCCAACGTGAACTTCGCCAAGGGCAACTTCACCGGCTACAACTTCCAGATCCGCGGCATCGGCTCGAAGCTGACCGCCGGCTCCGGCGACGCCGGCATCGCGGTGCACCTCAACAACGCCCCGCTGATCTCCAACAACCTGTTCGAATCGGAGTTCTACGACCTCGAGCGGGTCGAAGTGCTGCGCGGTCCGCAGGGCACCCTGTATGGCCGTAACGCCACCGGCGGCGTGATCAACCTGATCAGCGCCAAGCCCACCGACCACTTCGAGGCCATGGGCCGGGCCGAATACGGCAACCACAACGCCATCCGCGCCCGCGGCATGGTCAACATCCCGCTCGGCGACATGTTCGCCGTGCGCCTGGCCGGCACCTACCTGAAGCGCGACGGCTACGGGAAGAACATCACCACCGGCAACGAGGCCGACGACCGCGACCTCTACGGCACCCGCGCCTCGATCTCCTTCACCCCGAGCTCGAGCCTCAAGGCCTATGTGGTCTGGGATCACTTCAAGGAAGACGACAACCGTTCGCGCGTCGGCAAGCAGCTGTGCGTGAAGGACCCGGGCCCGGCGACCCTCGGCGGCCTCGGCTACTCCGCCAACTCGGGCGTCGCCCTCATCGAGCGCGGCTTCTTCACCCAGGGCTGTCAGGCGACGCCGGTCAACTCGCCGAACATCTTCGGCACGGTGAACAGCCAGTCCACCCTCGGCGCGCTCTACGCCGCCCTCACCGGCCAGCAGACCGGCGACGCCTTCGCCGGCAAGATGCAGGACCCGAACCCCTACAACATCGAGTCCTTCTTCGATCCGGTGTACCGGGCCAAGTCCGACATCTACGAGGCGAACGTCGCCTGGAACCCGACGGACTCCCTGACCCTGAGCTGGACCGGCGCCTACAGCGTCAACGACCTCTACACGCAGGAAGACTACTTCCGTTACGTGCCGAGCGTCGCGATGAACGCCACGCCGAACCCGATCAACTACTTCACCTCGCCCGCGGCCGTGGCGGGCGTCGGCCTGCCGCCGGCGACCTATGCGGCGATCTACGCCACCTTGTTCCCGGGCGGCGTCATCAACGACCCGCAGCTCGGCGCGCGTAACCTGTTCACCACGGTGGACATCTCGGGCAGCCACAGCCGGTCCTACAGCCACGAAGTGCGACTGCAGTCCGACTTCAAGGGCCCGCTGAACTTCAACGTCGGCGCGCTCAAGATGAACTACGAGTCGAGCGGCGACTACTATGTGATGTTCAACCCGTCGACCGCCTACAACCAGCTCAACAACTTCCTGATCACGGCGGCGTCGGGTACGCCGAACCCGCTCTGCACGACGGCGCCTTGCCTGGGGATCGACCAGAACCAGCAGCCGAACCGGTCGGGCCACAACTACTACGACAACTACCAGCCCTATAAGCTGGATTCCTCGGCGATCTTCGGCGAGGCCTATTACCAGATGACGGACACCTTCAAGTGGACGTTGGGCCTGCGCTACACCGACGACAAGAAGACAGTGCAGAACTACGCCGTGACGCTGAGCGCGCCCGGCTTTGGCCTGATCCCCTCGACCCCGGCCTCGTCCAGCGTCGAGTTCAAGAAGGTCACCGGCCGCCTCGGTTTCGACTGGAAGCCGAAGCTCGACTTCACCGACGAGACCCTGATCTACGCCTTCTACTCGCGGGGCTATAAGGCCGGCGGCCTGAACCCGGCCTGTTCGGCGGCGGCGGGCGTCATCTGTCCGAAGCCGACCTTCGCGCCCGAGTTCGTGGACGCCTACGAAATTGGGACGAAGAACACCCTGCTCGGCGGCGCCATGCAGCTGAACGTGACCGGGTTCTACTACAACTACACCGGCTACCAGATCTCCAAGATCGTGAACCGGAACGCGCTGAACGAGAACATCGACGCCAAGATCAAGGGCGTCGAGGTCGAGTCGATCTGGCAACCGGTGGCCGGGCTCCGCCTGAACGCCAACGTCGGCTGGCTGGACACCGAGATCGGCGGCGGCGAGTCCATCGACACCTTCGACCGCACCCAGGGCGCGGCCGGGCTGATCCTGGCCAAGTCGTCGGCGGCGTCGAACTGCGTGACGACCCTGACCTCGGCTCAGACGGCGCTGTCGATCGCCAACGCCACCAACGACCCGTACGTCCTGCTCGGCCTCTGCAGCGCGGCCTCCACGGCCGGCGCGGGCACGCTGATCCCGGGCACCAACGCGGTCTCGGTGGGCTCCAACCCCTTCGGCGGCGCGATCAGCGATGGCGTGCCGGTCCAGCTGAAGGGCAAGGAGCTGCCGAACTCGCCGCACTTCACGGTGTCGCTCGGCGCCCAATACACCTGGGACTTCGGGCCGAACTGGGCGGCGACGCTGCGCGGCGATTACTACTGGCAGGATAAGTCCTACGCCCGCATCTACAACAGCGCGGCCGACCGGCTCGACTCCTGGCAGAACGTGAACGCCACCTTCACCATGGCCAACGCCGACAAGGGGTGGGAATTCGGGGCGTACGTGAAGAACGCCACCGACGAGCACGCCATCCAGGACTTCTACCTGACCGACGACAGCTCGGGCCTGTTCCGCAACGCCTTCTACACGGAGCCGCGTACCTACGGCGTCTTCGTCCAGAAGAAGTGGTGACCTGAAGCTCCAATCCTGAGCGAGGGCGGCAGAGACATCTGCCGCCCTTTTTCTTTGCGCTCTCGATAATCGCGTTTTTGAAATTCGAGTACGCCGACGCCTACTCAGAATTGGACGGAATTTTGATTGACGCGTCGGAAAGCGAGGATCAGCCTCCCCTAAAAATTACAAAAGCGTCACATGACGCGATATGGGGAGGACGCAGCGTGAACTATAAAGTGAGCCTGTTTGCGACCAGCGCTCTGCTGGCCGCTGCGGTGGGCGGCGTAAGCCACGCCCAGACACGACCCGGCGGGCCGACCTCCGCCACCACGATCGAGGAACTGGTCGTCACCGCTGAGAAGCGGGAGCAGAACCTCCAGGACGTGCCGGTGGCCGTCTCCGCCTTCACCGACAACAAGCGCGAACTGGTCGGGATCAACTCGATCCAGGACATGACCAACTTCACGCCTGGCCTGACCTACAATTCGGCCACCGACCGGGTGTCGCTCCGCGGCGTCGGGCGACTGACCAACGTGCTGTCCGGCGACGCCTCGGTCGCCAACTACAACGACGGCGTCTACGAGACCTTCGCCGTCCAGGCCGGCCGATCGACGCTCTTCCTGGATCGGGTCGAGGTGCTGCGGGGGCCGCAGGGCACGCTCTACGGCCGCAACTCCATCGGCGGCGCCATCAACGAGATCTCCAAGCGTCCGACGGAGCAGTGGTACGCCGAGGTTCGCGGCACCTACGAGAACTATGACCACCACATCCTCGAGGGCGCGATCTCGGGGCCGACCTTCATCCCCAACGTCCAGTTCCGCCTCGCCGGCGACTGGGAGCGTCAGACCGAGGGCTGGTCGAAGAACGTCATCCCCGGCGCGCCGAGCGAAGGCAACGTCATCAATGAGTGGTTCCTCGAGGGCCAGCTGCAGGGCAAGTTCTTCAACGACAAGCTGGACTTCTGGGCCAAGTGGGGCGACGGCGTCTGGCACAACGGCGCGGGCGGTCCGGGCGGCGGCTCCGGCGGGTGGACCCCGGCGCCCTATCCGACCTACGAGTTCGCGACCCCCGGCGGCATCCAGCTGAACGCCGGCTACGCGTGCAATCCCGCCTCCGGCGTCACCAATGTGGTCAACGTCTCGCCCCTCGGCTGCGTGAATCCCGCGCAGAGCTCACCCTGGAAGATCGCCCGGATCATTCCCTACGTGGTGCGCCTGCCGGTCTACAACACCGAGGCGATCCACCTGACCTGGCACGCCAAGAACTTCGACATCAAGTACGTCACCGGCGGCGTCGACTATCACTACAAGCTCACCGGCCCGACCTCGACGGCCGGCGGCTCGCTGCTCAACACCTCGACGACACCGGTGCTGGCCTACACGCTGGCGAGCGGCCTGCGCGTGTTCCCGCAGGAGGCCTTCGACTACCGCGAGTACAACCGGTTCTGGAGCCACGAGGTCAATATCGTCTCCACTTGGGACAGCCCGCTCCAGTACGTGGTCGGCGCATACTACTTCCGGCAGACCTATCGCCAGCCGGTCTACACCACCCTCCATGCGCAGCCGCAGTGGAACGGCCCCTTCTTCCTGCCCTCCGTGTTCTGCGGCGCCACCGGCGGCGTCTGCGCGCCCGAGACCGACAACCGGCGGTACGATAACCGGCCGCATTCCGAAGCCATCTCCTGGGCCACGTTCGGGCAGATCGACTACAAGATCACCGACCAGTGGAAGGCCACGCTCGGCCTGCGCTACAGCCACGACCGCAAGGACGGCACCGAGTCCGTGCGGCTGCTGTGCTGGGGCACCTCGGTCTGCTACGGCGGCTTCCCGGCCGAAGTCTTCGGGCCTGCCGGCCCGCAGGTCGCCGACATCACCGCCTTCGCCGTCTCGAATCCGCCGGCCAACGCCCTGCCCCGCGGCATCGTCTCGCCCACGCGCTTCGACCCGGCGACGGGCCTGGCGTCGCGCGACTACGACTCCACCTGGCAGGCCACCACCGGAACCGCCGGACTGGAGTGGCAGCCCGACACCGACACCAACGTCTACGCCAAGTACAGCCGCGGCTATAAGTCCGGCGGCTATTACGTCGGGATCTTCACCTTCCTCGCCCCCAACGCCTGGGCCGACAAGGAACTGGTCGACTCCTACGAGATCGGCCTGAAGAAGAACTTCGGCAGCACGCTGCAGACCAACCTGGCCGCCTACTATTACGACTACAAGAACCTGCAGGTGCCGATCTCGGTGCTCTCGGGCGCGGGCCAGGTGGCGACCAACTTCATCAACGTTCCGAAGTCCGTGAGCCAGGGCTTCGAGGCGGAGATCACCTGGCTGCCGATCGAGAACCTGCAGGTCCTGTTCAACTATTCGTACAACGACGCCCACGTGAAGAAGGGCTCGGCCATCGACGTCGCCGACCCGACGGCCACCCAGCCGGGCGCCAAGCCCATCGACACGCTGGGCACCCAGGATCTGTCCGGCAACCGCTTGCCGAACGCCCCCAAGAACAAGTTCGCCGTAAACGCCAACTACACTTGGCGGTCTCTGTTCGGCGGCGATCTCGTGGGCTCGGTGAGCTACGTCTGGCGTGACGCCCAGTACGGCGCGCTCTTCACGCGCGCCTACAACCGCGCGCCCTCGTGGGACCAGTGGGACGCCCGCCTGACCTGGACGTCGGCCGACAGCCGCAACCGGGTGATCCTGTTCGGGAAGAACATCTTCAACAAGATCGGCTACGACGGCGGCGCTATCGGCTCGGCCTTCGTCGGCACCGTGGTCAACCCGGCGACGGCCGCCCAGACCGTCGTCAACCAGGGTATCTGGAGCACCTATTCGGTGACCCCTCCCCGGACCTACGGCATCGAGATCCAGCACAAGTTCTTCTAGGCTGGAGATCACTGATCAGACCAAGGCGCTCCGCTCCGGCGGGGCGCCTCTTCTTTTGGACAGCGCCCCTAGGACTGCGCGTCCAAGCCCTGCTCGACGGCCAGGGCGAGGTCGAGGGCGCGGATCGCCTCGTCCGCCGTCACCACCGGCCGCGGCGCCTCGCCCCGCACGGCGGCGATGAAGCCGGCGACGCTGACGCCCAGCGGATCCTTGGCCGCCGGCGTATCCGCGTAGTCGGGGTTGAAGGCGAAGGGCGTGGTGTTGCGGAACGTGCGCGCCAGGAAGTCGATCTCCACCTCGCCCGAGGGGAAGACCACCCGCATGGTCCGCTTGCGCGCCTCGGCGATGCGGCTGACGTCGAAGATCGCCGTGAAGCCGTCGTCGAAGGTGACCTCGGCCTGGGCGGTGTCCCAGAGGCCGGTGGCGGCCAGGCGTCCCTCGCCTTCGGCGGTCACCGGCTCGGCGTCGGAGAGCGAGAGCGCCAGGTCGATGTCGTGGATCATCAGGTCGAGGATGGCCGAGACGTCCTGGCTGCGCTCCGACGGCGTGCCGTGACGCAGCGCCTCGAGCCGGAGCGGCTGCTCCGGGGCGTCCAGCAGGCCCATCGCCTGGAAGGTGACGCGCTCCTGATGGCCGCAGGCGACGATGACGCCCTTGGCGCGGGCGGCCTCACGGATCTTCTCGCCGTCGGCGACGCTGACCGCGATCGGCTTCTCGACGTAGATCGGCTTGCCGGCCGCGATCGCCGCCAGGGCGTGCTCGGCGTGCAGCACGGCGGGCGAAGCCACCGTCACCACGTCCACCGCCTCGAGGAAGGCGTCGAGATCGGTGAAGCCGCGGCCGCCCAGCGGCATGGCCACCTTGGCGGCCCGCTCGGGGATCGGATCCAGCACGGCCGACAGCGTCACGCCGCCCAGCTTCGCGTACTGGTTGGCATGGTAGCCGCCGAACACGCCTGCGCCGATGACGCCGCCCCGCAAAGACTCAGCCATGGATGCCTCCGGTTCGGCGGCAGGGCCTAGCAGGCGCGGCCCCTCGACGCCACCCGGGCGCACGAGCTAAACAGCCGTTTAAAGGGCCGCGCCGCGAGCGCGTGAGGAGGAACCCATGACGACCGTCAAAGAGATCCGGCTGAAGAGCCGCCCCGTGGGCATGCCCACCCGTGACAACTTCGAAACCGCCACGGTCGAGCTGCGCGCCCCGGGGCCGGGCGAAGTCCAGGTGAAGAACCTCTGGATGACCGTCGACCCCTACATGCGCGGCCGCATGAACGACGTGAAGAGCTACGCCCCGCCCTTCCAGCTCGGCAAGGTGATGGACGGCGGCGCCATCGGCCAGGTGGTCGCCTCCAACGACCCGAGCCTCAAGGAAGGCGACCTCGTCCAGTCCGGCTACGGCTGGCGCGAAGGCTACACCGCGCCGGCCAACACGGTGCAGAAGCTCGACACCAAGGGCCTGCCCGTGCAGGCCTTCCTCGGCGTCGCGGGCATGCCGGGCCTGACCGCCTATGCCGGCCTGCTGCGCGTCGCAGGTCTGAAGGACGGCGACGTGGTGTTCGTCTCCGGCGCCGCCGGCGCGGTCGGCTCGCTGGTCTGCCAGATCGCCAAGGCCAAGGGCCACAAGGTGATCGGCTCGGCCGGCGGCCCGGAGAAGGTGGCCTTCCTCAAGAGCATCGGCGTCGACCACGCCATCGACTACAAGGCCGAGAAGGACCTCACCGCCGCGGTCCTCGCCGGCGCGCCGGAGGGCATCGACGTCTACTTCGACAACGTCGGCGGCGCCCACCTCGAGGCGGCCCTCAACACCGCCCGCCTGTTCGCCCGGTTCGCGATCTGCGGGATGATCTCGATCTACAACGCCACCGAACCGCCGCCCGGCCCGCGCAACCTCGCCCAGCTGATCGGCAAGAACATCCGCATGGAGGGCTTCATCGTCTCCCATCACTCCGACCTGCTGCCGAAGTTCGTCGAGGACCTCTCCGGCTGGGTGAAGGAAGGCAAGGTGAAATGGCAGGAGACCGTGTTCGAGGGCATCGACAAGGCGCCCGACGCGTTCCTGGGGCTGTTCTCCGGCGAAAACACGGGCAAGATGCTCGTCAAGCTGGCCTGAACCGGAGCCACACGCGGGGGGCGTTGGACCGGACGGGCCCAGAGTCTAGAAGCCTCGGTCCGTCCTAACTGGAGCCCCGCGTGCCGCGCCTGTTCAGCGCCTACATCATCGTCGACTGGAGTGCGGCGGCGAAGCCGACCACGGGCGCGGATTCCATCTGGATCGGCGTGCTGAAGCGCGACCTGCGCTTCCGCATGGCCTTCGAGAGCTACAATCCGCCGACGCGCGCGGAGGCCGAGAAGCGGCTCGCCGTCATCCTCGACGACTTGAAGAAGCGCGGCGAGCGCGCCCTCCTCGGGTTCGACTTCCCGCTGGGTTTCCCGCGCGGCTTCGCCCCGGCGCTGAAGCTCACCGGCGAACCGACCTGGCGGGCGGTCTGGGATCAGCTCGACAAGATGGTCAAGGACAAGGCCGACAACACCAACAACCGCTTCGGGGTCGGCTCGGAGATCAACCGCCGCCTGACCGGCGGGCCGTTCCCTTTCTGGGGCTGCCCGCCGAAGGACGCGCTCACCACCCTCCAGCCCAAGCGCACCCGCGCGCACGGCCCGGACGACCTGCCGGAGTTCCGGCACGCGGACCTCGCCGCCAAGGGCGCGGCCTCGATCTGGAAGCTCTACTACAACGGCTCCGTCGGCGGCCAGGCGCTGCTCGGCATCCCGGCCGTGCGGCGGCTCAAGCTGGCCCGCGGCGAGGCGATGAAGGTCTGGCCGTTCGAGACCGGCTTCAAGCCGCTGACCGAGGCGGACCTCGCCGGCGTCGAGATCGTCGCGGCCGAGGTCTATCCCTCGCTGCTCAAGCCGGAAGGCGCGCCCGGTGAGGTCAAGGACCTGGTGCAGGTGCGGGCCACGGCCGAGCACTTCGCGCGCCTGGACGAGGCGAACAAGCTCGGCGCCGTCTTCGGACCGCCGAAAGCTGCGGCGGCCGACGCGGTGCTCGACGCCGAGCGCGAGGAAGGCTGGATCCTCGGCGCCGGCTAGGCTTGGCCTTGTCGCCAGCCTGAGGTCAGATGCCCCCGTCGCGGCTGGGGAGTCTTGGACATGCGCAAGGTGGTGGTGGTGGCGGCGGCGCTCCTCGCCGCATCCTGTTCCCGCAGGCCCGAAGACGTGCCGGTCACGCGTGCGCCGGACGTGGGCTGGGCCTTCTACGGCGGCGACGCGGGCGGCCAACGCTATTCGCCGGCCGGCCAGATCACCCCGGACAACGTCAAGGAGCTGAAGGTCGCCTGGACCTACTCCACCGGCGAGGCGGCGCGCCACGACCTGAAGCGGGCGTCGTTCGAGACGACGCCGATCCTCGCCAACGGCCGTCTCTACGCCTGCTCGCAGTTCGACGCGGTGTTCGCGGTCGACCCGGCGACGGGAAAGCCCTTCTGGTCGTTCGATCCCAAGGTCGATCCGAAAGTCCGCTATCCCAACGACTTCACCTGCAGGGGCGTGACCTACTGGCGGGACACGAGCGTGGCCGACAACGTCCGCTGCTCCGAGCGCATCTATGTCGGGACCGTCGACCGCCGCCTGATCGCGCTCGACGCGGCGACCGGCGCGCCCTGCGCCGGCTTCGGCCGCAGCGGGACGGTGGACGTGGGCGCGGGCGTGGTGCTCGCGCACAGCGGCCAGATGCAGATCACCTCGCCGCCGGTGATCGTCGGCGACACGCTCATCGTCGGCTCCTCGCTCGACGACAACCAGCGGGTCCGGGAAGTCCCGGGCTCGGTGCGCGCCTACGACGTGCGCACCGGCGCGCCGAAGTGGAGCTTCGATCCGCTGGCCAGCGCCGCGCCGGGCACGGTGGCGGGGGCGGCCAACGCCTGGGCTCCGATGTCGGTGGACGCCGCGCGCGGCCTCGTGTTCGTCCCGACCACCAGCCCAAGCCCGGACTTCTTCGGCGGCGCGCGCAAAGGTCCCGACGGCCAGGCGAACTCCGTGGTCGCCCTGGAGGCCGCCACCGGCCACGTGGCCTGGGCCTTCCAGACCACCCACCACGACGTCTGGGACTACGACATCCCAGCCCAGCCGACCCTCGCCGACGTCGGCTACGGCGGCCGCAGCACGCCGGCCGTCATCCAGGCCACCAAGCAGGGACTGATCTTCACCCTCGCCCGCGACACCGGCGCGCCGGTGATCCCGGTGGTCGAACAGCCCGTGCCGCAGGGCGGCGCGCCGGGCGAGGCGCTGTCGCCCACCCAGCCGTTCCCCGTCGCCCCGAAGCCGCTCGGCCCCGCCACCATCAAGCCCGAGGACGCCTATGGCCTAGGGCCGATCGGGCGCGGCGCCTGCCGCAAGCTGATCGCCGGAGCGCGGTTCGAGGGGATGTACACCCCGCCCTCGACCCAAGGGACGCTGGTCTATCCGTTCACCGGCGGCGGCGTGAACTGGGGCGGGCTGGCCTTCGACGCCGCGCGCCAGGTGGCCTACGTCAACACCTCCAACGCCCTGCATCGCGTGACCCTGATCCCGGCCGACAAGGTAGCGGCGGCCAGGCGCAGCGAGCCGAACAAGGAGATCTCGCCGCAGACCGGCGCGCCGTTCGGTATGCGCCGCGAGGCCCTGCTCTCGCCGATCGGCCTGCCCTGCAACCCGCCGCCCTGGGGGCAGCTGCACGCCATCGACATGAAGACCGGCAAGATCCTCTGGCAGGTCCCGCTCGGCACCACCCGCGACCTCGCGCCGGGTTCGCAGCTCATCCTGCGCGGGACCGGCACGCCGAACTTCGGCGGCCCGATCGCCACCGGCTCCGGCCTCGTCTTCATCGGCGCGGCCATGGACAACTACCTGCGGGCCTTCGACGCCAGGACCGGCAAAGAGCTCTGGCGCGGCCGCCTGCCGGCCGGCGGCCAGGCGACGCCCATGACCTATGTCTGGCAGGGGCGTCAGTACGTGGTGATCGCCGCCGGCGGCCACTCGAAGTCGAACACCAAGCGCGGCGACACTCTGGTCGCCTACGCCCTGCCCGGCCCGCTCCGCTAGAGGGACCGGCGGCTTAGCATCCAGAAGCGGCCGAGCAGGAGCACGCCGGAAAGGAAGCTGGCGATTACCACGGCCAGGGCGATGCCCTGCACGCCCATGTGCATCGGGATGGCCAGCCACCAGGCGAGCGGGGCCATGACCACGATGTAGCTCGTCAGGTGGGTGCCGGTGGGCAGCCACACATCGCCCCGGGCGCGCAGCGCCATGGCCGCGACGACCTGCAGGGCGTCGGGCAGGAACATCAGCGAGGCGAGCGCCAGGGCGGGGACGGCCATGGCCAGGGTCTGGGCGTTCTCGGTGTAGCCGCGCGACAGGAGCTCGGCGTTCGGCCAGACGAAGGCCGTCACCAGCACGCCGAACACGGCCGTGACGCTGAAGGTGACCGCGCCGGCGCGGTTGACGCCGGCCTCGTCGCGGGCGCCGTAGGCCCGGCCGACCAGCACCGCGGTGGCGGTCGCCAGGCCCAGCGGGACCATGAAGACGATGGCCGCCACATTGAGCACGATGGCCCAGGCCGCCACGGCGAGGCCGCCGATCCAGCCGGCGATGACGTTCATGCTCGAGAACGAGGCCACCTCGAAGAAGTTGGAGACGCCGGCGCCGAAGCCGATCCGCCGTTGCTCGGCCTCGGCCGCCCGGTTGCGCTCGGGCTTGGTGAAGACTCCAAGCGCCCGCGCCTCGGGCATCAGGGCGATGTAGGCCAGGGTCGCGACCGCCAGAAAGGTCCGCGCGCCGGTGGTCGCCCAGGCGCCGCCCATCGCGCCGAGGGCCGGCAAGCCGAAGGTCCCGGGCACCAGCAGGAGGTCGAGGCCGAGGTTCACGGCGTTGGCGGCCCACATCGCCCAGGCCGCGGGGCCGGGCTTGGAGAGGCCCTCGAGCCAGAAGCTCGCGGCGACGCTGATCGCGTAGCCCGGCAGGGACAGGCAGAAGACGAGGAGCACCCTCGCCGCCCCGTCGGCCAGGTCCGGCTGCAGGCCGATGGCGTGCAGGAACGGCGGCCCGCCCAGCGCCAGCAGCAGGGTGGAGACGAGGCCGATCCAGAGGCTGTAGGCCAGGCCGCGGCGCAGCACGGCGCCGGTCTCGGCGCGCCGCCCCTCGCCGATGGCGCGGGCGGTCATCACCTGCACCCCGGTGAGCAGGCCGACGCACATGGTGACCACCACGCTCGTCGGCGCCCAGGCGAGCGCGTGGTAGCCGAGCTGGGTCGCCGAATAGCGGCCGACGACGATGGCGTCGGAGAGGCCCATCACCATGATGCCCAGGCGCGCGAGCACGACCGGCCCCGACAGCTTCAGGAGCTGGGCCAGGTCTCGACGGACGAGCTGGGCGCGCACATCCGCGGGGGACGGCGCCGTCTGGGCCGCTGGGCGGTCCATGGGAAGCCTCGGGTTTCGGCGAAGCGGGGGAGACTGAAGTAGGGACCCGCTCACCGCAAGTGAAGCTTCTCGCCGTCAGGCGGAGGAGTGGAAGGCCGCCTCCGGCGGCGCGGGCGTTCGGGCCGCTGGATCCAGCGGCGGCAACTCGTAGCCGATCAGCCGGCAGATGCGGGCGATCTGGGTTTCGACGGGCTCGTCCTCGAAGCCGTCCAGTTCGGCCTCGGCGTCCAGCACCTTGTCGAGCCGCTCGAGGACGTCCTCGGCGTCGTCGTCCGCCGGCTCGTACTCACTCCAGACGAGACGGGCGATGGTGGCCTTGACCTGCGTCTTGCGGCGCGTGCGGCGGGCCTTCTGCTGTTCGACCACGAAGCCGGCGTCCTCGCGCGCGGCGCGCTCGGCGCTGCGCTCCAGGCGCTCGTGCAGCGCCAAGGTCTGGCGCAGGCCTCGTCCCATGCGGTGGCAAGCATCGGCCAGGCGGACCTTGGCCTCCGGCTCCTCCGCCGCCAGCGCGGCGCCGTGCAGGTCGCGCGCCAGGGACAACGCCAGCTCGGCGAACGCCCCCAACATCTCCAACCTGCGATCGCCAATGGCCTCGGACATGAACAAAAGAAGAACATACGTTCCGCGGACCGGCAAGGGATTTCGCGAAAATCTTGCAGCCCGACCTGCCTCCGCCGGTCGCCCTGCTGCGGAGGCGGCTTGCCCGCCTCCACCCCCGCCGTTGCGCGGCGCCGGCTTCGGCGGGCGGTCCCCTCCGGCCGCTTTGCGGCGGAGGAAGGAGGGGCGGCGTTCCCTGCGGCCCGGGCCGATGGGGGCTGCAAGGAACGAAGATCAAGCTGAGCCGTTCGAGGCCAAGGGGGAGCATCCGCCTGACTCCCGAGCTCCGAGGGAGGAGTCGCGCCTTGCCAGCCACGCTCAACGTCATCTTCGGGCCCTGCGCCGCAGGGAAGACCACCTATGCCCACGCCTTGGCCCGCCGCGAGGGCGCGGTCCCCTTCGTCCTCGACGAGTGGGGCGCACGCCTGTTCGGCCCCGACCTCCAGGGTCCGATCGAGTTCGCCTGGATGATGGAGCGCCTCGGCCGCTGCAACGCGCTGATCTGGTCCACGGCCGAGGCCGTGCTGGCCGCCGGGACCTCGGTGGTCCTCGACACGGGCGGCATGCGGCGGGCGGACCGCGATCGGATCCGCGAGATGGCCGAGGCGAAAGGCCTGTCCCTGCAGTGGCACTTCGTCGACGCGCCGCAGGAGGTCCGCCGCGCCCGCGTCCTCGACCGGAACACGGCCAAGGGCGAGACCTTCGTCATGGAGGTGACGCCGGAGATGTTCCAGATGCTCGAGGCCATCTACGAGGCCCCCGCGCCGGCCGAGCTCGAGGGCGCGGTGCTGAGCGCCAGCGACCACGTGACGGCCGCCCTCGCAGCGGAGCAGCCCGAGGCGACGCACTAGCCGAGCCGTGCGCGGCGGCCGGCGCCGAGGCGGCGCCCCGCGTGGCTGCCGGGGCCGCGATGTCGGCTGGCCGGGCGCTCGTTCGTCGTTCCGGTGGAAACGAGCGGAGAGGAAAGCAATATGCGCCGGAACGGCCAGCCCGGGCGGAGGGACGCCACGGTCGCGCGACAATCGGGACGCGAGCTCGTCGTCACGCGGACGTTCGACAGCCCGACGCAGGCGGTGTTCGAAGCCTGGACGCGGCCTGAGCTCTTCAGGCTGTGGTGGGCGCCGAAGTCGATGGGCGCGGTGCTCAGCGCCTGCGAGATCGACGCCCGCACGGGCGGGGGCTACCGGCTCACGTTCGGCGACGGCGCATCGGACTCGGCGAGCTTTTTCGGCAAGTACCTCGAGGTGACACCCCCGTCGCGCCTGGTCTGGACCAACGAGGAGAGCGAGGGCGGGCCTGTGACGACCGTGACCTTGGAGGATCGGCGCGAGCGGACGCTGCTGGTCCTGAGCGAGCTCTATCCCTCCGCCGAGGCCGTGCCCGATGCCGCCGGCATGCAGGCGATGGCGGCCGAGCAGTTCGACCAGCTGGATGAGCTCCTCGCGTCGCAGCGCCGAACCGCCTGAGCGAGCGTCCGAAGAAAGCCATCGAAAGAAAAATGTCGGGTCCTGTCGTGGGCGTCCGTCATCCTGGCGACCGGGGGGCGTTCGGCCGGCCGGCGAAGACGGAGACCATCGATGCACTATCTTCTGATCCTCCACGTGGACGAGTCCGGGTGGCTGGAGCTCACGCCTGAGGAACGGTCGCTTCGGACGGCGGAATACATGGCGTTCAACGAGGCCCTGCAGACAGCCGGCGCGCTGGTGTCCACCGGCCGGCTGACTCCCAGCCGGAGCGGCCGGACCCTGACCACCAAGGGCGGCCGGCCGATCGTCACCGATGGCCCGTTCGCCGAGACCAAGGAACAGGTGGGCGGCTACTACCTGATCGAGGCCGCCGACCTCGCGAGCGCGAGCCAGTGGGCGGCGCGCTGCCCGACCGTCGGACACGGCGCGGTGGAGCTGCGGGAGGTGATGGCCGCGCCATCGTGACGCTGGCCGGGCCGTTCAGCCGCGGAGGTCGGCGGCCCGGGTTTCGACGGCCTCCGCGAGGACGTCCGCGACGCGGCGCACGCGGGCGACGCGCCGGACGTCGGCCCGGACGACGAGCCAGATCGGCTGGCTCCAGACGCGGTCGGCCGCGGGATCGACGCGGACGAGGCCGGGAGCTCCCTCGCCCAGGTAGAGCGGCAGCATGGCGATGCCCGCGCCGGCCGCGGCGGCGGCGGCCTGGGCGGCGAAGGCGCCGCAGCGCAGGGTCGGCGGCTGGCCGCCCATGAGCTCGCGCAGGCGGGCCGCACCCGGCGCGATCCTGGCCATGTCATCGCTGAAGCCCACGAACCGGCGGGTCTGCGCGGGCGTGGCGGCGAGGTAGCCCGGCGCGGCGTAGAGGCGGTAGCCGACCTCGCCGATCTGCCGGGTCAGGGCCTCGTCGTCGGCCGGGCGGCCGAAGCGGATGGCGATGTCCGCCTCGCCCTTGGAAAGCTGGACGTTGCGATCCTCGCCCACCAGTTCGAGCCGAAGCGAGGGGTGGGCCGCGGCCAGGGCGGCGAGCGGGGCGGCCAGGATGCGTTCGCCGAAGGAGGCGAGCGAGCTGATGCGGACGGGACCGGCCAGCTCCTCGCCGACCTCCACCGCCCGGCGCAGGGCATGGCTGGCGAGATCCATGCGCTCGGCCTCGCTCGCGGCGGCGGCGCCGGCGGGGGTCAGGACATAGCCGTCGGGCCGGCGCTCCAGCAGCGGACGGCCGCCGAGCGCCGCCTCGAGGGACGTCAGCCGCCGGCCGACCGTCGTGTGATTGACCCCGAGTTCGCGCGCGGCGCCGGAGAAGCTGCCGGCGCGCGCCACCGCCAGGAAGACGCGGACGTCATCCCAGTCGATCTCGGCCGACACCGTGCGTTCCTGCACATCCATTGTGCGATCATCGCGAATTTTCGCGCAGGCCGCCAGCCCTCACCTTCCCGTCAGCCAACAGGAGACCCCTTCGATGTCCACATACCCCCTCGCCCTGGCCGGCGGCCTGATGCTGCTGGCCGCCGGGCCCGCGGCTCTCGCCCAACCTGCACCCGCGCCTGCACCCAAGTTTTCATCCGGGCCTTCATCCGGGCCCATCACCCTGCGCGACCTGCGCGGCGCGAGCGCGCGCCCCGTGATCGATCCGGCCTCCGCGGCGCTGGTGATCATCGACGCGCAGCAGGAGTACGTCCGCGGCCCCCTGGCGCTGGAAGGCATGCCGCAGGCCCTGGCCGAGATCCGCCGCCTGCGCGCCTGGGCGGCCGCGCACCATGTGCCGGTGATCCACGTCCAGCAGGTGAGCCCGCCAGGCTCGGCGGTGTTCGCCGCCGGCAGCCCGGGCGACGAGATCCTGCCCGAGGCCGCGCCGGCGCCGGGCGAGCCGGTGGTGACGAAGCTCTACCCCAACGCCTTCAACAAGACCGACCTGCAGCCTCTGCTGCAGAGGCTCGGCCGCCGACAGCTGATCCTCACCGGGTTCATGGCCCACATGTGCCTGGACTCCACGAGCCGGGCCGCCTTCGACCTCGACTACCAGGTGTTCGTGGTCGCCTCCGCCACGGCCGAGCGGGCGATCCCGGGGCCGGACGGCAGCGTGCTGAGCGCGGCGGACCTGCGGCGCGCGACCCTCACCGCCCTCAACGACCGCTTCGCCTGGGTGCTGCCGAGCGCGGCCGCCCTCGAGGCCGGGGAGTAGCCGTCATGCCGATGATCGACGCCGTGATCCCCGAAGGCGCGCTGACGCCCGCGGCCGAGGCCGTGCTGATCAGGGAGGTGACCGACATCCTGCTCGCCCACGAGGAGGGGCTGGACCCCGGCAACGCCCGCGCCCAGGCGGTGAGCGTCCTCTTCCTGCACCGGCCGCAGGTGTTCGTGGCCGGCGCGCCGGCGGATGCGCCGCGCTACCGGTTCATCCCGCAGGTCCCCGACGGCCAGTACGGCGACGGGGCGCGGTTCGCCAGCCTGGTGCGCCAGATCACCGAGGCGGTGGCCCGGGCCGAGGCGGCGCCGTTCGACGCGGTGAGCCCGCGCGTCTGGGTGTTCCCGGCCGAGATCGCCGATGGGCGCTGGGGCGCCCGCGGGGTCGTTCGCCGGCTGCCGGACATCGTCGGCTACCTGCTGGGCGAGGCCGCAGCGCCCGCCGCGGCGGCGAGGCTGGAGAGCCTGCAGCGCCAGCGCGCGCTCACCCTGCTGCGCCAGGCCCTGGGGCCGGCGGAGTCCTAGACCGCCTGGGCGGCGCGTCGGGAGACCTCGGTGCGGTCTTCCTTGAGCTTCTCGGCGACAAGGAAGGCCAGCTCCAGCGCCTGCTCGCCGTTGAGGCGCGGGTCGCAATGGGTGTGGTAGCGGTCCGCGAGATCGCCCTCGGACAGGGCGCGGGCGCCGCCGAGGCACTCGGTGACGTTCTGGCCGGTCATCTCCAGGTGCACGCCGCCGGGATGGACGCCCTCGGCCTTGCAGATCTCCACGAAGCTGCGGACCTCGGACAGGATCCGGTCGAAGGGCCGGGTCTTGTAGCCGTTGGCCGCCGTCAGGGTGTTGCCGTGCATCGGGTCGATCGCCCAGACCACGTTGCGGCCCGAAGACCGGGTCGCCTTCAGGAGGCGCGGCAGGCGGTCCTCGATCTTGTCGAAACCGAAGCGGCCGTAGAGCGTCAGGCGGCCAGGCTCGTTGCGCGGGTTGAGGGTGTCGACGAGACGCAGGACGTCGTCGGCCTCCATGGTCGGGCCGCACTTCACGCCGATCGGGTTCTTGATGCCCTTGAAGTACTCGATGTGGGCGCCGTCGAGCTCGCGCGTGCGCTCGCCGATCCACAGGAGGTGGGCCGAGGTGTCGTACCAGTCGCCCGAGGTGCTATCGACCCGGGTCATGGCCTCCTCGAAGTTCAGCAGCAGGCCCTCGTGGCTGGTGAAGAACTCCACCTGGTGCAGGTCGCGCTGGGTCTCGGGCGTCACCCCGATGGCGGCCATGAAGGTCAGGGCCTCGGAGATCTTCTCGGAGAGCTCGCGGTAGCGGGCGCCCTGCGGGCTGTCGGAGACGAAGCCCAGGGTCCAGCGGTGGATGTTGTAGAGGTCGGCGTAGCCGCCGCCGGCGAAGGCGCGCAGCAGGTTGAGGGTCGCCGACGACTGGGCGTAGGCCTGCATCAGCCGCTGCGGGTCCGGCGTGCGCGACTCCGAGGTGAAGTCCATGCCGTTGATGTTGTCGCCGCGGTAGGACGGCAGGGTGACCTCGCCCTGGGTCTCGACGGGCGAGGAGCGCGGCTTGCCGAACTGGCCGGCCATTCGGCCCACCTTCACCACCGGCTTGCCACCGGCGAAGGTCAGCACCACCGCCATCTGCAGGATCAGGCGGAAGGTGTCGCGGATGTTGTCGGCGTGGAATTCCTTGAAGCTCTCGGCGCAGTCGCCGCCCTGCAGCAGGAAGGCGCGGCCCTCGGCCACCTCGCCCAGCAGGGACTTCAGGCGGCGCGCCTCGCCGGCGAACACCAGGGGCGGCATGCCACGTAGGGTCTGCTCGACCCGCGAGAGGGCCGCCTCGTCCGGATAGTCCGTCGGAATGTGCTTGGCGGGCTTCGACCGCCAGGATGCCGGCGTCCAGTGCTCGGTCATGGCCTTCCCTACTCCACGCCCCCTCTTGTGCGCCCTTGAGGGAGCGCTGTTTGGCGAGGGCCGCTTCTAGTCGATGTAGGGCGTCAGGTCGATGCTTAGGAGGGAGCGGGGCCGCGCAGCAGCGCCGCACCCACCGCCGCCAGCCCGCCCAGGGCGAGCCACCACTCCTGCCAAACGCCGAAGTTGAGCGCGCCGAACAGGAGATAGACCGTGCAGGCGGCGACGACGCCGGCGGTCGGCGCGTCCGCTTCCTCGCGGGCCAGGCGGTTGAGGGTCAGGGCGAAGAAGGCCGCGGCGAGCACGGCGCCGACGCCGCCGAGCTCCAGCCAGACCTGCAGGGCGTCGTCGTGCGGGTGGAGCACGATGCCCGGGCTGAACATCCGGCTGGCGTCGAGCCCCCAGCCGCGGATCGGATGGTCGAGGGTCCAGTCCACGGCGTGGCGCCAGTAGTCCATGCGCATGGACCAGGAGAGCTCGACCCTGTGCTGGAGGGTTTCATAGAGCCCCGCGGCGCGGACGCCGAGGATCACCAGCGGCGCGGCGAGCCAATAGACCACCGCGCCGGCGGCCAGGGCGCGCGGCCCGCCCTTCGGCCAGCGCCAGGACGCCAGGCCGACGATGACGGCGAGGAAGATGGCCAGCGCCGGCGCCTCGCCCTTGAACCTGAGGCCGGCGAGGATCGCGCCGGCCGCCATCGGCAGCACGACCCAGGGCGTCACCCGCGCCCGCAGCGCCGCGGCGAAGGCCAACGGGGTCAGGAGCGCCAGGACGAAGGCGGAGTGGGCGACCTTGGTCTGGGAGATGTCGTGGCGGATCGGGCCGTAGAACTTCAGGTGCAGGGTCTCGAAGATGCGCGCATCAGCGACCACCTCGGCAAGGAGCAGGACGCCGAACAGGGCCGTGCCCCAGGCGAGCACCTTCAGGGCGAGCGTCCTCAGCCGCGGGTCGGCGGCGCGGGCCGCGCACATGGCCGACCAGAACAGCGGCAGCTCGAAGGCGAGCTTGAGGGCGGTGTTATTGCCGGGCTTGGAGGGATGGTACGGGCTCCAGGCCGTGGACATGGCCGCCCAGACGAGCGCGGTCAGCAGCACCACCGCCTGTGGCCGGTCCTCATCGGCGATCCGCAGGGCCGGCAGGCAAAGAAGGCCCATCAGGCCGACCAGCACCGCAAAGCCCATCGGCCCCAGCCAGCCGAGCAGCGGGGTCAGCGCCAGGCCGCCGACCACCACCCAGCCGCACCACCTGGACAGGCTGACGCCGCGGGCCCCCACCGCCTGCGCCTCCGTCACGCGGCCTGGCCCAGGCCCTGCGGCACGTGCTTCTCGCGCATGGTGACCAGCTCCTCGGCGAGGGTGGGATGCACCGCGCAGGTGGAATCCCACTGCTGCTTGGTGACGCCCATCTTCATGGCGATGGCCGCCATCTGGATCATCTCGCCGGAGTCGGGGCCGACAATGTGGCAGCCGACGACCCGTTGGCCCTCGGCCTCGACGACCAGCTTCATCAGGCACCGCTCGTCGTCGTTGGCGAAAGCGGTCTTCATCGGCCGGAAGCGGGTCATGTAGATGTCGACCTTGCCGTACTTGTGCCGGGCGTCGGCCTCCGACAGGCCGACGGTGCCGACCGGCGGCTGGGAGAAGACGGCGGAGGCGACCATCTCGTGGTCGAAGCTCGTCGGCTTGCCGTAGAACTCGGTGTCGGCGAAGGCGTGGCCCTCGCGGATCGCCACCGGCGTCAGGTTGATGCGGTCGGTGACGTCGCCCACGGCCCAGATGTTGGCGACGTTGGTGCGGGAGTATTCGTCGACCATCACCGCGCCGCGCTCGTCGAGCTTCACGCCGGCGGCCTCGAGGCCGAGGCCCTCGACGTAGGGCTCGCGGCCGAGGGCGAACATGACCACGTCGCTCTCGCAGAAATGGCCGTTGGCCAGGCGGCTGACGAGGCCGGTCTCGGTCTTCTCGATGGCGGTGTGCTGGGTCGAGAGGATGACCTTGATCCCGCGCCGGCCCATCTCCTCGGCGACATGGGTGCGGATGTCGTCGTCGAAGCCGCGCAGGATGTTCGGACCGCGATGGACCAGGTGAACCTCCGCACCCAAGCCGGCGTAAATGCAGGCGAATTCGACGGCGATGTAGCCGCCGCCGGCGACCACGACCCGCTTCGGCAGCTCGGTCAGGTGGAAGGCCTCGTTGGAGCTGATGGCGTGCTCGACGCCGGGCAGCTCCTTGGGCATCCAGGGCCGCCCGCCGGTGGCGATGAGGATCTTGTCGACGCTCACCGCGCCGCGGCCGACGACCTCGACGGTGTGGGCGTCGAGGATCCGCGCCTTGCCGTGCACCAGCTCGGCGCCGGCGTTCTCGAGGTTGCGGACATAGATCCCCGAAAGGCGGGCGATTTCCTTGTCCTTCGCCTTGAGGAACTCGGTCCAGTCGAAGGTGGCGTTCTCGACGGTCCAGCCGTAGCCCTTGGCGATCTCGAAGCTGTGGGCGTACTCCGAGGCGTAGACCATCAGCTTCTTGGGCACGCAGCCGCGGATCACGCAGGTGCCGCCGACGCGGTGCTCCTCGGCCACCAGCACCCTTGCGCCGGACAGCGCCGCCAGCCGCGCGGCGCGCACGCCGCCCGAACCGGCCCCGATCACGAAGAGGTCGTAGTCGTATTTCGCCAAGGGAAGCTCCTCGAACAGCGGCCCTGAATGGAGATGGGGCGGCGCCGACCCAGTGCAAACTCGCGGGCTATCTAGACCGATGCGCCGGCCCGCTCCTAGCCCTCGCCCTCAGTTGGTTCCCGCCCCTCGCGCCAGGCGGCGTCGCGCTTCAGGCGCTTCTTGACGTCCATGCGCTTGGCCAGGCTGTCGTAGGCCTTGCGGGCGCGGCGCTCGAGGCGCTGGCCGGGCGTGCCGGTGGCCTCCTTCTCCTCGAAGCGGTCCTCGCCGATGGTCGAGTTGAAGGCCGGGTTGGGCAGCACCGGCCAGGGCCGCACGGCCAGGATGTCGAGCCCGTGCCGCCAGGAGCGGTTCATGGCCACGTCCACCGGATAACGGATCGGCCGGCCATAGCTCATGAACCGCCGCGCGCCCTCGGCGGTGATCACATAGGCGAGGTTGGAGTTGACCACATTGTGGTGGCGCACCAGCGCCGAGGCCTCGGTCAGCGGCAGGATGGCGGTGAAGTCCTTGGTCAGCGGCTCGGAGATGCCGAGCTTGATCATCTCGTAGGGCGGCAGGACCTTGTCGGCGATGCCGTCGAGGACGGCGGGCAGCTCCTCGCCGGCCAGCAGGTCGTCCTCCATGACCAGGGCCTGGGAATGCCCCTCGGCGAGCATCCGCTCCAGCACGTTCCAGTGCGAGAGATAGCAGCCGACCTCGGCGGCGGAGAGCGGCTTGGGCGCCCGGCGCAGGCGGCCCGGCGCATCCACCAGCCGGGCGATCTCCTCGGCGGGCAACTTGCGGCCGTCGACCGCCTCCACGAAGGTCGGCGTCAGGCCCACCCGCCGCAGCTGGGCGGCCGCCGCCTCGCGCCGCTCGGGGCTGGTCTTCAGGTTGATGACGAAGATCGGATGCGACCACATCGGCGGGGGCCTGGAACGCCTCAGGGCTCGAGGCGGATCACGCCGTCGACCGTGCCCACCAGGGCCAGGTCGGCGAGGTCGAGGAACAGGCCGTGGTCGACCACGCCGGTGACGCTCTTCAGCGCCGCGGCGAGCGCGGCGGGATCCTCGATGCGGCCGCAGGCGGCGTCGTAGATCACGTTCCCGCCGTCGGTCAGCACCGGCGCCCCGTCCTTCATCCGCAGGCGCGGGGCGACGCCGATGTCGCATTCGGCCAGGGCGTCGCAGAGGCGAAGCTGGGTGGTCTTGTGTCCGAAGGCGACCACCTCGATCGGCAGGGGGAACTTGCCGAGCAGGGGGACCTGCTTGGCGGCGTCGGCGATGACGACGCAGCGCTTCGAGGCCTCCCACACCAGCTTCTCGCGCAGCAGGGCCGCGCCGCCGCCCTTGATGAGCGACAGGCCGGGCCCGATCTCGTCCGCGCCGTCCACCGTCAGGTCGATCTCGCGCGTCTCGCCGAGCTCGGCGATCCGGAGCCCGAGGCCGGCGGCCAGGTCGGCGGTCGCCACCGAGGTGCAGACGCAGGTGACGTCGAGCTTGCGCGCGGCCAGCGCCTTGACGAACCAGGCGGCCGTCGAGCCGGTGCCCAGGCCCACCACCATGCCGCTCTCGGCGAGCTCCGCCGCGGCCTCGCCGGAGGCGCGCTTCTGGGCGTCCACGTCGCTCATCACTTGCCCTTTTTCGCGGCCTTCTCGGCCGATTTCGCCTTGCGGAACTCCGCCGCCCAGCCGGCCTTCTCCACCTGCCGGCCGCGGCCGAGCGCCAGGGCGTCGGGCGCGACGTCGGCGGTGATGGTCGAGCCGGAGCCCGTATAGGCGCCCGCCCCGATGGTCACCGGGGCCACGAGGGAGGAGTTGGAGCCGACGAAGGCGCCCTCCCCCACATGGGTGTCGTATTTGAAGAAGCCGTCGTAGTTGCAGAAGATGGTGCCGGCGCCGATGTTCGCGCCCGCCCCGACCGTGCCGTCCCCCAGATAGGCGAGGTGGTTGGCCTTGGCGCCCTTGCCGACGGCGACCTTCTTGACCTCGACGAAGTTGCCGATGTGGGCCTCCTCGCCGATGTCCGCGCCGGGGCGCAGCCGGGCATAGGGACCGATCAGGGCGCCTTCGCGCACCACCGCCCCCTCGAGGTGGCTGAAGGCGCGGATCACGGCGCCCGTCTCGACCGTCACGCCGGGGGCGAAGACCACGAACTGCTCGACCGTGGCGCCCGGGGCGATCTTCGTGTCCCAGCTGAAGTGGACGGTGTCCGGCGCCATCAGGGCCACGCCCTCGGCCAGGAAGTGGGCGCGCCGGCGCTGTTGGAAGATCGCCTCGGCCTGGGCGAGCTGGAGGGGCGTGTCGCAGCCCATCACCGCGCTCTCCGGCGCGGAGTGCGCCCGCACCAGGCCGCCGTCGCCGACGGCGAGGCCGACCACGTCGGTGAGGTAGTACTCCTGCTTGACGTTGTCGTTGCCGACGCGGGCCAGCCAGCCGAACAGCTTCGCCCGGTCGGCGACCATCATGCCGGCGTTACAGCACTTCACCGCCTTCTCCTCGGGCGTCGCGTCGCGCGCCTCGACGATGCGGATCACATGGCCATCGGCGCCCTTGATCACGCGGCCATAGAGCAGCGGATCGACCGGCTCGAAGGCCATCAGGGCGACGTCGGCCCCGTTGGCGCGCAGGGCGAACAGGGGCTGCAGGTCCTCGGGGCTGAGCAGCGGGGCGTCGGCATAGGTGATCAGCACGTCGCCCTCGAAGTCGGCCAGGGCGTCACGTGCGGCCAGGACGGCGTGCGCGGTGCCGAGCGGGGTCTCCTGAACGGCCACGGCGGCCTCGCCCAGCCGGTCGACGACCCGCGCCCGGACTTCGGGGCTGTGGGTCCCGACCACCACCACGATGCGTTCGCAGCCGGTCGCCTGGACGGTATCGATCATGCGGTCGAGCAGCGGGCGGCCGCCGACCTTGTGCAGCACCTTGGGCGTCTTGGACTTCATGCGCGTCCCCTGGCCTGCGGCCAGGATGACGGCTGCGCGGGCGCTCATGGGCGGACTGCCTCCAAACGAGTCATCGAGAACCCGCACCGATTACCAGCCCTTGTGACCGGCGGCGAGAAGCGGCTAGCGTCGCCGTTCCAGTACCGGGGGATTTTTCCACATGACCAGCCGCGTCCGCCTCGCCGCCCTGCTGTCCGCCTGCGCGCTGGGCGCGTTCACCGCCGCCCACGCCGCCGCACCGCCGACGCAGAAGGATCTGGAGACGAGGCTCGACGCCGCCGTCGATCCCGCCGAGATGGGCCGCTGGCTGAAGCAGATGGCCGCCGAGCCGAACCATGTGGGCTCGGCCCACGACAAGGCCAACGCCGAGTGGATGAACGCCCAGTTCAAGGCCTGGGGCTGGGATTCCAAGATCGAGACCTTCTGGGTGCTCTACCCGACGCCGATCTCCGAGGCGCTGGAGCTGGTCTCCGGGCCCGGCGCCGGCTTCAAGGCCACGCTGCAGGAGCCGCCGATCCCCGGCGACGAGAGCTCCGTGCGCGGCCAGGCCAGCGCCCTGCCGGCCTACGTCGCCTTCCAGGGCGATGGCGACGTCACCGCGCCGGTCGTCTACGTGAACTACGGCATGCCCGCCGACTACGACGCGCTGGAGCGCATGGGCGTGTCGGTGAAGGGCAAGATCGTCATCGCCCGCTACGGCCAGGGCTGGCGGGGCTTGAAGCCCAAGCTCGCCCAGGATCACGGGGCGGTGGGCTGCATCATCTATTCGGACCCGCGCGACGACGGCTATTCGACGGACGACGTCTATCCGAAGGGCGCGGCCCGCCCGCCGCATGGCTTCCAGCGCGGCTCGGTGGCCGACATGACGCTCTATCCGGGCGATCCGCTGACCCCGGGCGTGGGGGCGACCAAGGACGCCAAGCGCCTGACCCGGGAAGAGGCCCAGACGGTCCTCAAGATCCCGACCCTGCCGATCTCCTACGCCGACGCCCAGGTGCTGCTGCAGGCGCTGGACGGGCCGGTGGCGCCGGGAAGCTGGCGCGGGTCGCTGCCGATCACCTACCACGTGGGCGGCGGCGAGCAGGCCAAGATCCACCTGGCGGTGAAGTCGGACTGGTCGCTGAAGCCGCTCTACGACGTGGTCGCCACCCTGAAGGGCCGCGAGAAGCCCAACGAATGGATCGTCCGCGGCAACCACCACGACGGCTGGGTGATGGGCGCGTCGGATCCGCTGTCCGGCCAGATCGCCGAACTCGCCGAGGCCAAGGCGCTGGGCGCGTTCTACAAG
Source organism: Phenylobacterium soli (assembly GCF_003254475.1). Lineage (NCBI taxonomy): Bacteria > Pseudomonadati > Pseudomonadota > Alphaproteobacteria > Caulobacterales > Caulobacteraceae > Phenylobacterium > Phenylobacterium soli. The sequence continues at coordinate 3,079,867 of NZ_QFYQ01000001.1, forward strand.
GCCGGCTGGAAGCCGAAGCGGACCATCGTCTACACGAGCTGGGACGGCGAGGAGCCGATGCTGCTCGGCTCCACCGAATGGGCCGAGACCCACGCCGCCGAGCTCAAGGCGAAGGCGCTCATCTACATCAACTCGGACGGCAACGCCCGCGGCTTCCTGGGCGCGGAGGGCAGCCACGAGTTCCAGCACTTCGTGAACCAGGTGGCCGCCGACGTGAAGGATCCGGAAACCGGGGCCAGCGTCGGCCAGCGGCTGCGCGCCCGGCTCGCCGTCAGCGCCAACGATCCCGGCGCCAACGAGCAGGCCAAGGCGCTGGGCAAGGTGGCCGCCGACCCGACCAAGGACCTGCTGATCGGCCCGCTCGGCTCGGGGTCGGACTATTCGACCTTCCTGCAGCACCTGGGCGTGGCTTCGCTGAACATCGGCTACGGCGGCGAAGGGGAGAGCGCCGGGGTCTATCACTCGCTCTACGATGACTACGAGCACCACAGCCGGTTCGTCGACCCGGGCTTCGCCTATGACGCGACGCTCGCCCGCACCGTCGGGCGGATGGTCGTCCGGCTGGCCGACGCCGACCTGCCGGTGCAGCGCTACGGCGATTTCGCCGACACCGTGGGCCGCTACCTCGACGAGGTGAAGAAGCTCGCCGACAGCAAGCGCGACGAAGCCGCCGCCCAGGCCAAGCTGCTGGCGGCCAAGGCCTACGACCTGGCGGCCGACCCGACGGAGAGCCACGCGCCGCCGAGCGCCTACGAGCTGTCGCCGCCCCTGCCCTTCGCCCCGCTGGACGCCTCGGTCGCCAAGCTGAAGGCCAGCGCCAAGGCCTTCGACGACGCGCTCGCCGCCAAGGGCCCCTCGCTCTCCAAGGCGCAGAAGGACCAGGTCGAGGCGATCACCCGGCCGATCGCCCAGACCCTGCTGCGCGACGAAGGCCTGCCCGGCCGCCCCTGGTACAAGAACATGGTCTATGCCCCCGGCCGCTTCACCGGCTATGGCGCCAAGACCCTGCCGGGCGTGCGCGAAGCCATCGAGGAACGTCGCTTCGCCGACGCGAGCGCCTATATCGGTCTGACGGCCAAGGCCTTCGACGCCTACGCCGCCCAGCTCGACAAGGCGACCGCGATCCTCAATGGCAAATGACACGACCTCGGACCTGACCGCTCTCCCGGACGTCCTCCGCGGCGCGGTCATCGCCTTCGACCTCGACGGGACCCTCGTCGACACCGCCCCCGACCTCGTCGGCACGCTGAACGTCATCCTGGCGCAGGAAGGGATCGCCCCCCTGCCGATGGCGGAGGCGCGGCCGCTGATCGGCCACGGCGCGCGGCGGCTGCTGGAGCGGGGCTTCGAGGTGGCGAACGCCCCCCTGGCGCCGGAGCGCACGCCGGAGATCTTCGATCGCTTCCTGGCCCACTACCTGGCCCACATCGCCGACGAGAGCCGGCCCTTTCCCGGCGTCGTCGAGGCGCTGACCCGCCTGCGGGCCGCCGGGGCGAAGCTGGCGGTGTGCACCAACAAGCCCGGCGACCTGGCCCGCGTGCTCCTCGACGCGCTGGAGATCAGCCAGCTGTTCGAGGCCATTGTCGGGCCCGAGGCTGCGCCCGCCCGCAAGCCGGACGGGCGTCATCTTGAGGCCGCCGTGGCGGCGGCGGGGGGCGCCCTGCCCCGCGCGGTCATGGTCGGCGACGCGGACACCGACGCCGGCGCTGCGCGGGCGGCCGGCGCGGCCCTGGTGCTGGTCAGCTTCGGCTACACCCAGGTTCCGGCGGCCGAGCTCGAGCCCGATGTGCTCATCGACCACTTCGACGAGCTGCCGGACGCCTGCGTTCGGCTCCTCAGCGCTTGCGGAGCGTGAGCCTCCCGGCTATACGCCCCATCCTTCCTGCCGGCGGATGCGTAGCTCAGCGGGAGAGCACCTCGTTCACACCGAGGGGGTCACAGGTTCAATCCCTGTCGCATCCACCATTCCTTCCCTTCATTCGAGCCGCCGGCGGCCTGCCCGGGATCGCCCGCGTCGGGATTGTCGCGGGGCCGCGCCTGGCCTTATGCACGGCGGCGTCTGAAGGGGGACAGCCATGACAGCGAACGGCGTCACGGGCACGGCGGGCAACAGCCCGGTCTCGTTCGGCCGCTACACCTACGGCTTCGACCGCGTCCGCGTCATGCAGTGGGGCGAGGGCGCGGCCCTGCGCGTCGGCAGCTTCTGCTCGCTGGCCGAAGAGATCACCTTCATCCTGGGCGGCAACCACCGCACGGACTGGATCTCCACCTATCCGTTCGGGCACATCCATCAGGCCGAGCTCGGCGATCCGCAGGTCGCTGGCCACCCGGCGACGCGGGGCGACATCGTGATCGGCCATGACGTCTGGCTCGCCCACGGCTGCACGATCATGTCCGGCGTCACCATCGGCGACGGCGCTGCGGTGGGCGCGCGGGCGGTGGTCAGCCGGGACGTGCCGCCTTACGCCATCGTCGCCGGCAATCCGGCCGAGGTGGTGCGCTTCCGCTTCGACGAGGAGGTCCGCGAGTTGTTGCTGGCGCTGCGCTGGTGGGACCTGCCGCTGGAGACCATCCGCGAGCTGACCGCGACGCTCTGCTCTGCGCCGACGCCGGCGCTACTGCGGGAGCTGATCGCCCGGCACCGGCCGGAGCTGGGCGGCTAGAGGGCCCCGGAACCGCGATCTCGGACCAGCCTTGCTGCCCGGCCAAGGCTGCGCCTATCGTCGCGGCCTGTCGGCGATGGGGGCCCTGATGTCGAAGATCGGAATGGCGGCCGCGTTCGGCCTGATGCTCGCCGCAGGCCTCGCCCAGGCGCAACCTCAGCCGGCGCCGAGCCGAGCGCTGAAGGCCACGACGACCCTGACGTGCCCCGCCGGCCTTCCGGTGACGGCGCCGGCCGGCTGGACGCCCGTGCGCCGCGGGAGCGGCGGTCCGCTCGACGTCCCGGTCTTCCAGGCCGTCGTCACGGACCAGGGCGGCTTCATGTGCATGTACGGCAACCAGTACCTGATGTTCGCCTCGCCGGCCCACGGCTGCGCCCCGGCCAACCCGAGCGCCTGGCAGGGCGACCTCAAGGCGGTCTCGGCGATCACCTGCGGGACGCTGGACTTCTATGGCGGGGTCCATCCGGAAGCCTGCCAGGTCCGCTGCCAGCCCTAGGACGTGAGGGCCGATCAGGCCTCGCCGATCTCGGCGAGCAGCCGGCGCCGACGCGTGAGCACGATGCCGAGGTCGTAGGGAATCGCCACGGACTCCCTGAGCCGCATCCGGGTCCAGTGGGCCAGGGGCGCGCCGCCGCGGCCGGGCGCCACGGGACCGACCTGCGTCGCGACGCCGAGCGCGCCAAGCATCAGCCGGATGCGCGGCAGGTGATAGCGGTCCGAACAGACGACGCAGCCCGCCAGCGAGCGGGCGCGCACGAACCTGGCCGTGGCGACGACGCTCTGCAGGGTGTCGAGGCTCGCCTCGTCCAGCACCAGCCGTCCGGGATCGACGCCCAGGCCGGCGAGCCGCTCGGCCATCACCGCCGCTTCGCTCGGACCGTGCCGACCGATCCCGCCGGAGCAGAGGATCGGCGCGTCCGGCAGGGCCTCGGAGGCGGCGTGACCGTAGCCGATCCGGCGGGCCAGGCTCGGCGAGGGCCGTCCGTCGCGCAGCACCGCCGCGCCGAAGATCACGATCGCCGGGACGCCTCTCGTTTCGATCATGCCTCGAACATGCCGGGATCGCGGCGCAGCGTCATCGTCAATTCACTTGCATCGCCCGGGCCCGCTCCACATGACTGGGGGCTCGCCCTGCTGGAGACCGCTCCGGAGACAACCATGAGCACGGCCGAGATCGCAGCGCCGCCGGCGCGCCCGCCCCGCCACTATCCGACGCCGGCCGCCAAGTGCGCCGACCTCGTGGTCCATGTGGTCGGCCTGACCCTCGCCCTGGTGGGCGGCAGCGTGCTGCTCGGCCTGGCCATCGAGGCGCGCTCGATCAGCAAGGTGGTGGGCGTCTCGATCTACGCCGCCGGCCTGCTGGCCATGCTGGCCTTCTCGACCGCCTACAACTTCGCCAAGCCGCAATACCGGCCGACCCTGCGCCGGCTGGACCATGCGGGCATCTTCCTGATGATCGCCGGCTCCTACACCCCGTTCACGACCCATGCCCTCTCCGGCGCCTGGGCCTGGGGCATGACCGCGGCCGTCTGGTCGATCGCCGGCTTCGGGGCGCTCGGAAAGCTGTTCCTCACCCACGTGGACCGCAAGTTCTGGGTCGGGGTCTACCTGGCGCTGGGCTGGCTGGTGGTGGTCGCCATGAAGCCGATGATCGACGGGGTGACCTGGGTCGCCCTGCTTCTGCTGGGCGTCGGCGGCCTGCTCTACACGACGGGCGTGATCTTCTACGTCAACAAGCGGCTGAAGTTCTCGCGCGCCATCTGGCACGGCCACGTGGTGGCGGCCGCCGGTGCGCACTGGGCCGCGGTGCTCCTGGGCGTGGTGCTGGCGACCCGCTAGGGCGGCCTAGTTCGGGCCGGCCGCGCCGCCGGATTCGGAGTTCAGCGGCGGCTGGTGTTCCTCGATGAGGTCGATGCGCTCGGCCTCGCGCACGGCGCGGGTGACGTTGAGCCGCGTCAGGATCTTGGCCTTGGCGTAGGTCTGGCGCGCGCGCTCGAGCGCCCCGCGCCAGGTCTGGTTGGCCAGGTTGTCGGTCTCGCCCGCATAGACGATCCGCGGGCCGTCCTTGGTGAGCTCGGCGATCACGAAGTTGGCCCCGGCTGGCGGCAGGAACCGGTCCTCCTCCAGCGGCAGGTAGCGATAACGGGCGCCGGATTTGCCGGCGAGCTCGATCGGGCGGGTCAAACTCACTCTCCACAACCTTCGTCCTCGGGCCCCGCCCCGAAACCCCCGGGGACCCGCGGCCATGGATAGGCGTGCGACTTGGGCCAAATGTTGGCCCAGCTTGACCGTGGCGCTTCACGGCCGCGCGAGCGTGGCCACAAAGCTGTGGAACAACCTCCGCAGTAAGAGCGTTCGGCGGTGGCGCCGCCTCTGCTAGGTTCCTTTCCGAGGGGCGTACGACTCAGGCGGGCGCCCCGCAGGACTGGAGCCCGCACGCCGGTATGGAGAGCGCCGCCGTCTATTCGATCGAGCCCGGGACCGAGGGCCCGTCCGTGCGCCTGACCGGCGACTGGACGGCCGACGCCATGGGCGCGGCCGGCGCGGCCCTGCGTCGCGAGCTCGGCCGCCCGCGACGCGTGGATTTCGACCTGACCGGCGTCGGGCGACTCGACACCGCCGGCGCCTTCGCCCTGATCAAGGCGGCCGGCGAGGCCTTCGACCTGTCGCACGTCCAGGCGCGGCCGGAGACGGTGCGGCTGATGACGCTCGTCGCCCAGGCCGCCAGCCGCAAGGCGGTGGTGCGCCCCGCCCCCACCGGTTTCCACGAACTCACCATCCGGGTCGGCAAGGGCGTGGTGAACGTCGGCGCCGAGGCGATCGACACCATGGTCTTCCTGGGCCACCTGCTGGTGGTCCTGGGGCGCACGGCGGTCAACCTCGTCACTCGGCCCAAGCGGGTGCGCTGGCCGGCCCTCGTCGGGCTGATGGAGCGGGCGGGCCTCGACGCCATCCCGATCGTCGCCGTCACCTCCTTCTTCATCGGCGCGGTGATCGCGCTCCTGGGCATCAACCAGCTGCGCCAGTTCGGGGCCGAGGTGTTCACCGTCGAGCTGATCGGGATCGCGGTGCTGCGCGAGTTCGGCATCGTCATCACCGCGGTCCTCCTGGCCGGCCGCTCGGCCTCCTCCTTCGCCGCCGAACTCGGCTCGATGAAGATGAACCAGGAGATCGACGCCATGCAGGTGCTGGGCGTCGATCCCTTCGAGGCCCTGGTGTTCCCGCGCTTCGGCGCCCTGCTCATCACCATCCCGCTGCTGACCTTCGTGGCGGTGCTCGCCGGCCTGTTCGGCGGCCTGGTGGTCACCTGGAACGTGCTGGGCCTGGGCCCCGCCTTCTTCCTGCAGCGGATCGTCGACAACGTCGGGCCGACCCACTTCTGGGTCGGGCTCTCCAAGGCGCCGGTGATGGCCGCGGTGATCGCCGGCATCGGCTGCCGTCAGGGCCTGGAGGTCGGCGTCGACGTCGAGAGCCTCGGCCGGCGGGTGACCGCGGCGGTAGTGCACGCCATCTTCGCCATCATCATGATCGACGCCGCCTTCGCCCTGATGTTCATGGAGCTCGACCTGTGAGCGAGACCGGCGACGCCAGGGACGGGCTCGACGAGACGGGGCCGGTGATCGAGGTGAAGGGCCTGCGCACGGCCTTCGGCGACCACGTGGTGCACGACAACCTCGACCTGACGGTGCCGCGCGGCGAGGTGTTCGCTGTGGTCGGCGGCTCCGGCGCCGGCAAGTCGGTTCTGCTCAACACCATCATCGGCCTGAAGCGCCCCGACGCCGGGGTGGTGAAGGTGTTCGGCCAGGACATCGCCCACGTCTCGGACCGGCGCTGGTCGGCCATCGAGCGCCGCTGGGGCGTGCTGTTCCAGATGGGCGCCCTGTTCTCGAACCTGACCGTACAGGAAAACGTCGCCGCGCCGCTGTTCGAGCACACCAACCTCTCCCGCAAGGAGATCTACGAGCTCGCCGACCTGAAGATCGCGCTCGTGGGGCTGCGCCCGGACGCCGGATCGCTGAAGCCCGCCGAGCTCTCGGGGGGCATGCGCAAGCGGGCGGGCCTGGCCCGCGCGCTGGCGCTCGACCCTCAGCTCCTGTTCCTCGACGAGCCCACCTCGGGCCTCGACCCGATCGGCGCCGCCGCCTTCGACGAGCTGATCCGCGACCTCTCGGAGAGCCTGGACCTCACCGTCTTCATGATTACGCACGATCTCGACACGCTTTATGCGATCACCGACCGCGTGGCCGTGGTGGCCGACAAGCACATTGTCGCCGCCGCTCCGGTGCGCGAACTGGAATCCTCGGACCATCCCTGGATCCGCGAATACTTCCTGGGGCCGCGCGGTCGCGCCGCCGCGGGCAAGGCCAAGCCAGCTGGGGCCAAGCCAGCTGGGGCCAAGCCAGCTGGGGCCAACCCAGCTGGGTCGAGGACGGACGCCTGATGGAAAAGAACGCCAACTACGCCCTCGTCGGCCTCTCGTCGCTGATCCTGTTCATCGGGCTACTGATCTTCGTGGTCTGGCTGGCCCGCCTGCGGATCAACGCCGAGTACGACCTCTACGACGTGGTCTTCCAGGGCCCCATCGCGGGCCTGAATCAGGGCGGCGAGGTCCGCTTCAACGGCATCAAGGTCGGCGAGGTCGGCAAGATCGCGCTCGACCGGACCAATCCGAGCCGGGTGATCGCCCGGGTGCGGGTGACCTCCGACGTGCCGATCCGGGCGGATTCCTTCGCCACCCTGGAGCCGCAGGGCATCACCGGGGTCAACTACGTCCAGATCACCGCCGGCACGCCGGCCAAGCCGCTGCTGAAGGACACCGTGCCCCACGGCACCATCCCGGTGCTGCGCAGCCAGCGCAGCGCCATCTCCGACCTGCTGCAGGGCGGCGGCACCGTGCTGACCCGCACGATCGAGGCGCTCGACCGGGTGAACCGCGTCCTTTCGGACCAGAACATCAAGACCTTCTCGACCGCGCTCTCCGACACCCAGGCGTTCACCGCCGAGCTGAAGCGGCGCAAGGACATCATCGCCGACGCCCAGAAGGCGCTGCAGGACGCCGACGTGGCCATCCAGCAGGTCAGCGAGCTCGCCAAGTCGAGCCAGAGCCTGGTGGACGGCGACGGCCGCCGCAGCCTGAAGAACATCGCCGACGCCGCCGACGAGGTGAAGGTCACCGCCAAGGAAGTCCGCGGCATGGTCGACAAGCTGCAGGGCCCGACCGCCGACTTCGCCACCAACGGCCTGCCGCAGATCACCGCCGCGGTGATCCAGCTGCGCTCCGCCGCCCAGGCGCTTGAGCGCCTGGTCAACGAGGTGGAGGCGAGCCCCACCGGCACGCTCGGCAAGGCGCCGGCCGAAGACATGAAGGTGAAGCCATGAGCCGCCCCCTCCTCCGCTTCGGCCTGCTGGCCGCCGTCGCCCTCGGCCTGTCTGGCTGCATCTCCCTGCTGCCCAAGTCGAAGCCGGCCCAGCTCTACCGCTTCACGCCCCCGGCGGCGGCAGCCAAGGCCGAGCCCGCGGCCAGTGCGGTCGGCGTCTTCCAGGGCGGCGGCGAGTTCCAGCGGGAATCCGCCGGCGACCGGATCGTCACGGTGACCGGCCCGAAGGTCGCCTACATCGCCGAGGTGCGCTGGGCGGCGCCGGCGCAGGTGCTGTTCGACCAGGCGATGGACGCGGCCTTCGAGGCCTCCGGCGGGCATGTGCGGCTGGTGCCGCGCGGCGCCCCCGCGCCCACCGACTACGTCCTCAGGACCGACGTGCGCAATTTCGAGACCCGCTACGAGGCCGGTGCGAAGGCGGCGCCCACCGTGCTGGTGCGGGTCCACGCCCTGATGACCCGCGACCGGGCCCGCACGCTGGTGTCGGAGCAGGTCTTCGAGTCCCGCGTCCGGGCCAGCGACAACCGGGTTTCGGCCATCGTCGACGCCTACGCCAAGGCGACCGGCGAGGTGCTCGATCAGCTGGTCGCCTGGACCAACGAGAAGGCGAGCTAGATCGACGGGATCTCGGGGATCTAGATCTCCAGGCCGGCCAGCCGCCTGGCGGCGGTGACGGTGTTCTGGAGCAGGACCGCCACGGTCATCAGCCCGACCCCGCCGGGCACCGGCGTGATCCAGGAGGCGACCTTCGAGGCCTCCTTGAAGTGGACGTCGCCGACCACCTTGGTGCGCCCCTCGGCGGCCTTGATCGGATCATCGAACGGCACGCGGTTGATGCCCACGTCGATCACCGCCGCGCCGGGCTTGATCCAGTCGCCGCGGATCATCCGCGGCCGGCCCACGGCGGCGACCAGGATGTCGGCCTCGCGGCAGACGGCCGGCAGGTCCCTGGTGCGCGAGTGGGCGATGGTCACCGTGCAGTCCTCGGCCAGCAGCAGCTGGGCCACCGGGCGGCCGACCAGCACCGAGCGGCCGACCACGACCGCGCGCTTGCCGGTCAGGTCGCCCACCGTCTCGCGCAGCATGATCATGCAGCCCATGGGCGTACAGGGGTAGAGGCCGGGCAGGCCGCTCGCCAGCCGGCCGGCGTTGATCATGGTCAGGCCGTCGACGTCCTTGTCCGGGTCGAGGGCGGTCAGCACCGCCTTCTCGTCGAGGTGCTTGGGCAGTGGCAGCTGGACCAGGATGCCGTGGATCGCGGGGTCCGCATTGAGCGCGGCCACCAGGGCCATCAGCTCGTCCTGGGTGGTCTTGGCCGGCAGGGTGTGGGTCACCGAATGCATGCCCGCTTCGCGCGACTTCTCGCCCTTGGATCGGACGTAGATCTGGCTGGCGGGATCATCGCCCACCAGGACGACCGCGAGGCCGGGGACGAGGCCGTGGTCGGCCTTCAGCCGGGCGACCTCCTCGGCCACCTGCGCCCGCAGGCGCTCGGCGTAGATCTTGCCGTCGATGATCTGGGCCTGGTGTGCGGTCTCGGCCATGCGCGCCTCCGGAACTGCGCCCCCGAGTACCCGTTCAAGCCAGGCTAATCAAACGCTAGCGGAGCCGGTCGTCCCGAGATGCCCTCACTCAGTCAATGGTTTTCCCAGGCGGCGAGCGCCACGTCACGCTGGACCGGCAAGCCGTCCGCCTTCCTGATGTGCTGCCTGATCGTCGTGGTCTGGGCGGTCACTGGGCCGGTGTTCCACTACTCGGACACCTGGCAGCTGGTGATCAACACCGGCACCACCATCGTCACCTTCCTGATGGTGTTCCTGATCCAGAACACCCAGAACCGCGACAACGCCGCCCTGCAGGCCAAGCTCGACGAGCTGATCCGCGCCTCGCAGGCGAAGAACGAGTTCATCGGCATCGAGCATCTCTCGGACGAGGAGCTCGAGGACATCCTGGCCGAGTGCGAGCAGCACCGGCCCGACGTGGTGCGCCGCGCCGAGGCGCGCGCGGGCCGCAGCCGCAAGGCCGAGATCAGCGCGTCCCAAAAGCGGGCGACGCGCCGCGCCGCCGCGCCTCGCCGCAAGCGCGCCTAGGGCCGGCCGCGCCGCAGCCAGCAGGCCAGGGCCCAGGCGTGCGACTCCCTGTCGAGCGCCCGCAGCGCCGCGACCGGCTCCATCCAGACCAGCGCGTGGTCGTCCTCGATCTTCAGGGCCGCGTCCTCGGCCACGAAGCGGGCGGCGTAGAACCGGCCTCGGGTGTTCTTGGCCTCGCCCTTCTCGTTGACGAAGTAGTGGTCGGCCGCGACCAGCTCCTCGCCTACCTCGACCACCAGACCCGCCTCCTCGCCGCACTCGCGCGCCGCCGCCGCCTGCGGCGACTCGCCGGGATCAAGGCCGCCGCCCGGCAGGTCGGTGCGCCCGCCGCCGTTCTCGAAGGTGACGCGCACGATGGCGACCTTGCCGTCTCTTTCGACCACGGCGAAGGCGGCCGGGCGATCGGGATAGTCCCGCCCCGGCTGCGGGGTCCCGAATTGCGGCGCGCCCATCAGTCGCTCGCGTAGAGGGTCAGGAACGGATCCTGCTTGCCCGCCAGGATGTCGGCGAGCGGCACGGGCTTCCAGCCGACCTTCTGCTGGTCCGAGGCGCGCCAGGCCTCGACGATCATGTCGCGCAGCTCCGAGGCGCCGACCGCCAGCTGCTGGCGGGCGAAGGCGGGGCCGCGCGCGTCGCCGGGCCGCAGACCGCCGGCCTTGTCGATCTCGTAGAGCGTCGGGACGAGCTTGCCGGTGGCGACGAGGTAGGACGCCGTCCGCTGCTCGATGGCGCAGTGGCACAGCCGCAGCGGGGCGATGCGGGCCGCGACCTCGCCGGGCTTGACCACCGCCTGCACCATGTCGCCCTCGAACGCCTGGTGGAACTGCTTGGAGGTCGTGTAGCCGGCGGGATTGGGATAGTCGCCCCAGCCGTTGAAGTGCACGGAGACGTGCAGCGGCTGGCTGCCGTCGGCCACGAAGTGGGAGAGCTGGCCGGCCGCGAGGAGGATCTGCGCCTCGCGCCGCCTGCGGTCGGCCGCATACCAGGCGCGGTGGGCCTTCCAGGCCGGGTTGGCCTCGGCGTACTTCAGCGCCCGCCAGTAGGCGAATTCCTTCGACAGCCGCTGATAGGATTCCAGGATCGCGTAGGGCAGGTAGCCGGCCTTCCAGCTGTCCTGGCCGACCGCCCGCAAGGCGGTGTCATAGCTCTCGCGGTCCGGAGGCAAGGCGGTGAGCGCCGGGCCGCCCAGCACCTTGCCGTCGTCGTCGAGATCGACGAAGTGGCCGGGGCTGTACTCGTAGTCGAACGCCTTTCCGGCGCCCTTCAGCCGGTCCGGCTCGCGCGAATATTCGCCGACGTCCAGGGCCGCCTGGGGCGTACGCAGGAAGGCCGGGATCTCGGCCGGCAGCGCCCTGACCGCCGTCTCGCCGATCATCCGGTGACCGGAGTTACCCCAGGCGATCGCGGCCTGTGGCGCGGCCGCGAGCGCCGCCGCGAACGCAAGAATACTGAGCCGTTTCATGCCCCTCGTTTGAGCGCTCCCCGTGGGGAAGGCAAGGCTCAACCGCCGGTCGCGCAGAACCTTACACGGGCGGCAGGCCGAGGGCCTTTTCGACGCGGCCGATCCAGGCCTGCACCTTCGGATAGTCGGCGAGCCGGAAGCCGCCCTCCCCGGCCATCCGGGTGTAGGCGACGAGGGAGATGTCGGCGAGCGTCAGGCGTCCGGCGACCAGGAAGTCGGCGTCCGCGAGCGCCTCGTCCAGCCGCTTGAGGGCCGCCTTTCCCCGCTCGACGATGCGCGGCTCCAGCTCATCGGGGGACTTGCCGAGATAGCGCACCTGAAAACGGGCCACCGCCACATAGGGCTCGTGGCTGTACTGCTCCCAGAACAGCCACTCGAACATGCGGGCCCGGTCATAGGCGTCTTTCGGGATGAGATCGGAGCCTTCCGCGAGGTGCAGGATGATGGCGTTGGACTGGGCCAATGGACGTCCGTCGTCGAAAACGACGGCCGGAACCTGCCCGGCCGGGTTCAGCGCCAGAAAAGCCGCAGTGCGGGTCTCGGCCTTGAGCACATCCGTCTCGATCCACTCGTACGGAAGCCTCAAATGATCGGCCGTCCACTTCACCTTCAGGCAGTTTCCCGAGATGGAGTCCCCAAAAATTCTCATTTCGCCCGTCCTCCATGGCCAAGCTTTGATTGGCCCGGAGTCCCAGGCGCGATCAAGCGATGACGCCTGACGGGGCCTATTAGGAAAACTGATAGGGCACGATCTTGCGCCCGTTCGGGGTTGCCCGGGGCGGCCTCAGCCGGTACGAGTCCGGCCACCAGTTCAACGACGAAGGAGACGCCGTCAATGCGACGCCGCCTCGCCGCCCTGGCCGTGCTGCCTTTTCTCGTTCTCGGGTCCAACGCGCATGCCGCGTCCAGCGATCCCGTCGGCGACCTGATCACCTCACTTGTGACCGGCACGCTGCCCACAGGTCCCGTGTGGAACCTGAAAGCGACGCTGTACCACGCCGGCGCCAAGGGCGTGGGAGCCCTGGATTCGCTGGGCTGCAAGGTCGTGGCCATGCGCACCGTCGCGGTCGACCGCAACTTGATCCCGACGCGCAGCGTGCTGTTCATCAAGGAGACCGTCGGCATGAAGATGCCCGACGGCTCGGTCCATGACGGCTACTGGTACGCCTCCGACACCGGCGGCGCGATCAAGGGCAAGCGCATCGACCTCTACACCGGCTCGGGCGCCAGCTCCGCCAAGAAGGCGCAGACGCTGAACCTGGCCCAGCTGACCGCCATCAAGGTCGGCGAATTCAAGGGCTGCCCACGCGGCTGAGGGCGAGCCGGAAGCTGCGCAGCGGCTGACCGGGATCCATACCCGCCTGATGGCCGAGCCTGATCCACGGCGACGCCGCCCACCCTCCCGATCCATCGACGTTCATCGGGCCCGGACTTCGCCTGCGGCGAAACCGGGATGACGCGCGTGCGCAAGCGGGGGCTGCATGATCCACAAGCCGAACTTCTTCGTCTTCACCGGCGGCCCGGGCGCGGGCAAGACGACGCTGCTGCGCCACCTGGAGGCCTCGGGAGAGCTGGTGGTCGAGGAGAGCGCCCGGGCGGTGATCCGTGAAGACCCAGGCGCGCGCGGCGGCGAGGCCTTCTTCCGCCGGATCGCCGCGCGGGACATCGCCGCCTTCGACGGCCGGCGCGACGAGGACCGGCGGGTCTTCTTCGACCGGGGGCTGATGGACTGCCACGGCGCCGACGGGATCGCGCCCTGGCCCGAGCTGGAGGCGGCGCTGGCGTCGCGGCGCTACGCCGAGATCGTCTTCGTCTTCCCGCCCTGGCGCGAGATCTACCGGACCGACGCCGAGCGCATCCAGGACTTCGCCCACGGCGAGCGCGTGTTCGGGTTCGTCATGCGCCAGCTGCCGAAGCTGGGCTATGCGCCGGTGGTCGTGCCGGTGGGCCCGGTGGAAGCGCGGGCGGCCTTCGTGCTGGAGGCCGTCGCGGGCCTCGCCTGATCAGGTCTCGACGAAGGCGCGTTCGATGACGAAGTCGCCGGGCTGGGCGACCGAGCCCTCGACGAAGCCGCGGTCGAGCATCTGCTTCTTGAGGTCCACGAGCACGGAGGGGCCGCCGCAGATCATGACGCGGTCCACCGCCGGATCGAGCGGCGGCGTGCCGAGGTCGCGGAAGATCTGGCCGCTCTCGATGAGGTCGGTGATCCGACCCTGCGTCCTGAACGGGTCGCGCGTCACCGTCGGATAGTACTTCAGCTTCGGCGCGATCATCTCGCCGAGGTACTCGTCGTTCGGCAGGTCGTGCTCGAACAGTTCGCGGTAGTTCAGGTCGCTGACGTGGCGCACCGTGTGGGTGACGATCACCTCGTCGAAGCGCTCGTAGACCTCCGGGTCGCGGGCCAGGGACAGCCAGGGCGCGAGGCCCGTGCCGGTGCCCAGCATGTAGAGCCGCTTACCGGGCTTGAGGCCGTCCAGCACCAGGGTGCCGGTGGGCTTGCGGCCGATCAGCACCTCGTCGCCGACCTTCAGGTGCTGCAGGCGCGAGGTGAGCGGGCCGTCCGGCACCTTGATCGAATAGAACTCCAGCTCCTCGTGCCAGGCCGGCGAGGCGATGGAATAGGCGCGGACCAGCGGCTTGCCGGTCTCGAGCGTCAGGCCGACCATCACGAACTGGCCGCTCTGGAAGCGGAAGCCCGGGTCGCGCGTGCAGCGGAACGAGAACAGGGTGTCGGTCCAGTGCTGGACCCAGGTCACCTTCTCCACGAAGAAGGCGCTGGAGGCCTTCGGGGCCGGTTGGGCCAAGGTCACGGTCGCATCCGTCATAGGTGTCTCTTTGCGCGCTCTTTAGCGGGGCCGGGGCTAGATGTCGCCGCCGACGTTGGCCACGGCGCCGGGCGCACGGGCGAGATGGATACCGCACTCGGTCTTGTCCAGACCCTTCCAGCGGCCGGCGCGGACGTCGTCGCCGTCCTCCACCGGCTGGGTGCAGGGCCAGCAGCCGATCGAGGCGAAGCCCTGCTCCACGAGGGGGTGGGCCGGCAGGTCGTGCTCGACCATGTAGGCGTCGAGGTCGGCCTTGGTCCAGTTGGCGAGCGGGTTGAACTTCACATGGTCTTCGGTGGTCTCGACCACCGGCAGCGACATACGGTCGCCGCCGTGGAAGCGCTTGCGGCCGGTGATCCAGGCGGAGAAGCCCTCCAGCGCCCGATCCAGCGGCAGCACCTTGCGCACGTGGCAGCAGGCGTCGGTGTCGGTCTGCCAGAGCTTGGCCTGGGGATCGGCGGTGGCCAGGTCCTGATAGGCCGGGCGCAGGTCGCGCACGTCGGTCAGGCCGAGCCGCGCGGCCAGGTTCTTGCGGTAGTCCAGGGTCTGGCCGAACAGCATGCCGGTGTCGAGGAACAGCACCGGGATGTCCGGGCTCACCTTGGCGGCGAGGTCCAGCAGCACCGCCGACTCCGCGCCGAAGGACGAGACCAGCGCCAGCTTGTCGCCGAAGGTCTCGTAGGCGGCCTCCAGCACCGTGCGCGGATGCGCATGGCGAAGCTCGGCGTCGAGGCGGGCGGCCAAGGCCGAACCCGGACGGATCTCATCGTAGGCCACGCTCACTTTTCCCTCTCCACGAAGGCGGGGACGCGATCGTCCGCCGCTCGCTGGTAGACATGGCGGAAGCGCTGGGTGGCCCTTTCCCAGGCGTCCGCGGTGGAGCCGTCCGCCGGCTCATAGGCGTCGATGCCGCAGCGGAGCATGAAGCCCGCCTGCTCGAGCAGCACGTCCCCGCTCGCCCGCACTTCGCGGCCGAAGGCGAGCCGTTCGCGCAGGATCCGCGCGTTGGTGTAGTGCCGCCCGTCCCGGAACTTGGGGAACTGCAGCGCCACCAGGGCGATGCGCGGCAGGTCGTAGGCCAGGGCCTCGACCTCTTCTTCCGTGGTCAGGCGCACGCCGACCGAACGGCCTTCGGAGAGCAGCCGGTCGCCTTCCGCCTGGAAGCGGGTCAGCGACAGGATGACGTCGCCCTGCGGGATCTCCTGGTCGTCGTCCACGTGGGTGAAGGGGTCGTTGGCCAGCACCATGCGGCCGCCCTGGGACTTAATGAGCGTCGGCATAGACGGCCTCTTTGAACGGGGCGACGCCGGTGCGCCGGAAGGTGTCGAGGAAGCGCTCGCCGTCCTTGCGTTCGCGCATGTAGACCTCGACCATCTGCTCGACGGCGGGGGCGACCTTGTCGGCCGGCAGGGCCGGGCCAAGGATCTGGCCGAGCGCGGCGTCCTCTTCGCCGGAGCCGCCCAGGGTGACCTGGTAGAACTCCTCGCCCTTCTTATCGACGCCGAGGATGCCGATGTGGCCCACGTGGTGGTGGCCGCAGGCGTTGATGCAGCCCGAGATCTTGATCTTCAGCTCGCCCACCAGCTCGGCCTTCTCCTCGTCGGCGAAGCGGGTGGCGATCTGCTGGGCGATCGGGATGGCGCGGGCGTTGGCCAGGGCGCAGTAGTCGAGGCCCGGGCAGGCGATGATGTCGGTGATCAGGTCGATGTTCGGCGTCGCCAGGCCCGCGCCCTTCAGCGCCTCGTAGACGGCCGGGAGGTCGTCCTGGCGCACGTGCGGCAGGATCAGGTTCTGGGTGTAGTGCACCCGCACCTCGTCCAGCGAGTAGCGCTCGGCGAGGTCGGCCACGAGCTCCATCTGGGCCGAGGTCATGTCGCCGGGGGTCTCGCCCGGGGTCTTCAGCGACACGTCGACGATGGCGTAGCCGGGCTGCTTGTGCGGATGCACGTTGTGCCGCGCCCAGCGGGCGAAGCGGGGATCGCCCGCCTTGGCCGCCTCGAACGCCTCGGAGCGCGGGTTGAGCTTGGCGAAGCCGGGGGTGAACCAGCCGCGGATGCGGGCCAGCTCGGTGTCGGGCAGGTCGACGACCTCCTTCCGGGTCTTCTCCCACTCGGCCTCGACCTGGCGGGCGAATTCCTCGGCGCCGAGCGAGGCGACCAGGATCTTGATCCGCGCCTTCCAGATGTTGTCGCGCCGGCCGTAGCGGTTGTAGACGCGCAGGATCGCCTGCAGGTAGCTCAGCAGGTGCCGCGTGGGCAGGAACTCGCGGATCGTCGGGCCGAGATAGGGCGTCCGGCCGAGACCGCCGCCGACCATCACCTCGAAGCCGAGCTCGCCGCCGCGGCCGCGGCGCATGGCCAGGCCGATGTCGTAGATCTTGGTCGCCGCCCGGTCCTTGGCCGCGGCGGTCACCGCGATCTTGAACTTGCGCGGCAGGAACGAGAATTCCGGGTGCAGGGTCGACCACTGGCGGATCGCCTCGGACCAGACCCGCGGGTCGTCCAGCTCGTCGGCGGTGGCGCCCGCGTAGGGATCGGCCGTGACGTTGCGGATCGTGTTGCCCGAGGTCTGCATCGAATGCATCTCGACCTCGGCCAGATGCTCCAAGATCTCCGGCGCGTCCTTCAGCTTGATCCAGTGCAGCTGCAGGTTCGTGCGGGTCGTGAAGTGGCCGTAGCCCTTGTCGTAGGTCGAGGCGATCCAGGCGAGCTTGCGCAGCTTCTTGCCGTTCAGCGTGCCGTAGGGGATCGCGATCCGCAGCATGTAGGCGTGCAGCTGCAGATAGAGCCCGTTGAGCAGGCGGATCGGCTTGAACTGGTCCTCGGTGATCTCGCCGGCGAGGCGGCGGTTCACCTGGTGGCGGAACTCCGCGGCGCGGTCGGCCACGAACTCCCTGTCGATCACGTCATAGCGGTACATGCCGGCCTCACTTCCGCTTGATCAGGGCGACGCGGCCGGTAGAGCGCGCCGCGCCATGGGCTTGCTGGAGGGCCGCGATGTCCTCGCCGCCCAGCGCCTGCTTGCCGTGTTGGGGATGGTTCGACGGACCGAGGGCGCGGATGCGCTCGCGGAAGCTCAGGGGCGCCCAAAGCCCCTCGCTCTCGATCACGTCGATCAGATAGGGGTCGACCACGACCGTCAGCTCGGACTTGGCCTTGGCTTCGGCGGTCTCGGCGGCCTGGTCGTCGGCGAACAGCTCGGCCTCGGCGAAGCGCTCGACCCACTGGCCCTTGCGCCAGAAGACGGTCTCGCCGTCCGCCAGCCGGTTTCCGGTCAGGGCCCTCATGCCCGCGCCTCCCGCACGATAGTTTCGATCAGCGCCGGCGCCTCGCCGTCGCGGGCCAGCGCCATGGCCTCGCCGACGATCAGCAGGGCCGGGCCCTTCAGGCTGGCCGCGGCGTCCGCCAGGCCGGCCAGGGTGGTCAGGACGCGCCGCTCGTCGGCGCGCGAGGCGTTCTCGACGATCAGCGCCGGGGTCGCGGCCGCGCGGCCGGCGGCCAGGAGGCGCGCGGCGATCGGCGCGGCCATGGACAGGCCCATGTAGATCACCACCGTCTGGTTCGGCCGGGCCAGCGAGGCCCAGTCGAGGTCCGGCTCGGCGCCTTCCCGGGCGTGGCCGGTGACGAAGGTGACCGCCTGGGCCGAGCCGCGGTGAGTGAGGGGCGCGCCGGCCGACGCGCTCGCCGCCAGGGCCGCGGTGACGCCCGGCACCACGTGGCACTCGACGCCGGCCGCGCGGCAGGCTTCCAGCTCCTCGCCGCCGCGGCCGAAGATGAACGGATCGCCGCCCTTGAGACGCACCACCTTCAGGCCCTCGAGCGCGAAGGCCACCAGCATGCGGTTGATCTCGTCCTGGCTGTAGGAATGGCGCGACTTGCGCTTGGCCACCGAGATGCGCCGCGCCGACGCCGGCGCGAGGGCGAGGATCTCGTCGGAGACCAGGCCGTCGTGGACCACGACCTCGGCGGCCTGAAGGGCCTTCAGCGCCTTGATGGTCAGGAGTTCGGGGTCGCCGGGACCGGCGCCCACGAGCCACACCGCGCCCGCCTGCGCCGCCTTGCGGCCGCCAAGGACCACCAGTCCTTCCCTGCGCCGGGACCTGTCGCGACTCTGCGGCATGGATTAGGTTCTCTAAACACTCACTGGGCGGAAACGAGACGGGACGGGCTTGCGCCCGCCCCGTTCATTCGCCCGCCGGCGAAAAGGGCCGATACACCAGCGGACGCTTGCAATTAGGTGCGGCGCGCCCCAATTCGCAATCCAAGGACTTCTGCCGGGGCTGTCAGGAAATCTCATGGAACGCACGACGGAGCGCCGCCGCCTGCCGCCGCTCAACGCGCTCCGCGCCTTCGAAGCGGCCGCGCGGCACCTGAACTTCAGCCGCGCCGCCGACGAGCTGTCGGTGACGCCCGGCGCGGTCAGCCAGCAGATCCAGAACCTCGAGGATTACGTCGGCGCGGCGCTGTTCAAGCGCACGCCCAAGGGCCTCCTCCTGACCGATGCGGCCCAGACCGCCCTGCCCGCCCTGCGCGAAGCCTTCGACCGTCTGGCCGAAGCCGCCTCCCTGCTCACCGCCGCGGTCGACGGCCGCCGGCTGACCCTGACCGCGCCGCCCTCCCTGGCCGCCAAGTGGCTGGTGCCGCGGCTGGGCGACTTCGAGCGGGCGCATCCGCAGGTCGATGTCTGGCTGCAGGCCGGCATGGAACTCGTCGACCTGACCGCCGGCGAGGTGGACGTGGCCGTCCGCTACGGTTCCGGCCGCTATCCGGGCCTGGAGGTCCACCGGCTGATGAGCGAGAGCGTGATCCCGGTGATCAGCCCCGAGCTGCACGCCCAGACGCCCCTCGACGCGCCCGAGGACCTGGCCAATCACGTCCTGCTGCACGACGGCTCGCCCGAGCTCGACGATTCCTGCCCCGACTGGTCCATGTGGCTGGCGGCGCGCGGCGTGAAGGGCATCGACGGCACCCGCGGCCCGCGCTTCAACCAGTCGAGCCTGGTCATCGAGGCGGCGGTGAACGGCCGCGGCGTGGCCCTGGCCAAGCGCACCCTGGCCCAGGCCGACCTGGAAGCCGGGCGGCTGATCGCGCCTTTGCAGATCGCCACCCAGGTCGACTTCGCCTATTACCTCGTCCATCCCAAGGCAAAGGGTCGGCTGCCGCAGGTGAAGGCCTTCATCAACTGGATCGAGGCCGAGGCCCTGGCGCACGAGGAGGCGCTACGGACCATCGACAACGGCGCCGGCATCTAGACGAGACGCAAGCATCGATGACCCTTCTGACGGACGAACGCCGCCCGCCGGCGGACTGCACGACCATGGCCGAGGTGCGCCAGGGCGTCGACGCCCTCGACCGCGCCCTGGTGGCCATGCTGGCCGAGCGCCAGCGCTACATGGACGCCGCCGCCCGCATCAAGCAGGACCGCGCCGCGGTGCGCGACGAGGCGCGGGTCGAGGACGTGGTCGCCAAGGTGAAGGCCGAGGCGCGGGCCAAGGGGCTCTCAGAAGCCATCGCCGAGCCCGTCTGGCGCACCCTCATCGAGGGCTGCATCGCCTATGAGTTCGAGGTCTGGGACCGGCTCCGCCGCCAGCCCTGAGCTGGGCCAGGCCTGGGCCTAGGCTTGGGCGAGGTAGGCCTCGATCTCGGCCACCGCCCGGTCGAGCCCCTGCTGCATGGCCGGCAGGGCCGTCTCGCCCTCGGTCTCCGCCGCCTCGCAGAGATCGCCGAGGACCCCTGCCCCGACGCCGCGCGCCGCGCCCTTGATGGTGTGGGCGACGTCCCGCCAGCCGGTGGGCGCGCCCTCGAGCTGCGGCGCCCAGATGGCGGCCTGTTGCAGGAACAGCTCGAGCACCTCGCGCACCACCCCCCGGTCGCCGGCGGCGAAGCGTTCGAGGTAGGCGAAATCCACTGTTTTGCCTGAGGAATTCGAGGTCTCGCTCAAAGCCTTCAAACCCGCCTTGCCAACGCTGCGTTTTCGCGTATTTTCCGCGCCCTCGCCGCCGGGCGAACCCGCAAGGGGCGAACCGGAGCCGGGACGGGTGTATAGCTCAGTTGGTAGAGCAGCTGACTCTTAATCAGCGGGTCCAAGGTTCGAATCCTTGTACACCCACCATCTCCTTCCTTCAGACGATCTTCCCCTAGCGGGCAGCCGCTGGACGCCGCCCGAGCGGGCCGGCGCTCAGAAGGTCGCGCGGGCGAGCAGCCAGTGCAGTTGCGGCCGGCGCGGCGAGCGGCGCCAGGCGGGCGAGTCGGTCGGCCAGGCCTGATCGATCACCACGATGGCGGCGCGGCCCATGGCGCGCTCGATCTCGGCCAGGCGCTGGGCGTGGCCCGTCGCGCGCTTCTGGGAGCGGAACGGGCTCATCAGGCCGTTCTGCATCCGCACCGCCCAGCCGTAGGGCTCCTTCACCACGCGATAGGTGATCGTCGTCTCGGCCATCGGGCCATCCTCCAGGTTCCGGAGCTCTAAGGTCCAGATTGGCCAGGAGGTTGCAGCCGAATGCGCGGCGGCGCCTTGAGGGAGGTCAACGCCGCCGTGTGCGCCCGGCGCGGGTCGGGGTCCGTGCGGCCTCTTCGCGCACCATGGCCCCGGCCATCGCCCTGAGCAGGGCGCCCACCTCGATGGGCTTGGCCACCACTTCGTCCATGCCGGCGGCGCGGTAGGCTTCCACCTGGTGCGACATCACGTTGGCGGTCAGGGCGACGATCGGCGTGCGCCGGCGGCCGCTCTTGCCCTCGGCGGCGCGGATCGCCTCGGTGGCGCAGAGGCCGTCCATGACGGGCATCTGGACGTCCATCAGGATCAGGTCCCAGTCGGCGTCGCGCCAGGCCTGCAGCGCCTGGGCGCCGTCGGGCACCACGGTGGCGTCGACGCCGATCTGCTGCAGCAGGGTGGTGAGCACGAGCTGGTTCACCGGGTTGTCCTCGGCGGCGAGGATACGCAGCGCCGCGAGCCCGTCCTCGACCGGGGCCGGCTCGGCCTGCTGCGGGACCTCGGCCGGCGCGCCGCGGCGGGCCAGCGGCAGGTCGACGGTGAAGGTGGAGCCCGCCCCCGGCGTGCTCTTCAAAGCGATCTCGCCGCCCATCATCCGCGCCAGCTGCTGGGAGATGGCCAGGCCGAGCCCGGTGCCGCCGTAGCGACGCGTCGTCGAGGCGTCCGCCTGGACGAACTTGTCGAACAGGCCGCGGCGCTGGGCGGCCGAGATGCCGATGCCGGTGTCGGCGACCTGCAGGCGCAGGCCGCCCTCCGGGGCCTCGACGCGCACCGTCACCGAGCCTGACTCGGTGAACTT
This sequence comes from Phenylobacterium soli, assembly GCF_003254475.1. Classification (NCBI taxonomy): domain Bacteria; kingdom Pseudomonadati; phylum Pseudomonadota; class Alphaproteobacteria; order Caulobacterales; family Caulobacteraceae; genus Phenylobacterium; species Phenylobacterium soli. Next base: position 3,101,576 of record NZ_QFYQ01000001.1, read on the forward strand.
CACCGCGTTGGAGACGAGGTTGGTGATGATCTGCCCGACCCGGGCGCTGTCGCCCACGAACAGGGCCCGCGCCTCGGGCGCGACCTCGAGCTCCAGCGCGACGCCCTTCTCCTGCGCCTGCGCGGCGAAGGCGTCCACCGCCCCGCGCGCCAGGGCGGCGATGTCGATCTCGCCCTCCTCCAGCTCCAGCTTGCCGGCCTCGATCTTCGACAGGTCGAGCACGCTGTTGAGGAGCATGAGCAGGCTCTCGCCGGAGCGGCGGATGACCTCGAGCCGATCGCGCTGGGTCTTGGAGAGGCGCTCGCGCGCCATGGCCTGGGTCATGCCGAGGACGCCGTTGAGCGGCGTTCGGATCTCATGGCTCATGGTCGCCAGGAATTCGCTCTTGGCCCGGCTGCCGGCCTCGGCGCGGTCGACGGCCTCGATCAGGGCCAGCTCGGACCGCTTCAGCTCGGTGACGTCGTGCAGGGCGCAGAGCAGGCGCTGCGGGCGCCCGTCGGCGCCGGCCATCACCTCCCCGGCCGCCGAGGCCCAGACCTCCCGCCCGTCGGCGCGGTCGATCCGGCACAGCACATGCGGCGGCGGGCCGCCGTCGAAATAGGCCTGCCAGGCGGCTTCGGCCCGCTCCCGATCCTCGGGCGCGATGGGGCCGAAGGGATTGGCGGTGAAGCTCTCGAAGGTCGGCGGCTCGTCGAAGAAGTCGGACTCGGCGCCCTGGCTGACCAGGGTGCGGCGCTGGTAGTCCACCTCGAAGACATGGAGCTGGGCGAGCTGGGCGGCGATGCGGAAGCGGCGCTCGGCGGCCTCGGATCGCTCCAGGGCGGCCTGCATCTCGATCATCGCCGAGGCGGTGCGCGTATTGGCCTGGCTCCAGTCGCTGATCGCCTTGTGCGTGCCCATGGCGATGAGCATGAGCGTCGCGGCGAGCGACATCAGCGCCAGGAACACCGCCGCCCCGTGGACGGGGCCCAGGATCCAGAAGGCGATCAGGCCCATGGCGACCACGCCGGGCGCGACCATGGCGGCGAACATCGCCCGCGAGGTCCAGCCCAGCGACACCCCCAGCGTCGTCAGGAGCATGATGAGGATGGCGCTGAGCGCCAGGCCCGCCTCGCTGCGCGTGGCGACGGTGAAGGCCACGGGCGCGGAATAGCTGAGCACCGTGCGCAGGAACGTCAGGACGGAGAGCCGTCGCAGCCCGCGGTCGGAGTCCGCCTCGGCGGCGGTGCGGCCCATGCGGGTGTAGACGTGCTGAAGGGCGGCGTCGGCCAGGACCATTCCGGCCGTCCAGACCGCCGCCAGCTGCGGCGCGCCGGCGAGCGCCAGGCAAAGGCCGTGGAAGGCGTCGAAGGCGCAGCGGGCGGGTAGCGGGAAGGCGATGCTGGCGAGCGTCAGCTCGAACGGCGTGTGCTGCTCGGGGATCGCGGCCGACGCGCTTTCGACGCCCTCCGGCTCTCCCCCCAGCTCGTTCACCGACCCGCTCACCGACCCGCTCACAGGCGCGACGGCCATGACTAAACCCCTCCCCCGAAAGGCTTTTCTCGTCCGTTACCCTCTGATTTCGCGCGTGGGTGGTTAAGGAGCGCCGAACAGGGGTGCGACATTTTGGCCGTTCAGCCGAGCCGCAGGCTCACGTGGGTGGCCCCGAGGACCCCCAGTTCGCCGGCGCGCCGTTCCGAGCTGACCCCGTAGACCATCACCGAGGGCGCGACCCGCTTGGACGACCGGATGGTCTGGGTGGCCCAGAGCGCGAACTCGGTGTCTGAGAGGCCCTGCGGGCACTCGATCGACAGGGCGCGCAGGCCGGCGCCGGCGAGGCGGGCGAGCAGCGGCCCGGCGCCGGTGTTGAGCCGCCCGACGACCAGCAGTGCGAACGGCTTGACCATGGCCACGACGGACGACAGCGCGCCGGCCGGCGCGCCCTCGATGTCGAGGATCTCGCAGATGGCGCCGCAGGAGACGAGCCCGCCGGCCTCGCGCAGAGGCTGGATCAGCTCGGCCCGGCCGCGGGCGCTCGAAAGACTCGCATAGGACAGCGGCACGATCAGGCTGAGCTGCTGCTGGCCGGAGCTGTCCGCCCGCACGCGGTCGATCCCCCGGGCGACGGTGGCCAGGTCGATGCGCAGGAGTTCGGCGGCGGAGAGGTCGGCGAGCGCGGCGGGGCCGAGCGCCTCGCCGGTGCGCGTGACGATGACCCGCCGGTTCATGCGGAAGCCGATGCGAGTGAAGCCCTTCAGCTCGTAGACCGGCTCCAGGGTCGCGCTGACCCGCAGTTGCCGGCCATCGGCCGAGACGAAGGGCGACCACTGGTCGATCCGCGGGCGGGGCGCGGGCGCGGCTTCCGCCGCGGCGGGGGCGGCCGGCGCCGGCGCGGCGGCGACCTCGTCGGCCATCCGGGTGACGGCGGCCAGGTCCACCTGCTTGGCGTCCAGGGCGCCCGGCGCGATCCGCGTGACCTGCAGGATCCCCTTGGGGGCCAGGTGGGAGTCGCCCAGGAAGTGTTCGAGGATCTCGCGCAGGTAGCGCAGGCAGGCGGCCTGCCCGGCGAGGCGCCCAAGATCCGGCTGGACGATGAGGAAATCGGTCTCGGAGACGCGCAGGAAGAGGCCGCGAGGGCCAAGGCCGCGTTCGAGAATGCGCTGGGTGAAGCCGTAGACCTGCTCCTGGCGCAGCGCCCAGCGCGCGCCGAAGCGCTGCTCGACGGCCTCGACGGAGATCAGGTTGACCTTGCCGGCAGCGAGCAGGGTCCGGTCGCTGAAGCGCTCCAGCGAGGCCTCCAGCCCCGCGGCGACGACGCGCGGCACCGCGCCCGCCGTTTCCGGCTGCGCAGCCCCCTCCCCTGGACGTGTGAGCGTTGCGCCCGTCGGCTGCACGCATCCACCTCGCGCCATCACCCGCCCTGCGCGGGAGAAAGCACCTTAGGTCCAAAGGGTTAATCGGCCTTCCTACGCCGAAACCACCTCCGGTTTACCGGAGGGGCCGCTGCAGGGAGCCCCAGATACGAAGAAACCTCGCGCGGCGCGGCCGGCGAGGTTCTCCGTTCACACAGACTGTCGCGGCCGCAGCCAAGGCGGCCGGCAAGCGTACTACTTCAGGTGAGCCGCCAGGTGCTTGTTCATCTCGAACATGCTGACCTTGTCCTTGCCGCCGAAGACGGGCTTCAGCTTGGCGTCCGCGATGATCTCGCGCTTGTTGGACGGGTTCTGCAGGTTGTTCTTCTTGATGTAGTCCCAGATCTTGGAAACGCACTCGCCACGGGACAGCTGTCCCGAGCCCACGACGGCGGCCAGTTCGGACGACGGCGTCATCGGCTTTTGCAGGGCGTTGTTCTTCTTGGTGTCGGCCATTGGGCTCCCCCAGCTAGAATTCGGGCGCCCCGCCACGCAGGTGCGTGACTGAGTCGCTTGCAGGTATCCTAGGAGTGCTAGGCGGCGCGCGCCACTTTAGAAGCTCGCTTTGGGGAAACTCGCGCAAAAATGGCGCCGGGCCGCGTTTACGCCGGGCGATAGGAGTCCCGCTCCTCGGGACGGCGGGCGTTGGGCGAGCGGGACACCATGTCGTCGCCGCCGGCCCGCTCGACGCTGTCGTAGAGCGCGGCGGTGGAGGCTTCGGTGGTGGCGTCCAGGCGCTTGTCGCGGGTGGCCCAGCGCATCGCGCCCCAGGCCATGCCGGCCGCCAGCACGACGACGCCGACCACCTCCATCAGCAGCCAGCCCACGCCGCCGGCGTCGACATCGCCCACCGGCCCCTGGCCGGCGGGGTGGGAGATCGCGCCGAGGATGCCGAAGAAGCTGCTCATGGTGAGCGCCCAGAAGCCGAAGGCCGCGGCCCAGGCGATCCACAGGAAGATCCGGCCGCCCACGTCGTAGCCGCCGCGGGGCTGGGTCCGTCCGACCGCCTCGTAGGTCATGACGTCGGGGTTTGCGTCGGAATAGGTGTGCGTCGCCATGGGCTCGCCTCGGTCTGCTACTGGCCGGTTTCCCGGCGTCGCGGACCTAACCCGAAGCCCAGCGGCGACGTTCCCAGCTCTCGCGCGAGGCTCCGCCCTCTCAGGCCCCGCCGACGATCCCGCGGCGCGACATGTGGGCGTAGAGCCGCCCGATGAGGCGGCTCGCGGTGCGCTCGAACATCCACGGGCAGACGGCGTGGGCCAGGCAGGCCAGGCCGGCCCCGATCAGGGCCGCGCCGTAGCCGGCCGCCACGCCGGCGTGCTCGAGATAGGTCTCGCCCACCGAGTTCGGGTGCCGGGTGAACGCCTGCATGGAAGCCCCTTTCGCCATCGAGCGACGACCCTCGCCCCGTTCGACGAGGAGATCATTGTCGATTTCGGCTACCTGTCAGGCTAATTGGAGAACCTGCTTCTCCATCTCTGGCGGATAGCGTGAAGAATCTTCTCGATCCGATCGACCGGCGCATCCTGCGGGAGCTGCAGGCCGACGCCACCCTGCCGCTCGCCGAGCTCGCCGAGCGCGCGGGCCTGTCGCAGACCCCCTGCTGGAAGCGGGTGAAGCGGCTGACCGAGGAGGGCTATGTGCGCGGGCGCGTGGCCCTGCTCGACCGCGACCGGCTGGACCTCGGGCTGGTGGTGTTCGTCTCGATCCGCACCAGTCGCCACGACCAGGCCTGGCTGGACGCCTTCGCCAAGGGCGCGGCGGGCCTTCCGGAGGTGATCGAGTTCTACCGCCTGTCGGGCGACACCGACTACCTGCTCAAGGTCGTGGTCAAGGACATCGCCGCCTACGACGCCTTCTACAAGCGCCTGATCGCGACGGCCCCGCTGGCCGACGTCAGCTCCGCCTTCGCCATGGAAGAGATCAAGGCCACCACGGCCCTGCCCATTTGATCGCGACCAGACCTGTTGGGCGTTGACTTCCGTAGCTGCCCCATTCCCTGATTGTCCGAAAGAGCAAGAAGTTAGGGAGAGTGGCGATGACGGCTTGGACCTTCGCCGACGTGTGGGAATCCATCGCCGCGGCGCAGCCGGACAGGCCCGCCCTGATCCAGGGTGAGCGGGAAGTGACCTGGAGTCAGTTCGACGCGCGCGCCGACGCCCTGGCGGCGCACCTGATCGCCACCGGCCTCGGCCACCAGGCCAAGATCGCCGCCTACCTGTTCAACGGTCCGGAATATCTCGAGACCTATTTCGCGGCCTTCAAGGCGGGCTACGCGCCGGTCAACACCAACTACCGCTATGGCGCGGAGGAGGTTCTCTACCTCTTCGACAACGCCGACGCCGAGGCGGTGGTCTTCCACGCCGGCTTCACCGAGATCCTCGAGCAGATCCGCGATCGCCTGCCGAAGGTGAAGGCCTGGGTCGCCCTCGCCGAGCCGGGCCACCCGGTCCCGGCCTGGGCCGCCGACTACGACGCGATCGTCGCCAAAATCCCCGAGACGCGGCCGGTGAAGGCGCCGTGGGGCCGCTCGCCCGACGACCTCCTGCTGCTCTACACCGGCGGCACCACGGGCATGCCTAAGGGCGTGATGTGGCGCCAGGACGACCTCTTCAACGTGGTCGGGGCCGGCGGCAACGCGGCCATGGGCATCGAGGGTATCACCGCCGTCGAACAGGCGGGCGAGCGCGTGAAGGTCCCCGGCCACTATCAGCCGACCACTATCGTCGCCGCGCCGCTGATGCACGGCACCGGCCAGTTCTCGGCCTTCATCACCCTCAATCTCGGCGGCACGGTCGCCACCCTGCCCTCGCGCAAGTTCAACGCCATCGAGCTGTGGAACGAGGTGGAGCGGCTGAAGGCCGAGGGCATCGTCCTCGTCGGCCTGGCCTTCTCGACGCCGATGCTGGAGGCGCTGGAGGCCAATCCGGGCCGCTGGGACCTCTCCTCGGTGCGCTCGATGAGCTCGTCGGGCTCGATGTGGAGCCAGGAAAACAAGCGCGGCCTGCTCTCCTTCTGCCCCAACGCCATGATCTTCGACAGCTTCGGCTCGTCCGAGGCGGTGGGCATGGGCGCCTCGGCCTCCGCGCCCGGCGCCGAGGTGCAGACCGCCGCCTTCGCCCTCGGCCCCAACTGCGGCGTCTTCACCGAGGACGGCCGGCGGGTCGAGCCCGGTTCCGGCGAACGCGGCCTGGTGGCCGTCTCCGGCTTCCTGCCGATGGGCTACTACAAGGACGAGGAGAAGTCGGCCAAGACCTTCAAGATCATCGAGGGCATCCGCTGGAGCGTGCCGGGCGACTGGGCCGAGGTGAACACCGATGGCACCCTGAAGCTGCTGGGCCGCGGCTCGGTCTGCATCAACACCGGCGGCGAGAAGGTCTTCCCCGAAGAGGTCGAAGAGGCCCTCAAGACCCACCCGCAGATCCGCGACGCGGTGGTGGTCGGCGTGCCCGACGCCCGGTTCGGCGAGCGCATCTGCGCCGTGGTCGAGCCGATCGGCGGCGCCGAGCCGACGCTCAACGAGCTCTCCGAGCACGTGCGCGAGCACCTGGCCGGCTACAAGGCGCCCCGCGAGCTGGTGGTGGTGGAGAGCATCGGCCGGGCCCCCAACGGCAAGGTCGACTACAAGGCGGTCAAGGACCGCGCCCTCAAGGCGCTGAACGAGCCGGCCTGATCGCGGGCTCCGCCGCCTATTCCGCCTCGGGTTCGGCGGCGGCGCGGCCGAGCGTGCGGACGAACTCGACGAGGGCCGCGCGCGGCGCGCCGCGGGGCAGCTTGGCATAGGCCCGCAGCAGCTCCAGGGCGCCCGGCTGGGCCAGCAGGGCCGCGACGTCGTCAATGGCCGAGGCGCGGCCGCCCGCCTCGCCGAACAGCTCCGACACCGGCGCCTCGAGGGCGCCGGCGATGCGCGCCAGCATCGAGGCGCTGACCCGGTTGGCGCCGCGCTCGTACTTCTGGATCTGCTGGAAGGTGACGCCCGCCGTCTCGGCGAGCGCCTGCTGGGAGAGGCCGCGCATCTTGCGCAGCAGCCGGATGCGCGCGCCCACCGCCACGTCCACCGGATCGGCCGCGGCCTCGATGCGGCGTGCGGCCGCCATCGCCTCCTGCATCGTCGTGCGCACCATCTCGGTTGTCTCCCGCGGGGCGGCAACCTTGAGCATTAAGTCTGCGAATGCAAGGGCGAGGGGTGCGCCGAGGCCGGCACGCCCTGCTCGCCCCCTTGTTGTTCGTGGCCGCGCCCCCGCCGTCAGTTGGCGGCGACGGCCCGCGCGGCCGCCTGGGCGGCGATGACCGCCCGGCCCTCGCGCTCGGCGATTCGCCGGAACGTGGCCAGCGCCTGCCCGACCACCTGGTCCATGTTGTAGTAGCGGTAGGTGGCCAGCCGCCCGACGAAATGGACGTCCTGTGTCTCCAGGGCCAGGGCCTCGTACTTCTTGTAGAGGGCCTGGTTCTCCGGTCTCGGCACCGGGTAGTAGGGGTCGCCGTCGGCCCGCGGATACTCGTAGGTGATCGTCGTCTTGCGCGAGGCCTGCCCGGTCATGTGCTTGTATTCGCTGATCCGGGTGTAGGGCGTGCCCTCCTCGGGATAGTTCACCGTCCCCACCGGCTGGAACCACTCCTGGTCCAGCGTCTCGTGCCGGAACGAGAGGCTGCGATAGGGCAGCTTGCCGAACCGGAAGTCGAAATACTCGTCCACCGGGCCGGTGAAGATCAGGCGGTCGTAGTCGACCTCCTCGCGAACGTCCTCGAAGTCGACGCCCAGCTCGATGGTGATCCCCGGCTGGTCGAGCATGTTCTCGAACATCCGCGTGTAGCCATCGGCCGGCATGTTCTGGAACTTGTCGGTGAAATAGCGGTCGTCCAGGTTCGTGCGGGTCGGCACCCGGGCGGTCACGCTCTTGTCCAGCTCGGAGGGATCCATGCCCCACTGCTTGCGGGTGTAGCCGCGGAAGAAGGTCTCGTAGAGCTCACGGCCCACTGCCGAGACCACCACGTCCTCGCTGGTCTTGACCCGCTCCACCGGCTCGGCGCGGCTCGCCAGATAGGCGGCGGCCTCCTCGTCGGTCCTCAGGTCGAGCCCGTAGAGGGTGTTCAGCGTCGTGCGGTTGATCGGGATCGGCACGTGCAGCCCGCCCTTCACGCAGGCCAGCACCCGATGCTCGTAGGGCCGCCACCTGGTGAACTGGGACAGGTAGCCCGCCACCTCGTCGGAGTTGGTGTGGAAGATGTGCGGCCCGTAGCGGTGCATGAGCACGCCGGCCGCGTCCTTCTCGTCATAGGCGTTGCCGCCCACGTGGGAGCGGCGGTCGACGAGCAGCACCTTCTTGCCGAGCTGGCTGGAGAGGCGCTCGGCGAGCACCGAGCCGGCGAAGCCCGCGCCGACGATAAGATAGTCGAAGGTTCGGCTGCGCGAGGCGGGCCGGATGACCGGCGAGGCCAGCACCGAGGTGGCGCCGGCGGCCACCGACGCCTTCGCCCGCTTGGCGACGGCCCGGGCGATCTCGAGGCTCATGCGGGCGAAGGTCTCGTCCCAGGAGAGCGCCGCGAGGGTGGCGTCCACGGCCTTCAGCCAGTCGCCGCGGATGCGCGACAAGGCCAGCGCCTGGTCGCAGGCGGAGACGAAGGCCTCCGGGTCGGCCGCGATCTTCACCGCCTCCAGCTCACCGTAGTGGCGGGCGACGTCGACGATCGGCGTCGAGACCACCGGCCGCCCGCCCGCCAGGTATTCCGGCGTCTTGGTCGGGCTGATGAAGCGGGTGGACTCGTTGATGGCGAAGGGCATCAGGGCCACGTCCCAGCCCGCCAGGTAGCGCGGCAGGTCCTCGTAGTCCTTGCCGCCCAGGTAATGCAGGTTCGGGCGGCGCGGCAGATCCTTGGGATCGATCTTCACCACCGGCCCGAGGATGACCACCGACCACTCCGGGCGGGCGTCGGCCAGGGCGGCGAGCAGGTCGAGGTCCATGCGCTCGTCGACCACGCCGTAGAAGCCGAGCCGCGGCCAGGGCAGCACCGCCTGGTCGTCGGGCTCGGTGCGCAGGCTGCGCGCCTTGGCGAAGTGGCCGCGGTCCACGCTCGAGGGGAACGGATGGATGTTGGGGTGCCGGTCGCGCTTGGCCTCCCAGAGGCTGTAGCCGCCGGTGAACACCACATCGGCCAGGCCCATCAGCTCGCGCTCGAGAAGGGTCAGCTCGGGCGGGGCGAACTTGAAGTTCGCCAGCTCGTCCATGCAGTCGTAGACCGTGCAGACGGCTTCGATGTGCCGCGAGAACGGCAACATCATCGGGGTGTAGTACCAGCGGACGATGTCGCCCTCGACGGCGGCGATGACCGTGTCGAGCAGGCCGCGCAGGATCTCCTCCTGGCGCTCGGCCGGCGTTCCCTCCGGCAGGACGGGGGTGAGCACGACCACGCCGCTCTCGCCGTCGACATTCATGTCGAGCCGCGGCGTCGCGTCCGAGGCCTCGAAGACCGCCTCTTCCCAGACGATCACCCGCCGTTCCCTGGCGAAGCGGGTCATCAGGTGTTGCGGTCGCTGGAAGACGAAATTCCAGCGCAGGTGGCTGAAGCAGATGAGGGTCTGGCGACCTCGCGGATGCGGCCCGAACTGAATGGCGAACGGCGCAGCGCCAGCGGCGCTCGGGAACTGCTCAGAGTCCAAGGGCGGCAATCCTTTTGAAAAAACGACACACGGAGCCCGTGGGAATAATTCTTCCCTCACCCGAAGGTTCCTTCGGCAGCTCCCGGATTTGCTCGTTTATTCAGTAATCAAAAGATCAAGCTGGGCCGCCCAGCACCGCTAGATCAAGTTGTCGATACGTCGACTATTCGACAGAGTTCTTCGAAGACACGCCGCTCGTGACTGAACGAAGACCTGTTCCATAAGCAGGATTGGTCTCCCAGCGCAGGGCGTCGGCGACGATCTGCTCCAAGTCCGAGCGTTTCGCCCGCCAGCCCAGCAGGGCCTGGGCGTGGGCGGGATCGGCGACCAGGCTCGCCGGATCGCCCGCCCGTCGAGCGCCCATCGAATGGGGCACCGGCTTGCCCAGCGCGCGGCCGACGGTGTCGACCACCTCCTTGACCGAGCGCCCCTGGCCCGCGCCGACGTTGGCCGCCTCGTAGACGCCGGCGGCCAGCTCGACCTTCAGGGCGGCGACGTGGGCGTCGGCTAGGTCGCTGACGTGGATGTAGTCGCGCAGGCAGGTGCCGTCGGGGGTGTCGAAGTCATCGCCGAACACCGTCAGCGGCTTGCCGCGCCCGAGCCCGGCGGCGATCGCCAGCGGGATGAGATGGGTCTCCGGATCGTGCGCCTCGCCGATCTGACCGGACGGGTCCGCGCCGGCGGCGTTGAAGTAGCGCAGGGCCACGGCCGTCAGGCCATAGGCGCGGCACTCGGCCTGGATCATCCATTCGCAGGCCAGCTTGGTGTCGCCGTAGGGGCTGGCGGGCGCCTTGGGCGCATCCTCGCGGATGGCCTCCAGCGGCCCGCGGCCGCCCTGGCCGTAGACCGCCGCGCTGGACGAGAAGACCAGTCGGTCGACGCCCTTCTCGCGCATGGCAGACAGCAGGCTGACCGTGCCGGCGACATTGACGTCCCAGAACAGGTCCGGCCGCACCACCGAGCGGCCCACCTCGATCAGGCCGGCGAAGTGGATCACCGTCTTGACGCCGTGCGCCTCGAGCGCCTCGGCGACCGCCCGGGTGTCGCGGATGTCGCCGTGGACGAAGGTCCCCCACTGCGCAGCCTCGCGATAGCCGAGGCTGAGGTCATCGAAGACGACCGGAAAATAGCCCTGCTCGTAGAGGGCCTTTGACGTGTGAGCGCCGATGTAGCCTGCGCCGCCCGTGACCAGCACGGCGGGACGTGTTCCCCGATCCATGCGGGCATAATCCCCGGCTTCGGGGAGCGGTTCCAACTACATTCAGCAAGTCGTTGGAACTACTGGCGAACGGCGCGCCTTAAGGCCTCGGGATCGACGGGAAAGCCAGGGCCCGATGCGTCAGCTTGAGCTGTGGGGCGGTCACGAGCAGACCGTCAACCGCGTGGGCGGTGTGTTCCACGATCAGACGGTCCGCTCCGGCCATCACCAGCGCCTCGGGGATCTCGAACGCTTCGCCGCGCTGGGCCTGAAGGCGCTCAGATACCCGGTGCTCTGGGAGCGGGTGGCGCCTCGCCGGCCTGATGAGCACGACTGGCGCTGGACCGACGAGCGGCTGGCGCGGATCCGCGCCTTGGGCATGCGCCCGATCGCCGGCCTCCTCCACCATGGCAGCGGGCCGCGCTACACCAGCCTCGTGGACGAGGGGTTCCCGGCCGCCTTCGCCGCCTACGCCCGCGCGGCCGCCGAGCGCTATCCCTGGATCGGCGACTGGACGCCGATCAACGAGCCCCTGACGACGGCCCGCTTCTCGGCCCTTTATGGCCACTGGTACCCGCACCTCAGCGACGAGCCGCTGTTCTGGGCCGCGCTGCTCAACCAGATCGAGGCCACTGCGCTCGCCATGCGCGAGATCCGCGCGGTGCGGCCGGATGCGCGGCTCATCCAGACCGAGGACCTCGGTCGAACCTACTCGACCCGCCCCGTCGCCATCCAGGCCGACCACGACAACACCCGGCGCTGGATGACCTGGGACCTTCTGGCCGGGCGCGTGACGCACGGCCACCCCCTGTGGTCGCGGCTCGCATCCTTCGGGCTCGGCGAGCGGCTGCGGCGCATCGCCGACGCCCCCTGCCCCGCCGACGTGATCGGGGTGAACCACTACCTGACCAGCGACCGCTTCCTGGATCACGCCACCGAGGCCTATCCGCCCGAGCGGATCGGCGGCAACGACTTCATGGCCTTCGCGGACGTCGAGGCGGTGCGCGTGGCCCTGCCGGCGCCGGGCGGCCTGGAAGGCGCCCTCGACGAGGCCTGGTCGCGCTACGGCCGCCCGGTCGCAGTCACCGAAAGCCACAACGGCTGCACCCGAGAGGAGCAGGTGCGCTGGATACGCGAAGCGTGGCGGACGGCCCAGCGCCTGCGCGAGCGCGGCGTGGAAGTGGAGGCCGTCACCGCCTGGGCCCTGCTCGGGACCTACGACTGGAACAGCCTGCTCACCCGCCATAACGGCCACTACGAGGTGGGCGCGTTCGATGTCCGCTCGGGCGCGCCGCGGCCGACGGCGCTCGCCGGAGAACTGAAGCGGCTGGCCGAGGGCGAGGCCGCGCCGCCGCATCCGGCCACCCAGGGACCAGGCTGGTGGCGGCGCGACATCCGCCTGGAGTTCCGGCCCGTGTTCCGCACGGTCGAGACGCCGGAGCCCAAGCGCGCCTGGCACACCGACGAAGCGCCTTCCCGGCCGCTGCTGATCACCGGCGCCACCGGCACCCTCGGCAAGGCCCTGGCGCGCGCCTGCGAATGGCGCGGCATCGACTACCGCCTGACCAGCCGCGCCGAGCTGCCGCTCGACGACGAGGCGGCGATCGCCCGCGCGCTCGACCGGACCGGCGCCTGGGGCGTGATCAACGCCGCAGGCTTCGTCCGGGTCGACGCGGCGGAGGCTGACCCCGCGGCCTGCCACGCCGCCAACGCCGAGGGCGCGATCCGGCTGGCCCGGGCCTGCGCGGAGCGGGACCTGCCGTTCGCCGGCTTCTCCAGCGACCTGGTGTTCGACGGCCGTAAGGGCGAGCCCTATCTGGAGAGCGATCCGGTCGCCCCCCTCAATGCCTACGGCGAAAGCAAGGCCCGAGCCGAACGGGAGATCCTCGCCCTCGAGCGGGCGCTGATGATCCGTACGGCGGCCTTCTTCTCCCCCTACGATCCCTACAATTTCGCGGCCCAAGTGATCCGCGCCCTGGCCGTCGACCTGCCGTTCGACGCCGCCAGCGACCTTGTGGTCTCGCCGACCTATGTGCCGGACCTGGTGGATGCGACGCTCGACCTCGTCATCGACGGCGAGACGGGGATCCGCCACCTTGCTAATCCGGCGGCGGTCTCCTGGGCCGAGTTCGCGCGGCGCATCGCGGCGGCCGTCGGGCTGGATCCGGAGATGATCCGCGAGGTCCCGAGCCGCACCTTCCGCTGGCCGGCGCGCCGGCCGAGCTTCGCAGCACTCGACACCGAGCGCGGCCAGACCCTGCCGCCGCTCGACCAGGCGATCGCCCGTTATGTGGCGATGATCGCCGAGACCGACTTCGCCGCCGAGGCCGAGGCGCAGGTGGAAGGCGCGCCCCAGACCCGCGCGGTGCGCGACGACGCGCCGGTAAGCTGAGCGGGTGAGCTGAGCCGACGGCTAGCCCCGGCCCGCCCCCTCGGCGCCGTCCTCCACGCCGAAGAACTCCTCTTCGTTCTCGGACAGGAGCTCGTCGAGGGCGTCGATCACCGCGTCGAGCTGTTCGGGACTGGCGGCGAAATCCATCTTCTCCCCGGCCTCGTCCTCGAGATGGAGCACGAAATCGTCCGCGCGGACGGAGATCGCGAAGCGCGCAAGCTGTCTCATGGGGGCATCCTTCCGATCTGGCGGGTGTGGCCTTCGTAAACCGCGCAGGCGGCGTTCAGTTCAGCGCAGCGCCCGGGCCGCCGCCACCACCTTGCGCGCCTTTTCTGCGGTCTCTTCGGGCGGCTGGCCAGGGCGATAGAGCTCGCCGCCAAGGCCGAAGGCGCGGGCGCCCGCCGCCCACCAGGCGTCCATGTCCTCCGCGCCGACGCCGCCCACCGCCCAGACCACCGCCTCTGCCGGCAGGACGGCCTTGAGCTGCTTGAGGTGCGCGGGACCATAGGTGACCGCCGGGAAGAGCTTCAGGTGCCGGGCGCCGGCCTCGATCGCCATGAACGCCTCGGTCGCCGTGGCGAAGCCCGGAGCCGGATCGAGCTTCAGCTCCACCGCCCGGCGGATCACTTCGCAGGAGGTGTTGGGCGAGACGATGATCCGGCCGCCCGCCTGGGCCACCGCATCCACCCGGTCGGCCGACAGCACCGTGCCGCCGCCGGTGACCATCCGGTCGCCGAACTCTTCCGAGAGACGCCAGATGCTCTCCATGGGCTCGGGCGAGTTGAGCGGCACCTCCACGCCGCGGACGCCGGCGTCGTAGAGCGCCTGCGCGTGCGCAAGGATCTCGTCCGGCCGGACGCCGCGAACGATCGCCACGACGGGGCAGGCTTGAAGGGCGTCGTCGAGGGTCATGACCGGCCTCCCTGCTGATAGAGGGCGAAGAGGCCCGCGCGCGCCGCCGCCTCGCCGTCGAAAGTCTCCACGGCGAGGCCGCGCCGTTCGAGCGCCCGGCGGTAGAACCCGCAGAGCCGCGCGTCGCCGAGCAGATCCACCGGCTCGCCGCCCTGCAGGCCCAGCAACCGCGGTGCGCTGGCGACCTCGGCGCCGATCAGCAGGCCGGAGAGATAGCTCGGCGTCCCCGCCGCCGGCGCGCCGCCGCCGACCACCCGCGAGCGGGCCGTGAACAGACGCGCGGCCAGAGCATCGCCATCGCCCGCTGCGGCCAGTCCTGCCTCGAAGGCGGCAGGATCGTCCGCCCCGCCCTCGCCCTTCAACACGCTGTGCTTGGAGAGCACCGCGAAGAGCTCGCCGGTCATGACGGTGACGAAGCGGGCGATGCGGCCCTCCTCCACCAGGACCCACTTGGCGTGGGTGCCGGGATGGCAGACCACCCGGCGGCCGCGCGCGCGGGCGGGATCCTGCGCCACCCAACCGAGGATCTGGGTCTCCTCGCCGCGCATCACGTCCGGCGCGCCCACGAGACCCTCGCAGCGCAGGCCGGGGACAATGCGCACCCAGGCGGCGTGCGCCTCCACCGAGGCGAGGCTGCCGGCAAGCTCGGGCAGGCCCGCGGGACAGTCCACATAGGGCACGCTGGTCCAGCCGAGGTTGGAACCGACCATCCCGCAGAGGATCGCCGGCAGGCCGACGGCATCCAGGGCCGGCTGCACCTCCTCCTGGAAGCGCCGCCCCGCCTCGCCGGGCGTGAGCCTGGAGACGCCAAGGTCGAAGTCGCGCTCGGCGACCACGCCGCCCGCCTCGTCCAGGGTCCAGGCCCGCAGGTTGGTGGTGCCCCAGTCGCAGGCCAGCAGGGCCGCGGCCATCAGGTGCGCCCTCCGTCGATCACGATGTTTTGGCCGGTGATCATGCGGCTGTCGTCGGAGGCGAGGAACAGGGCCAGGCGCGCGATGTCCTCGGGGAGGATGCGCGTCTTCAGGGCCACCTGCTTCATCCATTCCGCTTCCGCCTCCGGCGTCAGCCAGAGTTCGAGCTGGCGCGGGGTCACCACCCAGCCGGGCGACAGCGCGTTGACCCGGACGCCGTCGACGCCCCACTCGCGCGCCAGGGTCTTGGAGAGCGAATTGATGCCGCCCTTGGCCGCCACATAGCCGGCGAGCTTTTCGGGCCCGAGAAGCGCGTTGATCGACGAGACGTTGACGATCACCCCGCCGCCGGCGCGCTTCATCATCGGATAGACCGCGTGGCTGGCGATGAAGACGGGATCGAGGTTCACCGCCAGGTCCTTGCGCCAGGCCTGCGGCGTCATCTCCGCCGTCACCTGGCGGGTGTCGTTGGCGACGTTGTTGATCAGCACCGTGACGTCGCCCAGGGCCTTGCCGGCCGCCGCGATCGCCCCCTGCAGGGCGTCCGCGTCGGTCACGTCGCAGGTCTGGAACCAGGCGTTGCCGCCGAGCTTGGACATCAGGGCGTCGCCGTCGGCCTGCTTGAGGTCGACGAAGGCGACCTTCGCCCCCTGCTCGTGGAAACTCGTCACGAAGGTGGCGCCGATGCCGGAGGCTCCGCCGGTGATGAACACCACCCTGTCCTTCAGGCTGGGATAGGTCGCAAAGCCGGCCATCAGTGGGACTCCCGGGTGACGTCGGCGCTGGACTTGCCGACCAGGAAGTCGAGGTCGACGCCCTTGTCCGCCTGCATGACGGTGTCGATGTAGAGCCGGTACCAGCCGCGGTCGTACTTCGGGGCCGCGCGCGCCGCCTCCCAGGCCTGCCGCCGTCGGGCGAGCTCGGCCTCGTCGACCAGCAGGTCGAGACGGCGGCCCGGGCCGTCGAAGGCGATCTCGTCGCCGGTCTGCACCAGCGCCAGGGGACCGCCGGCCTCGGATTCCGGCGCCACGTGCAGGATCACCGTGCCGTAGGCGGTGCCGCTCATCCGCGCGTCCGAGATCCGCACCATGTCGCGCACGCCCAGCTCCAGGAGCTTGCGCGGCAGGGCCATGTTCCCGACCTCCGGCATGCCGGGATAGCCCTTCGGTCCGCAGCCCTTCAGCACCAGGATCGAGGTCGCGTCCACCGGCAGGTCGGGATCGTCGATGCGGGCATGGTAGTCCTCGATGTCCTCGAAGACGACGGCCTTGCCGCGGTGGGTGAGCAACTCCGGCGTTGCGGCGCTGGGCTTCAGGATCGCCCCGTCCGGACAGAGGTTGCCGGTCAGCACCCAGACGCCCGACGAAGGCCCGACCGGGACCTCGCGCGTGCCGATCACCTCGCGGTTCCAGACCTCGCCGCCGGCGGCGATCTCGCCCTGGGTCTTGCCCCAGGCGGTCACCGCCTCGCGCCGCAGCAGATCGCCGAGCTCGTTGAGCACGGCGGGCACGCCGCCGGCGTAGCAGAAGTCCTCCATCAGGTACTGGCCGGAGGGCATCAGGTTCACCAGCAGCGGGACCTCGCGCCCGATCACGTCGAAGTCGTGAAGGTCGAGCGGCACGCCGACCCGGCCAGCCAGGGCCAGCAGGTGCACCACCGCATTGGTGGAGCCGCCGATGGCGGCGTGAACCAGGATCGCGTTCTCGAACGCCTCG
This sequence comes from Phenylobacterium soli, assembly GCF_003254475.1. NCBI lineage: Bacteria > Pseudomonadati > Pseudomonadota > Alphaproteobacteria > Caulobacterales > Caulobacteraceae > Phenylobacterium > Phenylobacterium soli. Next base: position 3,118,253 of record NZ_QFYQ01000001.1, read on the forward strand.
CGGGTCAGGATGTCCGAGGGCTTCACGTCATCCTTCACCATCTGAACGATGCGGTTGCCAGAGAGGTGCGCCAGCACCCGGCGTCGCGCGTCCACCGCCGGCAGGGCCGAATTGTTGGGCAGGCTCATGCCCAGCCCCTCGACGATGGCCGACATGGTGGAGGCGGTGCCCATGGTGTTGCAGGTGCCGGCCGAGCGGCTCATGCCGCTCTCGGCGGCCATGAAGTCCGCCAGGCTCATGTCACCGGCGCGGACCTCCTCGGAGAAGCGCCAGACGTCCGTGCCCGAGCCGATGTCCTGGCCGCGGAACTTGCCGTTCAGCATCGGGCCCGAGGACACGAAGATGGCCGGCAGGTCGACGCTCGCCGCCCCCATCAAGAGGCCGGGCGTGGTCTTGTCGCAGCCGCCCAGCAGCACCACCCCGTCGATGGGGTTGGCGCGGATCGATTCCTCCACCTCCATGGCGAGCAGGTTGCGGAACAGCATGGCCGTCGGCCGCATCTGGGTCTCCGGCAGGCTCATGGCCGGGAACTCGATGGGCACCCCGCCGGCCTCCCAGATCCCGCGCTTCACGAAGCCGGCGAGTTCGCGCAGGTGCACCTGGCAGGTGACCAGCTCCGACCAGGTGTTGGCGATGCCGATGATCGGGCGGCCGTCGAAGACGTGCTCGGGGAGGCCCGTGGCCTTGATCCAGCTCCGGTGGATGAAGCCGTCGCGGTCGATCTTGCCGTAGCTTCGCTGGCTGCGCAGCGGTGGCTTGGCCATGCGCGTGTCCCCTGCTTCTCTCGGCGGCGCCCTTGAGGGCAGAACCCGCGAGCACGCGTGACGGTTCAGCGGCGCGCCAGGCGAAGAGGTCGGGCGAAGAGGTTAGGCGAAGAAGCTCAGGCGAAGAGGGGCAGCGGCAGTCCCCTGACGCCGACCTCCGCGGCGAACAGCCCGCCGGCCAGCGGCTGCGTCTCGCGCTCGGCGTTCGACAGGCCCTCCCAGGCGCTGGTGATGTAGAGGGTGGCAAGGTCCTCGCCGCCGAACATGCAGGCGCTGGGCTGCGAGACCGGGGTCTCCAGGATGCGGTCGATGCGCCCGTCCGGCGCGTAGCGGACGACGCGCGAGGCGCCCCACTCGGCGTTCCACAGATAGCCCTCGGCGTCGACGCAGGAACCGTCCGGCCCGCCCAGCTCGGTTCGAGCGAAGACCTCGCGCCGGGAGAGATCGGCGGTGTCGCAGGCCCAGATCGTTCGCCGGACGGAATCCGCGACGTAGAGCCGGCGGCCGTCCGGGCTCATGGCCAGGCTGTTGGCGATGTGGATCCCCTCGATCACCGGTTCGGTGAAGCCGTCGGGACAGGTGCGGAAGATCCGGCCCGGGCGCTTGCCGCCATCGTCGTCCATGCTCGACCACCAGAAGCAGCCGTCACCGAGCAGCACGCCGTCGTTGCTGCGGAACCCGGGGCCGAGGTCCATCGGCTGACGCAGCTCCGTCGCGCCGGTGCGCGGGTCGAAGAACGCGAGTCCACGCTCGGTGGCCAGCAGCAGGGCGCCGGAGACCGTCGGGGCTGCGGCGCTTGCGCGCATCGGCAGCTCGTAGCGTCCCGATCGGCCGTCCGCCGGAGCGAGCCAATTCAGGCGCGCGCCCTTGATGTCGAACCAGTAGAGCCGCCCTTCCCGGGGGCTCCAGCAGGGGCCTTCGCCCAGGATATCGGCCGATTCCACCGCGCAGCTGATCTTGCTCATGTGCCTCCGGCCCGTTCGGGCGTCTGCTGGGGGCGTTGCTGTAATGCCTTCGACTTCTACCCTGCGACAACCTGACTAGGCGCGTTCGCTACCGTTCAGGGTCACCCAGCTACTATCTAACCTGACGAATCGGGAGGGGATCCCACCAGATGACGCTGTCGAGCTACTCAGACGTTTTCTCCATCAGTCACGAGCGTGACTACGAGGAGGATATCCACGTGGGCGATCTGGTGCGCACGGGCCCCAACCTCTATCCGCACTTCGAAGTGGTCGCGGTGCACGGCGACAAGGCCTGGGTGCGCAACGTCCAGAACGGGGCCGACCACCTCGCCCTCCTGTCCCGCTGCCGCAAGATCAACGGACAACCGGCCGAGGGCTGATCGCCCTCGGACCGCCAGCCGAACAATGAACCCTGGGCGCGGCGCCGGAGTTTAGCTCCGGGGCGCGATCGCCTGTGCGCCAATCCGGAGGACGCGCCATCTCCGCCTTCATGTTCGCAACGGGGATCGAGAACTCCATCCCCAAGATCAACGGTGGCCGCGAGCGCGTGGACCAGATGGAGTCCTGCGGCCACTACCGGCACTGGCGGAAGGACTTCGAGCTCGTCGAGGATCTCGGCCTGCGCTTCCTGCGCTACGGCCCGCCGCTGCACACCACCCTGATCGGCCCCGACCGCTACGACTGGGAGTTCGCCGACGTCACCTTCGCCGAGCTGAAGCGGCGCGACATCATCCCGATCGTCGATCTCTGCCATTTCGGCGTGCCCGACTGGCTCGGCAACTTCCAGAATCCGGACTTCCCGGAGGTGTTCGCCCGCTATGCGGCCGCCTTCGCCCGGCGCTTCCCGTGGGTGCAGCTCTACACCCCGGTCAACGAGATGTTCATCTGCGCCCAGTTCTCCGCCAAGTTCGGCTGGTGGAACGAGGAAGGCACCACCGACCTGACCTTCGTCACGGCCCTCAAGCACATCGTGAAGGCCAATGTGCTGGCGATGATGGAGATCCTGAAGGTCCGGGCCGACGCGATCTTCATCCAGTCGGAAAGCTCGGAATATTTCCATGCGGAGAACCCGGCCGCCATCAAGCCGGCGGAGATCGAGAACGCCAAGCGCTTCCTGTCGCTGGACCTGAACTACGGCCACCGGGTGGACTCGGAGATGTACGAGTACCTGATGGACAACGGCATGACCCGGGACGAGTACCACTTCTTCCTGGGCAACGCGCTGCACCACCACTGCATCCTGGGCAACGACTACTACTGGACCAACGAGCACCGGGTCGACGCGCAGGGCATCAGCCGCGCCTCCGGCGAGATCTTCGGCTATTCGGAGATCACCCGGCAGTACTACGCCCGCTACCGGCTGCCGGTGATGCACACCGAGACCAACATCGCCGAGGGCCCGAACGGCGACGAGGCGGTCAACTGGCTCTGGAAGGAATGGGCCAACGTGCTGCGCGTCCGCAACGACGGCGTGCCGACCGTGGGCTTCACCTGGTACTCGCTGACCGACCAGATGGACTGGGACGTGGCGCTTCGCGAGAAGAACAACCGCATCCACCCGGTCGGGCTCTACGATCTCAACCGCGAGATCCGCCCCGTGGGCCGCAGCTACAAGCAGCTGATCGCCGACTGGCGCGAGGTGCTGCCGACCCAGAGCGTCTGCCTCTCCGTCCCCATCGTGCCGCCCTCGGAGCATGAGGAGCCCGCCGCCCAGCGCCAACGCGCGGCGGCCCGCCACCTGCGCGCCGTCGAGGTGGGCGACGACGAGCAAGGCCAGGCGTCCTCGAGCCGCTCGTGACCGGCGGGGCGACGATCGGCGGCGCGCCCGTCGTCACCCTGATCGCCGGCGACGCGCCCGCCTCCGGCCCCGCCTTCCTGGCCGCCGAGGTGCTGCCCGGCCGCGGCTTCATGCTGCTGCAGGCGAGCCTGCGCCTGCCCGACGGCCGCGTCGTCGACGCCATCCACGCCCCGTCCACGGCCGAGGCGGCGCGCGCCCTCGACGGCGGTCCCGAGGATTTCGCCGGCAACGCCGCCTTCAGCTTCGGCGGGGCGATCCTGCTGCCCTACGCCAACCGCATCCGCGGCCGCGCCCTGCCCGAGCGGCGCGAGATCGAGACGCAGATCGCGGGCGAGCGCGTGCGCCTGCCGCGCAACTGGGGCGGCAAGCGGCCGGGCGCCGAGCAGTACGCCATGCATGGCCTCATCCTCGACGCGGCCGTGCCCTTCGACCAGCCGTCGCGGGACCGGATCACCGGGCGCCTCGCGGCCGGCGACTTTGGCGGACGCTGGCCCGGGCAGGCCGAGGCGGACTTCGAGTGGAGCCTCGCGGGCGGCGCCTTGCTGCTGACCGTGCGGACCCGGAATGTCGGAGACCGGCCGCTGCCGCTCGGCGTGGGCTGGCACCCCTACTTCGCCCTGCCCTCCGGCGACCGGCGGCAGGCGCGCCTGCGCGTGCCCGCGCGGTTGCGGGTCGAGGTCAACGACTATGACGAGGTGCTGCCGACCGGCCGCCTCACGCCGGTGGCGGGCGGCCCCTACGACTTCGCAAGGCCGGCCCAGTTGGGCGATCTCTATCTCGACGACTGCTTCACCGACCTCGAAGCCGCGGCCGTGGAGATCCAGGATCCGGCCGCCGGCCTCGGCCTGAGGATCATCGCCCCCTCGCCGCACGTGGGCGCCTTCCAGATCTATGCGCCGCTGGAGCAGGCCTTCGTCGTCGTGGAGCCGCAGTTCAACCTCGCCGATCCGTTCGGCGCCGAATGGGGCGGGCGCGACACCGGCATGGTGCGCCTGGAGCCCGGCGGCACGGCGACCTACGAGGCCAGGGTCGAGCCCTTCGCCCTGGCGACCGCCGCGGGGAACCCCTGAGCCCATACCGGGTTTTCTGGCTCCGACGAGGCCAGACATGGACCGCGCCAGACCCCGCACCGACATCCAGACCGGCGAAGTGGTGGACTTCGACGAGGCCCTGCTCGCCAGCCTGCCGGCTGAGCTGAGGGAGGAGCTCCGCGCCGAGGCGATCATGCTGGCCGACGCCTTCGCGCCGAAGGGCCGCGCCCACGAGCTCGAGGCCATGGCCGATGCGCTCACCCGCGGCGAGGCTCGGAGCGCCGAGCCTCAGATGGACCGCCGCCGGGCGCGCGGCCTCGCCGCCGCCTTGCGCGCCATCGCCCGCAGTTCGGAAGGCTGAAGCCTATTCGGCGGCCGGCAGGGCCTCGCTGGCCTTGAGCCGGTCGGCGCCGCGGCGGCGGCGGCGGGCGGGCCGGTCGAGCACCTTGCGCAGCTTGGCGGCCAGGACGGCGGTCTCGTAGGGCTTGTCGAGCAGCGGGAATTCCGCCGTCTCCAGCACCGCCCCCTCGCCCATGAAGCCTGAGGTCAGGAGCACCGGCAGGCCGGGCCGCATCGCACGCGCCTCGCGCGCCAGTTCGAGGCCGCTGCGGCCGCCGGGCATGACCACGTCGGAGAACAAGAGGTCGATCGGCGCCTCGGAGCGGAGGACCTCGAGCGCCTCGGCGGCATTGGTCGCCGTCGTCGCCTGGTAGCCGAGCCCGGTCAGCATATCGAGGGTCAGGGCCAGGACCGTCGGATCGTCCTCGACGAGGAGCACCCGCTCGGAGCCGCCCTGCGCCTCGGGCGGCGGCGCCTCGGCGCGCACCACCTCGACGGGGGCGTCGGAGGCCGGCAGCCGCAGCTGAAAGCGGGTGCCGGCGCCGGGGGTCGACTCGACGCGCACCTCGCCATCGGACTGGCGCACGAAGCCATAGACCTGGCTGAGGCCGAGGCCCGAGCCCTTGCCCACTTCCTTGGTGGTGAAGAACGGCTCGAAGACCCGCTCGCGGATCTCGGGCGACATGCCGACGCCGGTGTCGGAGACGTCGATCAGCACCCGCTCTCCCCTGGGCCCCGGCTCGCGCTCGGTGGCCAGGGTGAGGACGCCGCCGCTCGGCATGGCGTCGCGCGCATTGACGGCGAGGTTCAGGAGGGCGGTCTCGAGCTGGGTCGGGTCGACATGGGCGCAGAGCGCCTCCTCGCCGAGCCGCAGGTCGAGCGTCACCGCCTCGCCGACGGCCTGGCGGATCAGCGGGCTGAAGTCGCGGATAAGGGCGTTCACGTCGAGGCTGACGGGGGACAGGTGCTGGCGACGCGAAAACGCCAGCAGCTGACGGGTCAGGTCGCGGCCGCGTTCGGTGGCCAGGCGGATGGCCTCGATGCGCCGCTGGCGGCGGGCCTCGTCCTCGGCCTTGCGGCCCAGCATGTCGACGTTGCCGAGCACCACCGTCAGCAGGTTGTTGAAGTCGTGGGCCACCCCGCCGGTCAGCTGGCCGACCGCCTCCATCTTGCGGGCCTGGGTGAGCTGCTCCTCCAGCTGCTTGCGATCGGTGGCGTCGAGGATGACGCCGAATATCTCGCGGGCCTGGCCATCCTCGCTCGGGGCGACGACGCCCTGGTCCTGAAGCACTCGGTACTGGCCGTCGGCGCAGAGCCAGCGGAACTCGACGCTGTACTGGCCCGTCTCGGCCGCCGCCGCGACCCGCTCGACCACCATGTCGACGTCGTCGGGATGGATGCGGCTGGTGCCGAACCCGGCTTCTTTGACGAAGCGCGAGGCGGGAAAGCCGGTGATGTCCTCGACCGCCTCGGAGACGAACTGCGGGGCGAACGGCGGCTCGATGCTGCGCGAGTGGATCACGATCGGCAGCGTCTTGAGGATCGCCTCCTGCCGCGCCTCGGTCACCCTCAGCGCGCGCTCGGCCTGATCCTTCTCGGCCTTCACCCGGGCGTGCTCGTCCAGCAGCCACTGCTGATAGGCCGACTGACGCTTCACCTCCTCGGTCTTGAGGTAGAGATCGACGAGGACCTGCACCTTCGACTTGAGGATGAACGGGTCCACCGGCTTGAACACCACGTCCACCGCGCCGGCCGAATAGGCCTGGAAGACGTGGGCCTCGTCCCGGAAGATCGCGGTCAAGAAGACGATCGGCGTGCGCGAGGTGCGCTTGCGGGCGCGGATGAACTGCGCCGTCTCGTAGCCGTCCATGCCCGGCATGTGCAGGTCGAGCAGGATGACCGCGAACTCCTCGGTGAGCAGGCGCTTGAGCGCCTCCTCGCCCGAGCGCGCCACCACCAGGTCGTGGCCGAGCTCCTCCAGCGCCTGGATCGCGGCGAAGGCGTTCCGCTCGTCGTCGTCGACGATCAGAATCCGCGCCTGGATCGGCTTGTCCAGGTCGGGGGGCGCCGGAGACGGCTCCCCCCGCCAGGTTGGCTCGGGACTGGCCTTGAGGGCTCGGGTCACGTCAGCTCGCTTGCGGCATCAGGGAAACGACCGTGTCACTGGCCAGCTTCATGGCGTCCGCGCGCTGGATCGAGACGCGCAGCACCGAGACGAGGTGGTCGATGTCCACGGGCTTGGACACATAGTCGGAGGCGCCCGCCTGGATGCACTTCTGACGGTCTCCCTTCATCGCCTTGGCGGTCACCGCGACGATCGGCAGGTCGGCCATGCCGGCCCGCGAGCGAATCTCGCGGATCGTCTCGTAGCCGTCCATGTCGGGCATCATGATGTCCACAAGCACCACGTCGACGTCGGGTTGCGCCTCGATGACCTCGAGCCCGGCGCGGCCGCTCTCGGCATAGCTCAGCTCGATCCCGTACTCCTCGAGCGCCGAGGCGAGCGAGAAGATGTTCCGGATGTCGTCGTCGATGACCACGATACGACGGCCGGCGAGCACCGGATCATCCAGCTTGGACTGGTTGACCTTGGCCTTGGCCTGGGCGGACAGGCGCTCCAGCGGCTCGTGCAGCAGCAGGCTCGCCTGGTCGACCAGCTGGTCGGCCGTGCGGGCCAGGCGGACGAGGCCGCCGAACACCGCCAGGCGCAGACGCCGGTCATCATCGGCTTCCAGCTCGCCCGGCGCATAAACCACCGCCGGCACGCAGCGGCCGTCGGCCTGCTTCATCTGCTCGACGATCTGGGCCGCCGGCAGGGCCGAGGCTTCGATCATCAGACCGTCGGGACGCTCGGCCGCGGGGCGGGCCAGGACCTCCTCGAGGCTGTCGACCAGCTCCACCTCCGTGAAGCACTCGCGCAGCGTCTCGGCCGCCTCCCCCTCGCCGCCCACCAGCACGATGCGCCGGTCGGCCTTGTCGACGAAGCCCTTCACGCCCTGCAGGGTGGAGACCACCACCTCGCGCTCCACCGGCTTATGGGTGAAGCCGAAGGCCCCCATCGACAGGCCGAGGCCCTTCTGGTCGTCCGCCGAGATGACGTGCACCGGGATGTGCCGCGTCTCGGGCGTGCGCTTCAGGAGGTCGAGCAGGGCCAGGCCGTCCATGTCCGGCAGGCCGATGTCGAGCATGATGGCGTCCGGCCCGAAGCGGCGGGCGAGCGACGGCGCGGCCACCCCCTCGCCGGTCACGACGCCCTTGAAGCCGCTCTCCCGCACCAGGCTGAGCAGGATCGAGGCGAAGCGCGGATCGTCCTCGACGATCAGCACCACCGAGTCCGAGGAGCCGATGTCGTCGCGGTCGTCGGCCACCGCCTCCACGGGTTCTTCCGAGAAGGTCGAGGGCATCAGCATCGGCCGAGGCATGGCCGCCGCCGCGGCGCGGGCCGCCGGGCTCGGCTGCTGGGCCGGGCTGAAGTTCAGCGGCAGGTAGAGGGTGAAGGTCGAGCCCTTGCCGGGCTGCGAGGTGACCCTCAGCTCGCCGCCGAGCAGGCGGGTGATCTCCCGGCTGATCGAGAGGCCAAGGCCCGTGCCGCCGAACTTGCGGCTGATCGAACCATCGGCCTGCTGGAAGCTCTCGAAGATGATCCGTTGCTTGTCCTCGGGGATGCCGATGCCGGTGTCCTCGACCGAGAACGCCAGCACCTGACCGGCCGTGTTGAGGTGGTCGTTGGTGGCGTGCCAGCCCGAGTGCGCCCGCTCGACGCGCAGCTTCACATGGCCCTTGTCGGTGAACTTGAAGGCGTTCGACAGCAGGTTCTTGATGATCTGCTGCAGGCGCTTGTCGTCGGTGAGCATGGTCCGCGGCAAGGCCGGGTCGACCTCCACCTGGAACTCGAGCTTCTTGTCCGCCGCGATCTGCGAGAACGTCCGGTCGACATGGTCGCGAAGGCCGGCGAAGGACATCTCGCTGATGTCCAGGGTGACGGTGCCGCTCTCGATCTTGGACAGGTCGAGGATGTCGTTGATGAGGCCCAGGAGGTCGGTGCCCGCGTCGTGGATGTTGCGGGCGAACTCGACCTGCTTGTCGCTCAGGTTGCCCTGACCGTTGTCGGCCAGCAGCTTCGAGAGGATCAGCAGCGAGTTCAGCGGCGTCCGCAGCTCGTGGCTCATGTTGGCCAGGAACTCGGACTTGTACTTGGACGTCAGGGCCAGCTGCTCGGCCTTCTCCTCGAGGGCCAGCTTCGCCTGCTCCACCTCGCGGTTCTTGGCTTCCACCTGCTGGTTCTGGATCGACAGCAGGTGCGCCTTCTCCTGCAGCTCGGCGTTGGTCTGCTGCAATTCCTCCTGCTTGGTGCGCAGCAGCTCCTCCGACTGACGGAGCGAGGCGGCCTGCTGCTCCAGCCGGTCGTTGGTCTTCTTCAGCTCCTCCTGCTGCGCCTGCAGTTCGGAGGTCAGCAGCTGCGACTGCTTCAGGAGGCCCTCGGTCCGCATGTTGGCGGCGATGGTGTTCAAGACGATGCCGATGGATTCCATCAGCTGGTCGAGGAACTGCTGCTGGGTGTCGTTGAACTCACCGAAGGTAGCGAGCTCGATCACCGCCTTCACCTCGCCTTCGAAGAGAGCCGGCAGGACGATGATGTTGTTCGGCGGCGCCTCGCCGAGGCCCGAGCTCACCTGCACGTAGTCGGTGGGCACGTTGGTCAGCAGGATCCGGCTCTTCTCGTAGGCGCACTGGCCGATCAGGCCCTCGCGCAGCTTGAACGAGTTGGCCAGGTGCTTGCGGCTGTTGAAGGCGTAGGAGGCGGCCAGGTTCATCACCATGGCCCCGTCCTCGTCGCGGTCGGAGACGTAGAACACGGCGTGCTGTGCGTTGATCAGCGGCGCCAGCTCCGAGAGCACCAGGTTCGACACCGTCGAGAGGTCGCGCTCGCCCTGCAGCATCCGCGTGAACCGGGCCAGGTTGGTCTTCAGCCAGTCCTGCTCCGTGTTCTTCAACGTCTGCTCGCGGAGGTTCCGGATCATCTCGTTGATGTTGTTCTTCAGCTCTTCCACCTCGCCGGACGCCTCGACGGTGATCGACCGCGTCAGGTCGCCCTTGGTCACGGCGGTGGACACTTCGGCGATGGCGCGCACCTGGGTGGTCAGGTTGGCGGCCAGTTCGTTCACGTTGTCGGTCAGGTCGCGCCACAGGCCGGCGGCGCCGGGCACCCGGGCCTGGCCGCCGAGCTTGCCCTCGATACCCACCTCGCGGGCCACGTTGGTCACCTGGTCGGCGAAGGTGGCCAGGGTCTCGATCATCCCGTTGATGGTGTCGGCCAGGGCCGCGATCTCGCCCTTGGCGTCCAGGGTCAGCTTGCGCTTCAGGTCGCCCATGGCCACCGCGGTCACGACGTCGGCGATGTTACGCACCTGACCCGTGAGGTTGTTGGCCATCATGTTCACGTTGTCGGTGAGGTCTTTCCAGGTGCCGGCGACGCCGGGCACCTGCGCCTGACCGCCCAGCTTGCCTTCCGTACCCACTTCGCGGGCCACGCGGGTCACTTCCGAGGCGAAGGAGTTCAGCTGGTCCACCATGACGTTGATGGTGTTCTTCAGCTCCAGGATCTCGCCGCGCACGTCCACGGTGATCTTCTTGGAGAGGTCGCCCTTGGCCACGGCGGTGGTCACGTCGGCGATGTTACGCACCTGGCCGGTCAGGTTGGCGGCCATCAGGTTCACGTTGTCGGTGAGGTCCTTCCAGGTGCCGGCGACGCCGCGCACCTGCGCCTGACCGCCGAGCTTGCCCTCGGTGCCCACTTCCCTCGCCACGCGGGTCACTTCCGAGGCGAAGGAGTTGAGCTGGTCCACCATGGTGTTGATGGTGTTCTTCAGCTCCAGGATCTCGCCGCGCACGTCCACGGTGATCTTCTTGGAGAGGTCGCCCATGGCCACCGCGGTGGTCACCTCGGCGATGTTACGGACCTGGCCGGTCAGGTTCGCGGCCATGAAGTTCACGTTGTCGGTGAGGTCTTTCCAAGTGCCGGCGACGCCCTTCACCTGGGCCTGGCCGCCGAGCTTGCCTTCCGTACCCACTTCCCTCGCCACCCGGGTCACTTCCGAGGCGAAGGAGTTCAGCTGGTCCACCATGGTGTTGATGGTGTTCTTCAGCTCGAGGATTTCCCCCTTCACGTCCACGGTGATCTTCTTGGAGAGGTCGCCGTTGGCCACGGCGGTGGTCACCTCGGCGATGTTACGGACCTGGCCGGTCAGGTTGGCGGCCATCAGGTTCACGTTGTCGGTGAGGTCCTTCCAGGTGCCGGCGACGCCCTTCACCTGGGCCTGACCGCCGAGCTTGCCTTCCGTACCCACTTCCCTCGCCACCCGGGTCACTTCCGAGGCGAAGGAGTTCAGCTGGTCCACCATGGTGTTGATGGTGTTCTTCAGCTCGAGGATCTCGCCGCGCACGTCCACGGTGATCTTCTTGGAGAGGTCGCCGTTGGCCACGGCGGTGGTCACCTCGGCGATGTTACGCACCTGGCCGGTCAGGTTGCCAGCCATCAGGTTCACGTTGTCGGTGAGGTCCTTCCAGGTGCCGGCGACGCCCTTCACCTGGGCCTGACCGCCGAGCTTGCCTTCCGTACCCACCTCGCGGGCCACGCGGGTCACTTCGCTCGCGAAGGCGTTGAGCTGGTCCACCATGGTGTTGATGGTGTTCTTCAGCTCCAGGATCTCGCCGCGCACGTCCACGGTGATCTTCTTGGAGAGGTCGCCGTTGGCCACGGCGGTGGTCACCTCGGCGATGTTACGCACCTGGCCGGTCAGGTTGGCGGCCATGAAGTTCACGTTGTCGGTGAGGTCCTTCCAGGCGCCGGTGACGCCTTCCACTCGGGCCTGACCGCCAAGCTTTCCCTCCGTACCCACTTCGCGGGCCACGCGGGTCACTTCCGAGGCGAAGGCGTTGAGCTGGTCCACCATGGTGTTGATGGTGTTCTTCAGCTCGAGGATTTCCCCCTTCACGTCCACGGTGATCTTCTTGGAGAGGTCGCCGTTGGCCACGGCGGTGGTCACCTCGGCGATGTTACGCACCTGGCCGGTCAGGTTCGCGGCCATCAGGTTCACGTTGTCAGTCAGCTCTTTCCACGTACCGGCGACGCCCTTCACCTGGGCCTGGCCGCCGAGCTTGCCTTCGGTGCCCACTTCCCTCGCCACCCGGGTCACTTCCGAGGCGAAGGAGTTCAGCTGGTCCACCATGGTGTTGATGGTGTTCTTCAGCTCCAGGATCTCGCCGCGCACATCCACGGTGATCTTCTTGGAGAGGTCGCCGTTGGCCACGGCGGTGGTCACCTCGGCGATGTTACGGACCTGGCCGGTCAGGTTGGCGGCCATCAGGTTCACGTTGTCGGTGAGGTCCTTCCAGGTGCCGGCGACGCCCTTCACCTGGGCCTGACCGCCGAGCTTGCCTTCCGTACCCACCTCGCGGGCCACGCGGGTCACTTCCGAGGCGAAGGAGCCGAGCTGGCCCACCATGGTGTTCACGACCTTGCCGATGCGCAGGAACTCGCCGCGCAGCGGCCGCTCCTCGTTCTCAAGGTCCATGGTCTGGGACAGGTCGCCCTTGGCCACCGCGTTGATCACGCGGGCCATTTCCGCGGTCGGGTGGACCATGTCGGCGATCAGGGTGTTCACCGCGTCGACGCTGGCGGCCCAGGAGCCCTGGGCGGCCGGCAGCTTGGCCCGGTGGTTGATCTTGCCCTGGCGGCCGACCGTCTCGCCGAGCCGCTCGAATTCCCTGGTCATGCGGTCGTTCATCTCGACCACGTCGTTGAACGCCTCGGCGATCTCGCCGTCGACGCCGGTCAGGCCGCGGGGCAGCCGCACCGAGAAGTCGCCGCGCCGGAAGGCGCGCAGGGCGGCGAGCAGTTCGTTGGGGCCGATCGCCGCTCCGGATGGCCTGGCCTTGCGCGAGGCCTTGGCGGCGGAGCTGGTCTTGACGGCGGCTTGCGGCATGGTTCCCCCGGGAACTGAGCGATTGAGCGCCGGGGATGCATGATGCTGTCGGGGCCTGCGCGCGCGAAGACGGACAGGCCCGGGAACAAGACACACCCCCGCCTTTCCAGCGAACACGCAGACACCGCTGCGGGTTCCCGGAATGCGGAATAAATTTGCGATTGCCTGCCGGCCGTCCCGCGCGCGCCCCCGCACGCTGCGATCCGGTAGGATGTCCCTTTGTCCCAGAGCCGACTTAAAAAATCAAATTGAAACAATAGCTAAGCTAGTTCCGCTCAGGGCGATGCGGAACCTGCCGCCAGAGCCGCCGTTTCCGGCCGGGGCGCCTCGCCCCCGATGGAGCGCCACGCCCGCATGTCCCACGCGCCGCCCGACGACGCCTTCGAGCCTCCGCCCGAGTCAGAGGCCTTCTATGCAGAGAGCCTCAAGCTCCTGAAGGAATCGAAGATCCCGTTCCTGCTCTCCGGGACCTATGCGGTCACGGCCTTCACCGGCATCGTCCGGCCGACCAAGGACCTCGACGTCTTCTGCAAGGCCGGCGACTACCCGCGGATCCTCCGCTTCTTCCAGGATCGCGGCTACCGCACCGACGTGGAGGACGAGCGCTGGATCGCCAAGGTCTGGTGCGACAACCACTTCTTCGACGTCATCTTCGCCATGTCCAACGGCGCCGCGCCGGTCACGGACGAGTGGTTCCAGGGCGGCGACACCATCACCGTTTACGGGGCCGAGGTCGGCATCACACCGCCCACCGAGCTCATCCTCTCGAAGATGTTCATCCAGGACCGCTACCGCTACGACGGCGCCGACGTGGTCCACGTGATCCTCAAGGCGCACGACCGGATCGATTGGCGCCGCCTGCTCCGCTACATGGAGCCACACTGGGAGGTGCTGCTGATCCACCTCCTCAACTTCCGCTTCGTCTATCCCACCGAGCGCGACCTGGTGCCGGCCTGGCTGATGGAGGAGCTCACCGGCCGCCTGCAGGCCCAGATTGGCCTGCCCGCCGCCCGCGTGCGGGTCTGCCGCGGCCGCCTGTTCAGCCCGCGCGACTACGTCACCGACATCACCGAGTGGGGCTTCGCCGACGTGGTCGGCAAGGGGCTAGAGGAGCGCCATGAGCCAATCGCCTGACGCGCCGGGGTTCGCGTCGCCGCCCGGCACGGGGAAGCTCAGGCTCGCCGCGATCGGCGACCTGCACGTGGTCGAGAGCCACAGGCACCCCTATCGCGAGCTCTTCCAGCGGATCAGCCAGGAGGCCGACGTCCTGGCCCTGTGCGGCGACCTCACCAACTTCGGCAAGACGCCCGAGGCCGAGATCCTGGCCGAGGACCTGCAGGCCTGCGAGATCCCCGTGGTCGGCGTGCTCGGCAACCACGACTACGAGTGCGGCCAGCCGGACGAGGTGGCGAGAATCCTCCACCAGGCCGGCATGCGCTGCCTGGAGGGCGAGCCGATCGAGGTGCAGGGCGTGGGCTTCGCCGGGGCCAAGGGCTTCATCGGCGGCTTCGGGCGCTACATGCTCTCCGCCTTCGGCGAGCCCGAGATCAAGACCTTCGTCCAGGCTTCCATCGACGAGAACCTGAAGCTCGAGAGCTCCCTGCGGATGCTCAAGACCGACCGGACCGTCGTCGTGCTGCACTATTCTCCCGTCGAGGAGACCGTGCAGGGCGAGCCGCACGAGATCTTCCCCTTCCTCGGCTCGGCGCGGCTGGGCGAGACCATCGACCGCTTCGACGGCGTGCGCTGCGTCGTCCACGGCCATGCACACCGGGGCGCCCACGAGGGCCGCACGCCGCGCGGGGTGCCGGTCTACAACGTCGCCCGGCCGGTGCTGAACCGGGACCTCGGCGTCGAGTTCGCCCTGATCGAGGTCTGACGCCTCAGCCGGTGTTGCGAAGGCCCGCGGCGATGCCGTTGATGGTCAGGTGGATGCCCTCGCGCACCGCCTCCTCGTCGTCGCCCATCCTGAGGCGGCGCAGGAGTTCGATCTGCAGGTGGTTGAGCGGGTCGATGTAGGGCAGGCGCGAGCGGATCACCGCCGCGAGGTCCGGGTTCTTGTCCAGCAGCGCCGTCTGGCCGGTGATCGCCAGCAGGGCCTCGACCGTCCGCTCCCACTCCGCACGGATCTGGCCGAACACCGTCTGCGCGAGGGCTTCGTCCTGGACGAGGCCGGCGTAACGCCCGGCGATGGCCATGTCCGACTTGGCGAGCACCATCTCCATGTTGGCCAGGGCCGAGGAGAAGAACGGCCAGGTCTCGTGCAGCTCGGCCAGGGTGGCGATCGGCACGCCGGCCTTGGCCACGGCCGATCCGAAGCCGTACCAGCCCGGCAGCATGGCCCGCGACTGCGACCAGGAGAACACCCACGGAATCGCGCGCAGACCGGCGAGGCTGCGGCTCGCCTGGCGCGAGGTCGGCCGGCTGCCGATGTTGAGGTCGGCGATCTCGCTGATCGGCGTCGCGCCGTAGAAATAATCGACGAAGCCGGGCGTCTCGTGGACCAGGGCGCGGTAGGCCGCCATGGATTCTCGCGACAGAGCTTCCATCGCATCGGCGTGGGGCGCGGCGACCTCGGCCTCGGCGGCCTTGCGCAGCGACGCCAGCACCACGCCCGCGGTCAGGGTCTCCAGGCTCTGCCGGGCAAGTTCGGGGTCGGCGTACTTGTTGGCCACCACCTCGCCCTGTTCGGTGATGCGGATCCGCCCGTTCACCGTGCCGGCCGGCTGCGCCAGGATCGCGTCGAAGGACGAGCCGCCGCCCCGGCCCACCGCCCCGCCGCGGCCGTGGAAAAGCTGCAGCCGCAGGCCAAGGTCATGGGTCACACGGCCCAGCGCGCGGGAGGTCTGGTAGAGCTCCCAGGTCGAGGTCAGGTAGCTGCCGTCCTTGTTGGAGTCCGAATAGCCGATCATCACCTCCTGCAGCCCGATCGGCTCGACGAGGCGTCGGACGAGCGGCAGTTCGAGGTACTCCCGCAGGGTCTGCGGCGCGGCGCGCAGGTCATCGATGGTCTCGAAGAGCGGCTCGGCGAAGACACCGGTGCGCGGCGGATCGCCGGGCGCATAGAGCCCCACCTCCTTGAGCAGCAGATAGACTTCCAGCAGGTCTGAGACCGAGGTGGTGTTGGAGACGATGTAGGCGCGGATCGCGTCCTTGCCGTAGAGCCGCTTCACCTCGGCCGCGGCGCTCAGCACCGCGTGCTCGCGGCGGGTCTCCTCGCTGTAGTCGGCGAAGGGCGAATAGAGCAGTCGCCCATGGCCGAGCTCGGAGATCAGCAGCGCCCGGCGGCCCGCCTCGTCCAGCGCTTCGTAGTCCTCGCAGACCCCGGCCACTTTGAGGAGCTCGGCCACCGTGCGCGCGTGCACCGCCGAGTTCTGGCGCAGGTCCAGGCGCGCCAGGTGGAAGCCGAAGGTGTCCACCGCGCGGATCAGGTCCGGCAGCGGCCCGCGGGCGAAGGTTTCGCCGTGCTGGGCGATGAGGCTCGCCAGCACCGTCTCGAGGTCCGCCTTGAAGTCATCCGGGCTGTCGTAGGGCTCGGCCTCGGCGACCGGGGCGCGCGGCGGCGCCTCGCCGGTCAGCCGCAGATAGGAGGCCGCCAGCCGGGCGTAGACGCCGATCAGCGCCTGCCGATAGGGCTCGTCGGCGCGATGGGGCGAGCTGTCGTGGGCCGCGGCGGCGAGGGCCTGCAGCTCCGGCGTGACCGCCGTCAGCCGTCCGGAGAGCGAGAGCTCTGCGCCGAGCCCGTTGACCGCCTCGAGGTACATACGCAGGGCCGCCTGCGACTGGCGCCGCATCGCCTGGCGGAGCACCTCGGCGGTGACGAACGGATTGCCGTCGCGGTCGCCGCCCACCCAGGAGCCGACGCGCAGGAAGCTGTTGAGCTGCTCGGGCTCGCCCAGCACCTCCAGCCAATGGGCGTAGAGCCTCGGCACCTCGGGCAGGAAGCTGCGCTCCAGATAGGAGACGGCGTTCTCGATCTCGTCGCCGACGCCGAGCTTCACCGAGCGCAGCAGGCGGGTGCGCCAGAAGATCGACACCTGGCGGACCAGTTCGCGTTCGAGCACCGCGCGCTCGGCGTCGGTGTGGGCGCGGTCGAAGGCGTCCAGGTCGTCGGCGATGGCGCCGACGCGGTCGAGCACGCTCTTGCGCCGCACCTCGCTGGGATGGGCGGTGATGACCGGCGCGATCAGGGCCTGGCGGAGCAGCGCCACCACCGCCTCGAGGTCCACGCCATCGGCCTTCAGCGCGCGGATCGCCCCGGCGAGCGTGTCGCCGCGGGCGTCGCCGCCGCGCCCGCGCCGGCGCTGGATCTGGTCCTCGGCGATGTTGGTGATCTGCAGGAAGCAGGCGAACGAATGGACGAACCGCACCGTGTCGGCGAGCGACAGGCCGGACAGCCGCTCGGCCATCACCTGGGCGGCCGCCGCCGTGCCCTCGCGGTGGAAGCCCACCGAGGCCTGGCGGATGTCCTCGATCTGGTTGAACACCGCCTCCCCGTCCTGGGCGCGGATCACGTCTCCGAGCACGCGGCCGAGGAAGCGCACCGTGGCGCGGAGCTGGTCGGGGAGGGACTGGCTCATCGACACAGGAACGCACGAAGGCGCCCGGCCGTCACCCCCTGATGGTCCCCCGGCGAGAGAACCTATTCGGCCCGCAGCGCCGGCGCCGGCCGCTGCGACAGGGCCTGGAAGGCGGCCACGAGGCCCCCTGCCCCGGCCAGGCCCGCGGCGGCGCCGAGCAGGGCCGCGACACCTGCCCAGTCCACGCTCCAATGGGCCTGGAAGACCTTCACCACCACCGGCCAGGCCGCCACATAGCCCAGCGCCACGCCCGCCGCGCCGGCGATCGCCCCCACGAGGCCGTACTCCAGGACATAGGCGAAGAGGATCTGGGCGCGGCTGGCGCCAAGCACCTTCAGGATCGCCGCCTCGCGGGTCCGCTCCCGGGCCCGGGCGGCGATCGCCCCCGCCAGCACCAGCAGCCCGGCCAGGGCCGCCACAGCCGCCGCCCCGCGCACCGCAAGGGCCACACGGTTGAAGAGGTCGGTGGCCGCCTCGAGCTGCTCGCGCACGGAAATGACGTTCACTTCGGGAAATGGTCCGGCCAGGGCGTGCACGACCCGCGCCTCGGCCGCGCGGTCCGCCTTGGCGATGGCGACCTGGTGGAGGTCCGCCCCCGCGACCGCCGAAGGGGTGAAGACCACGGGGAAGCTGGCGCCGAAGCTGCCGAACTCGACCTTGCGCAGGGCCGCCACGCGGGCCTCGATCTCGACGCCGAGCACCTGGACGGTGATCGCGTCGCCCACCTTCAGCGCCGCGCCGCGGGCCACGTCCTCGTCCACCGCCGCGAGCGGCGGCCCGGCGTAGCCGGCCGGCCACCACCGCCCGGCGGTGATCTGCGGGTTGGGCGGCTCGGGCCCGATGGCCGACATGGAGATGTCGTTGTCGTAGGCCCAGCGCTCGCGCTCCGGCAGCGCCTTGGGATCGACCGGCGCGCCGCGCACCTTGACGATCCGGCCCGTGAAAAAGGGCGCGCGCAGCCAGGTCTCGCGGCTCAGCGGCCGGCCGAAGGCCCGGGCGACCACGGCGTCGAGTTCGGCGGCCCGCTCGGCGGGGATGTCGGTGAAGACCAGCGCCGGGGCGGTGCGCGGCGCGACGTCCGAGACCTCCGCGAGAAGGCTCGACTGGATCAGGACCACGCAGGCCAGGAGCCCGACTCCGAGGCCGATGGCGGGCGAGGCGGTGCGGGCCGCCGAGCGCGGTCCGGCGAGGTTGGCGAGCCCGATGCGCACCGCCCCCCGCGCCCCGGCCCGCATTCGCCCGGCGAGCCGCGCCGCGGCCCAGCCGAGCGCCCAGAGGACCGTGAAGGCCGCGGCGACGCCGGCGATCATGATCCCAGCCGCCAGAGGGGTCGGCGCGGTGACCACCGCCAGGGCGGCAAGGCCTGCGGCGGCAAGGCCGGCGGCGATGATCTCGGGGCCGAACCGCACCCGTCCGGAGAGGTCGCTGCGGAACAGGCTGGCGGGCGGCGTGGCGCGCGCCCGCGCCAGCGGCGCCAGCGAGAAGGCGGCCGCCGAGAGCAGGCCGAAGGCCGCGGCCTTGGCCAGCGGCAAGGGGTAGATCGCGAACAGCGCCGGGACCGGCAGCTTGTCCTTCACCAGCGCGCCCAGCGCCAGCGGCGCGACGGCCCCGACGACCAGGCCGATGGCCACCCCCAGCGCCGCCAGGACGGCGATCTGGACGAGGTAGGCGTCCCGGATCAGGGCGCCCTGCGCCCCGAGCGCCTTGAGGGTGGCGATGGCCGGCTTGCGCGCCTCGAGGTAGGCGCTGACCGCGCCGAACACGCCGAGGCCGCCGGCCACCAGCGAGGCCAGGCCGATGAAGCCGAGGAAATATTCGAGCTGGTCGATCAGCCGCTTCACGCCCGGCGCGGCGTCGTCGCGGTCGCGGATGCGGAAGCTGCGGCCCGGCAGCTCACGGCGGATCTGGGCCATCGCCCCCTTCGGCGCGACGCCGGGCTTCAGGGCGATGCGGGCGGTCTCGCCGAACGGCAGGCCCGCGACCAGGAAGCCGCCCTGCTCCAGCGCCCCCATCCGCGTCAGCACCCGCGGCCCGAGCGCGAAGCCGCGCGACAGCCGGTCCGGCTCCTCCTTCAGGACGGCGCGCGCGACGATCGGCACGTTGCCGGCGTCGAAGCGGTCGCCGAGCTTCAGGTGCAGCCGGTCGAGCAGCGCCTGCTCCACCGCCGCGCCCCAGGCGCCCGCCTCCGGCCGCAGGGCGGCGTCCAGCGACGGCGCGCCGGCGAGCGTCACCTTGCCGGCCAGCGGGTAGTCGCCGGCCACGCCGCGCAGCTCCACGAGCCGTCGCTCGCCGGACGCCGACTGAGCCATGGCCCGGCTGCCGACCGCCCACGAGACCCGCCCCATCCCTTCCAGGACCCTGCGCTCCTCGGGCGTGAACCGCCGCAACTGGACGGAGACGGCCACGTCGCCGCCGAGGATCTCGCGCGCCTGGCTGGCCAGCCCCTGGCGGAAGGCCTCCGCCGTCGATCCCGCCGCGGCGATCGCCGCCACGCCAAGCGCGAGGCACGCCAGGAAGATGCGGAAGCCGCGCACGCCTGAGCGCAGCTCGCGGGCGGCGAAGCGGACGGAAAGCGGGATCACGCCGGCTCGGCCACCCGGCCGTCGCGCAGGCGAACCGTGCGGTCCGCCTTCGCGGCCAGCGCCTCGTCGTGGGTGACCAGCACCAGGGCCGCGCCGGTCATGGCGACGAGGTCGAACATCAGCTCCGCGACGTGTGCGGCGTTGGCGGCGTCGAGGTTGCCGGTCGGCTCGTCGGCGAACAGCAGCTTCGGCCGCGAGGCGAGCGCGCGGGCCAGAGCGACCCGCTGCTGCTCGCCGCCGGAGAGCTGGTGCGGATAGTGGTGGCCGCGCCGCGCCAGGCCGACCCGTTCGAGCCAGCCCTTTGCGGTGGCCGTGGCGTCGCGCTCGCCGGCGATCTCCAGCGGCGCGGCGACGTTCTCCTCCGCCGTCATGTTCGGCAACAGGTGGAAGGCCTGGAAGACCAGGGACACCTGTCCGCGCCGCAGCCGCGCCCGGCCGTCCTCGTCGAGCCGCGCGAGGTCCTGGCCGAACAGCAGCACGCGCCCGCCGGTCGGCCGCTCCAGCCCCGCCGCCACCGAGATCAGCGACGACTTGCCCGATCCTGACGGGCCGACCAGCGCCACCCGCTCGCCTGCCGCCACCCGCACGTCGAGACCGCGCAGGATCTCCACCGGCCCGGCCGGCGAGGGCAGGGTCAGCGAGACGTCTTCAAGAACGAGCGGATCGGGATCGGTCACGCGGGCCTCGGGCGTTTCGGCGAAGGACTTCCGATCCTAGATAGGAGCCGCAATGGCCGATACACGAACTCCGCTCCTTTCGCGCCGGGCCCTGGTCGGCGGCGCGCTCGCCGCACTGCCCCTCGCCCGTCCCGCCGCAGCCCTCGCCGCGCGCGGGCCGGTGATCACTATC
Organism: Phenylobacterium soli; assembly: GCF_003254475.1. Lineage (NCBI taxonomy): Bacteria > Pseudomonadati > Pseudomonadota > Alphaproteobacteria > Caulobacterales > Caulobacteraceae > Phenylobacterium > Phenylobacterium soli. The sequence continues at coordinate 3,139,146 of NZ_QFYQ01000001.1, forward strand.
CTCGGGGATTCGATCACGGCGGGCCTCGGCCTGCCCGCCCGCGACGCCCTGCCCAACCAGCTGCACCTGGCGCTCGAAAAGCTCGGCCTGCCGAACCAGGTCCGCGGCGCCGGCGTCTCGGGCGACACCACGGCGGGGGGCCTTGCGCGGGTGAACTTCAGCGTGCGGCCCGACAGCGGCGTGGTGGTGGTGGCGCTCGGCGGCAACGACCTGCTCCAGGGGATCGATCCCAAGGCCACGCGCGCCAACCTCGACCAGATCATCCGTCGGCTGAAGACGCGCCACAAAGCCGTTGTCCTGGCCGGGATTTCCGCCCCGGCGGAGATCGGCCGCGGCTATGCTTCGGAGTTCAACGCCATGTTCCCAGGCCTGGCGCGCAGCCACGGGGTGGCCCTCTATCCCGACCTCCTGGCCGGCGTGGAGCGCAACCCGGCGCTCAATCAGGGCGACGGCATCCACCCCAACGCCCGCGGCGTGCAGATCATCGCCGCACGCCTGGCGCCGGTGGTGGCCAAGGCGGCCCGCCGGGCCGCCTAGCCGATCCTCAGTAGGAGCCCTTGCGCATCAGCACGGCGGGAACCGTGGCGGCGATGATCATTCCGTCCATGATCACGTTGCGCTGGCGGGCGTAGATGCAGTCCATGGCGACCCGTGCGCGGTAGGTGGTGTCGTTGCGACCGCTCACCTGCCACAGGCCGGTGATGCCCGGCTTCACCGCGCAGTAGGCCTCGAAGCGCCGGCCGTACTTGGCGACCTCGGCGTCGACGATCGGGCGCGGGCCCACCAGGCTCATCTCGCCGCGCAGAACGTTGAAGAGCTGCGGCAACTCGTCGAGGCTGGTCTTGCGAAGGAACTCGCCGAGGCGGGTGACCCGCGGGTCGCAGCGCAGCTTGTGGTCGCGCTCCCACTCGGCGCGGGCCTGCGGATCGTTGGCCAGCAGGTCAGCGAGCCGTTGCTCGGCGTCGACGGCCATCGAGCGGAACTTCAGGCAGTGGAAATAGCGTCCGCCCCGGCCGATCCGGCGGTGGGCGAACAAGATCGGTCCGCCATCCTGGGCGAAGACCGCGAAGGCGACCGCCAACATGACGGGCGTCAGGAAGATCAGGGCGAGGACGGCGACCAGCACGTTCATCGCTTCTGTGAGAACTTCGTCCGCCGAGACCTTGCGCAGTCGTTTTCGGGGTCCGGCGGGGACCTCGTTGAGATAGACGATTTCAGTCATCGGTTCGTTTCGGAAGCTGGCTCGGCGGAGCCTTTCCCCGCCGAAAAACGAGCCGACAACCTGCGGCCACGGTTCGGGGTTCCGGCCGCAAACAAAAACATCTCGGCTGTAGGAGAACCTTGGCCGGACTGCGGAGTTTAGTCGCCGACCACCCGTCCCAAGCGGCTTGGAAACGGGTCGGCGGGAGGCTTTGAATGGCGCAGAACGACGCCGACGTCGGTGTGATCATCGCAGCGTACAACGCCGAGCGGACCATCGCTCGAGCGATCGCCTCGGCCCTCGCCGAGCCAGAGGCCTGCGAGGTCATCGTCGTGGTCGACGGCGCCACGGACGCCACCGCCCAGGCGGCCCGCGCAGCGGACGACGGGTCCGGCCGGCTGCAGGTCATCGAATTGGCGCTGAGCGGCGGGCCGGCGGCGGCCCGCAACCTGGCGATTTCCAAGAGCCGCGCGGCGTGGGTCTGCCCGCTGGATTCCGACGACTTCTTCCTGCCCGGGCGGCTCGGCCGCCTGCGGGCCGAGACCGGCTATTGCGACTTCGTGGCGGACGACCTCCTCCGGGTCATCGAAGGCCGGCTCGACGCGCCGCCGCATCCGATGATCGGCGAGCGCATGAAGCTGCCCATGTGCCTGGATCTCGAGACCTTCGCGCGGGCCAACATCAGCCGCCCGCACCTGCCGCGCGCCGAACTCGGCTTCCTGAAGCCGCTCATGCGGCGCAGCTTCCTGACCAGCCACCACCTGGTCTACGACGAGAGCCTGCGGCTGGGCGAGGACTTCATCCTCTACGCCAAGGCCCTGGCGATCGGGGCCCGGTTCAAGGTGATCGGTCCGTGCGGCTACATGGCCGTGGAACGGGCGGATTCGATCTCCGGCAGCCACGGCGCGGCCGAGCTGCGCAGCCTGGTGGATGCGAGCCGTCGGCTGGAGCGTTTCCGCCTGACGCCGGACGAGCTCGCCGCCGTGCGCGAGCACCGCGCCCACGTGGCGGCGAAGCTGGCGCTGCGCGAGTTCCTGGACGCCAAGCGCGCCGCCGGCCTCGTGGGGGCCGCGGCGGTCCTCGCCCGCGCGCCGTCGGCCGCGCCCTACGTGGTCACGACGATCGCGGCCGACGTCCTGCGCCGGCGGCGCAGCGCCAAGCCGGCGGAACCGGCCCGCGCCGCCGCCGCCTGACCTCGCTCAACGCAGAAACTGAATTCAGACGCGCGCCTCTTCGGCTTCGCTCGTCGTCCGGCTGGACCGCAGCATGCGGTCCACCGCCGCCTGGGCCGCGGCCCGGCTGGCCTGGGCGCCGTCCGCCACCGTCACCCCGTCCTCGTCGTAGACGCTCCACGCCCAGCCGTTTTCCAGCTGACTCAGCGAATAAGCAAACGAGCGCGGCTCGTACATAGCCCGGCCTCCACACATACTGGCTCGTCCGTAACACCCTGCTTCGACGGGAGTTTCCCGGCTTCCCGCAAACGTGAGCGCAGAGGGCGGAGAACCAGGGGCCGAGCTTGCGGGTTTGCTGCCCAGCTAGCTTCGTGGAGACGCTCATCGTGACCTATTACAACTACCTCGGGCAGGCGATGCCCGAGAGCGCCAACGGGCCTGGAGTCTATGGGACCAGCGCCGGCGGCGAGACCCTGACCGCGCCGGCGGGCCCCTCCTCGGTCGACGGCAATGGCGGCGGCGACCGGCTGGTCGGCTCCAGCGGCGACAACACCTTCTACGTGCGCGATCCGCACGACGTGGTCGACGTCTCGGCGGGCACGGGCGGGACCAAGACCGTCGTCGCCTACACCTCCTTCACCCTGCCCGCCAACGTCCAGAACCTGACCTCGTCGGGGACGTACAACTACGCCGCGGGCAACGGTCTCGATAACCTGATCAAGGTCGGCAACGACGGCGAGACGCTTTACGGCGCCGGCGGCAACGACGTGCTGGTCGGCGGCTTCGCGAACGACACCTTCGTGGTCAAGGCGGGCGAGGGCAGCGACGTGATCTACGGCTTCCACGCCGGCGACACGATCCGCCTGGTCAGCCCCTCCCTCACCTCCTTCCAGGCCGTGCAATCGGCCATGAGCCAGGTGGGCTCCGACGTCTCGATCCGCATCTCGACTGGCGAGCAGCTGATCATCCGCAACACCACCGTCGGCCAGTTCAAGGCGAGCGACTTCCTGCTGCCGCTGAACCGCAGCCAGCTCGGCGCCTCGACCCTGGACGACGAATTCAACAGCTTCCAGCCGTACAACTTCTCGACCCACCAGGGCCTCTGGCGCACCGACTTCGGCCTGGGGCGCGACAACCCCGACACCTACACCCTGCGCAACAACGGCGAGCAACAGGCCTACGTCACGGCCGACTACCAGGGCTCGTCCGGCCACGCGCTCGGCTACAACCCGTTCTCGGACTCCAACGGCGTGCTGACGATCACCGCCCAGCCGTTCAAGGCGAGCGACCTGCAGTCCACCTTCGGGGCCACCTACGCCTCGGGCATGATCAACACCCGCGGCATCTTCCAGCAGCAGTACGGCTACTTCGAGATCCGCGCCGAGCTGCCGACGGCGCACGGCGCGTGGCCCGCGTTCTGGATGGTGCCCGACAAGAACACCCAGGGCGTCGAGGCCGACATCACCGAGAACATCGCCATCAACCCGAACATCGACTTCGTCCGGGCTTATGGCGGCGGCAGCGCCAGCTTCGCCAATGTGCTGAAGACCGGCGACATCTCCGGCTTCCACACCTACGGCATGCTGTGGACGCCTTCGACGGTGACCTTCTACTACGACGACCAGGCGGTGTTTCAGGCCCCGACCCCGGCCGCCTGGAACCAGCCGATGTACCTGATCGCCAACTTCGCGGTCGGCGGGTTCGGCGGCACGCCGGACGCCTCCGCGTTCCCCGACACCTTCAAGATCGACTACATCCGCGCCTACGGCCTGGCCGACGGCTCGAGCGTCGTTGAGCACCTCACGCCCACCGCGCAGGACACCCTGCCTGGCGGCGGCTCCAGCGACGCCACGGCCGGCGACGACAACCTGCAGGCAGGGTCCGGCGCGACCGAGATCCACGCCGGGGCCGGCAACGACACGATCGCCGGCTGGTCGGGCGGCGACTACCTGACGGGCGACGACGGCAACGACGTGATCAACGGAGGCTCCGGCTTCGACCGCACCAACGGCAACGCGGGCAACGACACCATCCACGGGGCGGCCGGCGACGACTGGGTCAGCGGCGGCAAGAACGACGACGTCCTCTACGGCGACGACGGCCAGGACATCGTCAACGGCAACCTCGGCAACGACACCGTCGGAGGCGGGATCGGGGAGGACACCGTCCGCGGCGGCCAGGGCGACGACGTGGTCAACGGCGGCGCCGGCAACGACTGGCTGAGCGGCGATCTCGGCAACGACACCATGAGCGGCGGCGCCGGGGCCGACACCTTCCGCGCCTTCGCCGGCGGCGGCAATGACCGGATCACCGACTTCACCGCCTCCGAGGGCGACCGGATCGCGGTCGACCATGGCTCGGCCTACACGGTGGGCCAGGTGGGCTCCGACACCGTGATCACCTTCTCCGGCGGCGGCGAGGTCGTGCTGGCCGGAGTGCAGATGTCGAGCCTTCCGCAGGGCTGGATCTTCACCACATGAGGGAACCGGGACCGAGGCCCGGCCATTCCGGCGCACGGTGAAGGTCTTTCCACGGGCGTGGGCATGAGCACGGACATCGCGGTCCTCGAGGTGGACGTGGGCGTCTGCACCTTCCGCCGCGAGGCGGTGGCGGAGACGCTCGCCTCCCTGGCCGCCCAGGACCTGCCGCCGGGCGTCCGGATGCGCGTGATCGTCGCCGACAACGACGAGACGCCGAGCGCCGAGCCGCGCGTCAGGGACGCAGCGGTGCGGCTGGGACTGGACCTCGCCTATGTCCACGCACCGGCCCGCAACATCTCGCGCGCCCGCAACGCCTGTGTCGACGCCGCCCGCGGCGATTTCCTCGCCTTCCTGGACGACGACGAGACGGCCGCGCCGGGCTGGCTCGCCGCCCTCCTGGCCGAGGCGCAGCGGGGCGGCTGGGACGCGGTGCTGGGGCCGGTGAAGGCGGTCTATGGCGACGACGCCCCGCCCTGGCTGGCGGCCGGCGATTTCCACTCCACCGCGCCGGTCGAGGTCGGCGGCCGCATCCTCAAGGGCTACGCCGGCAACGTGCTGCTGCGCGGCGAGGCGATCGCCGCCCATGGCCTTCGCTTCGACGAGGCGCTCGGCCGGCAAGGCGGCGAGGACGACGACTTCTTCTACCGGCTCACCGACGCCGGAGGCCGCATCGGCTTCGCGCCCGACGCCCTGGCCCACGAGCCGGTGCCGCCGACCCGCGCCTCGCTGAAGTGGCTGATGACCCGCAGCTTCCGCACGGGACAGACCCACGGTTCGCGCCTCAGCCAGCAGCACCGCGGGCCCGCGCGCCTGGCCCAGATGGGGCTGGCCGCGGCCAAGGGCGGGGTGTGCCTGGCGGGCGCGGCGGCGACCGCCTGGTCGCCCAAGGACCGCAGCCGCTGGCTCGTCCGGGGCTCGCTCCACGCCGGCGCCGTGGCGCGGCTCGCGGGGCTGCGCGAGCTGCAACTTTACTGAGCCAGCGCGATCTTCTTTCCAAACAAGCGGAACAGCCTCCCGCTTATCGGAGTTGGTGATCGCGCGGCGGCGCGCCCGTCGCAAATCGTTTGGTCGCGATTTGGAGAGAGTTCACATCATGCGCAGGCGTTCGCCCTCGCTCGCCGCCGCGGCGTTCCTCGCGCTGGCGGCTGCACCCGCATTCGCGGGCACCTCTGCCCTGCCCCCACCCGACGCCATCGCGCGGGTCTCGCCGGGCGCCACCGAGTATCGCATCGGTCCGCAGGACATGCTCGACGTCAACGTCTCGCAGCTGCCAGACCTGACGAAGACCGTGCAGGTCGATCCCAGCGGCAAGATCCTGATGCCGCTGATCGGTCAGATGCAAGCCGGCGGCCGCACCCCGGCGCAGCTGTCCAACGACATCGCCGCGGAGCTGAAGAAGAAGTACATGAAGGACCCGATCGTCGTGGTCTCCGTGAAGGAGGCGAACGGCGAGAAGGTGACCGTCGACGGCGCGGTCTCCAAGCCGGGCGTCTACGCCCTGGCCGGTCCCACCACCCTTCTGCAGGCGGTCGCCCTGGCCTCGGGGCCCGATCCCAAGCTCGCCAACCCCAAGCGGGTGGCGATCTTCCGCACGGTCGGCGGCCAGCGCGTCAACGCCATCTACGACCTGACGCAGATCCGGAGCGGTCACGCCGAGGATCCGGCGGTCTACGGCAACGACATCGTCGTGGTCGACACCTCCGGCGCCAAGTCCTTCATGCAGAACTTCCAGGGCGGCTTCGGTCTGCTCGGGATGCTGATCCGTCCCTGGTGAGCCGGGAATCCACCTCGTGACCTTCGGTCGAACCCCGATGCGCTTGCTGGAGCGCTTTCCGACGGAACCGGCCGAAGGCGTCGGGGTTATTGGCCACGCTAGCTTTTCTTCCGAACCGGGTGGGGTCCCGCAAGGCCCACAAGCGTCCGGGATCGCGCAGCCGTCGCGAGGCGGCATCGGAGTTGCGCCATTCCGACCGGAGCTCGAACGCCACCGGCGCTCCCGCCCTGCCAGATGGTCTGTGAACGCAGGTTGCCCATGAACAGTTTGATCACGCTCTCGCATGAGCTGCCCGCCCATCCTGGGCAGGCCTTTCGGCCGATCGAGCCTGAGCGCATGCATCTGCGCCAGCTGTTCGGCATCCTCCTCCAGCGTGCGCGCCTGGGCCTCGGCGTCGCCGCCGCAGTGTTCCTGGTGGTGCTCGCCGCCTTCGCGCTGAAGACGCCGACCTACAGCGCCACCGGCTCGGTGGTGATCGATCCCAAGGGCGTCAACATGGCCCGTCCCGAGCAGCCGCAGACCTATGGCGCGCCGCCGGACACCAGCGCCGTGGACACCCAGGTGGAGATCCTCCGCTCGGAGGCGCTCGCCGAGCGCGTCGTCCGCCGGCTCAAGCTCTACAACGACCCCGAGTTCAACGCCTCGCAGGCGCCGGGCCTGTTCGGCCTGATCCCGGCCAAGCCGCCGATCGCCAATCCCTCGCCGCGGCTGGTCTCGCGCGTCGCCAACAGCCTTCTCGGCCACGTCTGGATCCGCCGTGCGGGCCTGACGTACGTCGTCTACGTGGGCGTCTCCTCGACCTCGCCCCAGAAGTCGGCGGCGATCACCAACGCCTACATGGACGAGTACCTGAAGAAGCAGCTCGACGATAAGATCGCCCTGGTCTCCAAGGCCAACGGCGAGCTCGGCGCGAGCCTCGAGAAGATGCGCCAGGACGCCGAAGTCGCCGTGGCGCGGGTGCAGGAATACAAGAACGCCCACGGCCTGCTGTCGTCCGAAGGCGCGACCATGGCCGAGCAGGAAGTCTCGACCCTCAACACCCAGATCGCCCAGGCCAAGGCCGACGCCGCCGAGAAGCAGGCGCGCCTGGCCGCGGCCCAGGCCCAGCTGCGCAACGGCTCGGGCGGGGCGGACGTCGGCGCCGCGCTCGGCTCCGACACCATCAAGGAACTGCGCAAGCAGGAGGCCGAGCTCTCCGTGAAGCTCGCCCAGCTGAAGACCGACTTCACCGACCAGTACCCGGAAGTGAAGCGCACCTCCGCCCAGCTGCATGACGTCCGCGCCGAGATCCAGCAGGAGATCAACCGGATCATGTCGAACCTGCGCGCCGAAGCGCAGGCGGCCGCCGGGCGCGAGTCCTCGCTGCTCGCCAGCCGCGGCGTCGCCGCGGGCGGCATCGCCAGCAACAACCAGGCCTCGATCGGCCTCGTCGGCCTGCAGCAGAAGGCCGACGCGGCGAAGGCGATCTACGAAGCCTATCTGAACCGCGCCAAGCAGGTGGCCGCCGAAGGCAGCCTCCAGCAGGCGGACGCCTCGGTGAACTCGCCGGCCGCGGTGCCGACCTCGCCGTCCTCGCCGAACATGCGGCTGGGCGCGGCCATCGCCCTGCTCGCCGCGCTCATCTCGGCCGGCGCCGCGGTGATCATGGCCGAGTTCTGGGACAAGCACCTGCGCAGCCGCATCGACGTGGAGCGCGAGCTCGGCGTGCCGTTCGCCGGCGTGCTGCCCGACTTCCGCTCGGTGAAGCCGAAGAACCTGCGCGGCCCCGACGCGGCGCCCCAGGAATACCTGGTCAGCCACCCGTTCTCGGGCTTCGCGGAAGCCTTCCGCAACCTGCGCGCCTTCCTGATGGTCTCGGCCCGCGGCGACGACGCCAAGCTGATCGCCGTCACCTCGGCCGTGCCGCGCGAGGGCAAGAGCCTGACCTCCTTCTGCCTGGCGCGCACTCTCGCCCTCGGCGGCGCCCGGGTCTGCCTGGTTGACTGCGACCTGCGCCAGCGGGGCGTGACCAAGCTGATCGGGCCGCGTGAAGTGGGCCTGGTGGAGGTCGTGCAGGACAAGGTCCCGCTCTCGGAGGCCCTGGTCCACGACGACAAGTCCAACTGCTTCGTCCTGCCGGCGGCGGGCAAGTCGATCCCCTACGACCTGTTCTCCAACCCGGACACCGACGACGTGCTGCGCGAGCTGTCCAACCAGTTCGACTATGTGATCCTCGACGCGCCGCCGATCCTCGGCGTGGCCGACGCCCGGATCCTGGCCGGCAAGGCCGACCGCGTCCTCTACCTCGTCCAGTGGAACAAGACCCCGCTGCGCGCCGCGCAGTCGGCGGTGGACATCCTGCACGAGTGCGGAGCCAACGTGGCCGGCGCCCTGCTGACCAAGGTCAACGTCAAGGGCCAGGCCCGCTACGGCTACGGCGACTCCAGCGACTACTACGGCTACTTCAAGAACTACTACATCGCCGCCGCCTGAGGCCGCCGATGAACGTTCGTGGCATCCGAGCCGGAAAGGGCGGCGGCGCTGTCGCCGCCCTTGTCCTGGCGCTGGCGCTCGGCGCCTGCCTGCGCGGCCCGTCCGAGGCTTCGGCGGCCCCGGGCCCGCTCAAGACCTCGCCGGACGGCCGGCCGCTGGCCCTGACCTTCGACGACGAGTTCAACAGCTTCCGCCGCTTCCCGGGACCGGGCGGCGTCTGGCGCACGACCTTCAAGGACGGCCGCGCCGGCGACGAGTTCGAGCTGCGCACCCTGAAGGGCAACAAGGAGGTCCAGCTCTATGTGGACCCCGAGTTCCAGCGCCTCGGCCTGAACCCCTTCCGCGTCGCCAATGGCATGCTGGAGATCGCCGCGACGCCGGCCCCGGCCGGCGCGGCCGCGGGCCTGCGCGGCTATCGCTACGTCTCGGGCCTGATCAGCACACAGCCGGCCTTCGCCCAGACCTATGGCTACTTCGAGATGCGGGCCAAGCTGCCGCGCGGCAAGGGCGTGTGGCCGGCCTTCTGGCTGCTGCCGGCGGACCTCTCCTGGCCGCCAGAAGTCGACATCATGGAGAGCGTCGGCGACCCGTCGAAGTACTACGTCACCTATCACTCGGCGGCAGCCAAGGACTCCGGCACCGAGGTCCCGATCTCGCCCGACACGTTCCACACCTTCGCCGTGAGCTGGGACTCCAAGGACGTGGCCTGGTTCGTCGACGGCCGCGAGGTCAAGCGCCTGCCGACCCCGGCCGACATGCACAAGCCGATGTTCATGGTCGCCAACGTCGCCCTCGGCGGCGACTGGGCCGGCTATCCCGACGCCACGACACCGTTCCCCGCCAAGCTCACCATCGACTACATCCGAGCATACAGGTTCGCCCGATGACCTCCGCCTGGGACGCCCGACCTGGAAGCCCGCAAGGCGGCTCGCCCCGCATCCGCCGGATCCGCGGCGGCGGCGAGAGCGAACCGCCGCCCCGTCCCCACGCGCGCCCCGGGCCGCGCGTCGTGCCGGTCGAGCTGGTGGAAGTGCGGCCGCACCGCGCCGAGGGGCTGCCGCTCGGCCGAACCGGCCTGGACGTGGACGGCCTGTTCGCCTTCGTCCTCTTCCTGCCCATGCTGTTCCTCGGTCAGCTCACGACCATGGGCGCCGCCATGATCGCGGCGCTCACGCCCCTCTATCTCTTCGTCCGCCGCGACCGGCTGCTCGACGTGATGCTGCCGCGCAGCTTCATGTTCCTCGTCCCGGCCTTCGCGATCTTCTCGGTGACCTGGTCGCAGGCCCCCGGCGAGAGCCTGAAGTACGCCGTCGAGCTGGCCATCACAGTGACCGCCGGCCTGCTGCTCTCCTCTGCCCGAAGCCAGGAGGCGGTGCTGCGCGGCATCGCCCTCGCCTTCCTGACCTATGTGGTCGCCTCGCTCTTTTTCGGCGGCTACGTCGGCGTCGGCGTCGGCATGGGCGGCGAGGCCTTCTCCGGCCTCACCGAGAGCAAGAACCTGCTGGCCGACATCGCCTCGACCGGCCTCGTGGTCTCGGCCGTGGTGTCGCTCATGGCGCTGCAGGGCCGACGGTGGCTGTGGGTGCTGATCGGCGGCCTGGCCATGGCGCTCGACCTCTATTGCGTAGTCGCCGCCCGCAGCGCCGGCGCCCTCCTGGGCCTCGGCATGGCGATCATGGGGCTCGCCGCCCTGACGCCGCTCGTCTACGCCGGCAAGGTCGTCCGCGCCTGGGCCACCTCGGCCGTCGGCCTCTGCCTGATCGCCATCGGCATCGGCTATTCGACGCTCGCCCAGGCGATGATCAACCTCGGGGCCAGCATCTTCGATAAGGACCCGACCCTCACCGGCCGCACTTATCTCTGGTACCGCGCCGGCGACCTGATCGCCGAGAAGCCGATGCTGGGCCGCGGCTTCTACGCCTTCTGGCTGCAGGGCAACATTGACGCCGAGGGCCTGTGGCGCTTCTTCGGGATCGACGGCCGCGGCGGCTTCACCTTCCACAACACCTATGTGGAGATCCTGGTGATGCTCGGCTGGGCGGGCCTGATCCTCATCGCCCTGACGGTTCTCACCGGCGTCGCCTTCCTGATCCGCCGCTTCGTCGTGAAACCGAACCTGCAGCTCGTCTTCTGGATCGCGATCCTGCTCTACGAGCTCGCCCGCACCCCCATCGAGACCATCGGCGTGGCGCCGTTCTACTTCTCGACCGTCCTGGTGTTCGGCGCCATGGGCGCAGCGTTCGACCGGGCCCGCGCGCCGCGCGGTTCGGCGGCCGCGGCGGTACAGGCCGCCCCCGCCCAGCCCTGGGCGGTGGAGAGCTTCCCGGGCGGCTGGGCGCACCAGCGGCCGCCGCACGTCGGGCTGCGCCTGGTGAAGCCCGCGCGGGACGGCCAGTGACGCTCGCCAGCGGCGACCCCGCTCCCCTGTCGGCTTCCCCGGCGGCGACCGAGGCCGAACCACCCGCTGGCCGTCGCCGCCTCCATCGCACCTCGCTCGGCGCCCTGGCCCTGACCGGCGCCAGCGCCCTGCGCCTCGCCCTGCAGCTCGCCATGCTGCCGATCCTGGCGCGCCTGGTGGGGCCGGCGGAATACGGCCTCGTGTCCATGGCCATGCCGTTCATCCTGTTCGCCAACGTGCTGTCCGACGGCGGGATGAGCTTCGCCCTCGGCCGCCGGCAGGAGGTCTCGCGCGAGCTCGAGGCGACCGTGCTCTGGCTGTCGGCCGGCATCGGCCTCGTCATCGCCGTCGCCCTCAGCCTCACCGCCTGGCCGATCGGCGCGGTCATGCACCAGCCGCGCCTGCCGTGGCTGATCGTGGCGCTGAGCCCGATCCTGGTGATGAACGGCCTGGCCGCCGCCTCCAACGCCCGGATCATCCGCGAGGGCCGGTTCAGCGTCTTCGCCGGAGGCGACCTGCTCTCCACCCTTACCGGCGCCGCCGTCGCCCTCCTGGCGGCCCTGCACGGCTACGGCGCCTGGAGCCTGGTGGCCCAGCAACTGGCGCTCTGGGTGGTCAAGCTCGTCTGGGTGATGGCCAACGGCCGCGCCGCGCTGCGTCCCGCCTGGCGCTTCGACGAGGCGCGCGAGCTTCTGAAGTTCGGGATCCACGCCATCGGCTCGCTGCTCGCCGACTACGTCTCGCGCAACGTCGACAACCTGATCGTCGGCGCCATCCTCGGGTCCACCGCGCTCGGCTTCTACGCCATGGCCTATCAGATCGTCCGGATCCCGGACATGCTCATCACCGGCCCGGCCTACCTCTACATCTTCAACGCCGTCAGCCGCGCGGCGCACCGGCCGGACCGCCACGCCCTCCCCGCCCTCGCGGTCTCGGCGCTGCGCCTCGCCTCGGCGGCCTTCGCGCCCCTGTTCTGCGGCCTGGCCCTGACCGCCGACCTCGCCGTGCCCCTGGTGCTCGGCGACAAGTGGCAGGGCGCCATCGCGCCCCTGCGCTGGCTGTCGGCCGCCGGCTTCTCCTTCTGCGTCTGCGCCCTGATCGGCGCCTTCCTCCTGGCGCTGGGCCGCTCGGCCGTGCAGCTGCGGCTGTCGAGCCTGCTCGGCGGCGTCACCATCGTGCTCGTGGCGGCCTCCGCGCCGTTCGGGCTCGCCGCCGTCGCCGCGGCCCTGGCCCTCGGCGTCAGCCTGGTGTGCGGGGTCTACGTCTGGCGTCTGGCAGACACCCTGGAGGCCGAGCGCCGGGAGCTCGTCGTCGCCTTCGCGCCCGCCTTCCTGGGCGTCGTGGCCATGACCGCCGTGCTGCTCCCCGCGCGCCGCCTGCTGGCGGGGGCGCCGCCGATCGTCGCCCTGGCGGTCATGATCGTCCTTGGTGCGGCGGTCTACGGGGCCGTCCTGCTGGGGTTCGCGCGGCGGCGGCTCATCGAGGACGGCCGCGCCTTCGCCAAGGTCCAAGCCGGCTAATCGGGCCGGCTAATCGGGCCGGCGAGCTAGGCGGCCGCGAGCCGGGTCGCCAGGCGGCGCACGCGCGCCCGCACCGGCAGGGTGAGCAGCGGCCAGACGTCCGGCGCGGCGAGGCCGCGGACGAGGCCGCCCTTCACGTCGCCGGCCTTCAGCCGCCGGACCACGTCGTCGTAGGTCAGCGCCCGCTCGAGCGACCGGCGGCGGGCCGCCTGGGCGCGCCGCGCCGCGGCGGGCAGGTTCGGGAAGTCGGCCTCGAAGGTGGCGTCGGCCTCGAGCATGGAGAGCAGGTGCCGGCGATCCATGGCATGGGACACCGAGGCGGGGTGGCGTCGGTAGAAGTAGAGCGCCGCCGGCTCGGTCCTGAGCTTCAGGCCGCTGGCCATCAGCCGCAGCAAGACGTCGTAGTCCTCGCCGATCCGCAGCCGCTCGTCGTAGCGCACGCCGGAGGTCTTCAGCCCGGCGGCGCAGATCAATGGTTTGAGGTAGCCGAGCCCCGGCCGGCGCGCATACATCCGACTCGAGCCGATGACGTCCGCCAGGTCCAGCCAGCGCGCCTGTTCGAACGGCGCCGCATCGAGGAAGGCCGCGCCGTCGTGCGGCCGGGCGCCGTCGTCGAAGGCCACCAGATTGTCGGCGACGATCCCCGCCCCGTCCGCCTCGGCCCGGCGCACCAGGCGCTCAAGCCGGTCGGGGGCCATGAGGTCGTCGGAATCGAAGATCGCCAGATAGCGCCCGCGCGCGGCGGCGAGCGCGGCGTTGCGGGCCGCGCCCGGGCCGGCGTTGCGCGGCTGGCGCAGGAGGCGCACGCGCGGGTCGGTCCAGGCGGCGCGGGAGACCACGCCGGCGCTATCGTCGGTGGAGGCGTCGTCGGCGACGATCAGCTCCCACTCGCGCAGGGTCTGGGCCTGCACGGAGGCGATCGCCTCGGCCAGATGGCGGGCGCCGTTGAAATTCGCCGTGATGACCGAGACGACCGGGCGTTCGGCCGTCATGACGCCGCCGGGGCGATCTGGGTGTCGGGCTCGGGCGTCGCCGCCAGGCGGCGCGGTTCGGCGGCCCAGCGGAAGACCTGCAGCCAGAAGCCCAGCGACCAGCCCAGGTGCATGATCATCGCCGCGGGCCCTGCGAGCGCCACGGCGGGATCGCGCGACCTCGCCGCCAGCGCCAGGCCGTAGCCCAGGGCCGTCGCCATCCAGACGAGCGCCGGGATCGCCAGCGGCCAGAACAAGGGCGAGGCCGCCAGCCCCAGCACCGCCGGCGCCACGGCCAGGGGCAGCGCCTGGCGCAGCTTCAGCGGGGTGTAGTGCTTGAGGACGGTGCGCGCCCGGCCCTTGCCGTAGCTCACGTACTGCTTCCACAGCGCGCCGGGCGTCCGACGCGGGTGATAGACGATGCGCGTGCGGTCGGTCAGCCAGATCCGCGCGCCTTCCTGGGCGAGCCGCAGGTCGAGCTCGGCGTCCTCGTTGTGGCTGAAGCTCTCGTCGTAGCCGCCGATCGCCTGGAAGGCCTCGTGGCTGAACAGGGCGTGGTGGCCGTGATCGACCCAGCCACCCTCCGCGCCGACCCGGTGGGCCGCGCCACCGGTGCCGAGGCGGGAATTCTGGGCCGCCGCCACGGCGCGCTGGAACGGCGCCTCGCCGACCGTCTCCATGGCCACGACCACCGAATGGGCGCCGGTGCGCTGGGCCTCGGCGATCAGGGTCGAGACGTAGTTCGTGGGGTAGTCGGCATGGGCGTCGACACGCACCAGCCAGGGCCGGTCGCCGCCCAGGGTGCGGGCGGCCAGATTGACGCCGGCGCTCTGCAGGCGGCCCGGATTGTCCATCAGGCGCACGCGCGGGTCGCGCGCGGCGATCTCGGCGACGATGTCACGGCAACCGTCGTCGGAGCCGCCGTCGGCCACCAGCACGAGTGGATCCACCAGCCCGTCGTCATCGAGAATTCTGGCGATCACCTGGGCGATGAGGCCGGCCTCGTTGAGGCACGGGATGACGATCAGGGCGCGGCGCGCGGCGAGTTCGGGCTCGAGCGGCGCCGGCGCATTGGCGGCCTCGGCGGGCACGTGGATCAGCCGCTCAGGATCGATCTCGGCCCAGGCGCGCGGCCAGGCGGCGGGCGCGCTCCAGGGCGAGCGCGCGGCGGCCTCGCCGGCTGGCGCCCCGGACGGCGCGAAGGACCTCTGTTCGGCGGGCGCGATCGGCCCTCCCTCGTCGCGGAAGGCGTCGTCAGGACGAAGGGGAAGCTCGGCGCGGGGCTTCGGGCTTTGCATGGTACGCGGGCGATCCAGACTTCTCGGAAGAGTCCGCCCGGCGCAGCTTCGGACGGACGGGCTCTAAACCGCCTCGCCGGGAGAATGTTCCGGCTGAACGTGGCTGTTCTGCGCAACGCGCCGCAGGGGTCCGGAACGCGGCTCAGGCGCACCCGCTCCGCCCAGCGCCTGCACCATCCGGACGCAGTCGTCGGCGTCGGCCACGAAGGCCCGGCGCGGCAGCTCGGCGACCTCCTGGCGAAGCGCGGCGTAGCGCCTCGGCGACAGGCCCTCGAGCCAGCCTTCCAGGTCGGCCGGCTCGCGCAGCCGCACGCCGAAACCGTGCCGCGCCAGGTAGCGGCCGGTCTCGACGCCGGAGAGCGCGATGGGCACCGCGCCGTGGCGGCTGGCCTCGTAGAGCCGGTTGGGCAGCAGCCAGGAGGAGTTCTGCCCCTCCTCCATGAAGTCGATGGCCCAGGCGAAATGCGCCTCGCCGTAGAGGCGCGGCAGGTCGGCGGCGGCGTAGGCCCCGCCGAAGGTCACGTTGTCGACCGCCGCCACCTGCGCGTCGAAGTCGTCGAACTCGGTATGGGCCGGACGGCCGTGGATGCTCACCTCGACGAGGTCCGGCCGCCGGGCGGCGAGGTCGGTGAGGATGTCGAGGCTCTTGCGGCAGCGAATGGCGCCCATCCAGGCGATCCGCCACGGCGGCCCCGGCGGCAGGGCCGCGATCGCGGAAGGCGCGGCATCGGGCTCCAGCTCCAGCACCTTGTTCTCCAGCAGCAGGACGGGCGTATCGAGGCCGCGTCCCAGGCCCTGGCGCGGGCGAAAATAGGCGTCGAGGAAGGCGGGCGAGGAGACCACCAGAAGGTCCGCCCGCCGCATCAGGGCCCGCTCGGCCGTGCGCAGGGCGCGGCTCTTGACGCCCTGCCCCAGCATCAGGCGGTGGATGTCCAGGCACTCGTACACCAGGCGCGCGGAGCTGCCGGCGAAGCGCCGCGCCGCCTCGGCGACGGCGAGCATCTCCAAGGTGCGGGCCATCACCACCTCGACGCCGGCCAGATGGCGCGCCAGTCGCCGGCCCGCCGCCGCGGTAAGCAGCGTCTTGGCCGCGCGATGGGCGAGACGCGCGTCATGGGTGCGACCAAGGTCGATGGCCGGGACGCCCGCCACCTCGGCGGGGGCCTGGTCCTCGCGCCGGAAGCCCAGCGCCACCGGCTCGGCCCCGCCGGCCTTCAGCATCCGCAGCCGCCGGGCGACGGCGGGATCGGTCAGGTCGTGGACGAAATAGGCGATCTTCACATCGTGCCCCGAGATCGGCTTCAGCCTCTGCGGAGCCAAACGCGCCACGAGCCGTTTGGAGGCCAAGGTTCGTTCCATTTCACGAGACCGCGGGCGGGGCATGGCCGTATCGGCGCATTCGGAAATCCAGCATCAGGCGGCGGCGGAAGACCGGCCGCGCGAGCTCGGGCCGCTGCCCAAGGCGGCGGGCGAGGTGCGCTCGATCCAGTACCTGCGCGGCTTCGCCGCGTTCGGCGTGCTGCTGTTCCACGCGGCCGAACGGGCCGGCGGCGCCTTCGGCGTCGGCGCGGCCGGGGTCGACGTCTTCTTCGTGATCTCCGGCTTCATCATGTGGGTGGTGACCTGCCGCAAAGCGCCCTCGCCGGGCGACTTCCTGCTGCGCCGCGTCCAGCGGATCGTACCGCTCTACTGGGGCCTGACGCTCGCCGTGGCCGCCGCCGCGGTGGCCATCCCCGGCGCCTTCCCCGCCATGCGCGCGACCGCCGCGCACCTCGTGCAGTCCCTGCTGTTCGTCCCGCACCGCGACGAAACCGGGCTCATCGCACCGCTCATCGTTCCGGGCTGGACCCTGAACTACGAGATGTTCTTCTACCTGCTGTTCGCCGCCGCCCTGCTGACGCCGGCGCGCGTGCGGCCGTTCGTGCTCAGCGCCGCCCTGCTTGGCCTCGTCGCCGTCCGGCCGCTGGGCGACGGCCAGAACGCCATCTGGGCGACCTACACCAACCCGTTGCTGCTCGAGTTCGGGGCCGGCGTCTGGCTCGGCAAGGCGTGGTCCGAGCGCCGCCTGCCGGGCCGCGGCGTCGGCTGGGCGCTGGTCGGCCTGGGGCTCGCAGGCTTCACGGCCGTCACCCTGGCGGGCTTCGACGTCGAGCCGGCGCGGGTTCTGCTGTGGGGCCTGCCCGCCTTCGCCCTGGTGGCCGGGGCCGTCAGCCTGGAGCAGGCCGGCCCGCTGCCGCACTGGTGGCCGCTCCGCGCGCTCGGCGATGCGTCCTATTCAGTCTACCTGGTTCATGGACTGGCGATTTCGGCCGCCGTCCGCGGTCTCGAAAAGCTCGGGGTTGGTGCGCCCGCCGTCACCTTCGCCGCCTCGGTCGCCACCGGCGTCGTGGCCGGCCTCCTCGCCTACCAGCTCGCCGAGAAGCCGCTCATGAAGCTCTTCCGGACCGGCCTGGCCGCCCGCCGCCCGAGCCCCGCCGTCGCGCCCGCGCCTTAGGAGGCGGCCGGAAAGCTTCAGCGGCGCCTTGAGGGCGGGCTCGCGCAGCTCGGGCAGGGTGAGCCACAGGGGATTGGCCAGATAGGCCTGCGCGGCGAAACGCAGCGCCAGGTCGCGCCGACCCTGGCCCATGGCCCGGCGGGCCAGCCACATGAGGGTCAGGCTCCGCGCCGCCCAGACGTCGGGCTTGGCCAGCCGTGGCCCGTCGCGTTCGCAGCGGCGGATCACCTCGAGCGCGCCTCTCGCGGTGCGCTCCAGCGCGTGCGAGGAGCTCTGAGGCATGATCCGGTAGAGCACCAGGGGCTCGTCGATGGGCACGACCGCGCCGCGCCAGGAGAGCTGCAGCAGGAGCTGCCAATCCTCCACCTGGCCGAAGTCGCGCACCAGATCGCCGTCATAGCCGCCGATGTCCCGCACCAGGTCGGCGCGCATCAGCATGGCGCTGCCGTTGCCCACCGGATTGCGCAGCAGCAGCTCGCGGTAGCCCACCCGCGCCGGCAGGGCCGTTTCGGCGACGGGCAGCAGTTCGTCCTCGGTATCGATCCACAGCGACCGGGCGAAGGCGAAGGCCGCGCCCTCGCCCGCCGCTTCCAGGGCGGCGACGGTGCGCTCCAGGAACTGCGGCCGCCACATGTCGTCGGAGTCGAGATTGGCGATATAGCGGCCGCGCGCCTCGGAGAGCGCCCGGTTGCGGGCTGCGGAGACCCCGCCGTTCGGCTGGCGGATCAGGCGCACGCGGACGTCGTCGAGGGCGCAGCGGGCGACCACCTCGGCCGTGTCGTCCTTCGATCCGTCGTCCACGACGATGACTTCGAAGTCGGTGAAGGTCTGGTCGCGCAGCGAGGCCAGCGTGCGTCCGACGAACGCCGCTGCGTTGTACGCCGGAATGATGACGCTGACGCTCGGCGTCGTTCCCATGGCTCACCTGAAGTGCAGGTCCCCGTGACGCCTTAACGCCCCAAAGCGGCCAACGTTCAGTCGAGCTTGCGATCAGTCCAGATCGAGGAGTTCGCGGCCGGCTTCGCGGACCGAGTTGCAGCCGGTCAGGATCATCGCCACGGCGAGTTCCGAGCGCAGGGTCCCGAGCATCCTGGTGATCGCCGCCTCGCCGCCCGCCCCGAGCGCCCAGGCCCAGGGCCGCCCGACGAAGCAGGCCTTCGCCCCCAGCGCCAGGGCCTTCAGCACGTCCAGGCCCGAGCGCACGCCGCCGTCCATGAAAACCTCGAGGTCGGCGCCCACCGCATCGGCGATCCTGGGCAGGGCCGAGATCGAGGAGCGGACCCCGTCGAGCTGGCGCCCGCCGTGGTTCGAGACCACCAGGCCCTGCGCGCCCACGCGCACGACCTCGCGCGCGTCGTCCACGTCCAGTACGCCCTTGATGACGATCGGCCCGTCCCAGTTCTCGCGCACCCAGTCGAGGTCGGCCCAGGTCACGGAGCGATCGAAGTTGCGGGCGATCCAGGCCAGGAAGTCGGTGACACGCCGGCCCTGCTGCTGCACCGCGCCCTCGACGTTGCCGAGACTGTGCGGCCGGCCCTGGGCCCAGACGTTCCACATCCAGCCCGGATGGGTGAGCCCGTCCCAGGCGGTATTGAGCGCGCCGGAAAGGCCGCTCGAGCCGGTGAAGCCGGACCGGACGTCCCGGTAGCGGGCGCCGGGCACCGGCAGGTCGACGGTGAACACCAGCACCGGGCAGCCGGCGTCCCGGGCGCGGCCCAGGAGGGCTTTCATGTAGCCCCGGTCCTTCAGCATGTAGAGCTGGAACCAGGGCGGCGCGGCCTTGGCCGCCACCTCCTCCACCGAGCAGACGCCGACGGTGGAGAGGCAGAACGGTAGGCCCGCCGCCGTCGCCGCCTTGGAAGCCTGCACCTCGCCGCGCCGGCCGTACATGCCGGCCATGCCCACGGGCGCGAGGCCCACCGGCATCGACAGGGTCTGGCCGAGGGTCTCGACGGTCATGTCGAGCTGGCTCATGTCGCGCAGCACCCGCTGGCGCAGGGCGATCAGCTCCAGGTCGCGCACGTTGCGGGCCAGCGTCTCCTCGGCATAGGAGCCGCCGTCTATGTACTCGAAGAAGATGTTCGGGAGCCGCCGGCGGGCCAGCTCCCGATAGTCCGAAACCGAAGCCGCCCGCATGTCCCTCCCTCACGCCCTCCGGCGTCTGGACCTCGACACTAGCAACCGGGCGGCGCTTCGTCTCGTCAGGCGGTCGCGGCGGCCTCGACCGGCTGCGGCGGGCGCGGACCCATGACGATCCACACCTGATGGCCGCGGGCCAGCAGCTCGCCGGAGGCGCTGAACAGGGCGACCCCCGCCGTCTCCTTGCGGCCGTCGCGCGCCAGGGGCCAGGCCAGCACGATGCACTCCTCGCCCGCCTTGGGGCGGCGGATCACCTCGCCGGTCATGGTGCCGAGCAGGGCGCCGTGGCGGCCTTCCTTCTCCACCCAGGCGAAGAAGCCCGGGCAGTCGAGCGCGCCCCAGATCACCTCGGTGGGCGCCAGACCCTCCCCGTCGGCGAAGTTGGCGTGCGGCGTCCAGGCGCCGGCCACGACGCCGTGCTCGGCCCCGTCGAGCTGGCCGACGAACACCTTGAGCCCGTCGCCGTCCTCGCGCTCCGGACCGCAGGTGAAGCAGATCGGATGGATGCGCTGGGTGAGGCCCTGGTAGCGGGCGCCCGCGGCGCGGGCGGCCTCCAGGCTCGGCGCCTTGGGCGGCGTCGGCAGCTCGGCGCCGGCGGACGGGTCCGCCTTGCCGATCAGCTGGCCCTCGTCACCCGAAAGCACGAAGCCGCCGGTCGCCGGATCCAGCGCCAGCGGCGCGTCGAGCGGGATCGGCGCGCGCAGCACGGCGGTGGCGGGACCTTCGATCCCCTTGGCCAGGACGCCGCAGACATAACCCCCGTTGCCGGAATTCGGCGGGCCGCAGAATTGGCGGCCGATAATGATCTTGGACAAATCGCACTCGCTGAATGGTCGTCAGAACAATGGGCAGCGCTTTTCCACGGAACTTCGCCGCGATCAAAGCCCTATTTGGCGCCCGCGGCGTTGGAGCCTTGGCCGGCGCTTGCTAGCTTGAGGCCCGTCGCCCTGGCGGCGGATTCGGAAATTGAACGACGTTCGAGGAGGTTTGCGGTGAACGATCGGGTGGAACGCCCCTGGGCTCTGATGCGCCATCATGCCGGCTGGGCGGACGTCTTCCACATCGACACCGAGAGCGCGGACTCGATCACCGGCTTCTATCCGGACCGCGAGACCGTCGGCCCGCCGGTGAGCTACTCGGTGCGCGCCGTGCTGGCCCGCTTCCCCACCCTTGAGGCCGCCCGCGCCGCGCGCGAGGGCGCCGTCTCGGAGTGGCGCAAGCACGACGCCGCGGTGCGCGACGCCGAGGCCAAGCTGCGTGACGCCGAGAAGGCCCGCGAAGACGCCTGGCTGAACTGCCTGCGCGACGCGGCCAAGGCGAGCTAGAGCCTCAGTCCCCTCGACACCCACCAGGCGACGGCGGCCGCGACGACGGCCGCCAGGGCCGCGCGCCACAGCGGCGCGAAGCTGAGCCTGGGATCCTGCGAGAACGCCTGCCGGCCGGTGACCATCGGCCGAACCAGGTTGGCGCGCTTGTAGACGAGATAGAAGGCGATCGCCGCGAGGTGCAGGACGACGAGGGTCTCCAGCGCCCAGAAGCTCCAGTGGTGCCACTTGGCGAACAGCCGGCCGGTGTCGAAGTCGACCCGGTCCGACAGCGGCCCGGCCTCGATGGCGTCCACATCCACGGCGAAGAGACCGGTGACAACCTGGGCGATCAGGGTGGCGAGGATCGCCAGGACGCTCCACGCGCCGAGCGGATTGTGGCCCGGCATGTCCGACCTGGCCCGTGATGGCAGGGTCTTCAGATAGGCGAGCGTCGCCGCCGGGCCTTTGACGAAGCTCGCGAAGCGCGCGCTGGTCGAGCCCGCAAAGCCCCAGATCAGCCGGAAGACCAGCAGGCCAACCACCGCGTAGCCGGCCAGCCGGTGCCAATCCATCTTGCCCTCTTCGGCCGACCACCAGGCGAAGGCGATGAGGATCACCAGCGCCCAGTGGACGAGCCGAGTCGGCCCGTCCCACAGGCGGGACGAGCGCCGCGCCTCGGCCGTCTCGGTGTTGGCCACGATCTTAGTGCTGCTCGGGGACGCGGTACTTGTCGTGGCAGTTCTTGCAGGCGCCGCCGACGGCCCGGACTTCGCCCTTCACGCCGGCGATGTCGCCGGCCCTGGCGAGTTGGTCGAGCTTGGAGCTCTCCACCTGCAGCCGGTTGGCCGCGGCGGCGAAGCCGGCCGGATCGGACCAGACCTCGGGCTTGGCGTCGGTCTTCATGCCGCTCTCCGCGCCGCTGCCCTTCGGGAACCAGGTCGGCAGCTGGCCGGCGAGGCCCTTCAGCTTGGCGGAATTGGTGGCGATCACCGCCTTGTCCGGGGAGTCCTTCTTGATCTCGTCGAGGATCGCCTTGAAGGCCGCGCCCTGGGCCTTGAAGTTCTGGTGGCGGGCGTAGGCCGCCTTGCCCATCGGCGTCTTCGGCATGGCGCCCATGTGCTCGTGGGCGAACGCCCCGCCGGCCGCCACGCCCATGCCCACCGCAAGGGCCACCACCGCCCCGAGCCTGATCTTCGCCATCGCCTGAAATCTCCCCGTGGACGAACTGGACCGATCCAGACGCCCCAATGCGGGCAGGACTGTGCCGGGCAGACTCACGCCCCGTCAACGTCGGCGGCCGGCTCAGCGCGCGGCGGTCCGCACGGGCGCTCCCTTCTGGGCGGCGCCGGCCACCAGGGCGCCGCAGTTGGCGTCCTTGGCGAGGCCCGGATCGACGAACGGCAGGATGGCGGCGAGCGGCGACAGGAAGCTGCCCAGCGCGGCGGCGATGCCGCCCTGGGCGATGGCCGGCCCCTTCTCGAGCTTCAGACTCGGGCTGCGGATCGGCCCGGCGACCTCCACAGGCACGATCAGGCGCACGAGCTGGAACTTCTTCGGATGACCTTGCGCCTTGAAGGCCAGCCGCTCGGTCCCAAGGTTGATCTGGCCAGATCCGGTGACCAGCACCGGCTCGGTGTCGAACACCAGCTGGTTGGTGTCGAGGACCCCGTTCTTCACCTGGAAGGCGCCCACCGCGCAGCGCAGCGGCGTCGTCTCCTGGCTCTTGTCGAACAGCAGGCCCAGGCCCTTGATCACGTCGACGCCCATCAGTTCGGCGATCGATCGGCGGATCTCGCCGCCCGGTGCGACCACCACCACCTGGCCGTCGGCGTTGGCGAAGGCCTTGTGCACCGAGTCCCCCGAGCCGGTCAGCTTGGCGCGCCCGACCAGCGCGCCGGTCACCGGCGCCCCACCCTGGAACTTCAGCGGGATGAGCTGCTCGATGCGGGCGTTGGTGAGCCGAAGGTCGAGGTCGGTGACGGGGGTCGCCTTGCGGGCGTTGAGCTGGATGTAGCCGGCGATCCGGCCCTTCGGCAGGTCGAGGCTCAAGGGCTCGGCCCGCAGCAGGCCATCGTTCAGCTTCACCCGCGCCGAGCCGGCCGTGAGGTTCACAGGCGCGCCGCGGATCGAGGTGGCCTTGTAGGTCACGTCGGCGTCGATGCTGCGGATCTTGCGGGTGTCGAGGGTGGAGTCCGGGAAGATGCGGTTCTCGGCGGCCAGGTGCTGCGCCTCGATCTTCTGCGACGGCGAGGCCACCGGGCCATGCTTCGGCGCCCCGCCGAACAGCGCGCCGAGGTCCGGGAAATAGAGGTCGCGGCTGCGCAGGTTGGCGGTCAGCAGGGTCCGCGGCCGCCCGGCGTCCACCGAGATCGCGCCCGCCAGGTCCGAGGAGCCGACGCGGCCGGCGAGGCCGTCGATCCGGTAGACCTTCTCATGGCGGGAGAGACGGCCGTGCAGGTTGTACGGCGGCGTGTTGGGCAGGGCCACGCCGGTCAGGCCGTAGAGGTCGGCGAGGTCCGGTCCGCGCGCCGTGGTGTTCATGTAGAACTCGCCCATGTCGAAGGGCTTGGGCACCGCGCCCTTGGCGGTGACATAGGTCGCGCCGGCGCGGATCTCGGCGTCGAAAGGATAGGCGCGGTTGCGGTCGATGTTGAGCAGCGGCCCGCCGGTGACCTGCAGGGTGAAGGGCTGGCGGTTGAGCGCGCCCTGGCCGCTCATCTCGAAGCCGTGGTTGCGCGCCCCGAGCCGCTCGGAAGCGTCGATCGAGCCGTTGAACGTCAGCCGCCGGACGTCGTCGCGCACCTGCAGCTTGCCATCGTGGATCACGAAATTGCGGATCGGCGGCAGGCGGAGGGGCTTGCCGCTGTCCTTGCCGCCGGAGAAGTCCCAGGTCGCCCGGCCCTGGCCGTCGCGATAGAGCCGCACGTCCGGCCGGTCGAACTCCAGGAGCCGCAGGTCGAGGTGGCCGCCGAACAGCGGCAGGAGCCGGATGCGCACGGCGATCCGGCCGACATCGGCCATCCGGTCCTTTCCGGCCCAGGCGGGATTGGCCACATGCACCCCGTCCACCGTGGCGCTCGGCGTCCAGGACCAGAGGTTGACGTCGAGGTTGCCGGTGATCGTCACCTGGCGGTGCAGCCGCGCCGAGGCGATGCGCGCCACCGGCCCGCGGAACCAGTTCCAGTCCCAGATCGCCACGATGAAGCCGATCAGCAGGGCCAGGGCCAGGAACACCGCGCCGGTGACCAGCGCCGCACGGTGGCGCGAGCGCGGCCGCTCGGCGTCGCGCGCCCGGGCGTGGTCGCCGTCCAGCCAGGCGCGGAAGGCGCGCCAGCGAGGCTGGCCGGTCTCTCGATCCTGAAGGGTGTTGCTGGACAAGGGGCGAACTCCGCTGTCGCCCATCAACGCGCGGGGCCTGCGGTGAAGTTCCCCTCTATTGTTAGTGGCTTACGCCGCGCCCGCTGAAGGCCGCCGCCGCCGTGCCGAGGATGATCTTCAGGTCGAAGCCGAGAGACATGCGCTCCAGGTACTCCCGGTCCAGGCGCACCTTCTCGGGGATCGGCAGCTCGTCCCGGCCATTGATCTGCGCCCATCCGGTCAGCCCCGGCCGCAGCGCATCGACGCCCGCCTCGGTGCGCAGCGCCACGAGGTCGTCCTGGTTGAAGAGGGCCGGCCTTGGCCCCACCAGGCTCATGTCGCCCTTCAGCACGCTCCAGAGCTGCGGCAGCTCGTCCAGGCTGGTGCGCCGCAGGAAACGGCCGAGGGGGGTGATCCAGCGCTCCGGGTCGGCCAGCAGGTGCGTCGCCACGTCCGGCGTGTCGGTGCGCATGGTGCGGAACTTCGGCATGGCGAAGAGCCGGTTTCCGCGTCCCACCCGCTTGGACCAGTGCAGCGACGGCCCGGGGCTGTCGAGCCGCACCGCCAGCGCCAGGCCGAGCAGCAGCGGCGACAGCGCGACCAGCCCGCCAAGCCCCGCCAGGATGTCGATCACCCGCTTCACCAGCGACGTCTTAGCCCGCCCTGCTCAGGCTTGGTAGACGCGCGCCTCGCCGCCCTGCCCCAGGGCCGTCGCGGTCCAGCGGCAGGCATCCTCCACCGGCCCCTGCAGGCCGGCCGGCGCATTGACGAACACCAGGGCGCAGCCGTTCATCTTCATCGGGTCGGTGAGCGGGCGGATGCGCGTCTCGGCGACCAGCAGCGGCGCCGACGTCGCATCCTCGAGATCGCCGAGGAAACTGTCGAAGGTGGCGAGGTCCTTGAGCGGCAGCCAGATCATCAGCACCGCATCCGGGTTGCGGGCGAGGATCGCCGCGGCGGCGTCCACGCAGCGGGCGTAGTCGTCGGCGCGCTCGAACGGCGGATCGATCAGCACCAGCGCCTTGCCTGACTGCGGAATCGCGATCTCGGCCGCCTCGTAGCCGTCGGCGCAGCGCGTGCGCACGTTGCGGCGGCCCTTCAGGGCCTCGCCCAGGGCGCTGTGCTCCTCGGGCCGCAGCTCGCAGGCCAGGTAGCTGTCCGCCGGACGGATGGCCTCGGCGATCAGCCAGGGCGAGCCCGGATAGCGGGAGACCCCGCCCCCGCCGTTCAGCTTGCCGACCGCCGCGGTGAGCGGGGCGAAGGCGGCCGGCGCGTCGGACGCCGCCATCAACCGGCCGATCCCGGCCTCGGCCTCCCCCGACTTCTTCGCCTCGAGGCCCTCGAGGTCGTAGAGCCCCCGCCCGGCGTGGGTGTCGATGACGCTCAGCGGCGCGCCCTCGGTCAGCCGCGCCAGCAGGTGCAGCAGGGCGGCGTGCTTCACCAGGTCGGCGAAGTTCCCGGCGTGGAAGGCGTGGCGGTAGTTCAAGGGCGCGTGCGCTCCGTCTGAAACAGGCAGTCTCTGGCGCCAGGAACCCGCCTCCGCATGCCACGTTGGCGACTGGCCATGGCCCGCGATACCCCAGACTCGACCCCGGCCCAACTGTCGCCGGATGAGGTGAAGGCGGCGGGCCTGAGGTACGTCAGCGACCAGGACCCGGGGATCTCGCGACGCAAGTCCGGGACCGGCTTCAGCTATCGCACGCCCAAGGGCGAACCGATCGACGAGGCGACCCTCGACCGCATCCGCGCCCTGGCGATCCCGCCGGCCTGGACCGACGTCTGGATCTGTCCCGACCCGCGGGGCCACATCCAGGCCACCGGCCGCGACCAGAAGGGCCGCAAGCAGTACCGCTATCACGAGCGCTGGCGCCAGGCGCGCGACGAGAACAAGTACGACCGGCTGGTCGCCTTCGGCCGCGCCCTGCCCCGCCTGCGGACCCGCGTCGAAAAGGACCTCGCCCAGCCCGGCCTGCCGCGCGACAAGGTGCTGGCGGCGGTGATCCGGCTGATGGAGATCACCCTGATCCGCGTCGGCAACGAAGAATACGCCAAGCAGAACAATAGCTTCGGCCTCACCACCCTGCGCAATCGCCACGCCCGGGTGAAGGGTTCGCAGGCGATGTTCGAGTTCCGCGGCAAGAGCGGCAAGACCCACAAGACCGGCTTCCGCGACCGCCGCCTGGCCCGCATCGTCAAAGCCTGCCAGGACCTGCCCGGCCAGCGCCTGTTCGCCTACCTCGACGACGAGGGCGCCCCCCACGCCGTGGAGTCCGCCGACGTCAACGCCTACCTGCGCGACGCCATGGGCGAGGACTTCTCGGCCAAGGACTTCCGCACCTGGGCCGGGACGGTGAACGCCGCCCAGGCCCTGGCCCTGGCGCCCGCCTGCGAGACCGCGGCGGAGGCCAAGCGCCACATCGCCACCTGCGTGAAGGCCGTCGCCGGCCTTCTCGGCAACACCGCCGCCGTGTGCCGCAGCGCCTACATCCATCCCCTGGTGATCAGGGCCTACGAGGACCACGCCCTGCCCTTCAAGGCGGGTCAGGACGGACGCCCGCTGGAGCTCGCCGTCATCCGCTTCCTGGAGGAGGCCAAGGAAGCGGTGGCCGAGGAGACGGCCACCGGAAAGCCCGCGCGCCGCCATACCGCCGCTTCGAACGAATCCGCCGCCGCCCGCTAGCCTTACCTGACGTCGCCCTCCTAGGATGACCGCCGTTCTGCGCGCGGGGGGAAGACGCCGCGCCGGCACTTTAGGGAGATCGCTCGTGCTGCCTCAGCGTCTGCGCTTCGGCGCCTTTATCGCGCCTTTCCATCCGATCGACGAAAACCCCACCCTGGCCCTCGACCGCGACATGGAGCTGGTCGAGTGGATGGACAAGCTGGGCTACGAAGAGGCCTGGATCGGCGAGCACCACTCGGCCGCCTACGAGCTGATCGCAAGCCCGGAGATCTTCATCGCCGCGGCCGCCCAGCGCACCAAGCACATCCGGCTCGGCACCGGCGTCTCGTCCCTCCCCTACCACCACCCGCTGATGCTGGCCGACCGTATCAACCAGCTCGACCACATGACCCGCGGCCGGGTGATGTTCGGCGTCGGCCCGGGCGCGCTCGTCTCCGACGCCTTCATGATGGGCATCCCGCCGCACACCCAACGCGACCGCATGGACGAGGCCCTGGCCTGCATGGTCAAGCTGCTCCGCGGCGAGGCGGTGACCTACAACTCCGACTGGTTCGAGCTGGCCAACGCCCGCCTGCAGATGACGCCCTATTCGCGTCCTTCGGTGGAGATCTCGGTCGCCAGCCAGGTGTCGCCCACCGGCGCCCGCGCCGCCGGCCAGCACGGCCTGGGCCTGCTGTCGCTCGGCGCCACCTCGACCGCCGGCTTCAACGCCCTCGCCTCCAACTGGGCGATCGCCGAGGAGCAGGCCAAGGAACACGGCAACGTCATGGACCGCTCGGCCTGGCGCCTCGTCGGCCCGATGCACATCGCCGAGACGCGCGAGCAGGCCATGGAGGACGTCCGCTTCGGCCTCGAGAAGTGGATCTACTACTTCCGTGAGATCGCCAACCTGCCGGTGGTGCCCGAGGGTCCGGATCCGGTGAAGACCATGATCGAGACCGGCATGGCGGTGATCGGCACGCCCGACGACGCGGCCGCCCGGATCCAGCAGCTGCAGGACGAGAGCGGCGGCTTCGGCGCCTTCCTGTTCATGGACCACAACTGGGCCAACTGGAAGCGCAAGAAGAACTCGTACGAGCTCTTCGCGCGCTACGTGGCGCCGAAATTCCAGGCGCTGAACGTCAACCGCCAGGCCTCCATGGACTGGGTGCGCGAGAACAAGGACGAGTTCACCGGCCAGGCCCGCGCGGCGGTCGGCGCGCGCATCGTCCAGCACATGCAGGAGAAGGGCGCGGAGAACATCCGGCCCGAGATCGTGGCCATGATCACCGGCCAGGCGCCGCCGGAAACCAAGTAGCGCCTACGCATCCGCCACTGGCGTCTCCCGGTCCGAGCCCCCAACTGTCAGGCTTGGCCAGGCTTCGATCGGGGGATCGCCATGGACGTGCAGGCCTATTTCGACCGCATCGGCTTCGCCGGCGAGGCGCGGGCCGACCTCGCCACCTTGAAGGCGCTGCACCGCGCTCACCTGCTGGCGATCCCGTACGAGAACCTCGACGTCCAGCTCGGCCGGCCGGTCACCACCGCCCCCGAGGCCGCCTTCGACAAGATCGTGAGCCGCCACCGCGGCGGCTGGTGCTATGAGATGAACGGCCTCTTCGGAGCCGTTCTCGACGCCATCGGCTTCTCCGTCACCCGCCTGGCCGGCGGCGTCGGGCGCCAGATGGCCGGTGACGAGAAGGTCGGCAATCACCTCGTTCTGCTGGTCGACCTCGGCGCGTCCGAGGAAGGTCTCTGGATCGCGGATGTCGGTTTCGGCGACGGCGCGATCGAGCCCTTCGCCCTGCAGCGTGGCCCTTTCAGCCAGGACGGCCACGCCTTCCACCTCGAACAGCTCGATGGCCGCTGGTGGCGCTTCCACAACCATCCGCTCGGCGGCGCGCCGAACTTCGACTTCACCCTCGATCCGGCCGATCCGGCGCTGCTGGCCGAGAAGTGCCACTGGCTGCAGACCTCGCCGGAGTCGGGCTTCGTCCAGACCGCCGTCGCCCAGCGCTGGCGCGAGGACGAACTGCTTCAGCTGCGGGGTCGCAGCCTCACCCGCATCCGCGATGGCGAGAAGCGGAACGAGCTGATCCCGGACGCCGACGCCTACCTTGAGGTCCTGGCGCGCGAGTTCGGCCTACACCTGCCCGAAGCGGCCACCCTCTGGCCGCGCATCCTCGTGCGCCACGAGGAGCTGTTCGGCCAGCCGGCCTAACGCCTGTAGGCGAAACCCACCCGCACGGTGCGCGGCGCGGAGAGGCTGGTCACCCCGTCGGCGGTCTGGCCGACCTCCAGCTTCGCATCGGCCGCATTGTCGACGGCCAGATAGACCTCGGAGGCCTCCGCGACCCCCCAGCCGGCGCGCAGGTCGAGCTGGGTACCGGCGCGCAGTTTGCGGCTGTTCAGGTCGTCCTCGAAGCGGGCGCTCTCGTAGCGCAGGTCCGCGTTCAGCCGGAGCTTCTCGAGCGGGCGCCAGTCCAGGCCGGCCGTGACCGTCAGGTTCGGCGTCTGGGCCGGACGTAGGCCGGTGAGCTGCGGGGCGCTGGCGCCGCCGTCGACGCGCGCATGGGTCGCCGAGACCGCCGCGCGCCAGCCCAGCGCCGCGGAGACCTCGCCCGAGACCTCGCCCTCGAAGCCATAGGCCTTGATCTCGCCGGCGTTCTGCCGCTGGCGCAGCGTCCCGCCCGCCGGGATGAAGCCTGCCGTCGGGAAGGTCCCCGGGCCGATGCCGATGGTGACGTTGGTGATCGGGTCCTTGAGCCAGTTGTAGAACAGCGTGCCCGACCAGCGGACCGCGCCCTCGCCGCCGAGCCCCGCCTCGACCCCTTGCAGGATCTCCGGCTTGAGGTTGGGGTTGGCCTCGGTGATGTCGTTGCCCACCCGGAACGGACGGTGCAGCTCGTTCAGGGTCGGCGGCCGGAAGCCGGCGTAGGCCGCGCCCCGCAGCCAGATCGCCGGCGTCAGGGCGTAGCGCACCCCGAGCCGCGCCGTCGGCGTCGTCCCCGAGGCGTCCTTGGCATGCTGGTCGAGCGTCGTCGCGCCCGTGGCGAGGTCCCACTCGCGGCGCTTGGCCTTGCTCGAGGACCAGCCGTCCACCCGCACGCCGCCGGTCACGATCCACGGCGCCTGGTCGTAGGCGCCTTCCAGATAGACCCCGCCCACCAGGGTCTCGCCGCCGGCCTCTCGGCCGCGGGTGTAGAGGCCGTTCATCACCCGGAAGCGCTCGTACTCCGTGCCCCTGGCGAGCCGCACGTCGACGCCACTTTCCCAGGAGACCGCGCCCGCCTTGCCCTGCAGGGCGGCGTTGAGGCCGAAGCCCTGCGCCGGGGTGGAGTACTGGTCGTTGGCCGGCGTCGTCGTGGCCCGGCTCGCGGCCACCGCCACCGAGCTGTTCTGCAGGTCGCTGGCGCGGGCCCAGAGCTGGAGCCGCCAGCCGCCGACGCCCTCGCTGGCCGGGCGCGCCAGGGTCACGGTCGCGGAGGCGCCGGAGGCGATCGAGCGCGCGCCGCGCAGGCCCGCGCCCCGCCGCTCCTCGTAGGCGCCGAGGCGGGCCGCCGCCTGCACGCCATCGCCCAGCTCGTGCTGGGCGCGGAACGAAAGGCTCTCGTCGCGAAGGGTGAGCGGAGTATCCGCCGCGCCGGCCCGTGCGCCGCGCACGGGAACATAGCCGTCGCTGGTCTCCGCCTCGCCGACGACGAGAAGCCCCGGCGCGCCCCCCGCCGCGGCGATGCGGTAGGTCCCGCGCTCCGCCGCCGAGACGTCCAGGGCCGCCAGCCCTTCGCCCGCGCCCTTCTCCTGCAAGGCCACAACGCCGGTCAGCGCCCCGGCGCCGTACGGCCCCGCGCCCGCGCCGCGCACCACCGTCGCCCCGTCCAGCCCTTCCGGCGGCAGGGCCGTCCAGATCACCCAGCCGCCGAAGGGATCGTTCTGCGGCGCGCCGTCGAGGGTCACCAGCGCCCGGCCGGCGCCGGAGGGCGCGATGGCCCGCAGCGACAGGCCCTGGGTCGTCGGATTGGCCGCCAGGCTGCCCGTCCGGCGGAACAGCGACACGCCCGGGACGCGCTTCAGCGCCTCGTCGAGCCGCGGCGTCGTCTTGAGGATCTGGGGCCCGATCTGCACCGCGCTGAACGCGGCCTCGCCGCCCAGAGGGGCGAGGCGCGGCGGATAGACCACCACCATTTCCACCTGGTTCTGCGGCGGCAGGTCCGTCGGCATGGCGCTCCCCGTTTCTTGTTGTCGGCGGGCTTCCTAGACCATCGCGGCAGCTTCGTCCGCCCCCTCGGCGTCGGAACCGGCCCGGCCAGATCGGGTTGTCTCCCGCAACCCACAGGGAGATACCGGATGTTCTATCGCCTGCTCGGCGGCGCGGCCGCCGTCCTCGTCCTGACGGGCGCCGCCCAGGCCCAGCCCCGCGCTCACCAGTCAAGCGAGGATCGCCACTTCCTCACTGAGGCGATCCGCGGCGACAACTCGGAGATGATGCTCGGCCAGATGGCCACCGAGCGCGCCGTCAGCCCGCGGGTCCGCGACTTCGGCCGCACCCTGCACGACGACCACGCCCACGCCCGCGACGCCGCCATGCGGATCGCCGCCCGGTTCGGTGTCCCGGACACGCAGGCCATCACGCCCGAGGCCCGGGCCGAAGCGGCCAAGCTGCGCCGCCTGCGCGGCCGGGCCTTCGATCGCGAGTTCGTCCGCTACATGCAGCACGACCATCGCAAGGACATCGCCGAGTTCCGCCATGAGGCGCGGATGGGCGGCCCCGTCGGCCAGCTCGCCGGCCAGACCCTGCCGGACCTGCAGAAGCACCTGCGTATGGCCCAGGACCTCGACCGCGGCTGATCGCTGGCCCCTGCCCCCGATCGCCGCTACCAAGAGGCCATGCACGACGGAACGGGCAAGGTCGCCATCGTCACCGGGGCCGGAACCGGCATCGGCCGGGCCGTGGCGCTCGCGCTGCTGAACCACGGCTGGTCCGTGGGCCTTGCTGGGCGCCGCGCCGAGCTGCTGGAGGAGACCGCCGGCCAGGCCGACGCGCCCGGCCGAGCCCTGCCCTTCGTCACCGATGTCGCCGACGCGGACTCCGTGGCCCGTCTGTTCGAGGCGGTGACGGCGCGCTTCGGGCGCCTCGACCTGCTGTTCAACAACGCCGGGACCGGCGCGCCTCCGGTCCCGCTGGAGGACCTGCCGCTCGAGGCCTGGAAGCGGGTCGTCGACGTGAACCTCACCGGCGCCTTCCTCTGCACCCAGGCCGCGTTCCGGGTGATGAAGGCGCAGGAGCCGCGCGGCGGGCGGATCATCAACAACGGCTCGATCTCGGCCCACGCGCCCCGGCCGCGTTCCGCCGCCTACACCGCCACCAAGCACGCGATCACCGGCCTGACGCGCTCCACCGCGCTGGACGGCCGGGCCTATGGCATCGCCTGCGGCCAGATCGACATCGGCAACGCCGGCACGGAGATGACCCGCGCCATGGCCAAGGGCGTGATGCAGGCCGACGGCTCGATCGCGCCGGAGCCGGTGATGGACGTGCAGGCCGTGGCCGACGCCGTGCTCTACATGGCCGGGCTGCCGCCCGAGGCGAACGTCCAGTTCATGACGGTGATGGCCACCAAGATGCCGTTCATCGGCCGCGGCTGAGCGGCGCCATCGCCCGTTTCGGCGGCGTCGACTGCCAAGCTCTTGGGCGCCGCCCGCGAATTCATCCGCCGGCGACCGATCTGTTTTGAAGACGTCGCTGAGTCGCGGGCCTCATCTCCTCAGGCGTCGAGCCCGGTCGACAGTCTCCGACCGACGCCAAGAGGAACGCCGGGAAACGGGTTGGTTTCAACCTCAATCCGGACCCGACAACATGCTCGCGACCAACACGCTTCGTATGCTTCCGATGGCGGCCGCCGCCGCCCTCCTCGCCACCTCGGCCAACGCGCAATCCATCCGCATCAGCACCCAGGGCAAGACCGCCGACCAGATCAGGGCCGAGGTCGTCAAGGCCGCCGAGAGCCTGTGCTGGCGCGAGACCGTGGGCGCGAGCTTCCCGGTGGACGCCAGGCGCCTCTGCGTCGACGCCACCGTGAAGGCCACGTTCGCCCAGGCGCCGGGCCTCGGTCTCACCCTGGCCCAGCGCTAAGGACGCGGCGGTCAGTCGGCGAACTTGGGTTCCCGCTTCTGCAGGTTCGCCGTCACCGCCTCGACCTGATTGGGTGAGCCGATCAGCGCAGTCTGTTCCCGGCTCTCTTCGAGCAGGATGGCCGGCTGGTCGGCTTCGGCCATCATGTTGACCAGGCGCTTGCCGGCGCGGATCGCGTCGGGGTTCTTGCCGGCGATCTCGCGGGCGAGCGCCAGGGCCTCGGCGCGGGGATCGGCGCAGACGCGGGTGGCCAGGCCCATCTGGACCGCCTCCTCGCCGTTGAAGATCCGGCCCGTCCAGGTGAGTTCGCGCATGACGTCGTCGCGCACCAGGCCGCGGGCCAGGGCGATGCCGGCCATGTCGGGGACGAGGCCCCACTTGATCTCGAGGATCGCCAGCTTCACGTCCGGCGTCACGAAGCGCAGGTCGCAGCCCAGCGCCAATTGGAAGCCGCCGCCGAAGGCGACGCCGTGGATCGCGCCGATCACCGGCACGGGGATCTCGCGCCAGACCATGCAGGCCTGCTGGGCGTGGTTGGCGCCGCCCGCGGTGCGGTTGGCCGCCAGCAGGTTGCCGCCGGCCGAGCTCTGGCCGCCCTTGCGCTCGCCGGAGGCCATGGCCGCGAAGTTGCCCATGTCGAGGCCCGCGCAGAAGGCGCGGCCGTCGCCGGACAGCACCACCGCCCGCACGCCCCTCTCGGTCTTCAGGCGCTCGCCGGTCTCAACCAGGGCGGCGAACATGGCGTTGTCGAGGGCGTTCATCTTGTCCGTGCGGACCAGGCGCACGTCGGCGACGCCGTCCTGGATGGTCACGGTCACGCGGTCGTTCATGTCAGTTCCTTCTCTCGATGTTCAGGCGCGCGCGATCGTGTAGCCGATGCGCGGGAAGTGGATGTTGAGCCGGCCGAGGTCGGCGCTCTCGCGGCCGATCACCACGCGGTCCGGCGTCGGGGCGACGAGCCGCCCCTCGATGGGATCGCGGCCATAGTCGTCGGCCGCCACGGCGACGGCGGCGCCGGGCTGCAGGCCGAGAGGATCTGTGTCGTCGTGGGGCGGCGGCGCGACCGGGTCGGCGGCGCGGGCCACGGCCAGCGCCTCGGCGCCGGTCATGTCGCGGCGCTGGCCATGGCCGACGCCACGCATCCTGCCCTTCCAGGCCCGCACCTTCGGGAAAGCCGCCAGCAGGGCCTCGGCGGCCCCGTGCGCTGCGCCCGATAGCCACCAGACGTTCATGTAGGCGGCCACGTCGGCCAGGGACGGCGTCGATCCGCCGAGGAAATCCTGGTCCGCCAGCCCCGCCTCGATCCAGGCGGCGTGCGAGCGCCACTGGGCCTTCATCGGGACCGCCGCGGCCTTCATCCCCGCAGTGTCGAAGGGCCGCCCGGAAAGCTTCTCGCGGTCCTTGACGAATTCAGCCGGCACGTTGTCGCCGATCTCGCCGAACACCACCGCCACGGTGGCCTGGAAGAACAGCCGGTCGGCCCAGATGTTGACCGCCCAGTCGCCGCCGCGGACCAGCCGAGGGGTCGGCGCACGCGCCTCGATCTCGGCCATGATCACCTGGGTGTCGCAATAGACGT
This sequence comes from Phenylobacterium soli, assembly GCF_003254475.1. Classification (NCBI taxonomy): domain Bacteria; kingdom Pseudomonadati; phylum Pseudomonadota; class Alphaproteobacteria; order Caulobacterales; family Caulobacteraceae; genus Phenylobacterium; species Phenylobacterium soli. Next base: position 3,174,100 of record NZ_QFYQ01000001.1, read on the forward strand.
CGGCGCCGATCTGCATCACCGGGATGCGGCGATAGCCGCCGGTCAGCGGGATCAGCTCCGGCTTGGGCATGATCACCGGCTGGATCACCGAGCCCCAGGCCAGGCCCTTGATCCCGAACATCACCCGCGCCTTCTCCGAGAACGGCGAGGTGTCGTAGTGGTGCAGGATGAAGTCGGGGGCGCTCTGGGGCATCAGCCGAACTCCGGTGCGAAGCGGATGTTGTCGCGCGCCACGCCCTGGACCACGACCTCGAGCCCGCCGCTCTTGATCATCCACTCCAGGCGATGGTCGCGGTACTCGCGCTTGAACAGCCCCTTGGCGACCAGCTCGGCCACGTCGCCCATGCTCGCGCCCGACTGCCAGGTGCGGACATCGTTCACCGTCGCCGCCACCGACGGCCGCGCGTTGGCCCGCGCCAGCCAGTCGGCGAGCCGCGAGCCGGCCGGGACCGCATGGCCCTGCCCCACCGCGCCGTTGACGAACGGGACCACGCAGAGGTCGCCCCAGCCGAAGGCCTCGCCGTTGAACCACGGCCTATCGCCGAGCTCGCCGTCCAGCCAGCGGTAGAAGCCGGCGATCTGGCGCGCCGCATTGGCGCGGATGGTCTCGGCGAGCTCGCCCTCGGCCCGGCGGAACCAGGCCAGTTCCGACAGGCCCCAGGTGATCGCCTCGAAGTGGGTGTCCATCACCTCCTCGAGCATCCGCACCCGCGCCCGGTCCGCGGCGACGGAGGGCCGCAGGGCCGGCTCCGGATAGGCGTCTTCCAGGTACTCGAGGATGATGGTGGAATCGAAGACCCGCACCTCGCCGTCCTCCAGCGCCGGCACCTCGGCGCGCGGGCTGGCGGCGACAAAGGCCCCCTGCGCGCCGCCGGCCCCGAGGCCGCCCGGCATCACCGCCTGGAAGGCCAGCCCCTTCTCGCGCATCAGGATCTTCACCTTCTGGGCGTAGGGCGACAGCGGGTGGTCGTAGAGCTTCAAGGTCATGCCAGGATGTCCGAAAGCTCGCCCTTCTGGGCGCGTTTGGCGGCCTGGAACGCAGGGCGCGCCTTCAGCCGCTCCCAATAGGCCTGGATGCTCGGCGCGACCTCGCCCAGCAGCTTCAACTGGTTCGCCAGCAGCAGCGCATAGCCCACCGAGATGTCGGCCGCGGTGAACCGGCCGGCGCACAGCCATTCCTGGCCGCCGGCCAGGGCGCGGTCCACGTGCTTCAGGCGCGAGAGGAACCAGCGGGCGTAGTCGTCGGCCGCCGCCTCCAGCCGCCCGGGCTCGAGCACCCGGTAGCGGAGCACCAGCGTCTGCGGGAAGGTCAGGGTCGCCTCGCCGAAGTGCAGCCAGTTGAGCCAGGCGCCGTAGGCCGGATCCTTGACCTCCACCGCCAGCGGGCTCGGGCCGTAGCGGGTGACGAGGTACTGAACGATGGCCGCCGACTCCGTCATGAAGGTCGGCCCGTCGATCATCGCCGGGATGGTGCCCAGCGGATTGACCTCCAGGTACTCCGGCGCCTTGAACCGCGGCGGGAACGGCAGGAGGTGGAGCTCGTAGTCGAGGCCCAGTTCCTCCAGCGCCCACAGGGCCCGGAACGAGCGGGCGTCGGCGCAGTGGTAGAGCTCGATCACGGCCTTAGCCTTCCCGGTTCTCGTAGACCGGCTTGCGCTTCTCGAGGAAGGCGCGGACGCCCTCGGGGAAGTCGCCGTCTGCGCTGCAGAGGATCTGGTTGCGGTCCTCCATGGCGATCGCCGCCTCCAGCCCCTGGGCGTCGACGGCGTGGTTCAGCGCCTCCTTGGTCAGGCGCAGGCCCAGCGGGGTCGCGTGCAGCATGTCCTCGACGAAGCCGCGGGCCTCGGCCTCCATGGCGGTCGGCTCGACGATCCGGCTGACGAGGCCGAGCTGGTAGGCCCGCTCCGCGTCGATGAAGCGGCCGGTCAGCATGTATTCCGCGGCCACCGAGCTGCCGACCATCCGCGGCAGGAAGTAGCTGACGCCGATGTCGCAGGCCGACAGGCCGATGCGGATGAAGGCGGCGTTCATCTTGGTCTTCGGGGTGGCGATCCGCACGTCGGAAGCCAGGGCCAGGGCGAAGCCACCGCCGGCCGCCGCCCCGTTGACGCAGGCGATGATCGGCTGCGGGCAGCGGCGCATGGCGATGACGATCTCGCTGATCCGCCGCTGGCCGGTCAGGCCCGCGCCGATCGAGTGGCGCGAATTGGCCTGGTTGCGGTCCTTCAGGTCGAGCCCGGCGCAGAAGGCGTTGCCCGCCCCCTGCAGCACCACCACGCGCACGTCGCGCCGCCAGTAGAGCCCGACGAAGAACTCGCGCAGGGCCTCCACCAGCGTCGGGTTCAGCGCGTTCAGCCGGTCGGGCCGGTTCATGGTCACCCAGGCGACCTCGCCCTCCTGGCGGATGATCAGCTCGTCCATCGAAACCTCCCTTGCCGGCGCCTTCAGAGCGCCTTGAGCCAATCCACAAGGAGGTCGGTCACCTCCTGCGGACGCTCCTGTTGTGTCCAGTGTCCGCAGCCTTCCAGCATGTGGCCGCCCTTCAGGTCGCGCACGAAGGGCTTCATGGCCGCCACCGGGTCGGCCACGCGGCCGAAGCCCGTCGCCGCCGGGTCCTTGGTCCCGCCGATGTAGAGCGCCGGCTGCTCGATCTTCTTGTCGGCCCACCCCTGCAGCCAGGCGAAGTCGCTCTCGTGGTTGCGGTAGCGGTTAATCGGGCCGCGGAAGCCCGACTGTTCGAACTCGGCCACGTAGTAGTCGAGGTCCTCTTCGCTGAGCCAGGCCGGGAACGGGTGCGGATCGCGCAGGCCCTCGAGCAGAGTCGCATCGGCCGGCTTCTGGGGCCAGCTGCCTTCCGGCGCGTCGCCCGAGATCGAATAGTAGAACTTGCGCAGGAAGCCGCGCACGTCGGCCTCGGCCTCCGCCTCGGGCGGCCCGACCTTCTGGAAATAGGCCTGGTAGAAGAAGCGGTTGCGCTGGGTGAAGAGCGCGTCGAACACCTCGGTGAACGGCCGGCTCGGCACGCCCATGTAGGGCACCGACAGTCCGGCCACCGCGGCGATCCGGTCCGGCCGCGTCAGGGCGGTGTTCCAGACGATCGGCGCGCCCCAGTCGTGGCCGACCAGGATCGCCGGACGGCCCGGCTGCAGGGCGTCGGCCACCCCGACCACGTCCGCCGTCAGGTGGCGCATGGCGTAGGCTTCCACCGGGTGCGGCTTGTCCGACCCGCCATAGCCGCGCACGTCGATGGCGCAGGCGGTGAAGCCGGCCTCGGCGATCGGCTTCAACTGGTGGCGCCACGAGAACCAGCTCTCCGGGAAGCCGTGCACCAGCACGACGAGCGGCCCCTCGCCTTCGATCGCGCAGCGCAGCTTCACCTCGCCCGCGTCGACGATGCGGAATTCCGGCATGCTCCTCCCCGAGGGCCAGGCGGGGACACCTCCCCGACGGCGGCCATGTTCCCCGGCTTCCTCGCCGTTGCAAGAGTGACCCGGCGTTATCATTGACCCTGCCGCCCCGCGTGCCAGCATCAAAGAAAAAGGGGCCAGCCATGAGCGCCATCCTGGAGGAGACGAGGGCTTTCGAGTGCATCGCCGTGCGCCGCGAGGGGCATGTGGCGGTCGTCACCCTCAATCGCCCACACCGACGTAACGCTCTGAACTATCAGGCTTATGACGAGCTGGAGGCGAGCCTTCGCGCCGCGTCCGCCGATCCGGAGGTGCGCTGCGTCGTGGTCACCGGCGCGGACCCGGCCTTCTGCTCCGGCGACGACGTCGGCGAGATCATGGCGGGGCCGAAGGCGGTCTCGGCCTCCGCCGCCCCGCGCGAACCGACGCCGACGCCGGCGGCCATGGCCGCGCTGGAGTGCGCGAAGCCGATGATCGCCGCGGTCAACGGCGCGGCGGTCGGCTGGGGGATGGAGCTGGCGCTCTTCGCCGACATCCGCATCGCCTCCGAGAAGGCGAAGTTCGGCGAGCTGTTCGTCAAGCGGGGCCTGGTCTGCGACGTGGGCGGCTTCTACCGCCTGCCCTCGGTGGTCGGCCCGGCCAAGGCCGCCGAGCTGCTGTTCACGGGCGACATCTTCGACGCCGCGGAGGCGCTGCGCATCGGCCTCGTCGGCGAGGTCACCGCCCACGACCAGCTGATGCCGCGCGCCGTCGAGCTCGCCGGGCGCATCGCCGCCAACCCGCCTCTCGCCGTGCAGGCGCTCAAGGCGGGGCTGCAGCGCACCGCCTATGGCGACGCGCGCGAGATCGGGACCTGGGCCATCGCCGAGATCCGGCGGCTGATGAAGACGGAAGACCACAAGGAAGGCGTCGCGAGCTTCCTCGAGAAGCGCGAGCCGGTGTTCAAGGGGCGTTGACGAGGGGCGTAGATGAACGAGCTGGATTTCTCAGGGAAGCGGGTCCTCGTCGTCGGGGGATCGAGCGGCATCGGCAACGGGATCTGCCATGAGTTCCGCGAACGCGGGGCCGAGGTTCACGTCTGGGGCACCCGCGCCACGGCCGCCGACTATGAGGGCGTCGAGGGCTCTGACCTCAGCGGCCTGCACTACGCCAAGGTCGACGTCTCCAGACGCGCCGAGATCGAACAGGCCAAGGGCTTCGACGCCCTGGACGTCCTCGTCCTCTGTCAAGGCACGGTGGTCTACAGGCGCGGCGAGTTCCAGCCCGAAGGCTGGGATCACGTGATGGCGGTCAACCTCGACAGCCTGATGGACTGCGCCAACAAGTTCCACGACGCGCTCGCCGCCCGCGGCGGCACGATCATCATCGTCAGTTCGGTCTCCGGCTTCCAGTCCAACCGCGGCAACCCGGCCTACGCGGCCTCCAAGGCTGGCGCGGTCAGCCTGACCAAGACCCTGGGCGAGGCCTGGGCGCGGGAGGGCATCCGCGTCGTCGGCCTGGCCCCCGGCCTCGTCGACACCAAGCTCACCAAGGTCACGACCGAGCATCCCGAGCGGCGCGAAGGCGCCATCCGCGCGATCCCGCTCGGCCGCATGGGCACACCGCGCGACATGGCCGGCGCCGCCCTGTTCCTCGCCTCGCCCCTGGCCGCCTACGTGGTCGGCCAGACCCTGATCGTCGATGGAGGGCTTTCCCTGTCATGACCCTGAGCCGTTCCGTCAAAGGCCTCACCGTCCTCGTCACCGGCGCGGGCAGCGGCATGGGCCGCGCCACGGCCGAGGTCTTCGCCGCCGAGGGCGCCAATGTCGCCGCCACCGATGTCCACGAAGGTCCTGTCCGCGCGCTCGCCGACGAGCTGAAAGCCCGGGGCCAGAGCGCCGAGGCATGGGCCCTCGACGTCTCCGATCCCGCCGCCATCGAGCGGGTGACGGCCGAGGTCGCGGCGCGCTTCGGCGGCCTCGACATCCTGATCAACAACGCCGGCGTTTCGGGCTTCGCGGCGATCGACGCGGCCAACTACGAGGCGGTCTGGGACCGCTCGGTCTCGATCCTGTTGACCGCCCACCAGCGGACCATCCGCGCGGCCCTGCCGCATCTGCGCAAGTCGGCCTCGCCGCGGATCGTCAACATCGCCTCCACCGAGGCCCTCGGCGCCACCTCGCGCGATTCCACCTACGCGGCGGCCAAGGCCGGCGTCACCGGCCTCACCAGGGCGCTCGCCGTGGAGCTCGGCCGCGAGGGGATCACCGTGAACTGCATCTGCCCGGGGCCGATCCTCACCGGCATGACCGAGGCGATCTCGGAGGAGGACAAGGCGACCTTCGCCAAGCGGCGCACGGCCACGGGCCGCTATGGCCGGCCCGAGGAGGTGGCGCACATGACCCTCAGCCTGTGCCTGCCGGCGGCGAGCTACATCACCGGCGTCACCATCCCGGTGGACGGCGGCCTGATGGCGCGCAACGCCTGACGAGAGGCGCGAAAAGACCTGGAGATCAGGAAGCCCGCTCGGCCTTGCGGCTGGCCTGCGCCACGGCCGGTCGGGCCGGAACGGCGGCGCTCTCCTCGAGCGCCTCGACCACCAGTTCCAGCCGGCCGGGGACCGGCCGGGCCTCGAGGCTGCGGAACATGCCCTTCAGCCCGCCGTCGATGAGCGCCAGCTTGCGCCGCCGCTCGGCGGCCCGCGCCTTGGTCCACAGCACCAGGCTCAATCCAAGCGCCAGCGGCCAGAGCACCGCGGCCGAGGCGATGGCGATCTGGACAGGGTCGACTGCGTGGACGGCGGCGAACGGGCTCATGGGCGCGCCTTTCTAGAACCGAGGGAGTCCAGCTTGGCCGCAGGGTTCCCTCAATAACAAAAGAGATTTTGGCCCCGAAAAGGTCACGCTTTTCTGGCGCAGCAGCGAAAAATCGCATCACCGGGACGCGCCGCTTCCCTTCTGCAGCGACGCAGCCCAGTTCGGACAACCTCGGAGACACGGAAGGCGTTAGGGCGAAGATGATCCGCTGGGCGGCGATCCTGATCCTTTTCCTCATCGCCGCGCCGCATCCGGCCGCCGCCGAACGCGTGGCGCTGACCTTCGACGACCTGCCGACCCTCAGCCTGTCCGAGGATCCCGCCTACGCCACGACGACCACGCGCCGGCTGCTGGCCGACCTGCGCCGCGAGCGCCTGCCGGCGATCGGTTTCGTGGTGGGTGACAAGTTCGAGGATACGCCGGCGGTCCGCGCCGCCCTCCTGGGCCGCTGGATCCGGGCCGGGGTCGAGCTCGGCAATCACACCTATTCGCACGGCTCGCCCAACAAGATGGGCGCCGAGGCCTACATCGCCGACATCGCCCGCGACGACGCCCTGCTGCGCCAGATCCTTGCCCCCGCCCACCGCACGCCGCGCTGGTTCCGCCATCCCTATCTCGAGACCGGCCCGACCCTGGCCGACCAGCGGCGGATCGAGGCCTGGCTGGCCGCCAACGGCTATCGCATCGCGCCGGTGACGGTGGTGAACTCCGACGACCAGTTCGCCCTGCCCTACGACGAGGCGATCCTGAAGGGCGACCGCGGCGCCGCCGCGGCGATCCAGGGCGAATACCTCGCCTACACCGCCATCTGCCTGGACTGGTATCGCAAGGCGGCGCTGGAGCTGCTCGGCCGGCGCCCGGACCTCGTCATGCTGCTGCACGCCAGCCGCCTCAACGCCGACAGCCTCGGCGACCTCGCGGCCATGCTCCGCACCCGCGGCCTGACGCCGTCCCCGCTGGACGTGGTCATGCGCGATCCCGCCTACGCCATCGCCGAGGTCCAGGCCGATGCGAACGGCGACGACTGGCTGGAGCGCTGGTCGGTGACGCTCAAGAAGGATCTCGACTGGACGGGCTTCCAGGATCCGCCGGCCGACGTCGTCGCCGCCACGGCCCGCCTCGACACCGAGCCCTGACGGTGGGAACCGGCCGCGCGGCGGAAAACGGGACAACCCGTCCTAGGACCGTTTGTCCTTGGACATCCCGTCTAAGGAAAACCCCGTAAGTGATCGCCACGAATTTCGGGGTTACGCGGCGCTGATTACCAATCGCTCCATCCGACGGAGCCGCCGCCATGACCCTCGCCTATCCCCTCGACGACGCCCGGACGGGCATCCGGTCCCACAACCTCACCGAGGTGATGGACCGGCTCGGCGTGCGCATGACCTTCGCCAAGGACGAGGAAGTCTACGCCCAGGAGGAAGACGCCGATTTGATTTATCGCGTGGTCGAGGGCGTGGTGCGGACGACCCGCCTGCTCTCCGACGGCCGCCGCCAGGTGGGCGACTTCTACCAGGCCGGCGACCTGTTCGGCCTCGAGGTCGGCGCCCAGCACCGCTACTCGGCCGAGGCGCTCTGCGACTGCACCATCCAGGTGGTCAAGCGCTCGTCGCTGAAGGCCCAGGCCGACGAAGGCGAGCTCGACCGGGCTATCTGGGAAGCTGCGTGCCGCGACCTCGAGCGGGCCCAGGACCACGTCCTGCTGCTCGGCCGCAAGACCGCCGCCGAGAAGGTCGCCACCTTCCTGATGGACCTCGCCAGCCGCGGCGAGGCCGAGGCCATCGCCCTGCCGATGGGCCGCCAGGACATCGCCGACTACCTCGGCCTGACCATCGAGACCGTCTCCCGCATGCTGACCCAGCTGCAGTCCTCCAAGGTGGTCGAATTCGCCTCCTGCCGGCAGTTCCGCGTCCGCAAGTGGGACGTCCTGGAACGCCTGGCGGCCTAGCCAACACCCGGGCCTGCCCCTCCCGACAGGCCGGCGCCATCCGTACCGGCGCTCCTCGGCTCGTCTGAGTCTTTACTTCGCCAATTCCCAGATCAGCTCGCCGCCCGCTGGGCGAATACTGCGCCGGCGCGCCCTTCCCGCGCGGATCGCGGCGCAGCGCGGCCTGCGCGCCGCTGCGGGCGCTCCAGATCGCCCGCCGCTCTCACGGGCCTCAGCTCTGCCAGGCGCGCGTCGTGATGCGCCCAAACGAAAACGGCCCCCGCGATTGCGAGGGCCGTGAACTTGGGTGCGGGGACAGGATTTGAACCTGTGACCTTCAGGTTATGAGCCTGACGAGCTACCGGGCTGCTCCACCCCGCGGCGAAGCCGGTGTTCGATATCGTGATTGAAGGGTGACCTGTGCATCCGCTTGGTAGACCTGGCAGCGACCTACTCTCCCGCGTCTTAAGACGAAGTACCATCGGCCCAGAGGGGCTTAACGACCGAGTTCGGAATGGGATCGGGTGGGGACCCCCCGGCAAAACCACCAGGTCAACAAAGCGGATGCGAAGACATCATCGTCAGCTTTGGCAAGCCAAAGCATCCATGAGTTTTGATAAGAACGATCAAGCCGATCGAGCGATTAGTACCAGTAAGCTCCATGCGTCGCCGCACTTCCACACCTGGCCTATCAACGTGGTGGTCTACCACGGCTCTCGGCGAAGCCTTGTTTTGAGGTTAGTTTCCCGCTTAGATGCTTTCAGCGGTTATCTATTCCACACTTAGCTACCCTGCTGCGCGGCTGGCGCCACGACAGGTCCACCAGAGGTGTGTCCATCCCGGTCCTCTCGTACTAGGGACAGATCCTCTCAAGCTTCGTACACCCACGGCAGATAGGGACCAAACTGTCTCACGACGTTCTGAACCCAGCTCACGTACCACTTTAATCGGCGAACAGCCGAACCCTTGGGACCTGCTCCAGCCCCAGGATGTGATGAGCCGACATCGAGGTGCCAAACTTTGCCGTCGCTGTGGACGCTTGGGCAAAATCAGCCTGTTATCCCTAGAGTACCTTTTATTCGTTGAGCGATGGCCCTTCCATACAGAACCACCGGATCACTATGGCCGACTTTCGTCTCTGATCGACTTGTCAGTCTCTCAGTCAGGCGGGCTTATGCCATTGCACTCGACGAGCGATTTCCGACCGCTCTGAGCCCACCATCGCGCGCCTCCGTTACACTTTGGGAGGCGACCGCCCCAGTCAAACTGCCCGCCACGCCATGTCCCGGACCCGGATAACGGGCCGCGGTTAGACGTCAGCGACAACAAGGGTGGTATTTCAAGGATGGCTCCGCCGGAGCTGGCGCCCCGGTTTCATAGCCTCCCACCTATCCTACACATGTTGACGCTAACGCCAAGGCGAAGCTGCAGTAAAGGTTCATAGGGTCTTTCCGTCTGACCGCGGGAACCCCGCATCTTCACGGGGAATTCAATTTCGCTGAGCCTATGCTGGAGACAGTGGGGAAGTCGTTACGCCATTCGTGCAGGTCGGAACTTACCCGACAAGGAATTTCGCTACCTTAGGACCGTTATAGTTACGGCCGCCGTTTACCGGGGCTTCAATTCGGAGCTTGCACCCCTCCTTTTAACCTTCCGGCACCGGGCAGGCGTCAGACCCTATACGTCGCCTTACGGCTTCGCAGAGCCCTGTGTTTTTGATAAACAGTCGCTACCCCCTGGCCTGTGCCACTCAGTCTTGCTTGCGCAAGGTGAGTCACGCTTATCCCGAAGTTACGCGTGCAATTTGCCGAGTTCCTTCAGCATAGTTCTCTCAAGCGCCTTGGTATGCTCTACCAGTCCACCTGTGTCGGTTTCGGGTACGGTCTCTGTTGGAGTTATTTCCAGGAACTCCTTCACTGCCGGGAGCAATCCAGTAAGCCCCGACAATTTACGGAATTCGTCACTTCCAACTGGCCCAGGAATATTCACCTGGTTCCCATCGACTACGCCTTTCGGCCTCGCCTTAGGGGCCGGCTAACCCTGCGCAGATTAGCTTTACGCAGGAACCCTTGGACTTTCGGCGAGAGTGTCTCTCACACTCTTTGTCGCTACTCATGTCAGCATTCTCACTTCCGATACCTCCAGCCAGCCTCACGACTGACCTTCACAGGCTTACGGAACGCTCCGCTACCGCGTGCTTGCGCACACCCATACCTTCGGCGAACGGCTTGAGCCCCGTTACATTTTCCGCGCAGGATCGCTTGACCAGTGAGCTGTTACGCTTTCTTTAAATGATGGCTGCTTCTAAGCCAACATCCTGGTTGTCAAAGCAATCCCACATCGTTTCCCACTTAGCCGTTACTTGGGGGCCTTAGATGATGGTTAGGGTTGTTTCCCTTTTCACGACGGACGTTAGCACCCGCCGTGTGTCTGCCAGATAGTTCTCTCGGGTATTCGGAGTTTGGTTAGAATTGGTACAGCTCGCGCCGCCCGCATCCATCCAGTGCTCTACCCCCCGAGGAATTCGTCTGACGCTCTACCTAAATAGATTTCGCGGAGAACCAGCTATGTCCAGGTTTGATTGGCCTTTCACCCCTATCCACAAGTCATCCCAGAATTTTTCAACATTCACGGGTTCGGTCCTCCAGCTGGTGTTACCCAGCCTTCAACCTGCTCATGGATAGATCACCTGGTTTCGGGTCGTCATGCGACGTACTTATTCGCCCTATTCAGACTCGCTTTCGCTGCGCCTACACCTAACGGCTTAAGCTT